>JBNKKC010000163.1:0-95832 GCA_050291625.1 Desulfobacteraceae bacterium
TGTGATTTTGCCCAATTTCAAAAATGTGACGTACGTCACATTTTTCATTCCGCCCAAAATATCAGAATTCATGGGGATAGTATCTTTAGGTACCTAGTTGGCATCAAGAAGCTGATGATTTTTTTCAATACGCCCTACCCTGTCGACAAATGGATTTATAGCACCGGAGCTATTAGGCGGTGATAGACGATTGTCCGGGATAGACCGATAGCAAAAAAAGGCCTATTGATTGTTGTTGCGCCGCATTAGACGCCTTCGGTTGTCACTGGCAACAGAAGGCAGCCTCTGGGTCATTCAAGAAATTGAATCATATTGCTTTTAGCTTATGTATATGGGAATCATAAACAAAGCTTACCGAAACACGCCCGATTTCAGAACCACCAACAACAATTTTTGAACTAGCTTCAAACAGATCCTTTTTGTTCGTTCTGCTATTTACCTTGCTTCAGAAGGAGAAATAGCATGATTCGATCAACATATCTAACCGGAGCCCTATCGCTAATTTTCCTTTTCATGGTTTCAGTCCCCAACACCGCATGGGGAAATAAAGAAACCATCGTGTCAGAGAAAACCGCCTTTGAAATTGCCGCAGTGGTTTTGGCCCAACAAGTATTCATTCCGAGCCCGTCAATACATGAGGAACAAACGCCCGAATTGGGATGGGAAAGCGCAAGGATCGGTCCACCCGTAATGGTCCATGACATCAACCGTGAACCGTTCGCTTTCATATTCCCTATCATCGGACCAGATAACTTCATCCATAGCGGCATTTGGGTGGCAGCAAACAAGTTGATCGGTACTACCATGATCGCCGTTAGTGACTCCATGGACTTCCCTGATTTCGATGCAGCCGCAGAAAGAGCATTACGCCAAGCAACCTGCAGATACCCTGGTTGGGAGGTAACGCAAACCCTGCCCGTTGTCTACAGCTACCCGCGCATCGGCGTGATGTTGACATTCTCCAAACCCGGAACCCGAGAGACAGTCGATCTAATATACGATATATATGATCTATCGGAGGCGCCCAACGCATCGACCGAGAGCGAAACAGACAACACAGAATTCGTCCGACATATCAGCTGGTCATATTTCGACCAAATCCCGGTAAGCCGCCCCAATATCCGCCCAAACCGACATTCGAGCCCTGGAAATGCAAACTTCACTGGTATCGTATGATGTATCCGGCCTCGTGCCAAAAATGGGACGACCTGCTCAAAAAGGTGGGAAAAAAAGATAGGGAAATACCGTGAGATTCATCGCTGTTAAAGAAAAGCACACTCATCCGGCGAAAACATGAAGGGCGGTTATATGTATAAACACCAAACCGGCGGCGGGGCTTCACATCTATTGTGTTTTTAAAAGCGTTCCGTCGGCACTTCGGCCGTGATGGCGTGTCCGGCAATACCACCCGACCCCAATCACTGTCAATTCCACACCTTTTGTCGCACTTGAGCTTTGCGGACAGCCGTCTTTCAAAACCGAAAGTCGAGTCTTACGACTGGGTCAAGGGTGCGATCCGAATCTCCACGCGGCGGTTTCTGGACCGGCCTTCGGGGGTGCTGTTGGAGGCGATGGGCTGGGATTCGCCCCGGCCCGCCACCAGCAGCCTTTCCGCCATGATCTGCTGGGAGGCGAGATATTCGGCGACACTGCGGGCGCGGCGTTCTGAAAGCTGCTGATTGTAATTGGCCGAACCCACGCTGTCCGTATGACCGATGACGTCTACGGTGGTTTTTTCATACTCTTTCAGGACAATGGCCACCGAGCCGAGCACCTCAAAAAAACCCGCGTTGATACCCGCCGAATTGGTTTCAAAGGTCACATTGCCGGGCATGTTGAGCACGATCTGGTTGCCGATCCTGGATACACTCACGCCCGTGCCTTGCAGACGCTGACGAAGCTTGGCTTCCTGGACATCCATGTAATATCCGACACTGCCGCCGGCCAGCGCTCCGATACCGGCCCCCAACAGGACATTGCGCTGGCGGTTCTTGCTGTTTGAACTCAGCAGACCGATGACCGCACCGCTGGCCGCACCGATACCGGCCCCGATGGCCAGTTTGCTCGGCTGCTTTTCCCCGCTGTAGGGATTGACCGTGGTGCAGGCGGCCAGTCCAACCAGCAAACAAGTGATCCACACGCTATATTTGATGACGGTTGATTTCATATGCTCCTCTTTGGTTCGTTGGTAAAAAGAATCGATAAAGAAAAAACACAGCGCTTTTCTAAAGGCGGAAACTTTTGGAACCACTTCTAGTAAACTACCGCGAAGGACACGAAGAGCACGAAGCTGATAGTGTGCTATATTTTTTTCTCCTTCGTATTCTTCGCGCCCTTCGTGGTGAAAATAAGACTCTATACGATTTCATCAAGTGTAGAGCTTTGTCATTTCATCGACCGCAAAGATCGGCCACGTAACGGGCCTGCCCTTTTCAAAGGCCTCGACACCTTTGCCTTTTTCCGAGACGCGCCCGATCGGCGTAATGGCGATGGCTTCGGATCGGATGCTGCGACACAGACTCTCGGCTTGTTCCGGGCGACAGCAGATCAAAAGGCTTCCCGAGCCGATCAACCCCAGGGGGTCGATGCCGACGGCGCCGCAGATCCTGCGGGTCAATTCAGGTACGGGAATCGTTTCCATATCGACGGCTATTTTGCACCCCCCGGCACAGCTCAATTCTTCGACGGCAGTGGCCAAACCGCCTTCGGTAACATCATGCATGGCGCTGACGCCGCCCTGACGGCAGGCCATTCGGGCTTCCGGTAATATCGATATGCGGTCCAGCATGTTCTGAGCAGCTTCTATATCCAGGTCGGATATGCCTTTTTCTGAAAGCCGTTTTTGAAAATCTCGGGCAATAATGCTCATGCCCTCGACGGCCACCTGTTTGGTCATCAGAACCGTATCGCCCTGACGCATGTTTTTTTTCTCGATCAGGTGCCGCCGGCGCACGGTTCCGGCCATCATACCGATGACCACCGGTCGCTGTACAGCGTCCGTGATCTCGGTATGGCCGCCACACAGCGTTATCTCTAATTGACGGCAAACATGCCCCAGCTCGGCCATAACCAGTCGAACCTGTGAGGGGCTGGTTCCGGGCGGAAACAACAGGGTCGTCAGAAACCAGCGCGGCACCGCACCGGATGTGGCGATATCATTGGCGTTGACCGAAACGGCGTACCGCCCCATGGCATCGCAGGTGAAGGTGATGGGGTCCGATTTGAGCACCAGGACGTCATCTTCCAGGACGCGCACGGCGGCGACATCTTCCCCCACTCCGGGATAAATGAGGATGGATGGATCCCGGACCTTCTGCTCGGCCAGGTATTGCCCGAGCAGGTCGTTGGGCAGCTTGCCTGCGGCCAGTGGAACTCCGGCACGAATAATGGGTCTGAGATCATCCAGACAATTGATCCGGAAGTGGCACGCCGTTTCTTTGAGACGCGGATCATTGTCCGGATCCAGCAGCACCGTCAGGGCTCCGGCGGCCAGGCCGGCCTGGGGATCGAACAGGTAGTCGCCCACTTCCAGGATTTCGGCGCACTCGATGCCCAGCTTCTGTGCGGCCCAGACAATTCCGTCGCCGCTGGGTTTGGGGGCAACGTCGGTATCCCGGGTGATGATCAGATCAAAATCGTGGGGACCGATCCGATCGAAATTTCCCAGCGCGCGCACCACCGAGCCCATGCTGTTTCGGGTAATGACAGCCACGTGCAACCCGAGCAATTTGATCCACTGCACCAGGCGCTGCGCACCGGGATTGGGTTTGGAAATCCGGGCGCCTTCCAGTTCAAATTGATCCAGCCGCTGCATGGCGGATCGCCGATGGGCGGGATCGCCGATGGATCGTATATACTCCAGGATGGGCATATCGGACGGACAGTTCAGGGCATGCCTGATTCGGCTGAAATCCAACGCTCCCGGCCGGGTCAGGGTCCCGTCGAAATCAAACAATACCGCACGGATGCGATAGGCCGCCACATCGTCGGGGTTCATCGGTGGTCTGCTCCTAACGTCTTGATAACCGCATTATCATAAAGGTGGACATCCTGCCCATCAAGCCATAAAATAGATCCTGAAAATCGTCTCCGATGCCAGCAAGATCTGTCTTTCGATCGCCAATTCGATCGGAAGGTCAACCGAAAAACAACGACGAGCGGTATCCCCATCGCCTATGAACGCCATCCAATTCCTTGAGCTCTCTTTTCAGCGCACGGCGCATGCAATGGTGTCACGCTGGCCGCGCCCCCTGCCCGACAGAGACCGGCTGGCCCAATGCAAGCTGATCGCTCACCGCGGCGACCATTCGGAGTCACCCCGCATGGAAAACACGCTCGAGGCCTTTCAAGCATCCGCGGATGCCCGTGTCTGGGGAGTTGAACTCGACATCCGCTGGACCCGGGATCTGGTGCCTGTGGTGTCCCACGATGCCGATCTTCTGCGCCTTCACGGCGATCCTCGAACGATTCAGAGCCTCGGCTTTGAAGTCCTGCACGAACAATACCCGACTATTCCGGCGCTTGAGGATGTGGTGACGCTATTTGGCGGCCGGCTGCACCTGATGATCGAGATCAAACAGCAGACCTGGCCGGATATGAACACTCAGAACGACCGGTTGCGCAAGGTTCTGGCGCCGCTGGCGCCGGCGGTTGACTACCACTTTCTGTGTATGCAGCCGCACCCTCTCAACGGTCTGGTGTTTGCTCCATCTCGAGCCAAGGCGCTCATCGCCTATCACTGGCCCGACAAATTGAGCCGGTACGCCATGGACAGCCAATGGGCCGGCCTGTGCGGCCATTACCTGCTCATGCGCGGCGGCATCCTGCGGCGCCATCGGCGCAGGCGTCAGCTTATCGGCACCGGCTTTATCGATTCACTCAATTGCCTTTTTCGCGAACTCCATCGGGGCATCGACTGGCTTTTTTCCAATACGGCCGGCGAACTGCAAACCTGGATCCATCGGCATACGGTACCGACACGCTGACCGCACAGGAGCGAGACCTCCCTGGAACAGTTCGACCGCGCATTATGGTTTGGGTTTGCAGCTGCCGAAAACGACATAGCCGACCTTGTCTCCCGCGGCACCGATCACAAACCTTCCGCTGCTTTTCTCGACCGCCATGCTCCATCCAATACCGTCATCCACACCTTCGACGCCGTCATCCGCTCCCTGCAGAATCATTTTATTCTCGATGTGCTCGGACCGTTTGATACGGGTCTGGCGCCGTACGACGCTGTCTTTTGTGGGAAGAATCCGGCGGCCGTCAAAATCGATCACGAATACCCGGGGCAACCCGACACTTTCAGGATCAAACGGCCTGGTTTGACCGCCGGCATGATATTGCCGTCCGTTATCCACCGAGCAGAGAAGCGATTGACTGCCGTCGAAGCTTCCGGCCAGGCCGAACGACGGCATAATGCCTGTCAGTAAACAGAAACTCATCAGAATGGGTGCAGCTTTGATTATCATAGTGCCAGCATCTCCTCCACCAAGGCCCTCCACTCCACCTCAAGCGGCGTATCGGGTCGCTCTCGTCCCGCCCGGCGGTACCAGTAATCCGCATTCCAGATGACCCCCTCTTCGCGGTGCAGATAGGCATGGACGGCACTGCCCGGAACGGTGGGAATCTGCTGGGCGATCGAATGGGCCCTGTCCCAATCCCCTTTTCTGTCCCACCACAAGGATGTGAGGGTTTCGGACAGATCACTCGGCGGCTGACTTGATGCAATGGTCTCGATGAATTGATCGTAGGTCATAGCTCCTCCCTGCAGCTGAAAACTATGCAAACATAATCATCCCAACCAGTTTTGCCAGCCGGCGAACCTGCGGGTCGACCGAGCTTTATGTTTTAACTCAACTTTCGGTTTTCATGAGCTGATGGCACCAGCGGGTGGCACCTCCTGCAGAGGAGTGACGAAAGCCGAAAGTTGAGTTTTAAATTTGGTGAACTCCAAAAAGTTCTGATTTTCACCACGAAGGACACTAAAAACACGAAGGAATATAATAATCATATGCGGCTATCCGAAAAGCTCAAGTGCGCCAATGGGTATCGGATCGTCGGTGGACGCGGTCAGGTGGGGTTGCCGGACACGCCATCACGGTCAAAGTGGGGCTAAGGGGCGCTGCGGGCGTCCCGCAAACTCGCTAGCGCTCAAACAGTGCGGGACGCTGATCCTACGCTGCCCCAAGCCCCACTAAGACCGCATGGCAAACGCCCCACAACCCCACCTGACCGCGTCCACCTCATGCTTTTGCTTTGGACACTTAAGCCGTCAACTTAAGCTTTATCGATAAGCGCTATCTGATATTTCAGCTTCGTGCTTTTCGTGTCCTTCGTGGTATTTTGAGCACCTCTTTTTTTCGATTTTTACAATACCATCAAGTGTTAAATTGCGGCATTCCGCCTAATGTTTATTAGTATAGGTGTATACGGGTGCAAAAAGGGACCTTTTTTGCTTACGGAATCCGGATTAGTTGGTATAAGGTCGACGCGACTAATACGATATAGACAAATTTATTTAAGGGATTGAATCGTTATGACGGAACCCACAATTGAACGATATGCTTTTGAAACAGGTGTTTACCGGCCGCCCAGCGAGGGGGGCAAAAGCTCGCTGCTGGTGCGCTTCACACGCAACTGCCCCTGGAATCGTTGTACCTTTTGCGCCATGTACAAAACCGAGACATTCGAACTTCGGCCCCTGCCGGAGATCAAGCGGGACATTGACGCCATGGCAGCCGTTTGCGCTGATCTGCGCCGGGAGTCACAGCGCCTGGGACACGACGGTGAGATCGCGCAGGATGCAGCAATCGAGTTGATCGGCCGGGTGCCGGAGCTGAACCACCACCAGGGATTTGTCATGATTTACCACTGGCTGCTATCGGGAGCGAAAACCGCATTTCTGCAGGATGCAAACAGCCTGGTAATGAAAACCGAAGCCCTGGTTGAGGCGTTGACCTACCTGAGACAAACCTTTCCCAGCCTTGAGCGGGTCACCTCGTACGCACGTGCTAAAACCGCGGCTCAGAAGTCTGCTCAGGAGTTGTCCGATATTCATTCGGCGGGGCTGGATCGCCTGCACTTCGGCCTGGAAAGCGGCGACGATGCATTGCTGAAAAGGATAAAAAAGGGCGTCACAGCCGAAGGCCATATCAAGGCCGGGCGTAAGGCCATGGCAGCCGGATTTCAGGTGTCGGAGTACTGGATGCCGGGTTTGGGCGGCAAAGCCGGTTGGCAAAACCACGCGCTCAATACCGCCCGTGTCCTCAACGAGATCAATCCGCACTACATTCGGTCGCGGCCATTTTTCCCTGCAGCGGGCACACCGCTCTTTGACGACCTGCAACGTCAGTCGTTCGAAATGCTGTCTGCTCAGGAGCAGCTGTTGGAATTGAAGCACGTCATGTCGGCCCTGGATGTCACCTCGAAGGTCTGTTTCGACCATGCCGGCAACTATTGGAAAAATCGCGACGGGAATTATCTGTTTACGCACAGCTATGAGGGCTACCAGTTCCCGGATCAGAAACAGGAGGTCCTGGATTTGATCGAAGAAGGCTTGAAGGCCGGCAACCGGAGGCCGAATTTACTGCGTCTCTAATCTCGGGATACGGTATCCCTACATAGTAAATTTAAAATCGTCTTTTTTAACCAACGATTTGTCGGATCGCTTGAATTGCCAGTTCAGAATCGTGGCCAGCACAATGGCCGGCACCAGAACCAGACATACAAAGCCCAAAAGCAGTGTCAACATTGGTGGCCACCTCCTGCCCGGCCAACATGTCAGTCGGATTTGTGGGGGTTGAACTGATTCGGCATACTGCAATTCTGTTGCCAATCTGGAACAATCACCGCTCCGGGTGACCACACGGCAGACCAACCATCGGTTATCTATGCACAATAGCAAAATTGGCGCCCCGCCGTGAGTTGCGTAGCGACCCTCATCAGGCGAAACATCGTCACTGGTATGACCAGAAAACCATACCGGCTGTATACAAAATAGCAAGCCATGAATTGTGCGGGACGGGAGAAAAAGGGGTTGGTTGAGGGCGGAACCGGACGCCGATTTCAGAGATGGGGAGTTGGAGAGGTATGCAGGGGCCGCAAGGCGGCCCCCCAGGGGTTGGCTAGTCCCGTAAGCGTTATTGTTGTTGCTCGTACTCCAGAGCGATCGTCACGGTACGGTTGAGAGAGCGGCCCTCCGGTACGGTATTGTCATACAATGGTTCATGCGGACCGGCGCCTTTGACCTCCAGGCTGTAAGCGACCGGTGCATTGGCTTGCATGAATTGTTCGCGTACGGATTGTGCGCGTCTCTCCGAGAGTTTCACGTTATAATCTTCCTTGCCGATATTGTCGGTATGGCCGACAATATTAATCGCGGCCTCTGGAATGACTTGAATACGCCCGATGATACGATCCACCACCTGCTTGTTGCGGGCTTTGATGGCGGCGCTGTCATAATCGAATAGAATCAGCGCGTACTGCTCCCGGACTTTATATCCTTGTTTCTGCGCCAGGCGTTCCTGGCGTTTGATAAAATTCACCGGGAGTTTTCCTGCCTGCTCCACAGTCAGGTCATTGGCTTCCTTGTCTGTCACCTTCAAGCTGGCCTGGATACCGCCGGCGGCCGCGATCTTGTCCAATTGCTCCTTTTCCAGGGTCAAAATGAGCGCTGAAGCGGGCTCACCCTCACCGTTGAAGGCGCCGACAACCGCATCGCCCGCTTTTAATTGAATTTCCCAATTGGCGACTCCGGCTTCGGCCATGACTTTCGGAATCAGCTTGAGCTCCGGCACATCGCTGATCTTTTCGACATACTCGCTCTTCACGGTGTCCAGAATGGCCTGATGGGTCGATCGAATCTCGACCCGTTGGTTTTCCGCCTGCCCTTCGGCAATCCGACTGGTGCTGGGAGCTTCGGGCAGGTTCCGGCTCTCCAGCGTCATCCGATCCGGAGAGATTCCCCACACGTATCTAAGGTAGGCCTGAACCGCCTTGGCACGGCTGGCGGAAATATCTTCACGCCCGGCTTCCTGGCCTGTATTCGAATTGCAGCCCACCAATGTAATCGCGGCATCCGGATTCTGACGCAGACGGCTGCCGATGATATTGAGCAGGTGACTGTATTTTTCCATGACGCCTGTTAAGGCTTTTTCAGTAAATGCCTCCGTTTGGGCCTGATTTTCGAAAAACGTGTAGCGCCCGGAGAGTTCGCTTTGGCCGGCCTCAAAGAATATATGGTTGAGCAAAGGAGCGCTGTCGATAGTCGTTACTTCTTCAATGGTCATCTGTGCAGGAGCGAAGGCGACGGCCCCGCTGGGCGGATTCAAAAACCGATAGGACACCACGTACCGGTGAAGCAATGTGGATGAAAAAGTCTTGAAAATGGGAATCAGCTGCTCCGAAGAGGAGGCCTTCCAGACCTTGCCGTTATATTGATTTGCAAATGATTGCAAAAACTCGTTTGTTGTTTGGGCGGGCATATAATCGACGGTATAGGCACCCAAATTGGACATCATCATTGCTGCGGCCTTCAGCTCACCTCGGGTCGCGCTGGAGTTGAGATCTTCGCCGTCGGTGAAAACAACCATGAACTTGTTGCTTTCTTCCGGCCACTGTCGCACCTGATCAAGTCCCACCATCATGGCATCGTAAAGATACGTTCCATCTGTCAGTCCCCGGTTGAGCTGCTCTTTGAAAAATGCTCGCAGATAGGTCGGGTTGTTGGACTTCAGTATCTTGGCATGCAGTTTTTTGCCGTTCAGTTTGATGGTTTCGCCATCGTCATATACGATGGCCGTGACGTTATCGATGGGCCGAATCATCTCATACACGGCCTCCAGCGCATCCAGCAGGGGCTCGACGGCATTGCGATTTTTCATCGACAGTGAATTGTCCACAATCAGAACCATGTTGAGGCCGACATCTTCGTTTGTGGCCAGGGGCTCAACTTGAAGAATTTTTGCGGTTTTTTGATTTTCGACAATGGTGAAATCTTTGGCTGTCAGTCCCATTATCGGATTTTCATCGGCATCGACCACCGAAACAAGCAGTTTACCGGGTTCGATGGGCTGAAAGGTCAGCTTGCCGGTTTCAGTGGGCCCCTGAACCCTCAGGGTTTGGTTATCCGTTTCAGCGGCCCGGCCTATATTAAAAAATAAAACGCATACGATAAAAGCGAATAAAGCAATTCGTTTCATGACGGCTCCTCGTATTGGTTAAATGGTATCCCTTAAAATTAAGCAAGCAACATACCAAAAACCATATCGTCTGTTATTCCGGATAGTAAGAGTACGATGAGTTGCGGCGCCATTCCATCGGGTTACCTTTTTTGCGCAGGCTGTTACCATTTACAGGCTTTAAGATAATTCATCCGGCAAGGATAGATTGACCCAATCAAAGAGGGCGCCGATTCACCCTTCCGCAACATGATAACAGCGATTTGAGTGTTATAGATAATTGTATTGTCACAAAGCCTGTGGAAGCAATCAGAAGTACCGCCGAGCGCCGACGTAGCGGCGCTTGAAATAGCTGCTGTTCAAATCGGCCGTCCGGATTTCTTTGCCGCTTCCGGATGCGTGGATAAAGCGGCCGCCGCCGATATAGATGCCAACGTGGGACACGCGCGATCTTCGCGATGTGTCAAAAAAGACGAGATCTCCTTGCCGCAGGGAACGCTTTGAAACAGCCCGACCGGCACTGAATTGAGAACGGGCGCTGCGCGGCAGGTGCAATCCATTCAACCTGTAGACGGTCATGGTCAATCCGCTGCAGTCAAATCCTGTCTTTGCCGAAACGCCGCCCCAACGGTAGGGAGTGCCGATAAATTGATGCGCCGTGCGCACCAGTTCAGCCTGCAGACTGGCGGCAGTGCCTGACCGGCGGGAATCGGAAAGCGGTGACACGATGTAGTAGACGTCAATCAATCCACGCCTTTGAAGATCGAACGCCCTTTGACGGGCGGCGGCCTTGGAAGCGAATCGCTCAAAACGGACCTTGTAGTAATGATCGGTATCGATAAAGTAGTAGGCGTCCAGACCTGCCTGCTGAAGCTCCTCGGATAGGCGGACTGCACGCGCGGCAGAAGAAAAAGCTCCCACCTGGATAGTAAATGCAACGGAAGGCACACTTGGGTTGATTGCCTCAGGTGAAGCAACAGGCGGCGGATATACCCTTGATGCATGGCAGGCCGAAAGCGTTGCAGCCAGAGCCAGCGAAATTATCATCACACGGATAAGCCGCACTGTTTGAAGAATATTTCTCAAACGCCGTCTCCCGTGAGTCAACGCCTGAACGCCAGGTCGAGCTTCGCTCAAGTTTCTACGATGTGCAAGGCACGCGGTTTGATTAAAAATATATAAATGCTGTAACAGCTGAAGAGCACGTCGCCCAACAGTCCGAAACTCGCCGTCAGTTGTGGTCGCGACCGCGGATGTACTTCAGGGATGTCTTTTCATATTGGGATTCTGCGCCTGTTGTCTGCGGCCTTTCGGTATCGTCCGGCAACTGGCGGCGTTCAAACAGCGGGATCGGTTCAGACTGCTTTTTCGGAACCGGGTCTTCATCGGTTGTGTAATACTCCTCCATGGTCTCGATCCACAAATGTCCGGGTCTTTTTGGCGCGTTGAATTGATAGGGAACATCCAAAGTGATGATATCCGATTCATTACCCAACTCGTCCAGAGCAGAGACCCCGAACACAGGGCATCCCCCGCAAGGATCGAAACCATCCAGGTCGTCAGGCAGCACGATTTCGGTGACATTGCCCAGCGTCACATGTGACGAACTGTAATCAACCTTGCCGTTTTCCGCCCAATAGAGCCTGTATCCAATCACCTGGGGAGACCCGGAGGCCTCCCAGCACAACCGCCGCTTTTTCATCTTTGCCAACGCAGACCTCCTTCAGCTCCGTATGCCACATCTTAGGAAAACGTTAAAACAGGATGTTGACCGTCTCCTCTTTATATAACATTCTGAAACCACTTTTAAAAATGGTGATTTGAATGCGATTCGCTGACAGGCCGTGCACCTGTGATCGGATGGACTGGTTGAAGCGGTCACAAACGTTCTGTTCATCGTATCATTGAACCCGATCCCACCCGCTGTTATGCTCGCCCTTGCTGTGACGATCCCATGGCTGCCTTGCAAGTCGATGGGGTTTTGTTCTTGAAAAACAGGAAAGAAAAGTCATCTTTTTTTTACATACCAAAGGAGCAAGTGTCAACCGTAAAACCGCATATATTGTGTGAAATCTGCTCCGTATAAACGACATATTGTGTGCGTTGATCCAACAGGTTTGAAGATGAGCTATTCGGAAAGCCGCCTCCGATCTTCCATTGCCGCATTGACTGCCAACCTGAAAAGAGTATTATTTGTCGTTGAGCATCATCATCGGACCAACCGACAGGTATGATAAATGGAGGATAAAGGATGGATCGACGAGACGACATTATCGCAGCACTTCAGGACGATTTTGATCAAAGCCTGCAATTTTTCAGGTCGTTGACGCCGCAGGAGCTTGGTATCGAGGTCTACCAGGACGGTCAAGGGTGGACAGCCGTTCAAGTCGCCGCCCACTTCATCACCATTGAACGCTCCATGCACTGGCTGTTCAAGAACATTCTAGAAGGCGGTGAGGGCTCGCCGGCCGATTTTGATCCGGACCGCTTTAACAAAAAGCAGGTGTCGAAAATCGACCATTTGCCTTTGAAGACATTGATGGCGCAACTCGAGGAGGTTCGTTCCGAAACCATCGACATCGTCAGGCAAATGTCCGATTCCGATCTGGATCGCACAGGCCGTCATGCATTTCACGGCCACGGCACGCTGGAACGGTTCATCCGCTGGGCCTACGAACATGCCCGTCTACATGTGGATGACATTCGCAAGGCGATCGGCAGGTAAACCGCCTCCCACCCTCTACCGGTTCAAAAAGGAGCGCTCATCATGCATTCTTATGACTCACTGGCTGTAACCCTTACCGACGATGGTGTCGCGCGTGTCGACCTGAACCGCCCGGATAAGGGCAATTGCCTGAATGGCGTCATGTGGCGGGAACTCGGCCGTGTTTTTAACGAATTGTCGTCCACGGCGCAGGCCCGGGCCATCGTTCTGGGAGGTTCCGGCAAACATTTTTCCACCGGCATCGATCTGGAGTACCTGATGACGATCCGCAAGGAACTGGATCGATTGGCCGAAGGTCGCAAACAAGAGACATTGCGGAGCATCATCGCAGAGCTTCAGGCAAGCGTGAATGCAATAGAAGCGTGCCCCAAACCGGTCCTGGCCGCCATTTCCGGATTCTGTCTGGGCGCCGGAGTCGATATTGCAGTCGCCTGCGACATGCGCTATGCCACGGCATCGACGCGGTTCTCGGTCAAAGAGGTTGATCTGGCCATTGTCGCTGATTTGGGCAGCCTGCAGCGACTGCCGCGAATCGTGGGAGAGGGGCTGGCCAGGGAGCTGGCTTTCACCGGTTGTCAATTCAAGGGGGAAGCGGCGCGTGAGATGGGATTGGTCAATCGTCTGTTTGCCGACCGATCGCAACTGGATACCGGTGTCATGGCGCTGGCACGGCAGTTGGCCCAAAAATCTCCTCTGACGCTCAGAGGCATCAAGGAAACCATGAATTTCAGTCGGGATCATAGCGTCAGCGAGGGACTCGGCTATGTCGCCAACCGGAACGCCGCCATGCTGCTATCGGACGACCTTGCCGAATCGGTGGCCGCACATATGGAAAAAAGGCAACCGCGGTATGAGGACTGATCAATACCGGGGAGGCCATCGGGTACCTGCATTCAGGACACCCGGGACACGTTCGAAACGATGTCAATTTGCATTCGGCATACCCATCCTTAACGGCCCTCCGCGTGCCGTCGTCCAAAGCAGACAATCGCAGCCTGAATCCGGCACCGTAAAGATATCCATCCCGTGCTCAAAGGTTTGCACCAGGATTTCAAGCTGCCCGTCGCCATCGAGGTCTGCGATGGTCGGAGCGGCAGGTGCCCCGTTGCCGTTGCCGTTGTGCCCGGGGTCGGGCAAGGCGATATCATGCAGCGGGGCGCCGTCTGCGGCCAGGATGACCAGACGGCCTGAGTCTGTCGTATCGGGGTCGCCGTAGGTGGAAAAGATCATCTCGGGAGAACCGTCTTTGTTCAGGTCGGCGACCATGACCTCTGATGCAAACATGATGGGTTTGCCATGGGTGTAATTGTAGCGCCACAGTTCATTGGCCTGTGCATCAAAGGCATGCACGAAGCCGTCATTCAACGAAACGACAATTTCCGGCCGGCTGTCGTTTTGGATATCGACCGTGGTTGGAGCCGGTGGGGCTGCGGGCGGATACCAGCCGTCGACGTCGATGGGCGTTTCGCCCCTGGGTAAGGTTTCCCAGCCGGGCAGCCGCATGGCGCTGCGCTGGCCGTCTCCGTATGTGCCTTCCAGAACCATAATAGCGTATGCCTGAGTCACATAGGGCACGTTCCGCTCCACAGCGGGCACTGCCAACACCTCATTGCGTCCGTCATTGTTTATATCCGCCACAACGGGCGGGGAAGCCGTCCATTGCAGCCACTCCTGGTGATCCGGATGAGGCCAGTCACCCGTATGCAGATGGTAATGGGCCTCTTCCACGGCAGGATCGGCCCAGCGGATAAACTGCCCCCAGGTCATGGGATTGCCGCTGTAACCGGATTGGCGATTGGTAAAGAACAGCGACGCGTCATGGGCCACGCCGTCATGATTGAACGCCTGAATATGATGGTTGTCATAGGTTACGACGATTTCCAGTTCAACATCGTCGTCGATGTCTCCGATGCCGACGTTCAACCCGTAGCAGCCGAATCCTCTGTGCCCGACCCCATTGCGATCCGCGTCGCCGCCCGGACCGCTAAGATTGTTGTACCTTGGCCAGGCCGGAAACGACACGCCGGCCGGTTGAAAGAGTTGGCCGTTGGAGGCAAACACAAACACCTGGGCGCCGCCGTCGGCGGTTGATTGCGTCTGGGTGGTGGTGACGACAATCTCGATGGCGCCGTTGCCGTCCAAATCGGCCGCGGCCATGCCTCTAATCTCCGGAGATTGTCCGGCGCTGGTGGTGTCCGCCGGCCAGCCCTCTTTAATATGCAGTGCATCCCCAAACCATTCATAGACATAGAGTTGATGCCCCTGGCCGCATGCAATCTCGAAAATGCCGTCGCCTTCCAGATCGGTGACGACATGGGGCGCATACACGCGACTGCCGTTTCCTGCCGCGCTGTCCAGCAGGTTTCCCTGATCGTCATACACATAAAGGGTATAGTAAGCGGCGATCAATTCGTTGCTGCCGTCACTGTCAAGGTCAGCCACGACGGGCGAGGCGAACCAACCGGTCTGGCCGTTCAAATGGCGTACAAACAAAGGCGCCTGGACACCCCCTGATCCGGTGCCGGCAGTGCATACCGGATTGGTTTGCCCACCGGTGCTGCTGCCGTCATGACTGCCGCCGCCAATGCCGTCGTCACCACTGCCGCAGCCGAAGAGCAACAGGCCTATCAACAACTCCAGAATTGCCAACCAAAATTGATGCATGCATCACCTGAAATCGATATCCGGTATGCCGTCATAACGGATCGGTATCGTACCATGTAAGATAGGAGCAAGTCGCATGCCAGGCCGGCCAAATCATTTAACCATCCGATACAATAAAATATATTTGATTTCAGGATATTCGACTGCCAAACAGGATGCGCTTTTGTCACGAAATTTTGCACACGCTTGCAAGAGAAAACAGTTTTAAGTGTTAAGTGATTAAGTGTTAAGTCGAGGAATTCTACCGTTCATATTAATGTGTCGAAGGCGCCGAATGGATATCCTTATCGGCATGCCAGCTTTTGCCGAAACATCATCTTTTTAAATCGGGCCAATCCTTTTCTTAGCACTTAAAACTTAACACTCGACTCAAGACAGCCGTTGCTTGAATTCCCTGCGGCGCTTTGTTAAACTTCATTAAAATCGGCCGAACCAAAAAGGTTTCGATCAAATGTTTCGGAGGAGTGGATGATCAAATCCAAAGCTTTAGAGATCAATCTGGCCAGCACTCAGGTGGATGTCGCTATCGACCCGCAATACACCTGCCTGCAGGAGGTGATGTCCGGCTACTTTGGTCTGATTGAACGGTTGGACGCCTTTCTGATGGAAGTGTCCCACCCCTATAAAAACTGGCAGTTCATCGTCGACGGTGCGCGCAGCTTTTCCCTCGACTATTTTCACCTGTTCAAGGCGCACGACAAAGGGCCTGAAGCGGTCGAACGGCTCATCGACATTTTCGGTCAGGCCCTGGCGGCCGATACGGCCGAAGCCGTCAAAATCGACGCGGCCGACAATCTGATCCTGTTTCTGCAAAAAATCGTTACCAGCAGCGATGACCAATTTCACCGATTCGGAAAGGTTGTCGATTACGCTCTCGATCGCGTCCGCCGCCAGCCGAATGCGGCGTTCGATCTGTTTGTGCGCAGCTATTTCAGCCTCAAGCGCCTGGCAAGGGACTTTTTCCGCACCCACGGCCAAAATGAAATGGGATTCGAGCCCCTGAACCGCCTTCTGATCCGCAGCCTGGAGAGAACGTATGACTACTGGCTCGGCGAGAAAGATCCCCTGCAGCAATTCCTGGCCGAAGCCGGTACCGAGGCGGATTCTCATGACTTTGGCTCCATCTTCGATCCGATCCTGCACACCACCATCCGATACCAGCAACAGGAGTTGGAATCCGTGGCCGTCAACGCCGACCTGCAGCCGGAACAAGTCCTGCAGCGGCTGCTGCAGCTGATCGACCATCATGATCTGGTTCAGGCCTACCGCAAGATTCCCCAACAACTGCTGGATGCGGGGGGACGCGGCGGCAAGGGCAATCGCTGGAAGGTCATTTTTGAGTTTCAGGCCATGAGCATCAAAGGTCTGGCTATCAACCGCGAAGATACGCTTCGTGACATCAACCGCACATTGGTCTGGCTGATCACGCACCAGAGCACCGCCTATGTTCACAACCTGATCGATAAGACGTTTTCCATTCTCAAAGCCAATACCGAGCAATATCCAGCGACAGCACTGGCCTGTGTCGAAAACATGGGACAGGGGATCTACGAAACCGGTGATATGGATCTGATCGATGTTTTTCTCGATGCCGTGGTCGACCTGGGCTTTCAGCCGCCCATGGTGTCCGGGGTAGGCAACGATTGGCAGATCCAGTTCAACAGCGCCCATTTGCAGAATGTCCGCACCTGGCTGAACCTGGTGCGGCGGCTCCCCAAGCATTCCACACGCCTGGTGTCCCATTTGATTATCCACCTGGCCATCAGTGGTGTCTTCATAAAGGACACCGATCTGTTCGGCCGGGATGTCACCCAGCTGCTCAACAGTGATATTGGGCCGATCTACAATCTGGTCAAGCAACTGGCCCGTCTTTTTCCGGTCTATTTCAACGATATCGGCGCCGAGGGGGAACTGCGCGACATCTCCACGCGCATCGATGAAATCTGCCACCGCCGTGACCCATTGATCCATTTTCTGCGAAAGCAGAGTCACGTGGAAAGCAGCAGCCGAGTGATCGATTTAATGGACGCCATCCTGGCATTCTGGGCCGACAAAGACACCACCGTTCTGGCACCTTACCTGCCGCCCAGTATCTTCGGACAGATCGAACCCCAAGGCAGGTATGTGGATGGCATGCACGCCATCGTCAATGCCCTGCAAGGCGACGGCGTTCAGATTCCCGGCGATTTGCTGACCCGTACGACGACGGATATAGGCAAACTGGCCGAATCGGTGGAAACAGCGTCGGAAGTGGATCGCGAGCGCATGGCGCTGTTCACCGATTTGTACAAGTCCCTCAACACCAAGTACAATCTGGACTTTTTTAACATCCGCACCTTTCTCAAGCAGATGCCGCAGGACGCCTTTCCCCAGATGGGACGCCTGCAGGATGCGTTGGACGAGTCCTACCTGCAAGATAGAATTGACAAGCTGCTGGACTATCTGGAAGTGCTGAAAGAGTTGATCCTGTCGCCCGAATCGTTTGAGATCCGGGAAGACATCTATAAAAAACGTCACATCACCATCGATATCCCCTCCATGTACGGCAGCTATCGTGAACAGAAGTTTGATGCCATGGGATTGACGCTTCGTCTGGAGGCGGTCGTCAATGTGCTGTTGGAAGAACTGGTCGAAACCATCGATCTGAGCCTGATCACCAAGTCCACCTGCTACCAGATCTACAGACGATTGAAGCTGTTCGACAAGGCTTTGCAGGTGGATGGAATCGATTCCGCGGAACTGGAGCACCAGCTGGACCTGCTGTCGCACTCGCTTGAAATCAGCGGATTCAGCTTTACCCAATTTCTCGATATCTACAAAGGATTTTCCCAGGCAGTGCGCAATATTATCAACGACTATTTCAACAATGTGCACGGCGAAAACCTGACGGCAATCCTGGAAAATCTGCCTGTCAAACACATCCAGGAAAAGTACTACCCGGTCAGGGACAGCTCACCGGAAGCGGAAAAAATCCGGCACCGGGCGTCGGAGATTTTTCTGCGAGACCGTTTGAGCATGTCACTGGGGCTGCGGCAGTTGGACCTTTTCCTGAGCCGCATTCTGAACACCCTGTTCCATCAGTCGAGAAAACTGCCCAAGGATGAACTGCGCCGGCTGCTCAATTACGATCCGAAGCGGGCTATGACATCACTGCATGAGCCCAACCCCCTCGCCGGCGGCATCATCAACCTGGGCAACAAGGGGCTGAACATGGTGCGGCTGTTCAATTTCGGACTTCCGGTTCCGCCCGCGTTCATTATCACCACCGAAATCTTTCGCTGCCGGGAAATCGTGGAATCCTTCCCGCCGGCCAAAGACAACTTCAAGGATCAGGTCCTCAAACATATCACGTTCCTGGAAAAGGCAACGGGAAAGCGCTTCGGCGATCCATCAAATCCCCTGCTGTTGTCGGTCCGCAGCGGCTCTTCCATATCACAACCCGGCATGATGGCCACCATATTAAATGTCGGCATGAACGATTCAATCGCTGAAGGCATGGCTGCTGCCAGCGGCAACGACTGGTTTGCCTGGGACAACTACCGTCGATACATTCAGTGCTGCGGCATGGTGGTCGGGCTGGAACGCGATGATTTCGATGCCATCATCAAGGAATTCAAAAACAAGATGGGCATTCCGCTGAAACGCGAGTTCTCAGGCCGCCAGATGAAAGAGGTGGCCCTGGCCTATAAAAAACGGGTTCAGGAGCACGGCCTGCAATTGATCGAAGATCCGATACAGCAGCTGCACTGGATCGTCAGATGCGTCATGGACTCCTGGGAGTCGGAGCGTGCCAAGTCCTACCGCCAGATCATGGGAATTTCCGATGACTGGGGTACGGCCGTGACGGTTCAGGCCATGGTCTTTGGCAATATCTCGCCTCATTCGGGCTCCGGTGTTGTGTTCACGCATAATCCGCGCTGGTCCGGCGACAGTCTGAGTTTGTGGGGAGATTTCACTCTGGAAAACCAGGGCGAAGACGTCGTGTCCGGGTTGGTCACCACCCTGCCCATCTCTCTCAAGCAACAGGAGATCGAGATGAGGGAGACCGATATCACCCTGGAGACTCACTTCCCGGAGATCTATCATCGCATGCAGCGCATTACCGAAAGGCTGGTGGTGAACAAAGGCTGGAGCCCGCAGGAAATTGAGTTTACCTTCGAGAGCCCTTCGCCGAACCATTTGTATCTGCTGCAGACCCGGGATATGGCCATACGGGAACATCGACGGGTGCTGACCTTCGACCCCGTGCAGGAAACCGACGGCATCTACCTGGGCCACGGCATCGGTGTAAGCGGCGGCGCCATGAGCGGCCGGCTTGTCTTCACGCTGAAAGAGATGAAGCATTGGCGCGAGACCGAACCCGAGTGCGATCTGATTCTGGTCCGCGGCGATACCGTGCCGGACGATATCAAGGAGATCCACGCTGCCGACGGCCTGCTGACCGCCCGTGGAGGCGTGAGTTCGCACGCTTCCGTTGTGGCTCACCGTCTGGGCCGCACCTGCGTCGTCGGCTGCGGCAACATGACCTGCGATGAAAACCGCCGGATTGTTGAATTCTCTGGCCGCGTGTTGCCATCCGGGACCCATATCAGTATTGACGGCAGGGCAGGATCGGTTTATCAAGGGTTATTAAAAATTAAAGAGACCAAATAAATTCAAATCTATTGACGTCCATTCGACTCAAACGGAAGGTGAAATTCTATGGCGCCGAATAGTTTCAAGGACAAATTACACGTACTGGGCATAAACGGTTTTGGACGCATCGGCAAGTTGTCGGTCTGGCATCATGTGGCGCGGAAATACTTTGATGAAATTGTCGTTAACCTCGGCCGCCAGGTGGGCACATCCCTAGCGGATATCGCTCACTACGTCGAGCGTGATTCAACCTATGGTGCGCTGCACTCATATCTTTACGGCCACAAGGCCCGTCCGGTCATCGACGCGATCGATGAGGCCGATGGCAGCATGCGTATCGACGGTGTGAAGGTCCGCTTCTTGCGGACGTCGCGCAACCCCAGCACGATTGACTGGAAAGCGCATAACGTAAGGCTTGTTGTAGACACCACCGGCCAGTTTCTGGATCCCCTGGCCGCAGCCGACTTTCCCACGGGATCCATGCGCGGCCATCTGACATCGGGAGCCGAGAGGGTCATCGTCTCCGCGCCCTTCAAATTGAAGAACGGCGTTGAAATGCCCGACGATGTGGTGACCACCGTTATGGGGGTCAATGAAAATGACTTTGATCCGCGCCGGCATAAATTGATTTCCAATGCCTCCTGCACCACCACCTGCCTGGCGCACATGTTCAAACCCCTGCTGAATGCCTATGGATCCCAGAGGATCCTGTCGGCCTCAATGGCAACGGTCCATGCCGCCACAGGGTCCCAACAGGTATTGGACAGGCTGCCGAAAAGCCAAAAGACCGACCTGCGAAAAAACCGCAGTATATTGAACAATATCATTTTGACCACCACCGGTGCAGCCAAGGCTTTGGCGCTGGTCATCCCGGAGATGAGCCACATCGGTTTCATTGCCGAGTCCGTGCGAATCCCGACCAACAGCGGATCATTGATCATCCTGGTATTGAGTCTGCAGGAGGAGATTTCCGGACAGATCATATCACGTGAGGAAATCAACCAGATCTATAAACGAGCGGCCTCCGAAGATCCAAACGGCTATCTTCACTACACCGAAGAACAAAATGTCTCCGGAGATATCATCGGCATCCCGAACGCCGCCGCTATCATCGAGGGACACGAAACCCACACCCGAACGGCTGAACTGACCATCAACCTTGAAAAAGTTCCGGGAATCCCAAAAACCTTGCTTAGCGCCGTGGAAACCACCATCATCCGTCCCCAGGTAACCCAGGCGGTGATCTTCGGCTGGTACGACAACGAAATGGGCAGTTACGTCAACATGCTCGGCGACCGCACGGTTACCGTCGCCGAGACCATGTAATGTATGCCTGCACCTGATTGGTGAGAACGACGAATTCGTCCACCGAGAGGGTCTCTGCTCTGCGACAGGGGTCGATACGGGAAGCGTTCAGGACGGCTTCCGCCTCCGGACCGTCCAGCGGCAGCAGGCCGGCCGACATGGCATTGCGCATGGTTTTGCGTCGCTGGCCAAAGGCTGCCTGCACGACTGTGGCCAGAAGCGTCTCATCAATGGCAAGGGGATCTATTTGTGTTTTAAATTCTATTCCCAGCAGTGACGAATCGACTTTGGGCCTGGGATAGAACATTTTCGCAGGAATGGTCCGCAGCTGGTTTAAATCAGCATAATACTGCAGCATGACAGATAAACGCCCGTATGTTTTACTGCCCGGACCGGCAACCAACCGGTCGGCC
The DNA here is from genome assembly GCA_050291625.1 of Desulfobacteraceae bacterium. Taxonomy (GTDB): domain Bacteria; phylum Desulfobacterota; class Desulfobacteria; order Desulfobacterales; family Desulfosarcinaceae; genus JARRKU01. Next base: position 21,924 of record JBNKKC010000163.1, read on the forward strand.
AGTTCCTTCTGAAACATCAATATCGCCCGATCTACCCATTGTCGCTCCCTGATCAGCATGACGATGATCTGGGAAGAGATATTGTACGGAAGGTTGCCCATGACCACCAATGGACGATCCAGCGGCCGGGCCAAAGGGTCCCATTTCAGCGACATGATATCCTGCTGCAGAAGCTGAACATTTTGCACCCGCCGGGCAAGCAGTTCAGCCCGCAACAGAGGAACCAGCTGCCGATCCTTTTCAACGGCTATCACCTGGCGGGCTTTGTCAGCCAGTTCAATGGTCATGGCGCCGAGACCGGCGCCGATCTCCAGTACCGTCTCCGAGGCGTCGATCCTGGCCAGGGAGACGATCTGGCGGCAGATATTGGGATCTTTGAGAAAGTTCTGGCCCAAGGCCTTATGCGCTTTTAGGTTCCAAGCTTTTAAGAGCGTCTGCGGTGCTGTCATGGCGCACTCCGGCAAAGAAACCGTTCCCTGAGGATTCGGCCTTTTTTGCCTCTGAAAGTGGTTTGATTCATCGCATGCGAAGGGATTTTGTATAAATCACCTATCGCCATCCGGTCCTGCCGGAGGCAACCGCTTCTTTACCGCGCGGCGGGCGCGAAGTCTGCGGAAAAAGTGGCGGGTAACGTAATATGACGCGATTGCCGGTGCAATGCCGAGCACCGCTCCACCGATGATCATGGCGATGGTAACGTCCACCCCATGTTTTAACAGCTCCTGCAGGGAGAGGATCGAAGGATCAAAGCCTCCGCTGCGTCCCAGCATCAGCATACCCAGTTTGTAGCTGCCGTAATATATCGGCGGGATCGTGATGGGGTTGCTGAACCAGACACCGATCACAGCCGCCGGCTTGCTGACCTTGAGAGCGAACGCCATGGCCAGGGCAATGGTGGTATGAAACGGTATGGTCGGGGTGACGGCCACAAAGACCCCCACCGCCATACCCATCGCCACATAATGCGGATCTCCGTGGAGGGATTTTAACTTGCTAAAGAGCCCTTTTAACCACTGCTTCCAACCGGGACGATATGATTTATCACTGTTTCCGGAACTTGCCATGATCTTACGTTTTTGATTCTTCCTGACACTTACAACATCATCATCGGCCTACTTGCCATATCACTTAATGACAAAGTTAAGCGTTGCTATCATGAAAAGCAAGACAACTCAATGGCAAGGCGCGTTAATTTGTCAAATGGTTGATTCGCCGAATCGTCAAATGGGAACTTTCACAAATGGCTAGCCCGTTGTCGGTTTTTTGCCACTTGACTTTTAAAGAGTAATTCATTAGTCAAAACCACATATCTGCAATGGTTATCGTATTTTAGGCAGCCTGGATGCAAATGCCTGAACCGCAGGAGGATGTCATGGCCAAAAGGAAGGGAAAATCGGTCAGCTTCGATGCCATGGTCAAATTCTTTATGCACAACTACAACATCCCGACCCGTCAGGACATTGAACGTCTGCATGCCCGCCTGGACCGTATCGAACGATTGATTGTCAGCGGGGGGGGCGGAAGGATACGCAGGAATTCCAGCGGGAAAACCGGCGAGAAGCAGCCGATCAGCACCGCTGCGGATGTTGTTTTGGAGGTCATCTGCCGGTACAAGGACGGTGTCGGATTTTCCGAAATTCAGATGCAGACCGGCTTTGAAGATAAAAAATTGCGCAACATCATTTTCCGGTTGAACAAACTTGGCAGAATCAAACGAAAAAGCCGCGGTATCTATATTAAATCCTGATCATGGCGATGCCCCTTCCGGAGACGCTCTTAATCAGCCGGATCCAACCCCGAACCATCCTTCATTAACCCCAGCGGGAGAAGATTCATGACCAACGTAGTTGACCCCAACAACCAGGGCCTTGGTATCGGTGATGAGCTGTTCGGCTATCGAGTTGAAAGCATCACTGCCCTGGACGAAATCAACGCCGTATTGTATTGCCTGCAACACTCCGCAACCGGTGCCCGACATGTGCACATCAGCACACGGGACAGGGAAAACACATTTGGCGTGACGTTTAAAACAGTTCCGCGTGATTCCACCGGCGTGGCGCATATTCTGGAACACACAGCTTTGTGCGGATCGTCTAAATACCCGGTGCGGGATCCGTTCTTCTCAATGCTCAAGCGCAGTTTGAGCACGTTCATGAACGCCTTCACCGCCTCGGACTGGACCATGTATCCGTTCAGTACGCAAAACAAGACGGATTTTTACAATTTGATGGATGTCTACCTGGATGCCGCCTTTTTCCCAACGCTTGATGAATTGAGCTATAAACAGGAAGGGCACCGCCTGGAGATTGAAACGGCTGACAAGACGGATGCGCTGGTATACAAAGGTGTCGTATACAATGAGATGAAAGGAGCCATGTCTTCACCGGACCAGGTCATGGCCCGGTCCATACTCAATGCACTCTACCCCGATACGACCTACAGCTTCAATTCGGGCGGCGACCCGCGGGTCATCCCCCATCTGAGCCACGATCAGTTGAAGCAGTTTCATCAGCGCCACTACCATCCGAGCAACGCCTATTTCTACACCTACGGAAATCTGCCGCTAAAGGACCACCTGGCGTTCCTCGCAGACAAGATCATGAGCCGCTTTACGCGAATCGACCCGCATACCGATGTCCCCTCGCAGACACGCTGGAACGAACCCAGGCAGGCGGACTACAGCTACCCGCTGTCGCCCAGGGAATCCCCGGATAAAAAATGCCAGGTTTGCCTGGCATGGTTGACCTGCGATATCCGCGACAGTTTCGAGGTCTTGGTACTCACCGTTTTAGAGCAGATTTTGCTGGCCAATGCCGCCTCTCCGCTGCGCAAGGCGCTCATGGATTCGGGACTGGGCAGCGCACTGTGCGATTCGAGCGGATTCGACGCGGACAACCGTGACACCCTGTTCGTCGCCGGGCTGAAAGAGACTGCCCCGGATGCGCAACCGGAAGTGGCCAAAATTATAATGGATGTGATGCAGCAGTTGGCCGACGAGGGTATCGACAAAGAGCTGATAGATTCGGCTCTGCACCAAATTGAATTCAGCCGCAAAGAGGTGACCAACACGCCTTATCCTTATGGATTGCGGCTGCTGTTGATGATGATCGGCGGCTGGCTCCATGGTGGCGACCCCGCAAAGATCCTGCGGCTGGATAGTGACATGAAACGTTTGAGGTCCGAAATCGGGCGGGGCCCGTTTCTTGAAGGCCGCATCCGGTCCTATTTTGTGGAGAATCCGCACCGCGTGTCGCTGACCCTGGTTCCGGACCGGCAAAAAGAACAGAAAGAGGCCGAAGAGACACGTCAGGAGCTGATGCAGCGAATTCGGCAGCTCGAGTCGGAGCAACTCCGACAAATCAGGCAGGATGCGGATCGCCTGAAGCTTTTGCAGGAAAGCCAGGAAGACGTCAGCTGCCTGCCAACCCTGGCCCTTTCCGACGTACCGGACGACGTTCCGGCTTACACCCCGACGAAAGTCACTCCGGATTTGCCGCTCTGGTGCTATGAACAGCCCACATCAGGCATCTTCTATCTGAATGCGTCCGCATGTGCCGCCCTGGATTCCGATTTGTTGCCGTGGGTGCCGTTCTTTTGCTATGCATTTACCAAAAGCGGAACCCGCAAACGCGACTATGTCGAGTTGGCCCGAAAAATCGATGCTGCGACAGGCGGACTCACCTTGTCGGCCAGTGCCCGGGTTCCATTCGGTCACTCCCATGAAACGCTGCCGCTTGTATCATTGAACGCCAAATGCCTGGCGCGCAACCTCACGCGCATGGTCTCGATAGTTGAAGAGCTGATCGGCCAGGTCGATTTTAGCAATCATCAGCGCCTGATCCAGCTTTTGGGTGAATATCAGGCGGGTTTGGAAGCCATGGTGGTTCAAAACGGTCACCGATTGGCCATCTCATTGTCCTCACGGGCCTTTTCTTCAGGCAGCGCGCTGTCGGAAATCTGGAGCGGCGTCCATCAGATCGGCACGATCCGCGAGTTTGGCAAAGATCAGAGTACGGCGAAGATTGAAGCCCTGTCGAACAAACTGAAGACCATCGCAAAGGCCGTCTTTGAGCCGCACAACATGGCCATGGCGGCCATCGGTGAGTCGAAACAGGTGGATCAGGCAATTGGTGAGATCCAAAACAGTCCGACGCTTGGATCGTTTGAGCGCCCCGCCGATAGTCCCCAGCTGGCCACCATAAAGATGGCAATCGATCAATCGAAGATTTACGAGGGATGGAGCACCTCAACTGCGGTGGCGTTTGTCGCCCAGACCATTGCCACAGTTCCAATTCAACATGAGCACGCACCTGCACTGGCTGTTCTGGCAAAACTGCTGCGTTCGTTGTATCTGCACCGGGAGATCCGGGAAAAAGGAGGAGCGTATGGGGGATTTGCGCTTTACAATTCAGAAAACGGCCTTTTCAGCATGGCCTCCTATCGCGATCCGCACATTGTCCGCACATTGAACGTATACGCCGGTGTATTGGCTTTTGTGCAGTCCGGATCAATCACACAAGAGGATGTGAAAGAGGCTATCCTGCAAGTCTGCTCGGATATCGACAAGCCCGACCCGCCCGGACCGGCCGCCCGTAAAGCCTTTTCGCGCCGCATATTGGGACTGACGGACGAGACGCGATTAGCCTTCAAGAAGCAGTTGCTGCAGCTGGCGCCCAGGCAAGTACAAACGGTCGCGGAAACCTACTTCTCCATAGAGCCGTCCGGCGCCGGTGTTGCGGTGATCGCCGGCGAAAACCATTTGGATAAGGCAAATGAGCAGTTGGCGGAGAGGCCGCTGGCACGGCATTCGATATAATGGATCGCGTTAAAATAACTTCACAGAGCCCGGAAAAGGCTTTTTTTGACTTTAGAGGCTTGCTCAGCCGATCAGTGTTAAGTGTTAAGTTTTAAGTGTTAAGGAAAGGATTGGACCTATTTTAAATGATGATGTTCCGGCAGAAGCGAGCGCGTCGGTGATGGCACGTATTCAGCGCCTTCCTCTCATTGATATGATCGGTAGGATTCCTCAATTTAACACTTAATCACTTAACACTTAAAACTTACGCGGTTCTCTATAAAGCTTAAGTCACGACATTCCTCTCCGCCTCAGGGGGAGAGGTTAGGTTGCACGGGTGAGGGGGTGGTCTGATGCGACGTTCACCCTAACCCTCTCCCTCAAGGGAGAGGGGACCCGTTCGAACAAACCGTCAACTTGATCTTTATGGATAAGCGCCAAAACTTATTCCAAGATAGATTGAGCAACAGCATTCCGGATTACCGTATAAACTCTTGTGCCAACCGCAAGGCTATCTATCTGAAATTTTGAGAAATCAGATCGAGCAGGCGCTGGCTCAACATTTCGGGAGCGGCAACCGGCTCCATTTCGTGGCACAGGTCCACCGTGCGTTTCAGTGTGGTCAGGCAGGTCTGGCAGGGTTTGCATTGAGCCAGGTGCTTTTCGATTGTTTCGCAGGTCAGCTGGTCCAACTCGCTGTCGATATACTCGGATAGCTTTTCAAACAAAGCTCGGCATTGTTTATGATCGTGCATCGTTTCACCCATCGTTGAAATAGGATTTAACTTTGTCCCGCAGAAAAAGCCGCGCTCTATGCAGGCGGACCTTAATGTTCGCTGCGGTAAGATTCAGAATCTGGGCGCTCTCTTCGGTGGAAAATCCTTCAACATCCCTCAAGACCAGCACCATGCGATATTTTTCTGGAAGCTCCAGTATGGCGCCTTTAAGGGTTCGGTGCAGCTCCTCATTCAGAACCTGCTCCAGGGGCAGACTGGCCCAGGCGGGAACACTGTGTTCTGCCTGAGCTGTTTCATTCGGCATATAATCGTCCAGCGACAATTCGTGATCGGGGGCAAATTTCGATCTGCGCTTTTTTTTCAGACAGGTGCTGCTGGCGATCCGGTAGAGCCAATTTCGAAATTTCGTTTCGTAGCGAAACCCTTTGATGTATTTAAATACATTTAAAAAGGTGTCCTGGACCATGTCCTCGGCATCTCGCGATTCACCGCACATCTTGAGGCCGAAATTATATAGAGCGCTTTGATAGCGTTCCACCAGTTTGGCGAAAAGGTCATGCCGGCCGGATTGGATAGCCGTCACCAAATCGGAATCCTGGTCAATTTTCTTGGTTGCCCTGGTCTGTTGCGTCATGCTTGTTTTTGCTTGTCACCTGACATGCATCCCGCATTCAAGTGGAAATCCCCAATTTCGGTAAGATATAACTCTGCAGCAGGTACCAACCTCCCACAAACGCGATAACAATCAGCAGCTCTTTCATTTGCGACTCCCAATACCTTATGGGTTCAAACAGTGTTTACACCTTTGCGGATACGCAACGTGCAACCTTTGAACCATAATGAGACCGGCAGCGACGAAACGTTACAAGTCATGGATGTCTGGACCTCAGTCCATTCGAATCAATATCGTATTTTTTGATTTTGTAATGAATCGCACGACGGCTGATGCCCAACAGCTTGGCCGCTTCTTTCTGTACACCATTGGTCTGCTTCAAGGCCCGGATAATGGCATTGCGCTCAGTATCCTCAAGAGAAAAGGAGTCTTCCCTGTCGATATCGACGGTTTGATCAATAGAGGGCAGTCCGGACAAATGCAAATCCTCCGGTTTCAACACATTTCCATGGCAAAGAACAATTCCCGCCTCAATGGCATTTTTAAGTTCGCGCACGTTCCCTGTCCATGGATATTCGCATAGATAGTCGACAGTCTTGCCGGGCAGTTTCGCCGAACGGGTTCCATGTTTTGCGGCATAGGTTTTTGCGAAGAGCTGGGCCAGCAGGGGGATATCTTCCTTGCGCTCTCTGAGCGGCGGCACTTGAAGCGACACCACCCGCAGCCGATAATATAGGTCTTCTCTGAAGTTTCCCTTCTTAATCTCCCCGGCCAGATCAGAGTTCGTCGCGGCAATGACCCGACAATCGACGGTATTTTCCTTGAGTTCACCGATACGACGAATTTTTCGATTTTCAAGAAACCGCAGCAGCCGCAACTGCATATCCGGTGAAATGTTTCCGATTTCATCCAGGAAAAGGGTGCCCTTTTCCGCCGATTCGATCAGTCCCTTTTTATCACTGACGGCATGCGTAAATGAGCCGCGCGTATGTCCGAACAGTTCACTCTCCAACAGTCCGGCCGGCGTGCTGCCGCAATCGACGACCACAAACGGTTGTTTGCTGCGCTGGCTGAGCTGATGCACCAGGTGGGCGATGCGCTCTTTGCCCACTCCGCTTTCACCGAGGATCAGGACACTGACATTGCTCTTGGCAACTTTCTTTACCAGTGTGTACAGCTCAGCCATTCGCGGACTTTCGGTCTGATCGATATCTTTCAACACCGAATCATCCTCTTCGGCATCACCCAGCTGCGGTGATTCCTCCAGCACTTTGCGCAGTTTAAACACCAGCTCGCGGCCGTCGAACGGTTTGGCCAGATAATCCACGGCGCCGGCTTTAACGGCTTTCACTGCATCGGGGATGGTACCGTATGCGGTCAAAAAGATGATCGGCAAGCCCGGCTGAAGGGCACGTGCCTTGGTAAGAACCTCCATCCCGCTCATACCGGGCATTTTCATATCGGAGATCAACAGATCAATTTTCTTGTCTTTAATCAGGCGCAGCGCATCCCGTCCATTTTCAGCTTTGAAGGTTTCAAAGCCGGCGGACTGGAGGCGTGCTTCAAGCACTTCCAAAACGTTTAAATCATCATCAACAATGAGAATTGAAGACATAGCCGTATCCAACTTCATCATCCGAGCTAAGGTTGAGACGGCGTCTCAGCGGATGGAATTGCACTCTTTTTTTTCTGAATTTTTTGATCGATGGTTTCCAAAGCCTTAATCTGGCGCTGGAGCTCGGCAATCTGTTTTTCAAGCGTGCCGATGCGTTTTTTGTGTTTTAACGCGGTTTGCTCAGTGGCGGCAAGTTTGACTTTGACCCGCCCCAACTCATTTGCGGCGTTGATCAACATCCAACGGGACACCTTTGGCACGGAATCTATTTCACCATTTCTGACCGGCGTCAAGGGAATGTTCGAAAACAGCATCTTTTCCCGAATCAGAGGATCCAGCAAAATCGGGCTTTCACGGCCGTAATCCTGTCGGGTCAATTGGACCCAATTTTCCCACAGCGCCAATGCCTGCTGATATTCACCGGGTGTTTCCGCCCGCATCAGGCGGGTGCAGGCCAAGCCGTAGAGCGCCATGCGGTCCAATCCCTTGTCCATGTTGCGCTTTCGCAAATCCGTAAAACGCTTGTCGGCCATTGCGTACTCTTTGGCCTGAAAGGCGTCAACCGCCTGCCGGTACATCTTAAGCGCCGTGGGAGAGGGTTGAGAAACGGCCTCCTCCTTTTGCGGCGGCCAGCCAAAGCGGCATCCGCTCCACGGGGCAGCGGCCAGGCAAATCAGAAGACAAGTAATGTATCGTTTGGCGGACTCTTTCCGGCGCATATCCATATAACCTGAGTTTAGATAACTGGTTTGTCCTATTTACCTCATTCTGCACCTAATGCGCAACATCATATCCCAAAAGAATGTCAATTCATTGAAATGACGGTCATTATTAAAAAACCCAACAATCGTCCGTTAGCCGCTCCCACGGCTGAACCGACGGCATCGGACCGGATGGGATCCCTTCAATCGGTCATCGAACCGGAAGTTTCCGCATTTGGAGCCCGGCGCAGGGTAAAGCTGAAGGTGCTTCCCCGGCCGACCTGGCTTTCCACCCAAATCGTTCCGTTGTGAGCCTCAATGATGTTTTTCGTAATGCTGAGCCCCAAACCGACGCCGTCCTGGTGGTCCCGAACCGATGGGGATCGATAAAACTTATTGAACAACTTGGCTTGATCCTCCTCAAGAATCCCCGGGCCGTTATCGATAATGAGAAATGTCAGCATTCCCTTGATTTTTTCAACGTCCACACGCACCTTGACCTGGGCCTCCGGGTCCGAAAATTTGATGGCATTGCCCAGCAAATTCAAAAAGACCTGCTGCAGGTATTGGGAATCGCCCAATACATCAGGGGTGTCGGGCGGCACCTGTGACAACAGCTCAATCTGTTTCTTTTCAGCCACAGGCTTAAGGCTGTCGATGCAAGAGCTGACCAGGGCAAAACTGTCAACCGGCTCGTGTTGGATTTTAATGGCGCCGGGCTCCAAACGAGATGCCTGCATTAAATGGTTCAACAGATCGCAGATGCGACCGATCTCATCACCCGCTATTTCCAGGAATCGACGCTGCCGGTTGGTGATGGGCCCCATAACCTCTTCGCCCACCATGTTGACCGATTCGCGGATCGATGTCAGCGGTGTCCGTATTTCGTGGCTCAGCATCGAAATGAAATCCGAGCGCAGCCGTTCCTCCTGTCGCAAACGTTCGGCCATTTCGTTGAATGCGCCTGCCAACTCCCCCAGTTCGTCTTTCGAGTGGATGGTCAACGGTTTGCTGTAGCGGTCCTTGGAGATGGACCGAATACCGCGCATCAGCTCTTTAAGCGGGCGCAGCATGGAATAGGCGAGATAAACCACCCCGATCAGCCCGACAAGGCTGGAAATCCCCAACCCGATCAGGGCGTTATGAATGGAAGCACGGCCACGTCGATTGAGTTCTCGCGTCGCGGTTTCCACTTCGACCTGGTTTTCGAGTCGAGCCGCGGAGATGCGCTCGATCCATTCGTTGATGTTTTTTTCCGGTATCCAGATCTTTTCAGGTTTCGAATCTGTAGGGAGGTCAGTGTCCTGCTCCTGCGGCACAAAGCGGCGATAAGCATGATGAACGGTTTTCCATTGATCCGAAAGTTCGTGCCCCATGTATTCCAAAAGCAATATATTTTCCAAGCTCTGCTCGAACTCCTTGCGGGCCTCGGAAAAGAATTTCAAATAATCCTTTTTTTTTAGCAGGCGGTATTTTTTCTCATTCTCCTCCATGCTGAGGAGGTTCTCTAACATTTTCTTTGAGTGACCCGAAATGGCGTAATTTTTACTGACAATGCGTTCGGAGATATGCACCACTTGTTGAAAATTCAGATACAGAACCAGAATTGTCCCGTAAAATATCGAGACGATGGCAAAAAACCAGATCAATAATTTTCCGGTAATACCGTAACTGGGATCCATTTTACGCGAAAGGACAACCATTAACGAATTAATTATTCAGACTGTATCTGAGACCAGTAGAGCATTTAGCATGCGCCTTGATTGAAAACAATCAAAATCGATTGGTGCAACTGCCCTCAACCGGAAGGCCGCCGGCGCCGGACCAAAACCATTTCCAATATCGGCTTAAAGTTGCACACCCCGCCGCCTCTCTGCGTCATGCCGGGTAAAAATTGTAACCAATGTGAAAATTTCGACGTTCGCGAGACCGGCCTTTTTCGCGCCTAAAGCTAACCCATCAAATTAATTGTTAAAAAAAAATTGGCCCCAGCGGCACGCAGCTTGCTATAAAAAACGAGAGTCAATTGTACACATTGCCAGAAAGTTGATGAAAAACACTTTACAATGGGAGCCTGATACGTTATATGCTTAAGCTCAATTCCGAAACCATTAACCCTGAACGACGTCTTTTCATTGAAAGACGCCGATTTCAATACTCTCAACACATTCCAGAAAGACGCTCGGGTCGCGGGGACAATTCCGCGATTCCATGGCTGCCACCAGCCGATGATCGTAAAGTTGTACGTAACTGGAAGTGGAGTTCGCGTGGAGATCATCTCAAAAAGCAGAAGATGGTAAAGCACGCAGAGTGACATTGGTCGTTCAATATCACCCGGTATTCTATGTGGCCACTTGTACCGGAACGTTTACTGTTTAGGAAACATCAGCAGCCATGCAAAAACTCATCATTTATCTGTTGACTATCGTTATAGCCTTGCCCGCAATGGCGATCGCAGAGTGTGAAGTGACATTCGAATGGTCTCCTCAAGGTGATACCGGCCAGCTAGCAGGATATATGATCTTCTGCCGTGAATCGGGAGAAGACTACGACTATGACAATCCAATCTGGGAAGGAGACAGCTCATTTTCCCAGTGCACCATCAACGGCCTGGACGAATCGAAGACCTACTATTTTGTCATTCGTTCAGTCGATCAATGGGACAATCAAAGCTATGACTCGCCCGAAGTCGAATACAGCTATAACAGCTCCGATGCCGGATTTGACGGAGATGGAGAGTATAGCAGCTCGAGCACCAGTTTCAGTTCCTGCTTTCTTCAAACCCTGTTTGGATCAAACTAGATAAACGACAGTCCGCCACCAATCGGACTATCATACCTTTCCCTGACATATCAGCCCGCTTTTATTTTGACGCCGATCCAATGGAATGATGCATCATGCCCACTATATGTTGCGCTTTTCGAAAGCTCAACACACTACTTGACTTGTGGTCCCTAAAAAGATAAAAATCACACGACAACTCCACTTGACAGGCAGAACGGTTATAGACATCAGGAAGGATCGAAAAGAATGCTTCGTCTGGGTACGCCTCCACCGGATAGCCGTGAAATGGATTTGGACGACATCTTTGTTTCGCGTCTGAAGCTGCTGCTGCTCATGGGCGAATCATTTATTGCGGGATTTCCTATAGGAGAACACAGACGCCGGGCGATGCTGGAAAATGCGCAGCATATTGAAACGGAATCCATCGATTTAGGTGGATTGATTTGCGAAGGCCCCTTCCAGCATGCCTCATCCGGGCCGATGAATTTTGACCACGTCTTTTATCAACGCGTCAAACTGCTGGCAGTGATGATCAAAGCCATCGCCAAGGGCTACCCCATGGGAGAGCATCGCAAAACGGCCCTGATGGACAACATGGATATGATTTGCCAAACATTGGCATTTAACAGCCAATCCGGCATGGAATTGATGAAAGTCGCCTAATTGACCGCAACAAACGCCACAAATGATTTGCAGATTCTCATTGTCGATGACGATCAACTGGTGCGCGACTTTGCCGTCCACACCATCGAATACGGCACCAACCGCAAAGTGGCCACCTTTGGAAGCGGATTTCAGGCTTGGCAGTTCATTCGGAGCCAGCCGGAAAAGGTCGATATCGTCATTGCCGATGCAAATATTCCCGACATGGACGGGCTCGAACTGCTTGCGCAGGTAAAGCGGGCATTTCCTGACATGATCTTTATCATCACCACCAGCAACCCGGCCTTCGAAAAAAACGCCAATCAGCTTGGGGCAGATGCATTGCTGTCCAAGCCATACGATGTCAATGACCTGTTTGCCATCGTTCAGAAATATTATCTTGGCGGCACAGCGGACATAAAAAATAAAGTAACGGCCTTCCCGAACAGCAACTCTTCCACATCAGGAATCGACTGATTAGAGGCAGGGGCGCGGCGGCAGCAGGTCAATCGATCTGACGCACGATCAATGGTTGAATTGGCGCCGTACTGCAATTATAATAATGGCATTGACGCTAAGATAGTGTTTCGGACTGCATTATCGCTCGCCGCGGTATGGCAATACAGCTTCCTCCCTCCAGTTTTGCCGAAAGCATTATCCCGACGTCGAGACAAGCGTGCCGATACGAGAAACCATCAAGTCAAGGGGGGCATGCCATGAAGCCATTTAACCTTTTCGCTTTATGCGTCATGCTGTGCCTGGTTCCATCGGTCATTGCGGGAACGATCTATACATGGACCGATCCGGAGGGCGAGCAGCATTTCAGCGACAAACCACCGCCCGATACAGTTACCGATTATAAAGAGATCAAGACGGTCCCGAGTTCATCCGGCCAGACGGACCGGCCGCCGGAACGCCGGTCAAGCTATGATCGCATGGTTGAAGATGCCAAAAATGAGGCGCTGCGGAGCGAACAGCAACGCAGAAAAGAGGCCGAGGCTCGCGCGCTTCAGGAAAAGCGCGAGGCTGAGCAGCGGCATAGGGAGCGTATTGAACCCGAACGGCGGCGACTGGAGCAAGCCATCCGGGACCTTGAAAACAGGGCCTTGAGTCCCACCTTCAGCATGGGTATGAAGAAGGCCCAGATCGACGCGCTCCGCAAGGAGCTCGAAAAACTGAAAGCTTTGCCCGAATAATGTATTTTTTGCACGGGTCCTAAACCTCATTTCGAATCTTCTTGATCCGTTCCCAGGTGAATTCATACAACCGCCACTCGTCCATATAGGAACTCAACGCCTCACGATAGTAGTTGAGGGCTTTTTTTTTGGCACCATTGGCTTCCGCCCAGAAACCGAGAGCCGTATAGGCGGTCAACAGGTATTCCGGATTCTCGCCGGCACGATTGACCAGATCTTTTTCAGATCGATTGCCCAGCAGGCAGGCCCCGATCCCCCGAAACCAGTCGGATTGAACGTGAGTTGCGAACGCCTCCAGTTTCTCGCGGGCCTCCTCGGTTTTGCCCATATACTGCAAAATCAACGGTTCCCACAGCAGAAGATCGAGGCGGTTGGCGTTTTCCCGGCCGGGAATGGATAAAAACTGCCGGATATACATCAAGGCAGCATCCCAGTCCTCTTCCATGGCGGCGAAAAACGCCAGCTCGTGAATCGTTTCACCATTGGATGGATCTTTGGACAGCTCACGTTCTTGTAAAGCACGTTTAGCCTCCAGCGGCATGCTCGCCTGGGTGGCGGACGTGTTCTGACCGGCCTGGGCGGACAATACTTGCTCCAGATCGATCTTTTTCTCAACCTTTTGCGCAAACTCTTTGATCTCCTTTCGGTAGCCGCGTTTGTCTTTGGCGAGCTTATACCGGTTGAGTTTGCGGTTTTCAATTTGCTCAAGCTGTGACAGCGTCATAAAAAAGAGCCAGCCTTCGCTGTCTGTGAGAAGCACGGCTTTGCGCATCAGCTCTTGCGCTTTGTCCAGCCGTTTTTGTTTCAGGTGGATCAGTCCCACGACGTAGGCCAGCCAGCCCCGCTCGTCGTCGGTGTAGCCACCCTGCAAAGCGACCTCGGGATCGACCTCGCCCTCCACTATCCGCACCACATGGGCATACAAGTCCCAGTTCGAGCGCCAATCCAACGACCTGAGTATTAAACCGTGCGCCTGGTTATGCTCGCCGCGCTGAAGCCAGTCAATCAGATAGAGCATGATGCGGACCGTGCTGTTGCTGTCATCCATGGACAGCGAATCCTGGAACAGGCTTCGCGCTCGTTTGTAATTCCTGGCGCAAAAATGGATCAGGCCCGCCGACATCAGCACCGCGGGAGAGGTGCTGCCTTTCAAGACCTCATCGGCCTTTTTGGCCGCCTCGTTCCATTTTCGGACCCGGGCCAGTTGCACCAGGGCGGAGATTTTTTCTTCCTCCTCCAGGTCCAGCACGCCATTCCACTTCACATGACCGGATTTGAGCTCCTCGACAAATTCCGCCGCTTTGGAAATGGGCAGCACCATTCCGATGTCGGACAGCATGGTGGCCGCCTGTTCCTGCCCTTCGGTGAGATCGACAGCCACGCGCGAGGCGATTCCCACGACCATCCCGTGACTGTCTATAATCGGCCCGCCACTGTTGCCCTTGTATATCGATGTGTCCACTTGCAGTGCATTTTCAAAATTGCGGCGGACATGCCCACTCGTTACGCTGACATTGACCACATCTTCCTGGGCGGTGCTGCCCAAAGGGAATCCCAGCGCTATGATCGGCTCCAGGCGCGGTATTTTTTTTGTCCTTGCCTGAGGATCGATGGGCAGAGCCGACAATCCTTCCGGAACCGTATCGATTTTCAGGACGGCAAAATCCTCTTTCAAGGGCGAACGGATCTGCTGATATGTCTTGGTTGGCGGCCTGCCGACGCCGACGATGGACAGCCGGGGCTGCGAATCGGTTCTGTAAGCCGTTGTAATGTTATAGAAATCTTCAATATCCGAGCTTTCCGACAATCCCGGCAGGCGCTTGAAGGCCTTTCCGCCTTCAAACCACAGGTAGACGCGGTACTTGATTTGGGCGTTAATACCGATGTGCTGCAACTGGCTGATCAATAGATAGAGTTGATTGTCTTCCAGCCAGGGGCACGCCACATGACGGTTTGTCAGCAGGTACCCTTCGTTGTCCACCAGAAAGGCGGTTCCCTCGGACCGCTGGTGATAGAACGTGTTCTCTCCATCGGTGAGCTGATAGTCGGAGACCACGAAGGCCACCGACGGCGCATAGCGCCGGGCGAACTGCGCCAAAACCTCTCCACTGTCATGGCTTTTCTGGGACAGATAATACACCGCAGCCACGCCAACCAGCGCCATGACGACGATGAATGCAGCCAGGATGCTGATGCGCTGACGGATGCCGGCCAGTTCCAGACGATAGGCGAATCTTGATTGCCGTTTCTGTACAGGATGGCGAAGACGCCGTTTATTTAAACGTTCGAGGACTGCGGCAACCTCGTCAATGGCCTGGGGACGTTTGCCCGGATCGTCGGACAACATCACGTGCACCAGATTCGCCAGATCGTTCGGCAGATCCAGTTCATCGATCTTGTCCCGGTAGGCAATGACATCCGGGTCGGCGCACATCAGCTCCACAAACAGCTTGCCTAAGGACCAGATATCGCTCCGGGTATCCAGCGCCCGCTTTTTCTGGATATCCGGATGGGTCGCCATCAATTTTTGCAGTGCCGCACCGGGTCGGGCCAGCTGAGGCGTCAGAAAACGCGACATTTTGTAGTCAATTTTAACTCGTAACCGACCGGACGGATCGTGGAAGACCATGATATCGTCCAGCGTCAGGTGGGGGATCAAATGGCCGCGCCCGTGCAGCGTTTCCAGAACCCGCGCGATTTGCATAAAGATATCCACCAAAGCCGCAAGATTGTCCAATCTGCCGGTCGTGAGCAAATTCCCCCAGTTTTCCGCCTCGATCCATTCGCTGACGCGGTACCAGGTCCCATCTTCGGCCTGGTTGATACTCAAATGTGAAACGAAGCAATCATCGTTCAATTGCTGAAGTCTGTCGATTTCCGATCGCAAACGTTCAACCACATCCTGATTCAGGCGGGCTTCGGGCTTATATATGCGCAGCATGAAAAGCTTTCCGCTTTGCTCGTGCAGCGCCTTGCACAAGACGCTGGCGTATCCATCATAGAGGAGCTTCTCGATTCGATAACCGTCGATGGTCTCGAATTTTAATTGAAACATATAGCCGCAGCTGGGGCATGCGGCGACATTCTCTCCAAGTCGCTGATGGCACTGGGGGCAAGTTTTCATACACCCTTCCGATCCCGGCGATCGTCACCATTGCTTAAAAAATCGACTCGCATTCGCGCTGCAACAAAAGGAGTCAGGCCGCTGGTTGTTGTATTTTAAATCATACGGCATAAAGCACGATCAAACAAGCCGCATTCTCTAACTTCGATCATAGAGGCCCGACACGGAACCTTTTTTGTAAAACTTTTGTAAAATACTAAAATAATAGTGTTTTTTTGGATCAAGTGCTTTATTGTGATGACACAACAACACCACGGCAGCCGCCTCCCTGACGGCTGGAAAGTGAGTTTGCCGATGACGGCCCGGATACAACACCCCAAAAAATCGAATGCCAGGATTCTTCTGACCAGCGTTTTCGGTCCTTATGCCAGAAACGACCAATACGGCAGTCGAAAAATCAATCCCATGGAACTCTACCACAACCAGGTCACGCGATTTCAGGAGGCCTTTTCTTTGCGAATGTTCCATCGCTCTTTTGGGTTGATGCTGATTCAGAGCAATATCGATTCACCTTGCACCCTGCTCGATTTCCCCACACTGGATCGATTCATCGAAGAGATTCGGGACAATTCCTATGATGTCGTGGGAATCAGCGCCATTATCCCCAACGTCGGTAAAGTGATTCACATGTGCGCCTTGGTGCGCAAACACTTGCCCGGGGCCAAAATTGTCATCGGCGGACACGTGGTAAACAAGGAAAACATCGAACATCTGATCGACGCGGATCATATCGTCAAAGGGGACGGCGTGGCCTGGTTTCGCCGCTATCTGGGCCAGAATCCTCAGGCCCCGGTGCGTCATCCCATGGCCTATTCCGGTTTCGGTGCCCGTGTGATGGGCTTGACGCTTCGGGATAAGCCCGGCGATACCGCCGCCATCCTGATTCCATCGGTGGGATGCCCGGTCGGCTGCAATTTCTGCTCGACCTCCGCCCTTTTCGGCGGCAAAGGGCACGCTGTCAACTACTACAAAACCGGTGACGCTCTTTTTGAGATTATGACGGAAATTGAACGGCACCTGAACATCAGAGCGTTTTTCATTCTCGATGAAAACTTTCTTCTGCACCGTAAACGGGCCTTGCGCCTGCTTGAACTGATGAAACGCCACGACAAAAGCTGGACCCTGTATCTGTTCAGTTCCGCACGGGTTTTGCAGTCATACAGCATGCAGCAGCTTATCGGTTTGGGTGTGTCATGGGTCTGGATGGGTCTTGAAGGCAAAACCGGCCGATATGCCAAGCTCAATAACGTGGACACGCGGGCGCTGGTCCGGCGATTGCAGGCCCATGGCATTTGCGTGCTCGGATCATCCATTATTGGATTCGACGACCATCGCCCCGAAGACTTGCCGCACATCATCGAAGAAGCGATAAACCACAGAACCGACTTCCACCAATTTATGCTCTACACGCCCAACGCCGGCACCCCCCTGTATGCCCAGCACAAAGCCGCAGGCAGAATGCTGGACGAATCGGCTTTTCCACCGGCGGACACGCACGGGCAATACCGATTCAATTACCGTCACCCGCATATTCCGGCCGGCGTGGAGGAGCGTTTCCTGCGCGAGGCCTTTGAACGCGACTTTGCCGCCAACGGCCCCAGCATCGCCCGTCTGATTCGCACCCAGCTCACCGGCTGGCTGAGATACCGCCGCCATCCGGATCGGCGCATACGCCGTCGTTTTCTGCGGGATGCCAGATCGTCGGGCGTCGTTTACAGCGGAGCCATTTGGGCCATACGCCGCTGGTACCGGAACGACCCCCGAATGGCCGGCCAAATGACGTCATTGCTCAATGACCTGTACAAAGCGATCGGATGGAAGGCCCGTCTGACAGCCCCTCTGATCGGTCGATTTCTGACGTTCACGCTGCATCGGGAACAGAGGCGTCTGGCCAATGGCTGGTCCTACGAACCGGAGACCTTCTATGAAACATCACAGCCGTCGGTGGCTGCCCGTACCATGGCCGCTGAAGTCATGCCCCTTAAGGCGGCGTTCCGTCCGCAAATCGGAAAAAATCAACTGCGGCCCGGTTTCGCGGCGACTCAGAAACACCATGATCAGTGGGCAATTCATGCCGGTACCGCCAAAAGCAAGGCAATAGCTGCTTCCGAAGCCGCAAACGCCTGAAATACAATGCGCAGTACAAAACCGATCGCCGATATAACGATTTGGTAAGAATTTAGCGTTTTCAAATAGAGCGATTTAAATTGCGCATCTGCAGGGCTACCCTAGCCAATTTTCAATCACCACAGTATCGTCGGCACATATCGATTATCAACATCACCCCGCCCATCTTGCCTTTCCGGGTCCGCAACCGCCACGATCCTATTCTTTTTGACCTTTATCATCACCCCGAATTTTTAGTACGATTCAAACGGCCTGCCAAAATAGGCCAGGATGGATAGCGCAAGCAGGTACACGCTTATCAGCGATTGGAGACCGGATATCGTTCTTGCCCACCCGGTCGCCTGAAGCCTATATTCATCACATTGGATTCGTTCAATCCAGCTGCCCACATTAATATCACGCCATCCAATATGAAATGCAGATGAAAGGCTAAAACGAAATCCGTACCACAAGCACTTCGGTGAATAATCATCTAATGGCCTTTTGTATCGATTACCCAAGTCACTCCTTATACGTCCAGCGAGCCAAACTTTCCATATACCATTGTTTTTATCCTCGCTGCATCTGGCAGCGGAGATGGCGTAGCCATATAAAAATGTGAGCAGAAAAATTAAACCGCCCAAGATTAATAAAGGTCGCTCTGGTTCCATGCCCCATTTGCATGTTGTTTCAAAGAAAAACCATCCCATCCAGACTTCAGCTTTAGTAAGCCAATCGCCATTTGCTTTTGCCTTGATAAATCCAGCATGCTTGATTGCATAGGTGACTTCCCTTTCCTGTTTGCGAAGTCCGGACTTCTTAAATGCCTCCCGAAGCTCCACAAGTGAATGTGGCAGCGTTTCATATGTCAGCAACGATAGATTTTTCGCTTTTGCGACAGATGGTATATTCGGAAGACCATTTGGTTGAAGCTCAAAAACAGTACCTTGAAGATTGGCACTATCCAAATAGGCTCCTTTAAGATTTGCTCCTACAAGTCTGGCCCCTTGAAGATTGGCTTTATATAAATCTGCCTCTTGAAGAACGGCATCCTCCAGAATTGTATGATCAAGCATTGCCCCATACAGATTGGCCTTTTGAAGATTGGCGTGGCGAAGATTGGCCTTTTTTAGATTGGCTTGCGTTGCATTGGCATGTTTAAGGTTGGCGTCAATCAGATGGGTCCATTGAAGGTCTGCTTTACTGAGATTGGCTCCTTGGAGATCGGCTTGGTGCATATTGGCTACTTGAAGATTGCTCCCTTTAAGATTGGCTTTACTGAGATTGGTTTCTGCAAGATCGCTATTATTTAAAATAGCTCCTTGAAGAATAGCCTTGTTAAGGTTCACCCCTTCAAGATCAGTGTGTGACAAATCAGCCTTCCTCCCTTGCTTGCCGTTTGTTTTCAGCCACAATTGATGATCCTGGATTATTGATTTCAGGCTGTTATTATCTAATTTTTTCCTTTCTTTTAAACGTAGTCCAAAGGGGCTTGGTATAATCCGGGACTTGGCATAAATGACGTGCGAGGGGACATGTAAAGCCAACACAATGAATATGATGCAGATCCTATAGATTGAGTTCATTTCTGCTCACTGCCTTTGCATAAACCATACAGAATATGGATAACAATAAATACGCATGCAACAAAATTACAGCAAGTGATTATGTTCGCTGTTGCTCATGAGAAAAGTAATGGTTTTTCTCATGCAAAGTGTTTAGTTAAACAATTCTACCGGTGGGTTGGTGACGCCTATTTGACTAACTGATTTTTGCACTTGAAATCAACCAATAATTCCTGCAGGCAGAAATGGAACCTTTTATGCGATACTATTTTTACGGAGTCGGCATAAGGAGGTGTTCATCCTCAATCGGTTCACCGCTTTTCGATGAGCGACTCACCGCCGGCTAGATTTACTAGATTGCCTGAATACCGGACGTGATGAGGACAAAACCGTCTGCGGCCAGCCTCACGGCAAAAAAGAGCAACGCCATCCCCAAAATGCGGTTCAACCAGATGTAGGCGGCGCTTTGAATCCATCGTTTGGTGTGTCCGACCATCAGTGACAGGCCAATTTTGGATCCCACCAGCATCAGATAAAAGATCAACAGCCACAACACCGCGCCCCACGGACCGGAAGACCACGCAGTCAGAAGAAAGGGTATGCCCACCGTCAACCAAAACATGTAGGGATGGGGATTGAGCAAGTTGGTCAGGATTCCTTTTCGAAGAGAATTGTCACCATGGTCGGAGGGCGTCTCGCCGATGCGGCCCATGGTCAGCTGCTTCCATGCCAGACAGCAGATATAGACGGCACCGGCCAGCGAGAGCAGGCCCAGGGGCAGTGGGTTTGATGCGGCTTGTACGCCAATGAAAAAGCAGAGCAGGATAATAGGCAAGTCGGTAATCAGCGGCGCCAGGGCGACTTTGACTCCATCTTTCACGCCATGGGTCAGGGTTTGGGAAACCACCAACGTCAGTAGCGGACCGGGGGCAATGCCTGCGGCTAATCCCAATACAAAACCGGACGACAGATAGAACCACATCAGGTGACTCTAAATGGAGCAGTATTTTTCATACTCATCATTATCCAACTGATCCAGGGGGCTTTCATGGCAGACACTGCCGTGGTAGATGAGATAGGCACGATCGCATATCCGTTTTGCAAAGCTCAGGTTTTGTTCCGCAAGCAGGATGGAAACGCCTTCATTCTTTATCTTTCGAATGGTGACGGCCAGCTGGTCGACAATGACAGGCGCCAATCCCTCGGAAGGCTCATCGAGAATGACCACTTCGGGATTGCCCATCAGTGTTCGGGCGATGGTCAGCATCTGCTGCTCACCGCCGCTCAGTGTACCCGCAAGCTGGTTGCGCCGCTCAGATAGGTTCGGAAACAGCTCGAACAGCCGCCGGCGTGTCCAGGGCTCCAAACCTTTTCGTTCGGGTTGACGCCCCACTTCCAGGTTTTCCAAAATGGTCAACCTGGAAAAGACGCGCCGGTCTTCCGGGACATATCCAAGGCCCAATCCGCAGGTTTTGTACGGCGGCAGATCCTGTATCTCCCGGCCGTTGAATCGAATTTTTCCGCCTTTGGGCTTGACAATCCCCATGATGCTTTTGAAGGTTGTGCTCTTTCCCGCACCGTTGCGGCCCAGCAGCACGACAACTTCACCCCGACCGATGCCGAGGGACAAGTCGAACAAGATCTGCGCTTTTCCATAAAACGCATTGATGACCTGAACATCCAATGTATAGCCGTTTGGCGTGTCGCTCATAAAACTCCTTCCCGACCGGATTACCTTAAACCGGCTCCTCGCCCAGGTAGATCTCCTGAACCCGGGTGTCGGTGCGTACATCGTCCGGCGTGCCTTTGGCAACCAATTCGCCGCGGTTTAAAACAATGATGCGATCCGCATGGCCAAAGACCGCATCCATATCGTGCTCGGTAAACAAGACTCCGATATGTTGGGTTTGAACGATTTCAGATGTTAACGCCATCAACCTGTCACGCTCGGCAGTGCCCATGCCGGCCGTCGGCTCATCCATCAACAGCAGCTTTGGTTTATTGGCAAGGGCAATGGCCAGTTCCACCCGTTTCACATCACCATAGGCCAGCACACCGCAGGCTCGGTCATGCTGGTCTTCAACGCCCACCAGTTTGAGCAATTCCATCGCCTCGTCGAGATCCGTCTTCGGCAGTGACTTCAGCAGGGACTTTGTCTTTCCGCGATAGGAAAGTTTGGCCATCTGTACGTTTTCCAGAACCGTCATGGATCCGAATGTCGCCGCGATCTGGAAGGTTCGGCCAACGCCAAGCTTCCAAACATCTCTTGGTTTTCTGCCGTTGGTTTTTTCCCCCATGATGGTCACGCTGCCCCGATCCGGCCGAAGCTGCCCGTTGATCAAATTGAAACAGGTGGACTTGCCTGCGCCGTTGGGGCCGATCATGGCCAGCATGCTTCCCCCCTTAAGATCAAAACTGACATCACTGACCGCCTTGATGCCCCCGAAAGATTTGGCCAGATGACGGACTTCCAAAACATTTGACATGAGAGACAATAGCTCCTTTTAACCTTACCGCTTCGGCTCTTTAGCAGCGCTGATGAACTGATTGAACCGGCTGCCGAGGGTTCCGGCGATTCCCTGGGGAAAAACCAGTACCAGCACGATAAAGACGGTCCCCAGAATGAGCTGCCACAGGTTCACCCTGGAGATGGTGTCGTGCAGCCAGGTAAATGCCGCTGAACCGGCGATGGGGCCAAACAGGGAATCGACGCCGCCCAGCAACACCATGAAAAGAAAATCAAATGAGCGGGGGATCGCCATCTCATCGGGAAAGATGCTCCCTTTGGAGAAGACATATAATCCCCCGGCAAGCCCGGCAAATGCTCCCGCAATGGTAAAGGCAAACCACTGGTGGCGCTGCAGATTGATGCCAATGGCGTCCACCCGCAGCACCGAGTCCCTGCAAGCCCTCAGGGTATAGCCAAAGGGAGTGAAAATAAAATGTCGCAGCAGGAGAATGCCGCCAATGCATATAATCATGGTCAGGTAGTAAAAGACAATTTTTCCGCCGGCCCAATCAGAGGGCCAGACACTCAAAATCCCGTCATCGCCTCCGGTGAATTCTCCCCATTGGAAGACGATGGACCAGCAGATCTGGGCAAAAGCCAGGGTCAGCATGGCCAGATATACGCCGCTTAACCGGACGCAGAACCATCCGATTATCAGCGCCAGAAGACCGGTCAGCAGAGGTGCCAGAAGCAGAGCGATCTCCATGGGTGTCTGGAGGTAATGGACCATCAGGGCGGCGATATAGGCGCCTCCGCCAAAATAGGCCGCATGCCCGAAAGAGACCATACCGCCGGGACTCATGATGAAATAAAGGCTCATGCAGGCCAGTGAAAAAAGGGCGATCTCGATGAGCAGCACCAGCTGGAACGTCGTGACAAAGGCGGGCAGCACCACAAGAAAACCCAGCAGCACCAATCCGGCAGCCTTCATTTTTTTCGAAGCAGGCCGCAGGAGTGATTCTGCTGCGGCTGCCCCGCCATGTTCCGGGATCTCCTCCTTTCCCAGGAGTCCGTAGGGCCGTATGATGAGCACCACCGCCATGACGAGAAACATCAAAACCAGAGTACTTTCCGGAAAAATCAGCACGCCGAAGGCGTTCAGCTCACCGATAATGACCGCCGCCAAAAAGGCACCGGGAATGCTGCCCATGCCCCCCACCACTACCACCACAAAAGCGGCGGCGATGATGTTGAGATCCATGAGCAGGTCCGCGCCGCCTTTGGGAAGCTGAACCGCTCCGCCAAGCCCGGCCAGAAACGAACCCAGAAAAAAAACGCTGGTAAAGAGCCGGGTCTGATTGACCCCCAGCGCATCGGACATTTCCCGGTCTTCGGTGGCGGCCCGCACAAGGATTCCCCACCGGGTTTTGGTCAACAGGAGCCAAAGCCCGAACAGAATCAGCGGTGCGATGACGATCAGCACAATATCATACTGAGGAATGTAGCTGCCCAAGATATTGAAACTGCCTGAAAGGCCCGGCGCCTGCTGCCCCAGCAGGTCTTCGGCGCCAAACAGCCACCTCGACAGGTCCTGGATGATCAGCACCACGCCGAAGGTGGCGAATAAAATGAACAGCTCCGGCGTGTGATAGAGCCTCCGCAGCATCAGCACCTCGATAATGGCGCCGATCACGCCTACGGCAACGGCTGCCAGCAAAATGCCGATCCAGAAGGAGAATGGCCCCTGGGGCAGTTTGTCGATCAGGGCGTAGGCAATGTAGGCCCCCGCCATATAAAAGGATCCGTGTGCCAGATTGACGATCCGCGAGACTCCGAAAATCAAAGAGAGGCCGCAGGCAACCAGAAACAGGGCCGATGCATCCGCCAGTCCGGTGAGGATCTGTACGATATAGAAACCCACTGATATCTACCCTTATTTCGCACGCAGTTTACGGACGTCATCATCACTGGGCAGATAATCTTTGCCGTCTGCATAGTGCCAGTCCTTCATGACCCCCTTGCCGTCATCTACCGTGGTGAGACCCACCCAGGCGCCCATGGTGGACTGGTGATCGATTTTCCGAAAATGAACCTTCCCCGACGGTGAATCGAAGGTTAATCCTTCCATGGCATCCACCATCTTTTCCGTATCGGTGGACCCGGCCTTTTTGAGCATTTCCGCCACCGCCATCATGGTATTGTATCCAACCAGAGAGCCGGTGCGGGGATAATCGTTGTATTTTTTCCGGTAGGCGGCAAGAAATTTGTCGTGGGCGGCCGTTTTGATGGCGTACCAGGGATACCCGGTCACCAGCCAGCCCTCGGGGGCCTCATTCTTCAGGGGGTCTATATATTCAGGTTCTCCGGTGAGCAGGCTGACCATGAAGACGTCTTTGAAAAACCCGCGCAAGGTGCCTTCGCGGACAAACTTGGCCAAGTCACCGCCAAAGGTGACATTGTAGACGGCCTGGGGTTTGGCGGCGGCAAGGGCCTGGATTTCGGAACCGGCATTGATCTTGAACAGGGCCGGCCACTGCTCTGCCACGAACTCGACATCCGGTCGCAGGGCTTTCAATACTTCTTTAAAGGACTTCACCGCATCTTTTCCATAGGCATAGTTGGGGGCAATGGCGGCCCACCGCTTTGCCGGGTTTTTAGCGGCTTCGGCGGCCAGCATGGCGGCCTGCATATAGGTTGAAGGCCTCAGCCGGAACGTGTAGCGGTTGCCTTTGGCCCATACCAAGGCATCGGACAGGGGTTCGGCGGCGACGTAAAGCACCTTGTTGCGTTCGGCAAAATCGGTCATCGCCAGTCCTACGTGGGAAAAAAACGAACCCATCAGCAACGCCACCTTTTCTTTGGTCACCATCTCTTCCGCTACGGTGACCGCAGTGCCCGGCTTTCCGGCATCATCGCGGGAGATCACTTCCAGTTTTTTCCCCATCACGCCTCCTGCGGCATTGATCTCTTCCAGGG
The DNA here is from genome assembly GCA_050291625.1 of Desulfobacteraceae bacterium. Classification (GTDB taxonomy): domain Bacteria; phylum Desulfobacterota; class Desulfobacteria; order Desulfobacterales; family Desulfosarcinaceae; genus JARRKU01. Next base: position 47,227 of record JBNKKC010000163.1, read on the forward strand.
CAAGCTGCCATCCGTTTCGGTAGGGAAAGGTAAAGTTGGTGAGCTTGCTGTAGGTGTTGATTTCACCAATTTTTATGATATCGGAGGCTGTTACGGCCGGAGCTCCGGCAAACGTCAACACAAAAGCTGCCATCACAATGCTTATGACTATTCGCTTTGCCGTCATTGTCTTTCTCCTTTTCTATGTTGGGTGTACGCTAACGAAATGCGGTTTCAAAGCCGAAAAGGGGCGGACAGCTTGGATATGTCCTCCCATGGCCTTATAATCATCAAATTTCATGGTGTATTCCACCGGTGCCACGCTGGCCGGCGTGGGCACCCAGGTGAAGGAACCGGGTTTCACCTGTTCCACGTCGACGTAAAAGGTGATGCCGCCGCCGGGAAGTATGAAAACCGGCGCTCCGCCGCAGGTCAGCACCGCCTTGCGGGCGTGAACGGCACGCGTCAGCCGCAGCGGGTACTTTGCAACGCCGGCACGGGCCGACCCACCGGCACCGCCCACATAGATGCCCGACACCCTCGACGCCTGGCAGGTCTCGGCAATGGCAGCCACTGCCTCCCGGGCCGGTTCCGTCAGGGGCACGGGTTCAAACACCCCCTTTTCGTTCAGAGAGAACATGGCGGCTTTCTGACCGGTGGTTTCGGTGATCAGCAGTGTACCGCCCGGTTCCATTTTGCTTGTATCGACGGCAGCGATAATATCCAAGGGATTCTCGATATCCGTTCCTCCCCATCCGGATCCGTGTCTCCCAAAATAACGGCCCGGCGTGGAAAGCGGATATCCCAATGTAATGCCCGACGGCTGTCTGCCCAGATAGCGTCCGGCCGTATGGTGGCTGAAAAGAGAGGTGATATGCGCATCCAAAACGATCACTTCATCGGCGGCCTTATCCAAAAACCGGGCAAACAGCCCGGCTGTGGCGGATCCGCAGCCGACCCGCATTTTAGTTGCCTTCATTCCATCGATCACCGGCGGATGCCCGACCCTGATGTCCAGTTTGGCGCCGCCTTTGACGGACAGTTTTACGGCCTCCCTGTTGGCAATGGCTGCCACCGCGCGGGCAGCGGCAAATCCTGCTTTTCCGGTCAAGCGGTTCACCCCGCCCACGGCAAGGATCTTTGAACCGTATTCCTCGGTCTCCACCATGCCCACGGTGCGGCCGTCGAACCTCACCGGAGCGCCCTCTTGGCCCACCGGAAAGTCGGTGTCGATTTTGACTTTGATGCCGGAGTATGACAGCGGCACCTCTGTGACCACGGTTACAACATCGACGCCGTCCCGCTTGTCGGAAACGATATAAGGCGCCGGTACGTAGTCGGGATAGGTGGTGCCGGCGCCGATGGCCGTAATCATCGGTTTTTGGATGACGGGGGAAGGTTCCGGCGATATTGCATCCGCCACCTCCCGGTAAGCCAACAGGGGGCGTGTGCGGATCAGCCTGCCGTTGTGGTTGACATACCGGTGGCAGGCGCCTTTTTTCTCTTCGGGTATCTGGCAGGCCACCGGGCAGCATTCACAGGTCAGGGTCCCCGCTGCCGGTGTCTGGATATCGATCACCGCTTGTTTGGGGCAGACCTTGAAACAGGTTCGACACTCCACGCATCCGCTATCGATGACCGCCTTTTTCGCTTCAATCATGATGACGGCAAGGGGACAGTCACGGGCGCAGAGTCCGCAGCCATTGCACTTGTCCGGGTCGATTTTCATTTGCTGCCGGCCTCATTCTATATGGTTCAATGAAATGGGCTGAATCATCAGGTGATCATCCCTTCTCGGAAAGGCTTCGAGTTTTTTCAGTCCCACCAGCACATGCTCCCGCGACAGCTTTACAGCGGATTCAAAGTCGCCTTCCTGGAAGGATTTAAAAATATTATAGTGATACGCATAGTTTTTAGTTAAATGGGTTCTATTGGACAGGTTGTTGAAACTGAAATAACGGATCTGGTTGTGCATCATGTTCAGAATCTGGCTCAACCGCTGGTGTCCTGCCGCATCCATATGAACATCATGAAATTGATTGTTCAGTTCCTGATATTGAAAGATATCGGGGTGTTCTTCAGACACGCACGATTCCATCGCTTCCAACAGTTTTCCCATCCGGCCGATATCGGAAGATGTCATCCGGTCGAATCCGAGTTGAATGGAAAAGGTGTAGAGTTCTGCTTTCAGGGTATAGATCTCCCAGACGTCCTGATGGGTGATTTCCGCCACAAACACCCCGCGCCTGGGTTTTCTGACGACTAGTCCTTCTGCCTCCAGCAGCTTGAAGGCCTCCCGGATGGGAGGCCGGCTGATCTCCAATGCTTCGGCAATCTGCTCTTCCTTGATCTGGCATCCCGGCTGAAATTTTCCGCTAAAGATAGCCTTTTCCAGGTGTTCACGAGCCAGGTCGGTTATGGATGGCTGCTTCATCTGATGTTCAATCCTATGTCCATCTTGCGGTGACTGTTTTTTCGTCCAGGAAAAGGCGCATGGAAGCCATCCGGCTTTTGGCACCCCCCATAAATGATTTTCGTTTGGATCCCAGCGGGAAAAAAGCATAGGGCTGCGGCACGCCCACATTGATACCCACATTGCCCACATTGACCTCGCGGGCAAACTTCCTGGCATGGCGACCGCTTTCGGTCATAATACAGGCGGAATGACCAAGGTCCGTCTTCGTGTTAATCCATTCGATCACCTCATCCAGGCTGCCGGCCCGGATCAACCCGGCCACGGCGCCGAACGCTTCTTCTTTGGCCGAATCCATGTCCGGGTGCATATTTTCGAGAATCGTCGGCCCCATGAAAAAGCCTTTGGACAGCTCCGGCGCCAGCACACGGCCGTCATGAACCATTGCGGCGCCTTCGGAGAGCGCTTTTTCCACCCACGCGGCCACATTGTCCCGGTAACCGGCCGTACAATAGGGCCCCATGGTGGTCTCTTCGTCCAATCCGTATCCGAGTTTCATGCGTTTTGCCTCGGCCACAAAACGTTCCCTGAAATCGTCGTAGATCTGTCCGACCACCACCACGTTGTCCGATCCGAGACAGCGCTGGCCCGTCATACCAAAACACCCCTGCCGCAAATAGGGTATGATGGCATCAAGATCCGCATCCGGCATGATCACCACTGTGTTTTTGCCGTTGCCGTTGATGGAGGCGTTTTTTCCCAGACGCCCGCACTCCTTGAACAGGTGCCAGCCGGCCGTTGTTGAGCCGATAAATCCCAGCCCTTGAATTTCGGGTTGTTCGAGAATGTACTGGTTGATCTCACGACCGCCGTGGATGATGTTGATGGCACCGTCGGGCCAGCCGGCCGAAAGAGCCACTTTGCTGACATATTCGGCTGCCACGGGGTCCTGGCGGCTGGGGCTGATCACCACCGAACAGCCGGCTGCCAGCGCATAGGGAACAAAGGATGACCAGGCGTGAATGGGGATATTGCTGGGGGTGACGATCAGAAAGGGTCCCAGCGGCTCCCAGGTCAGCCACATATCGATGCCGTTGGCCAGATTGTCGATGTGTTCGTTTCTTGCCGCCATGCCGTAGGCTGCAGAGCAGGCCGATTCGATATTTTCGATGGAGCGGCGGACCGATCCGCGGGATTCTGCAATGGTTCGCCCGTGATCCTGGGTCAGCACCCTTGAAAGCTCGTCAAAATGCTCTTCAAACTTCTGTCGCATGTCGTGAAGCATTCTGGCTCGCTCGCGAAGGGCGATCTTGCCCATGGCTTCGAAGCCGGACTGGGCGGCTTCCACCGCCGCGCGGGCCTCCTCTCTGGTGGCCGTGGGAAACTCGGCAATGGCCTCTCCGGTGGCCGGGTTTACGGTCTCGTTTACAACAGCGGATGTGGAATCCACCCATTGACCACCGATCAGCAGCTTTAGTTTGCCATAATGGCTTTTTACCTCAGGAATCACCGCCATCTCTCCCTCCAAATTAAAAATTTAGATTCTGATATGATCTTTTTCAGCGAAGGCCGTCTTCATACTTAGCATCTTCCTTGGTCAACCCGCCGACACGGGGCAGCGGTCTTCCGGAATCGGTGACCACCAGCACAACCATCAGTTCATCCCGTCTGGGGGCATCCTCGACGGAAACCGTCATGCCATCAAAATGGGACCGCACGAAGGCCGCGTCTTTGTGGTTGATGGGAACATCCACCGTGCACCCGGCAGGTCCCCGCTTTTTTACCGAAGGGATCAAGGCCAATCCTCTGCCGAGGGCATCCCGGAAAGGCTTGCCCAGCTTGGGATGGAGAACGGCCGCGGCGTGCTCCAACTCGCCGTCGGTTCCCACGATGCACGCCTTGGCGTAGCTTTCCGCCGTTTCGGGGCCGATATGGAGCGCCTCAAGGCACTTCTTGCCCAGTGCGCCCCCCAATTCAGCACCAATATCCATCAGTTCGCTGAGATCTTCCACATAACGGCCGGAAAATGGATTCTCCAATACCGCAATGGCGGCCGCTTTTCGTGTGGGAGGGGTAACCTCTTGATCCATTTCCCGGATGGTCTCTTCCACAATGGTTACCATTTTTCGAATTTTCATTGCCGACTCCTTCTATTTAGACGTTGATATGACTTTCGCCTTTCGAACCGGCGGTGGTGTATTCCTGCTTTTGGAGACGACCACCTCGCCGTCAACCATCACCATGGATATGCCCGGCGTATCGCCCTCAACCAATGAGTCCAGGAGGTCAGATCCGGCCGATCCCATGGAGGCATCGAGAAAAATCATATCCGCTTCGCATCCTTTTTCGATCCGTCCGCGGTTGAGACCGTAAAGCCGAGCGGTATTACCGGTTGCCGCACAGATCGACAGCGCCGGGTCAAGATTACCCAAAGACGCCAGCCAGGAGATGTTTCTCAGGATTCCCAGCGTCACCACCCCTGTTCCGGAAGGGGCGTCATTGCCAAGGACAAGACGGTGCTCCTCACCTCTTTGCTTTATTATTTCAGCAACTTGGACAGCTCGCTTCACATTGCCGCATTGTACGATCTCGATGGCCGCATCGGTCTGCTCCACCACCTGCCGGGCCTCTTCGGCACTCATGGCCGTTGGACCGCCGTTGATGTGGGAAACCACATTCGGCTCCACGGTCAAAATATCCTGAGCACCCACCACCGATGATCCCGGTATTGAGGTCCCGCCGGAGTGCATCATGACCACCATGCCTCTCTCTTTGGCCCAGCGGCACATGGCGGCCGCTTCATCGGGATCTTTCACCGATCCCAATCCGATTTCTCCCACCACGCGGACACCCTGGTCGGCCATCTCGTCGAAATCAGCCTCGCTCAATCCCTTCTCAAGAATAACGGCGCCGCCCAGCACCTTCATCCCTCCAGGCCGAACCGCAGCCCAGGAGCGAGCCGCTAAAATAGCCAGAACTTTTGCGCCAACGGCGTCTTTGGGGCGGCCCGGCAGATGAACCTCACCGGCGGATATGGCGGTGGTAACGCCGCCGTGGACCATGGACTCGAGGTAATTTTGCATTTGCTGTCTGGGTGTGTAGTCGCCCAGAACCACATGACAATGGGAATCGATCAGGCCCGGGCAGAGCGCCCCGCCGCCGGCGTCGATCACGCCTGCACCGTCCGGGGCTTTCAATGATGATCCGATGTCGGCAATTCGGCCCTTTTTCACCAGAATACTATCCGCAGCGATTTTGGGCTGTCGGACATCTCCGGACAGCATCAGGCCCACATTGTTGATCAACCAAGTGGTCATGGGATGCCTCCTTACTCGTAATGTACCAAGTGAATTGAAACGAAAAAAATATTGACGACAATAGACAATTTGGCTATTGATGTCAAACGGAAAATAAATGCCATTCAGTTTTGGAATGGTTCGAAGTGTTTTCCGGAAAGTGATATAGAGCCTTATGGACCATAGAACGATTGATCTAAGCTTTGAACTCAATGGTAAACCCCAGACCCTGAAAGTGCCTGCCGGATTGACGGCGCTGGAATTGTTGAGGGAGATACTAAACCAAAGAGGAACGAAGGAGGGATGCGGCATCGGCGAGTGCGGCGCCTGTACGATTCAGGTTGACGGCAAGGCCGTCAACTCCTGTCTGATGCTGGCGGCGCAGCTTGACGGACGCAACGTCTGGACCGTTGAGGGCCTTGGAGACGGTGAAAGCCTGCACCCCATCCAGCAGGCGTTTATCAACCATCACGCCGTCCAGTGCGGATTCTGTACGCCGGGCTTGTTGATGAGCGCCAAAGCGCTCATGGAGGAGGATGCCGAACCGGACCGAAACGCCATTGTCAAGGCGGTTTCCGGAAATTTGTGCCGGTGTACCGGTTATCACCAGATCTTATCCGCCATAGAGGAGGCCGTGGCGCAACGGCCCAAGGGGGATGAGTGATGCTCGATATCGCCTATGTCCGGCCTCGATCCCTTTCCGAGGCGCTCGATTTTCTGGATGAGCATGGGAGCCGGACCGCGATACTCGCCGGCGGGACCGATGTCATGGTGGACCTGAAATCCGGCGAAATGAAAAAAAAGTTTCTTCTGGATGTCAGCAGGCTTGAAGCACTTCAAGGGATCACGATGTCAAATGGAGAGCTTTCGGTCGGCGCGGCGGTAACCATTTCGGAAATCTATGCTTCGCAAACATTGGCCCGATACGCACCGGCCCTTCAAAAATGCGCCGTTTCCTTTGCCGGAAAACAGATCCGGAATGTGGCCACCATCGGCGGCAATGTGGCCCACTGCTCGCCTTGCGGTGATACCGTTCCACCGCTGGTGATTCATGAGGCAAAAGCGGTGCTTGCAAGTAAAAACGGGAAGCGCACGGTTCCGGTGCAGCAGATCGCCTCAGGCCCCTATTCCTGCGCGCTGCCTGCAGGCGAAGTGATCGTGCGGTTCATTCTTAAACCGGCGAAAGATATAGATTTTGCGGATTTTCAGAAGATCGGCAGAAGAAAGGAGCTTGCCATCTCCAGGATCAGCATGGCCGCCATGGTCCGCAAAGGAGCCGAAGATCGGATCGATTTTATCCGATTCTCTCTCGGCTCATGCACGCCGACTCCGCAACGTTTTCCAATGGTTGAAAGTCATCTGGTCGGCAAAACGCTTACCGCATCGTTGATATGGGAAGCCGCAAAAAAACTGACAGACCGGATGTTTGAGATAACGGGAAGAAGATCTTCGGCTCTCTATAAAGAGCCCGCAATCCAAGGTCTTTTCTTCAAACTGTTTAAACCCTTGCTGTAGACAATGGAAAACCAATACAGATCCATCGGACGAAATATTGAGCGATTGGGAGCCCGGGAGCGGGTCCGGGGCGCGCCCATCTACAGTGCCGATATCAGGCTTGAGAATCCCCTTGTGCTGAAAATTCTTAGAAGCGGCAAGGCGCACGCTCAAATACGATCCCTGAACATCGAAAAGGCACTCGGCATCAAAGGGGTTGTCCGGGTGTTCACCGCTGCCGACATTCCGGGAGAAAACCTGATGGGAATCATCAACCGGGATCACCCGCTTTTGGCAACGGACAAGGTTCGATCCGCAACCGATCCTGTTGCGCTGGTGGCCGCTCAAACAGAGGCGGCGGCGGAAGCGGCGTTGAAAGCCATTGAAGTGGCCTACAAAGAGCTGCCGGCTGTGTTCGATCCCGAAGCGGCCATGGACGACGGTGCACCGAAAATTCACGAAAACGGCAACATACTGCTGACCCGCACTGTTTGCAAAGGCAACGCTGAAACGGCATTCGACGGGTGCGTGAGTATCATCGAAAAAGTCTACCAGACCTCCATGATCGAGCACAACTATCTGGAACCGGATGCCGGAGCCGGCTTTGTGGACGAAGACGGCACGCTGGTGATTTACGCCTCCACCCAGAATCCCCACTATGACCACAAAGAGGTCGTTTCACTGCTGGGTGTGGAGGATCACCAAGTGAGAATCATCCAGGCCGCCACCGGCGGCGGATTCGGCTCAAAACTCGATCTGAACGTGCAGGGGTTTCTGGCGCTGGCCCTTTTTCATCTCAAACAGCCGGTTCGATGTGTTTACAGCAGGGAGGAGGCGTACCTTGCCACAGCCAAACGCCATCCCCTGACCATCAAGATGAAAACCGGTGCCGACACGGATGGGAGAGTCAAAGCCATGAAGGCCACCATCATTTGCGACACCGGGGCCTACGGCTCCTACGGTATTGCCGTGGCATCCCGGGCTGCGGTGCATGCCACCGGTCCCTATGAAATCGAAAATGTGGATATCAAGAGCCACTGCGTCTATACCAATAAACCCTTTTGCGGGGCCATGAGAGGGTTCGGCACACCGCAAATCGCATTTGCCCATGAAAGCCAGATGGATCTTCACGCCGCAGCACTGGGTCTGGATCCCATAGAGATCCGCCTGCGCAACGCCCTTTCAAAAGGGTCTGTCACGGCTACGGGTCAGGTCCTGTCCGCCAGCGTGGGCATCGGCGATTGTCTCGCGGCTTTGAAGCCCCACTACGCCAAAGCCGCAAGTCATTGGTTAAACGAAAAAAATGACGCCTATCAACTTAAAGGGATCGGTGTGGGCGCCATGTGGTACGGCATCGGCAATACCGGAACCAAAAATCCTTCAAGCGCAAGGGTGGAAATGGACGGGAACGGAGGTATCACCCTGTATACAGGCGCCGCAGACATCGGCCAGGGCTCGTCCACCGTATTGTCGCAGATCGCCGCTGAGACCTTGGGCGTCGCCCCCGAAACCGTTCAACTGGTCACGGCAGACACCGGCCGCACACCCAATGCCGGTGCCACTTCGGCCAGCCGCCAGACCTATATTTCCGGCAATGCGGTCAAAATAGCGGTGGAGAAGCTGGTCGATGCGCTGAAGAGCGAAGCTTCCAGAGCGCTAGGGGCGGAAAAGACATCATTGACGGTAGACGCGGGAGAGGTGAAAGGGTCCGCCGATCCGCAGCTTAAAATTACCTATGGGCAGCTGGCACGACGGATCAGCAGCAGAGCAGAATCTCTTGTGTTTGAGGGACATTTCGATCCGGAAACCGTTCCCCTTGATCCTCGAACCGGACAGGGCGTCCCCTATACCACCTACGCCTTTGCCTGTCAGCTCGCCCTGGTCGTCGCAGACGCCCTTACCGGCGAGGTGACCGTGGAAAGGATTGTTGCCGCACATGATGTGGGAAAAGCGATCCATCCGGAATCCGTTATCGGTCAGATCTGCGGCGGTGTGGCGATGGGCTTGGGATTTGCCCTCATGGAGGAATTTGAGCCGGGCAAAACGGCTTCCATGAAGGATTATCATATCCCCACATGTGCGGATATGCCGGAAATCATACCCATCATTGTTGAATCCCCGGAACCTTCGGGACCGTTCGGAGCCAAAGGCGTGGGTGAGCCGGCACTGATACCGACCGCACCGGCGATCCTCAACGGCTTGGCAGACGCTTTCGGCGAGCGCATCTACAACCTTCCCGCCAATCTCGAACGCGTATTGGAAACGAGCATCAGATCCGGTCATTTCGGACAAAAAAAGCAAAGCGGCTAAGGGTCGTGGAAGGAGTCATTGATGTCCGACCGGCGTGTCGCAACCTTGCCTGGAGAAACTGCGGTCCTGGCGGAAAATGGACCGATGCGGCTTGTCATCCAGGCCTTTTCCGGTTCAGTGGCGGAGATTGAGCTGGCCAAAGAGGCGGCCGAATATGCGTTCGACTGCCTTGCCAGGGTGGCGGGCGCTCAACATCTTCTCAAGAAACGGCACGGCCTCCTTGTATCGATCCCCGAAAACGACATCGCGCAGGCGATGCTCGAAAGCGTCAGCCTTATCGGGGATAGCGATTTAACTCCCATGGCGGCGGTGGCCGGAACCATCGCCGATTTTGTGGCGGACTGGCTCTTCGACCGTCGCGTCACGCGCGTTATGGTAGATAACGGCGGAGACATCGCCATTCGTCTGAAAGCCGGAGAGTCCGCCGGGGTGGGCCTTCGTCCGGATATCCAAAGCCGGGAAATCACGCACCTGATCCGGATCGACGCAAGATATCCCTCCTGGGGCATAAATACCAGCGGCTTGGGGGGAAGAAGCCTGACGCGGGGGATAGCATCTGCGGTTACCGCCTTTTCAGCAACTTCCTCCGTTGCCGACGCAGCCGCCACGGCAATCGCCAATGCCTGCTTCGCCGAGCACAAAAACATTCGCCGTGCCCCGGCAAATACGGTCGATCCCAACACCGATCTTGGGCAGATGCCCGTCACGGTCGGCATCTCGGACCTACCGGAAAAGACATTGTCACAAGCCTTGGAAAACGGCTTGAAGAAAGCAACCGCCATTCAAGAGGTGGGGCACATTCGCGGCGCGCTGCTTGCCGTGGGAGGCCAATTTGCCATGACGCCTGATTTTTCCGAGATTGTGGGTGAGGTCCATCGCTTTGAAGAAAGTTGAAATCGGGAAACTCCCGGACGAAATGAAAAAAATAAAGGAAGACTCCGGAAATAAAGCGGCAATAAAAATGGACAAAATGGATTCAACCTGAATCGGCACCCGATCGTCCGTGCCATCCGATTTGCGCATGCCGTTTGATTCGTTTCGGCGCTAAAGCCCTATTTGCTGGACTTGAGCAGTTGTGCAATTCTGTTTTCATGAACCATCTTCTCGGACGGCTCCACTTTGATCAGCGACAGGGCTATGCCGGGGCAGGTGTCCACACAGGGGGGCACACTCCCCGCCAATTGCCGGCCGCAACACAAGTCGCACTTTTGCATGGTCCCATTTTCTTCGAACTGAGGCACGCCGAAAGCACAGGCCTCGGCACAGGTTTCGCAGCCCGAGCAGAGCGTTTCGTCCACCACGACCAGGCCGTCGTCGCCGCGTTTGGCGATCGCCCCCTCCGGGCATGCCGCCAGGCACGCCGGTTCCACGCAATGCAGGCATGATATTGACAGGGAAGCGTTTGTTATGCGAGGGAACGCGCCGTTCCAGATATTATAGACCCGGCGATATCGGATCCCATAACCCAATCCCCTCCAGGCTTTGCACGCGATTTCACAGCCGTGACACTGGATGCAGTTCTCGGGTTCAAATTGAATCAGATATTCGTTACCGGACTCAGCCACTACGACGCCTCCCATTTTTCGACCTGAACCAGCGTCTGGCTGGTCATGGCCGTGATCAACGGATCATAGGCTTTCTCGGGGTCAACACTGTACATCGTATTGACGTTGGCTCCACCGTCCGAAAGGGGATAATCGTCACAGCCCAGTTCCTGGCAGCCCTGCCACCAGCCGTGCAGGATCATCACCGTATCCGGCCGGATGCCCGGATAGATCTCCGCTTTGACTTTCATCCATCCATGGGGAGATTTGACAATCACCCAGTCGCTATCTACGATCGAGCGCGCCGAGGCGGCATCCGGATGAATATGCAGCATCGGCTCGGGCTGGATTTCCCTCAGATGGGGGACATTGCGCTGCCATGACGCACTGTAGTTTTTCGATGTATGGTAGTCGGAAAGAATCAGCGGATAGCGTTCCGCCAGCTCGAAGGTGGCGCTGAGACTTTCCGGCGGCTCCCGCCATTCGGGCAATGGTGTAAACCCGGCTTTTTCAAAGGCAGTGTTGTACAGGGCCACTTTGCCCTGCTCAAGAAAGGGGCGGTGGTCCAGACCCGGGCTCAGGCGGTTAAAAGCCGTCCGGTATTTTTCATACTCCGGAGGATCGGGTGGATAGACGACACCGGCCTGCTGCTGCCGAAGCTGCGTCATGTCCATGCCCAGCGGCGCGAGCTGCTCGTCCATCGCCGCATCGATGTTGCCGTTCCAGAAATCATCGCCATAACCCATGGCATCGCCCAAATCCAGGAAGAATTCGAAAATGGATTTGTAAGGCCCCAGGGGGGCGATGACACGATTCGTAGCCATCAGCCAACCCGGCACCATTTGGAAGGGATGGTTGACCTCGTAGCTGCTGGCCACCGGTATGACGACATCGGCATAGGGCATGTCCGCGGTGCGGGCCACATCGGCCACGACAAAGAAATCGAGCTTTTGCAGAGCGGCCAACACATTTTTTGTCCCCCGGGTGCTGACCGAGGCCTGGGTTCCGGGGGCGATAATCCCCCGGATGGGATACGGTCTTTCGGTGAGCACGCTTTCCAGGATGCGATAGTAGGCCGAAGCCGGACCCTCCAGAAAGGGTTGAAAAGCGATGGGAAATTCCGGCCCCACCAGCTTGTCCAGTAGCTGCGGTGTATAACGTTCCTTCAGGGCAATATCTTTTGGCGCGGCCTTCGGCGGCGGAATGAACACATTGGCCCCCGGCCGGTCCAGGTGCCCTGTCACGGCCATTAAAATGGCCACTGCGCGAATCGCATCATTGGAGGAAGGCGTGTGCTCCACGCCGTTTCCCAGATCGATGGCGGCGCGAGGGGTCGTCGCGTAAAGCCGGGCGATGTGTTCTATCTGAGCGGCGGGTACGCCGCAGATCGATTGGGCCCATTGCGTATCATACTCGCGGACATGCGCCTGCAGGCGTTTGAACCCGTAGCACCACCGCTGCACAAAGGCGTGGTCGATCAGGTTTTCGCCGATGATCACATGCAACATGGCCAGCGCCAGGGCGGCATCCGTTCCCGGACGCACCGGCACCCATATATCGGCCATGCCCACATCCGGTTCCACCGAGGGTTTGATGGCGACGATGGTTGCGCTGCGCTGTCTGGCGGCCAAAAAGGCGCGCGCCGGGCGGGCCACCGGACCGGAATAGATGGGCTGGCGCCCCCAATAGATAATCAAGTCGCTTTGGTGATAGTCCGGTCTGGGATAATCGCCGAGGGTGTACATGAAGGCAAAGGCCCGTTGCATGGCACAGATCCCGCTGTGGCCGTAATTGGGGCTGCCGTGAACAGTGAGAAAGCGTTTGAGATAATCGCTGTAAGAGCGCTTGGCCGGTGATAAGATGGCCAGTGATTCCGCGCCATATTTTGTTTTCTGCCGCGTCAACACATCGGCGATAAGATCGATGGCCTCATCCCAGTTTATTTTTTCAAAGGATCCCTCCCCTTTTGGTCCGACGCGCCTCAAGGGGTGCGTCAAGCGGTCCGCTGAATAGACCCATTGGGGCGCCGCGTGCCCCTTGGCGCAGACGGCGCCCCGGTTGACCGGGGATTCGTCCATTCCGGCCACTTTGATAAAGCGGCCGTGCTTGACAAAGGCGTAAATGCCGCAGCCGCCACCCGGACCGCCCGGGCCGCACATTCCGCATACCGTGGGGACGACCGCCTCGCCATTGGCCTGGGCAACTTTAAGGGCCTGTTGATAATCCATAGGGGCCTCGCATCAAAATTCATTGATCGAGGAAATATACAATAAACCGAAGGGCAATACAATTCGGCCGGTCCAACGGTTTTCCCCGCCGCGTCTGTTGCGGAGCAAGGTCAGGCCCGGTCACCTGGCCACCAGACCGCAAAAAGGTTCCACTTCTTCCGTGACAAGCCTATTTCCAGTTTCCCGCAAGCCAAAGGGTTTGTGAACCGCCGGCGTAAAAGAGCAGCTACACTTCGTATAGCGCCGCAACCCGACATTTTTCTACCTCAGGATCGACAGAAAACATCCGCCGCCCGATCCGCCCTCGTCTCCTCCGCCCGTGGTGGTTGCCGAGACTTGATTCGACGGCAGACTCAGATTGCCGGCCGCATCAAAGGCCTTGACGCTATAGAGGTAAGACGTGGCGGATCGGCAGCCGGTGTCGCTGAAAACGGTGTCCGTGGCAGTGCCGATCTGCTCGTCGTCGCGATAGATCCGATACCCGGCCACGCCCGTGTTGTCCGAGGCGGCGGTCCATGACAGATCCACCCGGCTGGAGGAAACGACAACCGCCGCCAGGCCCGACGGCGCCGTCGGAGAGATGGCGTCCACCGTCGAACTGATGAATTCAACCGCTCCCACATCCCGGGACAGATCCCTGACATTTCCATGATAGTCCAGTGCGGCCTCGGTGAAGTCTCCGGCATCGATCAGCGGGCTGCCTTCCAGGGGAAGGGCAAAGTTGGCGCTGTCCGGATCCAGACCGGCCAGAGCCGGATCCAGCAGGCGGCTGTCGAGGTCGTTGCCGGAGGCCGCCTGCCAGCCGGCCAGATCATAGGTATGGAACAGCACCATGCCGGCATCCCAATCGGCACCGTAGAAAATGTTATGGTTGGACGTTCCCTGAAACGTATTGCCGCCGCTTCTGTCGCGCAGAATACGGGTATACATGGCCGTGCTTCCGGCATTGTCCAGCATCGCATTGTTCTTCACGACGATGTCGGAGCAGGCCGGGGCGATGCTGACAAAATAGAACTCACTGTCCGCGGTCATGTTGATGAAGGTGTTGTTGTAGACCTTGACGCGCCGGGAGGGCCCCACCACCGTATCATCCTCGATGTTGACGCCGAACTTGTAGTTATAGATGATGTTGTTGCGAACGACGATGTCCTTGGAGTGCAGGCCGATGGCCGTCGCCCTGTTGCCGTCATCACCGTAGGTGCGCCCCACGAACAGGTTGGCATCCAGAATACAATGGTGCTGGTACTCCTCGTAGCTGTTTCGGACCTGCGGCCAGATGCCGGTCACCCGGTCCAGTGTGTTTTTGTAGATGACCACCTTGTCGCTGTCGCCCCGGATGGTCAGGCTGTCATAATTGACGACATTGCCCTCCAGGTTGTTGAAGGCGATAAAATACCGCGTGCCGCCCTGCAGGCGGAAGGTGTGCTCGGGATCCTGCACGCATTTGTCATGCACCCAATTGCCGATCAGCGCACCGCCCTCACCGCCGGAGCTGTACCCCGTGCCGGACACATCGTGGATGTTGCATTCCGCCACAGTGTTATAAGTGCCGTAAGGCGCCATCCATGCCCCGCAAAGCTGGTCCTGCTCCAGCCGATACATCAGGCTGTTGGTGGTGTTGCTGCCGAAGGCCACGCCACCGGGATAGCGCGGACTGCCGTCCTCTCCGGCGGTGCAGCCGCCTGATCTGATCCTTAAATCCATTATCCGCCAGTCATCGCCGGGCGTGAGGGTGGCCCAGGCGCCGTCCGCTTCGGTATTGTAAATGATCGGCGCCTGATCCGAAGGATCGGCGGGATCTTCATAGGCGGCCACGATCACCGGCCCCGGGCGCTCGTAGGCGCTGACGTATTCGGTATAGAAGGTATCGCCTTTTTTGAACAGAACCCGGGTGTTGGGCAGGGCCAGGGTGCCCAGGGCATACGCCGCCGTCCGTACCGGCGCATCCGTCGACAAACCGTCATTGTCGTTCGATCCGTCTTCGGCCACGTAATAGGTGGTGCCTGAAAACGGCCGTACCGTAATGCTCACCTCCTCCCAGGCCCGCCGCCCGAGCGGATCGAAAACATCCACCTGTACGCGGTAGATGCCGGGATTCTCAAATACATGGGCTGCTACAAATCCGCTGGCCGTGCGATAATTGGCGGATGGATCCACGTCGTCCGCATCGAAATTCCAGGCAACGGTCGCGTCCACGTAGCTTCCATTCGCCAGATCCGGCGTCCCCGTGGTATCGAAGAACACCGATAGCGGGGCCACACCTTCGGTGCGCGACACATCGATGGTGACGTCGAAATCCCCGGCGGAATAACAGGGTTGCGTTGCGGCAAACCACGCGACCGAAACCGCCAGGCCAATCATGAGCAATCTGAGTGCGGAGGGCATTCCCGGTGGCATAAGTCTCTCCGAAATGGTTGTGGATTGATAAGGAAATCAGTTATTGATGCAAATCAAAAATCGTGCCAGACTCATTTTTATATAACAATTTGAATTTACAATTTATTTCTAGAATCTAGTTTGCCGCGGTATGCCAGGATTATAATTTTTCATACGGTATGTGCCATAGTTGACACCTTATGGCAATGCTTGGGGACAAAAGGGCTGAAATTAAGAAAAAAGCGGCCAGCAGGGTGCGTTGTGCATTGCTGGCCGCTCCAACTTCCATTAGTGCTTACGGCTCTATTTTCAGGTCATCTACAGATTCTGATTGGCGTCGGCAGTGCAGTACAAGTTACCTCAACAGCGTTCGTTTCGATGGTGCCCAGTGCAGTCGATCAGCTCAATCCAGATCAGATTCGTTATGCTAAACCATTGGCTCCCGGTCTATTCGGCATCAGTTGACAGAGTGATCGATGGACATCCAGCTCCGGTTTCGATTCCATTCACAGACAAGTTGCCCATATGTATAGCAATCGATATGCCAGCCTGGAAGATCGGGCTTTTTTTTGAGATAAGTACAAGCATTTACAGAAAATACAAGCAAGTATCGACAAAAGGCCCAAGGGACCGAATGGTCGCAAAAGCGGCTTGAATTATTATCCGGCAATAACTGTATTATTGTTTGATATCATCCGGCAAAAACCAACACGCCCGTAACGGTCCGCAATAAAGAGGATGTATGTCGGCTATCCTACCGCCCCATCACTTTTTTCTGAGCTGATTCGTCGATCTTTATATATTTTTTCGGCGGAACGACCGACCACGTAGCCGCCCAGTCCTATTTGAACCAGCCGCATGAACTGTTTGGAAAAGTCGGGTTTCAGATCGATAATGCCCAAGGCAAAAAGAACGATCAGTCCGACAAAAACGAGCATCGTAATCGGGCGCCAGTTTCGCTGAATCCATGACTGCCCGGTCGCATCCGCCTGAATAATCTTCGAACGATTTTCCATGAGCTTGTTTTCATAGTCGATGACCGTATTGCGGAACTCATTTTCGATTTTCCTGATTTCCAGGTCAACGGCTTTCATTTTAACTTTCAGCTCCATCTTTTCTTCGGTGCTCGTATGCAGATCGTCGATCAGCTTGGCCGCAGGCGCGAAGATATCGCCGATAAAGGCTAAAGGGTTCATGGTTCTCTCCTTCATACTTGGATTATAGGCTGTGGGACCGGGCTAATCGTTTAAATGCGTCGTAGTGCTCCTTAATCCAGCGGCCGTACTTTTGTTTTTGCCCGCTGCCGTTGTACCGTGCGGCAAATCCCACAAAATCAAACGTTTGCATGGCGCTGATCATCGGTGCATCGAAAAAATTAAAAAAGCCGCGGATGTGGGCTTCGATATCGGCCTTGAAATCTTCGAACATCGCCTCAACCGTGGCGTAGCCGATGCGGGCAAAATGAAAGCCCATAATCTGCGGCGCGCCCATGCTGATAGAGAATAATGCGGCGTCGCTATTAAACGTTTGTGCAAAATTGAGAACCTGCCACTCTTTTGCCTGATTGCCATGAAAGGTCCGCCAGGAATCATCCGCATCCCGGCGCCATTTATGGCCTTTCCACGGCTCTCCCGATTGGTAGACGAAATGCCGTTTGAAGGTGTCGATGTTATTCCTGCCCCAATATTTCCAAAATTTGTGATTTTCAAAACGAATAATCATCCGTCCATCGTTGCCGGGCTGAAAGCCCTTCCCGGAACTTTCGACACAGAGAACGGAAACGGCGCACGCGACATCGATATCAATCTTGCCGCACAGCTGCGTCAACAGTTCACCGTATTTGTTCCAGGTCAGTGCAACTTTTCGATCCGTGGCGTCACCGCTTAGCGGCAGCTGTCTTTCGGGGGCAAGAGGGGTTTGTTCTCGATTGATTTCTGACGGTACGGGTTCGACGCCATCGATGCCGTCCGAGGGGCCGACCGGCGCCCGGTCATCAGACAGATGAAGCTCCTCGATATAGTGGGAATGGACAAAACCTGTCATACCGTTAAAGTCAATTTGCAGCCAGGCGCCCGCACGACTCTGGATGGCGACAACGGCATACTTGACGAGTTGGCCTATTTTCGATGCGTCTGCCGACGGCCGGTTTCGGACATTGAGAGCACTTGCCGTCACCCTGCCCTGCAATGACCTTTCGACTTGCTGCAACTCAATATGGTCGCGCGATATGTACCCCATGCCGTCGTTAAATTGAATCTCCGCCCATTGAGGCAGCAAAGTGACGATATCAACGCGGGAGGCCAAAGGCAGTTTGCCCAGAATAGTGCTGCGCACATCGGGCCTCGATCTGACATTCAGCAGGTTCGCCGTAACGATGGCGCTGATCTCCCTGTCATTGTTTTCTACTGTGACATAGGAATTTGAAACGTAGGCTGGGAAGTCTTTGTACCGAAACTCTATCCAATCATCGAGTCGACCCGTTATTGGAATAATCGTGCCCTTCGACAAAACACCGCGTTTACTGCTGCTTCTATCGGGTCTGGATCTTACGTTCAATCGGGAAGCGGTGACGATGCCATGCATGTCAATACTCCATATTCTTCAAGGATGTTATCGGCCTTTTTAATCTCCTGTCAGGTCCTGATCTCATCTATAAAGGACGCGGCCTTATTCTGGCAGTCGTTTTCACCCCGTGAAGATTTGGTCCTTAAAAATTGAAGAGTAAAAAAGCCCAAGCATGCCGATAAATATGACATATTTAATGAAACGTCTGTGATAGAAGTCACATTTAAGGAATTTAATTCGCTTTAGGCGAGATTGAGGCGAACCGATCAGGATGCGGTTGCGCGTCAAAAGAACTTTACGTGATCTTTACACTATCTTTAACCGCTCTTCACAACCCTGCGCTACGTTCAAATCATCCATCCGCATCAAGCTGCAGCAGAAAGTGAAACATTCTGGTGCGAAGCGGCGAATATTCTCGCGACGGCCAAATGAAGCGACGCAGCCTGCTTTGAACTTCGGCATATGCCGCTTCATCGTCATCGCAAATTTGTCAACCCTTTGAGGCTGTCAGCTTCGGCGCCGGTGGAGGCGCAGTTAATGTTTTCCGATCACTGTAAAGGAGGTGTATGATGAGAATCAGCAAATTATTTTTACTTCTAGCGGCGTTAATGGTGTTATCGCCGATGGCGGCCTTCGGCGACTTCCGCTTCCCTGCGGGGGCGGTCTATGTGATGAGCAATTCCCCGGAAGGTAATGAAGTGGTTGTCTTTAACCGCAATTTCCGGGGACGTTTGTCACCGGGCGGTGTGTACGCGACCGGTGGATTGGGGACCGGCGGCGGGATAGATCCGTTGGCTTCCCAGGGGTCGCTTGTGTTGAGCGCGAACCATCGCTGGCTGTTTGCCGCAAACGCCGGCAGCGACGACATTTCCGTTTTTCGGGTGCGGCGGAACGATCTGGAACTGACCGGCTATTTTGAATCAGGCGGCGCATTTCCGGCGAGCCTGACCTTCTATCACAACCTGCTGTACGTTCTCAATGCCGGCCGGAATGACAGCCCCGCAACGATTGCCGGCTTCAGGCTCAACCACCATGGCCGGTTGATCCCCCTGGCGGACTCTATCCGGGGACTGCCCGGCGGCGGCTTTCATCAGGTGGGATTCAGCCCGAACGGTGATGCGCTGGTGATCACCAAAGGCGGCGCAGATGCGGATGAAATCCTGGTTTACGGCATAAATGAAGACGGCTTGCCCGACGCCTTACCGACCATCTCTTCCTCAGCCGGGGTTGTGCCTTTCGGATTTATCTTCGATCGGCGCGGCCATTTATTGGTTGCCGAAGCAGGCTCAAGAGCGGTATCTTCCTATGCCCTGATGGAAGATAATACTCTGCAGGTCATCGATGCTTCCATATCCAATGGAAATGCCGCCACATGCTGGATTGCCGGCACGTGGTTTGGAAGCGTATTCACTGCCAATACCGGCGCCGACAATATTTCATCTTATCGCGTCCATTTGGCGGACGGTTCGCTGCACCTTCAGAAGGCCGATGCGGCATCGGGCGATAAGCCCATTGACTTGGCCACAACCAGAAGCGGAAGATACCTGTACGTAGTAAACGCCAACAGCGGTACGGTGGGTGCCTACCGCATCACTATCAAGGGGCGACTCAAGGACCTGGGTGCGGTATCCGGGCTGCCGCCTCTTTTTGCCCAAGGCATCGCTGTCCGCTGATTTTTTTCAGGGAGTTGGCCGCCCTTATCACGGAACTTTTTATCATTCGTCTTGAAATCATGGCCGTCCTGCGGTTTTGAAACGCTATTTTTCAGGCACGGCCCGTCAGGATTACGGTAAAACCAGGCAGTCGCGTCAAATATGGACATGGCCATGATTTCAAGACATCCATTGAATGCTTGCATATGGTGTTCCGCCGGATGGCAAGCCACTCATTTGGGGAATAGGCCACGACGTCCCTTGACTCTGTCGAAATTCAACCAAACATTATGGACAGACTCGGCCCTGAAGATCGACGCCTTTTGTTGTGAACTCGTGCGGTGACTTTGGAAGAAATGAAAAACGATCTTATGGAAACTGTTGCTTGTCCCGGAACCATATAACAATGTGATGCCGGAAAGGAGAGGAAGATATGAAATTAGCTGCAGCGATAGTTCAGTTATGCGCTTTTTCGATAATGGCGGCATTCGTTGCCGTCCCGTCTCAAGCATGGGCGAAATCCCCCATCAATAAAAACTGGAGAGGCCTGGCAATTCAAGGTTATGATCCGGTCGCCTATTTTTTACTCAACAAACCGGTCAAAGGCAAAAAAGAATTCGAATATGCATATCAGGACGCGACATGGCGCTTTGCCAATGAAAAACATTTAAAACTCTTTACGTCCGATCCTGAAAAATATGCTCCCCAATATGGCGGCTACTGAGCATACGCCGTTGCAATGGGTACCACTGCAAATATAGATCCGGTCGAGGGCTGGACAATTGTTGATGGAAAACTCTATTTGAACTACAATCGAAAAATAAAAGAAAAATGGCGGATAGATATCCCCGGTTACATTAAAAAAGCGGATAAAAACTGGCCGGCGGTTTTGGATTAATGAGCTGATGCTTAATGGGTCATGCTTCCATGTTTGAGGCAAAACGCATGAATGATCGAAATGCCATGGATTTTGAACCGATTCTGGAGGTTCGCAACGCCGGCGATCAGGCGTTCATCAAGTCATTGCTGGATTCCGAAGGCATAGTCTATTTCATGCAGGGCGAGCACGTTGCGCCATATCTTTACCATGCTCTGCCTGTACGGCTGATGGTCATCAAAGATCAGGCCGCTGCGGTCCGGGAACTGCTCAAGGACGTCGAGTTCTCCTCCGCCTATGACGGCTTGAAAGGATGACCGGGAAACAGGCATGTCCATTAAAGTCTATTTTGTGATAACGGCCTCACCTCCCGTCAAATCTGTAACAGCGCGGATGAAACTCTCTTCTTTGTTTTTTGGGATTTCTATTTTAAAAGAGACATCGGCCTCATAATGTTCGTCAACAATCTGTGAATCAAAGGATTTCACGATCTGTTGAACCGCAGCAATGTTCGAATAGCCAAAAATTACGGTCACGCAAAGCACATCTTTCTTCTCTTTAAGAGGCAGCCGCTCAATCGCGTTTTTGACCGAACCGGAGTAAGCTCTGACAAGCCCTCCTGTTCCGAGTTTTGTCCCTCCGAAATACCGTGTGACAACGGCAACTATTTCTCCAATTCCGGAATGCAGCAGAACCGCCAGTATCGGTTTTCCCGCTGTTCCGTGAGGCTCTCCGTCATCGCTCATCCCCACGCGCGCCGTATCCCCGGGAGGGCCGGCGACATAAGCCCAGCAATGATGCGTGGCATCGGGGAATTCCTTTTTAATACTGGAGATATATGTCTTTGCTTCCGCCTCCGTAGCAGCATGCGCGACGGTGGCAATAAACCTGCTCCGCTTTATCGTCTCTTCTATTCGGCTATGTGTTGCGGGAATTTGATACATTAGGCTGATAACCGGCAACTGTATTCAAGTTTTTCATCGTACCGGACCGAAACGTTCAAAACGACGTTGCTGTTAAGAGGTTCTTATTCGTATTCCTCACGGGCCGCACTATTGGGCTGCAGGATCTCCAGGCGGCGTATCCGGCTGTCGCTTTAAGGGCGACGGGATCAGCTTTATGTCGACCCGGCGGTTGTGCCGGCGACCTTCCGGGGAGTCGTTGGAGTCGATGGGAATACCTTCACCCATGCCCAGGATTTGCATCCGCTCCGCCGGGACGCCTTTGCCGATCAGGTAGTATTTTACGACAAGCGCCTGGTACTTTGAGATAAATAAATTGTGCTCCCTGCTGCCGGTATTGTCCGCATAGCCTCGCAGGCTGACACTCTGTTCCGGGTGGCGCTCCAGGTATGCGGCCACCTGATCCAACAGTTTCGCATACTCCGGACCGATTGCGTAGGAATCGGATTCGAACTCGACCAGGGCTCCGCCGGTTTCCAGAAGCCGGTCGTCGGCCGCGCTGTCGCGCCCGGGCGAGGCCGGATTCGCGGGCTCCGGAGTGTCGGTCTCCGATGACGGAAGCGGCGTCTTGGCAGCGGTCTCAGGCGAGGCGTCGTCCTTGTCGCCCTGCCAGACGGAACGCAGGGTCGATTCGATTTTTGCCGTCGTATCGGTAAAGAATCGTGCCAAAGAGCCGCTCTCGTCGAAAAATTGAATCCAGACGGCAAAAAATAACAAAAGCAGGCTGATGACACCCACGGCGCCCCACATAAACGAACTGCGGTTCAAGGCCGGTCCGTTGGCAACTGGATCCTTTTCCCAGCCGTCGTCGATGCCGCCGCCGTGCTCTGCGGCGCTGTCATAAAATTGCCCCTCCGCACGCTGCCGGACCGGGCTCCTTTCCAGATGGGCCCCATCGATATAGTTCTCCAGCACCCGGTCTTCCCAGTCGCGTTCCTGGAAGTGGTTCACCCCGACCTGAGCGGCATCGGGTTCCGGACCGGAGCCAGGGGGAGGCGTAGCTTCCGGTTCCGCCCTGACGTCCGGTTCGGGCGGTGCATTGTCATCCAGGACGCTTCGGAGTTCTCGCCGCACCGATTCAAGATTGCGTTGGAACGATTCCCGGTCACCGTCACCCTTAACAGGCAACCCCAACTGCCGGGTATATTCACCCACGACGGCGGCTGAAATCTTTTTCAGTCCATGACGTTCGCCGTTCAACAAGGCCAGATCGCACAGGCCGTCCACGGCCCACAGCCGGCCCCGCGACAACCGATAAATCTCGCTGACAGCGGAAGCATCGAACACGGGTTCAAGGGCACCGGCCTGCCTGAGACGCTCCCGGATATGCCGTTGGACCTCTTTGAAACTGCCGATATCATCGAAATCGGCATCTTCCAGCCTGATTCTTGCGCAGATTTGGCTGGCGATCTTGGCAAGATGTGGGTCGCTGAAAATTGACTCGGCTTCTGCGAGGCCGACGAAAAGAAAGGTTATCGGACTTCGATCATGAATGCGGATATCCGATAACAGTTCCAATTCTTTAAACAATTTTTTATCGAGGCATTGGATGGATTCCAGCACGAGAACAATTCTGTGATCCTTAACTGCCTCGGACGTCAGGAAATCCCGAATCTTCAGGAGAAATGCGCCCCGACTCTGCACCATGGCTTCCACGCCCAGGGCCTCGGCCAAAAACTGCCGAAAGTCCCGATTGGTCATCTCTTTATCCGGGATAGCGACCTGGCACACCATGCAGGTCAACCGCGGCAACAATTCCTGAACAAGCTTGGATTTGCCTGCGCCGGCAGGTCCGGTCAGCAATACAAAACCATCCTCTGATTCCAGGGCTCGCCAAAGACCGTCCAGCGCTTCCACCGGATCATAACCGCCCTTTGATTTTGTATCCTTTTCACTGTTGGAAGGCTTTTTCATCTGATCGAATTGTTTGAGAGCAGGCATGATTTTTACTCATCCTGTGGGATCTCGTTTTCGAAGCAACCGGCCTGGAGAATCCTGAAGGTGGGATACCGGGCGCCTAACAAGCGGAATTTAAAGGATATAACAAGAAGTTGCTCTTTTCGTTGCAAAGTATGTCAGATGGACGCGAAAGTGTCAATCTCATTGTCGATACAGGATGGCAAAATTTCATCGGCGGCAAAAGAGGGGCGAACCTGTTTCCGCAGGGCTGTTTCCGTTACGGTTTCCTATTTCCATTGGTAAAAAAAATGCGCTGTTGAAACCGGGTGCGGGCAAGAGGCCGCCAAGGTTTGACACCATTACTATTAAAATTATAAAAAATACCGTATCATACTGAAACTATTTGAATATCACTATAACGGAATGTGTCGAAGCATGCCTGCGCGACGATTAAAGGGAAAAATAAAAAAATGTTGTAACTTTTTTGGCCAAGTTTGGTTTAAACAAGCAGACGTGGTGCACACTGATAACCCTGAATCATCAACTTTTCAAAAAGTATTAGAAATTGAACATGTTGTGCGGCCGCCATGCTGATGATTCCCTCGACACGGCTGCCGCCAGGCTTTGCCCCTCATCGTCGTTCAACTTCGGTTGAAACGTGGCGCGCTGGCAGCATGCCTGTTGCGTTTCGGAATAAGACTGGTCCAGAATCGGAATAATGCCCCTGTTTGAGCTCGCGTCAGGCGTTATCTGCAGCGGCCGGGAATCATAAACGCCCGGCCTTAACGGACCAATCTGAGCCAGATTTATTTGTTACTGAGTCGGGTGTTCTTGCCAACAAATCGGAACGCCCATATTACAAACTGATATGACAGGAGGAATATATTATGCGAAAATTATTTTTTCTGGGCCCGACATTGGTGTTGTTCATGTTTTTGTCAGAGACAGTCATGGCTTTTACGGTGACTGTTTACACCGACAAAACAGAATGGGAAAATGCCTTGGCAGGGCAATACCTCACAGAGGATTTTAACGACCTGCTTTTGAATCCAGGAGTAAGTTTCGTTTCTTCCGAGTCAGGGCATATAAACGTCAAATTCGGATATTACCAGGATGTTTTAATGTCCACGAGCGAGAATGAACCGATAACTGTCTGGACTTTTGACTCTCCGATTATAGCGTATGGAGGGAGCTGGACACTGGCAGGGCCTGGCGGGTCGGGAAACAGCCTTCTGGTTTACATCGACGATATCGATCAGCCTGTCGGGATCATATCGAATAATTACGATGGAGATTTTTGGGGTATTATCTCTGATACGCCGTTCACGTCCGTAACACTAGTGGGTGGAAGCGGCAGCAATCAGCAAAGCTACAAGCTGGATGACATGGTGTATAGCCCGGATGAATAAAACAGGTTTGCTTCTGTTATTGAATAATTGCGTTAAGCGGGGAGAGTCGCGTATTGACTGTCCATTGCCTATGCAAGAGGCAAGCGAACCATTTATTTGAGGGGAGCGGGAAATGTAGCGGCCTTATTTATTTGACGGCATCCACAATGTAAATGCCTGGCTTTATATCCTTGTTTCGATGCACGTTTCCCATCCCCTCAATTGTGCCGTTCCACGATAGCCACCAGAAACCATGCAAATATACCGGATTTCAGAATTGGAAAGAATAAGTGTCAAACCTTGACGGGCTGTTGCCCGAACCCAGTTCCGAATAGGGTGTTCATTTCATCAAAATTCGATATTATTGGCTGGCCATTGGCAAAATAGCCATACCGGGCTAATCCCTAGCCTGATATCGGGCCAGTTGGGCCTAAATAAAATAGGTGAAAGTGCGCTGGCATATTCGGCCAAGCAGGGCATTGTCATGGCTGATGACAAGCAAGCCGATATTCCTGGCTGCAGCGATGTTCAGCACGGCCTTCCATATGGATGCCTGGGTCAGGGCATCGAGCATCGAGGTTATTTCGTCGCAAAGAAGGTACCTGGTGCGCGGGTCAAGAGCACGCGCAAGACATACGCGCTGCAGCTCCCCGCCGGACAACTCATGAGGAAATCGAGATAACCATGAATCATCGATTTCAAGTTGTTGCATCAGTTCATTTGACGGCTTTTCAGCTTCACTCAAAATGTCCTGTATTTTCCATCGCGGATTTACAGCCAATTCCGGATGTTGAAAAAGAAGCTGGACAGGATTGAAGGCATCCTTTTCCTGCGACTTGCCATCGACAAAGATATTTCCATTCAATGCAGGAAGATAACCGGCAAGAACTTTTGCTACCGTTGACTTGCCCCGCCCGCTCGGGCCCGGCAGGCCAACTCTCTCGCCGGGTGCGATACTGATGTTCATTTCCCGGAAAAGCCAGGCCTGTTTCAGGCTATAACGAAATGCCAAGGCCTTACCCACAAGCATGCCAGCACCTCACTTTTCCTTCTCGCAGCGTCATGAGCTCCGGCATTCGTTGGCGGCAGTCCCCGTCTCCCTGCTCGCATCGAGGGCTGAAAGGACAGCCGCCGTTCAGCGAACGAAAGCCCTTGGCGTTCGCCACTTCGGTGAACCGGTTGTTCGGCAGAGATGCCCAAAGGGCTTTGGTGTATGGATGACGCAAACGCCCGGTGCCGTTAAAATCCGAGGCGCTGGCCTCCTCGATGGTCACACCGCCGCAAAATACGGAAACCTTGTCAGCCATTTGCAGCGCCGCTTCAAGGTCGTGAGTGATCAGCACCACGGCCTTGCCCGCATCCGCCAGATCACGCAGCTGTCTCAGTGTTTCCCGGGCAGTCCTGACATCGAGTCCGTTGGTGGGCTCATCGGCCAGAAGCAAACTCGCCGAGCCGACGGTTGCTGTTGCCGTGAGCACCCTTCTGGACATGCCGCCGGAGAGTTGAAACGGCAACCATCTGTAGACATGGGAAGCCAATCCATACCGCCTCAACGCCTGGTGGGCAACCTTTTTGACTTCCCTGGAAGGAATACCACTCAGCAATCCAGCCCTGGCGATCTGGGCGCCAACATGCAGCAGGGGATTCAAAAAGGCTACTGATTGCGGAATTAGCGCGATGTCACGCCCTCTAAACCGTTTGGCGCTCTCGGCAGTCAACCGGCTGTTCTTGAAAAAGATATCCCCTGAAACAGAGGCGTTGCCGGGAAGTATTCCCAATACGGCATGTGCCAGCAAGCTTTTTCCCGTCCCGGATTGCCCCACGACCGCGACCACCTGACCCGCATTCACAGCAAGATCAAGGCTTCGTATGGCGCAAATGCTTTTGCGCTTCAAGCCTTTCGAATAACTGCTGAAGTGTACTGATAAGTTCTGTATGTCTAACATAATATTTTCCGCATTACTCCCGACACGTCCGGGGATCCAACAATGCCCGCATATTCGAGCCCAAGATGTCAAACGCCTTTACCGTCACGACCAGGGCGACTCCCGGCGCCACCGCCAGCCACCATAACCCCATGGAAAGGTATCGCATGGATTCAGCCAGCAGGACTCCTACCGCAGGAGTATGCGGAGACATGCCGAAGCCAAGAAACGTCAATGCGGCAGCGTGCAGTATGGCATGCGGGAACAACAGCAATAGACCGATCAAAAATTGAGGAACGATATGCGGCAGCATGTGCTTTTTGGCGATAAATAAACGGCTTTTCCCCATCTGACCAGAAAGCTTAATGTACTCTGCGGATTGCAATTGCATCACCTCCGCCCGGATCACCCGCGTCAAGGATGGCCAGTGCGAGGCTGCAACGGCGATGATGACACCCTTGGCACCCCCGCCACACGCGAATGCAATCAGGATGAGCAGTACCAGGTGTGGCGTGGACATGGCCATGTCAACCAGCCACGTCACGACAGCGTCTACCGTTTTCCCCATCGTGGCTGCCGACAATCCTAATATAAGGGCGATGAGAGCTGAACAGGAAGCCGCGGAAAGCCCCACAAACAGGCTGATTCGCAGGCCCTTAAAGGTTCTGGCCAGCATGTCCCTTCCCAGCCAGTCGGTACCGAAAGGATGAGATAGGCCTGGCGCGAGTTTACGAGACATCAGGTGCGTTACTTCTCCCTGTTCGCCGTACAACCAGGCGCCGGCGAATACCGCACTGAATAAAAAAAGACATCCGGCAATGGTGAAAATGGTCCTCGATCTTCTGTCAAGTCCTTCACGAATCATATTACCGGCCCTCCCGGTCAACTGTCTGCCGTATTCGCGGGTCAACCAGCATGTAAAGGAGGTCCGCCGCCGTATTTCCCGCAAAAACAAAAACGGTACTGAACAGAACAATGCCGAGCAGCAAGGGGATATCGCCCCGATACCCCGCTTCCACGGTGGCCTTGCCCAGGCCGGGATAGGCAAACACCTGTTCGGCCAGCACCGCTCCGCCAAACAGCTCGCCAAGCGAGGCGAACTGCAGGGTCACGGCGGGAAGGGCCACATTGCGAAGTGCCCTGTGAAACGCGATGCCGATACGGGATTCTCCTTGAGCCCTGGCGAATATGGCATACTCGCTCTGCATGGCGCCCACTGTTTTCTCCCGCGTATGGAGCGCGATCTGTGCCACTCCGATAAGCGACAAAGTCACTGCCGGAAGCATGAGGTGGTGCACTCGCTGAAAAAAGCCGACCTGATCGGGGTTCGCACCTATGGGCCACGCGCAGCAGACCGGCGTCCATCCCAATTGTACGGAGAAAACGGTCAACAGGACCATACCCACCCAAAATGTGGGCGTTGATGCCATGGTATAGGCGTAGACGCTGATACATTTATCCAACGTGCTGGACTCGTAGGTGCCGGCAAACACTCCCAATAAAAATCCCAAGATCCCTGACAGGGACCAGGCGGCCAGCATAAGCCAAAAGGACGTCAAGAATCGTTTTCCGATGACCGAAAGAACGGGTTCGTTGAAGATCGTCGAGACGCCGAAATCGCCTTCCATCAGGTTCACGGCCCATCTCCCGAAGCGTTCGATCGGAGGTCTGTCCAGTCCCCAACGCCGGGCGATGACGACACGCTGCTGGGGCGACACTTTCAGGACTGACGTACCAAGGTAGGCGTCAATGGGATCCACCGGCGAAAAGCTGAGAAGAACAAAAGAGAGCGTTGCCACGGAAGCAATCAGCAAGGCGAGCCTGGTGCTTTTCCTTCCCAAAAAGCCCAAAATCGCTACTAACGAGGGGTTTAGAAAGGGCGACCGAAAAATCCCGCGGTCTTCGGCCGCCCTCATAAAAGCGGCTACTCGCAAGTCCAAGTCCATTCATTTATGTTGGCGGTAATCGGCCACCCGTGGCCATGGGGTTCCATCTGAGATTTGCCCACATCCAAGCACTTGTTCAAAAAGTACGTGTGGTTCAGGTTCACCATCCATGCCCATGCGGCGTCGCCGGGAACGGTGAAACCTGTCTCGCCATCCCATTGCGCCTTTCGCCAATGTGGAATGGAGGCTTCAAAAGACGGGGCGGAGCGGGCCTTTTCCATGTGATGGTCAACGGCAGGATTCGAATAAAATCCGGCGTTCCAATACATGGGCTCCGGCCCGGGGGTTTGATAAAGCTTGCACATTTCAAGCGGGCTGTGATCGCCGAATCCATATACAACGACATGCGTATGTGTGAGCTGTGTTTTTATTCGGTCCCAATTTTCTCCCTTGGGGATGGCGTTTATACCTACCGGCTTGAGCATGTCCGACACTGCCAGGGCCAGTCCCTGACGCAGAGAGTCCTTGGCGTTGTAAACAATCGTGAACTCGGCTCTCATATCGCCTTTCTCGCGGATTCCATCCCCATCTTTGTCCACCCAGCCGGCCTTCTCCAGGATGTTCCTGGCCTTTTCGAGATCATTGTCCTGGAATCGAATGTCGGGATTATCCCACGGCAGGTCGTCGACCACGCCGAAAGCGGGGCGCCCGAAACCATCCAGTACGCCATCGACGAGTTCCCGCCTGCTAATGGCATAGTTGACTGCTTTGCGAAAGGCGGTGTCTGCCGTGACGTTATTGCCGATCGGTGCGCCTTTCGGTGTTTTTTTGCCCTTGTCCGGGACAGTGGGGAACATCAGCCCACGATTATCCACACTCTTTACGACATGCAATTTCATACCGGGTATGTTCTGGCGGGCGAGACTCGAAGGCACGCCCAGCACATCGACCTTGCCGGCCCGTGCAGCCGCCAGTGCGGCATCCTCTTCCGAGAACAAGAAAACAAGCCTCTTGATCTCCGGCTGTTTGCCGTAATACAGATCGTTGGCCTGCACTATCATTTGTTGCCCTTCATCCCAGCGTATGAGCTTGTATGGTCCGGAACCGACAGGATTTCGCCCGTAATCAGGGCCGTACAGCTTTTCAGGAACAATCCCCAAGGTGATGAGATGCTGGATAAACGTAATGTCAGGCTGCTTCAAATGCAGCTCCACGGTTGTGTCATCCATGACGACCGCCTTGTCAAGGGGTGAGAGGTCGATCTTTCCACCGGCTTCAAGACCTTTGTTAAAAGTGAACGCGACATCTTTGGCGGTCAAAAAATAACCGTCAGAGAATTTTGCATCACTTCGGATCGTAACCGTCCAGGTCTTTCGGTCTTTCGAAAGTTTCCAGGCCGTGGCCAGGTCAGAAACAATGTTTAAATCCGAATCTCTTTTTAAAAGTGTGCTCTGAAACAGCGGATTGCCATAACTCCCCCATCCCAGGAGGGGGTCATATCCTTCCGCGTTTTCACCTCCAACGGCGAGAACAAGGGTGTCCTTTTTCGCAAAGGCCGGACAAATCCCAAAAACGAAAACCAGTATGAGAATGCCTGCTGAAACAAGCCCGCGAGCAAACGAATTAGAAGACTTCATGGTACCTCCGCATGTTGTTTTTCGAGCAAGTTCGCCCGAGTTGTTGCAATCTTCTTTCAATAAATCAAATCCATAGACGATTTTTTTACTTTTCCAAACCGGCCATCAGCCTTCCTTATTTCCGAATCTAAGATGTCTGTTTGTCCAAAATAAAAAAAGGCCACGAAGGTGCATCCCATTTTTGGGGTGCAAGGACCTTCGTGGCCTTTTGAATGTAATGTATATGTCACGCCCGCTATCGGCAGCGGGGGCGGGATGCCCATAGGCCTCTGCCTGAAATTCGGCAGCGAGGCCAGCGGCTTCAGCCGCGATCAGGAAGATTGACTATCTACTAATATTCTTCGAATTTGTCAATCTTTTTCGCGCCGTTTTTTTCTTCCCTGAATCGCATGGGAGTTTGGGACACCTAGCTCACCCGATAACGCGCAACCGAATCTTCATCCCACTCGATTCCCGAACCCGGCCGTTCATCCAAGATGGCAAAGCCGTTCTCAATCGTCAAAGGTATCTGCAGAATTGCGTTGAACCAATCGGCGTATTCCAGCCAGTGAGCCGTCGGCGAGGCGCACAGAAGATGGGTGCTGACCTCCACAAATAGGTGGTTGGATATACGGATACTGTTGGCCCCGGCCAGAGCGGCGGCCTGCATCCACCCGCTTACTCCGCCAATCTTCATCACATCCAGCATGATCAGATCGCTGGCCCCGGCATCGATCGCTTTTCTCATATCCTGCGGCCCCCACCAGTTCTCTCCACATTGAATCGGTGTATCCAGGGCCTGGGCAACCTGGGCATGTCCCGTGTCGTCATGGGCCGGAACCGGTTCTTCAATCCACGCCAGATCCTCTGCCGCGAGGCGCCGCCCACGCTCGACGGCCTCGGAAGGGGTCAGCGACTGGTTGTAGTCGACCATAATCGCCATCTCGGGTCCAACCCTTTCACGCATGGCGCGAATCACGGCCAGGTCTTCCTCGACCGTCCGGTAACCGATCTTGGCCTTCACACCGGTAAAGCCTTGCCCGGCCCAACGCGCTGCCTCTCGCGCGGCATCATCGGCGCCGACATAGCCCACAGCCCCATAGGCGCGAACCGGTTTGGGTTTCCCACCCAGCAACCGCACGAGGGGCAGCTCCGTAGATCTCGCCAAGGCATCCCAGAGCGCCATGTCCAAAGCCGCCGCAGCCATGCCCGTCAACCCTTGCGGACCCAACAAGCGCAACCTTTGTTGCAGCTGCTGATAGATTGCCAGGGGAGCAAGGGATTGGTCAATCAATAAGGCAGCAAGTCCCTCCACCAACTGTGCCGTCGGTTTTAAGGCGAGTTTGGTGTAACAAAAAATGTAGCTGTGCCCCACAATGCCGTTATCCGTCGTAATGTCGGTCAGCACCAGGGGAGATGCTTCGATCGTGCCGCTGGCGGTGCGGTGCGGCTCTTTCATCGGCACCATGACCGGGCGAACGCGAACGGCCTTGATCTTCGTGATGTCGTTTTCCATTGGCGGCCTCCTTCGGAGTGAAAAACAGGTGGATTCTTGACTTTATGCTAAACTTGAAAGAGACTGAAGTAAACTCACTTGTCGGTATACTTTAGCGAGAGAAACACCATGCGCAGAAAATCGGAACAAACCCGGCAGCGTATCATCGAGGCGGCCTATACCCTTTTCTACCAGAGCGGCTTTATGCGCACCGGCGTAGATGCTGTGGCCGACACGGCGGGTATTACCAAACGAACGCTGTATCAGCATTTCAGGAGCAAGGACAATTTGATTGCGGCAGTACTGGAACATCAGCATCAGATGGCGCTCCAACGCATCCGGAAGTGGGCCGACCAGATCTCAGGAAAGCCCGATCAGATGTTAATGACGCTCTTTGGGAAACTCGCCCAATGGGCCGCAGGAACACAATGGAAGGGGTCGGGCTTTACCCGGGCCGCCGTGGAATTTGCCGACCTGCCCGGACATCCCGCCAGAAAAGCGGCGCGTCGTCACAAGGAGAAGGTCGAAGCGCATCTGGCGGAAAAGTTTGCCGCGCAGGGCCTGGGTGCCGCGGCTCAGGTGGCGCGAGAGGTCTTGTTGTTGATCGAGGGGTGTCAGTCCCTGGTCCTGATTCACGGCAATTTGGACTACATTGACGCTGCCCGCCATGCCGCATTGGTCCTGCTAAAAAACCATCAATCGGCATCCGGAAAGAATGTATAGAAGTGGTTTACGTTTCTGTCCATTACTATTAGGTCGACCGTTTAGCTTGTTTTGCGAGAGCGAATGAGTCAAGTCTACGTTCGACTTTTTTCGATAGCACATGCAATTCATTGGGTTTGTCCATTCTCTACGATGGTGACAAAGACGAGACTTGCCGATGAAGGTAAAAAAGTCAATCGCAGACCCTACCCTAACTTTTTATATATTTTGACAAAGGATGTGATTGACGATACCATCTCCGAAAAATAAATGAAAATGATTCTGCCAATCTGTGAGATCGCATGATGAGCTGAACGAGTGATCGCTGACTTTTGATGCAATGGAGGCGTATTTTGAGAAGAATAATTGGCATTCATGTTTTACTTTTGGTTATGTTGTACGGACAAAGTGTCTTTGCGGATGATTCGATTCTGGGTATATGGAAAACCATCGATGATGATGGCAAGACGGCCATGTCTCATGTGGAAATTTACGAGCGGGAAGGAAAGGTGTTTGGCAAGATCGTAAAGCTGCTACAAGACCCGCCGGACTCGTTGTGCGACCAATGCACAGGCGATAAAAAGGACAAACCGGTGCTTGGTATGGAGATTATTTCAGGGTTGTCAAAAGATGGTTCTGCCTACAGCGGTGGGAAGATCCTGGACCCTGACAACGGCAAAACATATAGCTGCAAGATCTGGCGCGAAGGCGACAGCTTGAAAGTACGGGGCTATGTGGCTTTTTTCTTCAGGACGCAGACCTGGCAACCGCTCGAATAAAAAAACCATCGCAAGAAAAGTCAATCGCAGGCCTGATCCAAATTCGATGCGCCGATCAGTGATAAACTGGATGAAAGTGATATCACTTTCCCTAATTACCGTATTTTCCCCATCGGATTTCAAAGGTGTCCAGTCATATACAAATTGCAAGTGAGAGGTTTTAGGTTCATCGCTGCAGTTTATTAAATTAATCCCAATCATAGGTAAGATAATCTTCCTCCGGATCATAGCTGTCACGTCCATCCAGCACAGCCTGGTTTATAGGGTGCTACTGTCAGATCGATGCCTGCCATGGCCACAGGTGCTCGATTTGGGCCTGGAGTACTTCCACCCATTGCTGAAACTGTGATTGATGTTACCATTAATGATAGGAAAAGGAATAAAAAAACTGTGACCCAAATCACGCTTCGCAGGTTTTTGTTCGAAACCGTTATCATAGCGATTTTTTGATCATTTATATGTTTATGGACGACCCTATATCCCTTTCTGTTCTTTCGGTTACGGCGGAAACCAGAAAGCAATCCGGGATTAAACCTTGATCAGAGCGTAAAAAAATAATATGTAGCCCTGAGATCAAGGCTTCCCCCTATCCCTCTCTTTAGCAGCAGCGACCATTGTCACGATTCCGGCTTTCTGAATACCGGTGACCCTGCCAGTGAAAACATCAAAGTGTTTGCCCAGGTGACATCGGATAAGGGTTAGCCACAGAAGAACCGATACCTTCCCACCATTGAACGAAGCACCCGATATAAGGAGGAAACATGATTGCACTGCAGGTCAACGGTACCAAAAGAGAGGTCGATGTGGACCCTGGCACACCGCTGTTGTGGGTCCTGCGGGATAATCTGGGGATTACCAGTGTGAAATACACTTGCGGCATTGCCGAATGCGGTCTGTGTACGGTGCTCATCGACGGCATTGCCCAGCGTTCCTGTTCTGTTGAAGTGGAAGAGGTCCTGGAAAGCGACGTCACCACCATTGAAGGTTTAGCCGATACCCATCCGGTAAAAGTCGCCTGGATCGAAAAGCAGGTACCCCAGTGCGGATACTGCCAGCCCGGCATCATGCTTCAGGCGGTTGATTTCCTTTCCCGGGAACCCAACCCGTCCGTGGCGCAAATCGACAAAGCCCTGGATGATGTCATTTGCCGATGCGGTTCGCATCCGAGGATCAAACAGGCAATCCAGCTGGCCTCCAGAATGACTGCCAAGCAGGGAGGATAAACCATGAAAACCTCTATGACGAGAAGATCCTTCTTGAAGAACAGCGGCCTGGTCATTGCTGCAACCGCTGTTTCAGGCCCCCTGAACCTGTTTAACGCATCGGCGGCAAAAGCCGCCGCGGGACTCCCCTTCAAACCCCATGCTTTCCTGGAAATTGCGGCGGATGACACCATCACGGTCTGGGTGGGCCAGACCGATCTCGGGCAGGGCACCCACACCGGCATTCCAATGGTCATCGCAGACGAGTTGGATGCGGCCTGGGAAAACATACAGGTAAAAATGGCGCTTGCCGCACAGCCGTTTAAAGACCCTCAATGGCATGCCCAGCTGACCGGAGGCAGCACCAGCATTCGTCATCGATGGGATATGCTCCGCAAAGCCGGAGCTGCCGCCCGGCAGATGCTGGTCGAGGCGGCCGCGCAACAGTGGGGAATCTCCGCCCCTGAATGCGTCGCCAAAGCGGGCGACGTCATCCATCCGGACGGACGCCGCCTCACCTATGGGCAGCTGGCGCAAGCCGCCGGAAAACGCCCGATTCCCCAGGATCCACCCCTGAAGGATCCAAAGGACTATGCCATTATCGGCACCCGCAGGGATCGGCTGGAGATTCCGGACAAAGTTATGGGCAAGACCGTTTTCGGCATCGATTTCTCCATCCCCGGCATGTGCACCGCCGTTGTGGCCCGTGCGCCTCAATTTGGCGCGTCGCTCCAATCCTATGACGCCAAAGCGGCCATGGCGATCAAAGGGGTGATCAAGGTCGTCTCCCTTGAAAACAGAGTTGCGGTATGCGCGCAAACCACCTATGCCGCCATGCTGGGCCGGGAGGCCCTTGACATTAAGTGGTCCAAAGGGTCCCATCCCGACCTCAATGATGACGCCGTGGATGGCATATTTAAAGAACATCTGGACAAACCGGGGGCCGTGGCCAAAAACAGTGGCGACGTTCAAAAGGCATTGGCGGAAGCCGCCCGGACCGTGGAACAGGCCTACAAACTGCCCTATCTCTCTCACGCCCAGGCGGAGCCCATCAACTGCACCGCCCATGTGGAAAAGGAGCGCTGCCGGGTTTGGATTCCCACCCAGATGCAAACCGCTACCCAGGCCACGGCATCCGAGCTGACCGGCCTGCCCGTTGAAAAGGTGGAGGTGATGACCCTGCCGGCCGGCGGCGGTTTCGGCCTGCGCGGGGAACAGGATGCGGTGGTGGACTCGGTTCTGCTTTCCAAAACCCTGAAGCGCCCGGTCAAGGTGATCTGGAGCCGTGAAGATGATTTTGCCAACGACCGTTTCCGTCCGGCCAGTCAGTGCAGAATACAGGCCGGCCTGGACAAGCACGGTCGGCTGGTGGCCTGGTCGCATAAGGTGGCCGCGCCCTCTGTCATGTCCAGGCTGATGCCCCAATATGTTAAAAACGGTATCGACTCAGATGCCATTTCGGGCGTCATGGACCTTCCCTATTCTCTCCCCAACCTGCGCGTGAGCTATGCGGTGGTAGCCCTTCCCATCGCTGTGGGCTGGTGGCGGTCGGTGGGCTACTCCGTCAATGTCTTCACCGTCGAATCCTTTATGGATGAGCTGGCCCATGCCGCCGGAAAAGATCCGGTTGAATTCCGTCTGGCTCACCTTGAAAAAGGCTCCCGTTACTACAACCTTCTGTCATTTCTGGCTGAAAAAGGGGGATGGAAAACGCCAGCGCCCAAAGGCCGGGCAAAAGGCGTTGCCCTGACGTCCTGTTTTGGGTCATTTGCCGCCCACATAGCAGAAGTGTCGGTGGGGAAACAGGGCAGCATTCGCGTTCACAAGATGGTCTGCGCCCTCGACTGCGGCACCGCCGTTTACCCGGATGCCATCCGGGCTCAGGCCGAAGCCGGTGTGGTCATGGGATTGAGCGTGGCGCTTCATGAAAAGGTCCGCTTCGAAAACGGCGGCGTAAAAACGGCCAATTACGACAATTACCCTGTTCTTTCCATGTCCGAAGTGCCGGAAATAGAGGTGCACATCGCCAACAACAACCTCAAGCCCGGGGGCATCGGCGAACCGGTTCTCCCATCGGTCGCCCCTGCCGTGGCCAATGCCGTATTCAGCGCTACGGGTGTCCGGCTGAGAGAACTGCCCTTTAAAAGGGAACTGCTGGTCAAGGGGTAGACGAGCCGGGAAGTAAAATATGGGTGCTACGTTCCATGAAATCCATCAAGCCCTCCTCGACGGCAGGAATTAGCCGTTGCGACCGTCATCGGCGACAGGGGTTCCACGCCCCGGACGTCGGGCTCGAAGATGATTGTATACCTCAACGGCGGTATTTCAGGAACCATCGGCGGCGGAGCCGTTGAAGGCGATGTCATACAACGTGCTGGACGTCTCTTTGAAACGCGAGAGGCCCAAATCGTCTCCTATGATCTCAGCCGGAACGCCAATGTGCGCGGCATGGATGTTATCTGCGGAGGACGGATGCAGATCCTGATCGAGCATCTGCCCGCAAATGAAAAAAACATCGAGCTTTTCAATGCAGCCCGAGAAGAAATAAATATGTCGCGGTCGTTTTTCTGGATAGCCATGATCACGGACGAGCGCACCCAAACGAATTCCAAACCCATCCCGACGACTTTGTCGTTATCGTGACCAGGGGACATCGCTTCGACAAGGAGGTTCTGGCTCAGGCATTGCAAACTGAGGCGGGCTACATCGGCATGATCGGCGGCCGCCGGAAAAGGGAAACGATCTACAGGGAGTTGATGAATCAGGGGGTGCCCTCAAGTGTACTTGCACAGGCCCATTGTCCGATTGGCCTGTCGATCGACGCCGAAACACCGGCCGAGACCGCGGTAAGCGTAGTGGCGCAGTTGATACAGCAGAGGGCCGGGTTAAAAAGCCGTGAAGACCTATAATTTCAGTGCCATCATTCTGGCTGCAGGGCTTTCCACGCGGATCAAGGGGTTCAAGCCGCTTCTCCGAATTGGCGAAAAAACCCTCGCAGAACACGCCATCGAACTGTTTAGGCGTGCCGGCATCGACGACATCGTGACGGTGGTCGGGCATGCGTCGGCAAAATTAATCCCAGTCGTCGAAGCGGCTTCATCCCGCCATGTGATAAATGATCAGTACCATGCCGGAATGTATTCCTCGATTCAGCAAGGTGTAAAAGCTCTGAGACATCCCTGCGATGCCTTTTTTCTTCTTCCTGTCGACATTCCCCTTGTGCGGCCCTCAACAGTTCGACAGATATCCAATGCCTTTCACAAGCATCCATCATCGATGGTTTGCTATCCACAATTTCAATCCCGGCGAGGCCATCCGCCGTTGCTCAACAGTCGGTTAATTGACGAAATTCTCGGTTACGACGGGCCAGGCGGCCTGCGCGAGCTGCTTCGATATCACCAGGATCATTCTCTTTCCATTCCTGTGGAAGATCCTTTCATCCGACTGGATGCGGACACGCATGAAGATCTATTACTGCTCAGAAAAAAATACGCACATTATACCTCGCTCCAATCTGATGGATGATGAAAAAGATGCCATCGATTTCGGCGATCCCATATCGATCCTTTTTCAATTTTGCCATGCACAACATGCTGTATTGACAGCAGTATTGACATACAAGCTTCGGATGAATATAATTTATTTTTTTATCTTTCATTATTGGAGAGATCCGTCCAAGTATGCATAGCAATACGAAACAATATACCTATCTTAAGCTTTTTCAGGAAGTCACCCGCCTGATCACATCGACTCTCGATAAGGAGGCGGTGTTGGATCTGATTGTCCGCAAAGTGCCCGAAGCCGTCGGCGTGAATGCCGCAACCATACGGCTGCTGGACAGAAAAGAGCAGAAACTGATGCTTCTGGCTGCCCATGGGCTGAGCAAAACCTATTTGCAAAGAGGCCCTGTGGACATGGAGCCGGGTATAAAAGAAGCGCTGAGCGGTACACCGGTGAGCGTATTTGATGCCTCCACAGATCCGCGTATCGTCTATTCCGATGCCGCCAAAAAAGAGGGTATTCATAGCATGCTAATGGCGCCTATTCCAATAAACGGACAGATCCAAGGTGTGCTGCGCCTGCTGACCCGCGAACCAAGAGCCTATGGTGACGAAGAAATTGAGTTCACCTGTGCCATTGCCGAACAGTGCGGCATCGCCATCGAGAATGCCCGCGCGTATTCAGATCAGCGTCGTCAGGCGCAGTATTTCAAAACTCTCCATGAAATCGGCCATATGCTCAATTCGTCCCAGAAGCTGGACAATGTTTTGGATGTCATTGTCGAACGTCTTCCCCAGATTATGAATTTAAAGGGATGCACAATTCGCCTGCTGAACCCGGCCAGACATCACCTGGAACTGGTAGCAGCTTCGGGATTGAGCCAGGCCTACCTTGATCGGGGCAATATCGATTCAGAGTTGAGCACCCACCAGGCCCTGCAAGGCAAACCGGTCATGATGGCCGACGCGACCACCGATCCGCGCAATCAGTACAGACAAGCAGCCAAAGCAGAGGGGATTGCCAGTATTCTGGCGGTTCCCATCGTTGTCAACAATCAGATCAACGGTGTATTGCGCCTTTTGACGGCGCAGCGCCATGTGTTCTCAGATGCGGAGGTCGGCTTTGCAATGGCGGTGGCCGAGCAGGGCGGTATCGCCATCCAAAACGCTATTCAAAATGAAAGATTCCTGAATCTGGTGACAGAGCTCGAGCACCAGGAGGATTTTCTCCAGCAAATCATTGACAACCTGGACGCTGATTTGTTTGTACTGGATACGAATTTCCGCTTTGTGATGGTCAATCGCATTTTTCTTAAAAACCATGGCTTGCAAGAATCCGATGTTCTCGGCCGCTCCTGTTTTCATATCCTGCGGGTGGGCTCTGCAATCGAACCCCACATCAAGCGCGTACTCACCGAAGAAAGGCAGGTTGTCTTTACACAACCCACCGATAGTGCTGAAGAAGTAATTCACCTGGAGGTTTGCGCCTCCCCGGTGTTGATTTACAATCGCAAGACCGAGACCGATTTTATTATCGGCACAATCCGGGATGTCACCGATCACGTCCAGCTCCAGCAAGAACACCGCGTCCGGGAAAAGCTGCAGGGGGTTCTTGAAATGGCCGGCGCCGCGGCTCACGAGTTGAACACACCCGTATTTGTCGCTCTGGGTACAGCCCAGCTCCTTGCCGAGGAGATGGCGGGGAATAAAGCCCATCTCGAAGATGTGAAATCAATTATCGGAAATCTCAAAAGCGTAACGGACCTGACGCGCAAAATGACACAGATCACGCGCTATGAGGCCAAATCATATGTAGACAATACCACCATTGTGGATATCGAGAAATCCAGCGCCAAATAAAACAAACCGCCTTAATAAGCGGGGAGTTTCACTTCGAAACAGCTGTACTGGCAACCGCTATTCGGATACCTGCAACAACTCGGCAAACTGATGAACGGTACGCTTCTATTAAAAGTTCCGATGCTTTGAAAATAACAGGGAAATCGCTCCGCAGACCTGACCCCGAATCTTGTTAAGGTCTTTGTTGTTTACCTTTTACTAGATCCCCGATTTTTTCCATCAGCGGTCCGTTCTCACGCCAAG
The DNA here is from genome assembly GCA_050291625.1 of Desulfobacteraceae bacterium. Classification (GTDB taxonomy): domain Bacteria; phylum Desulfobacterota; class Desulfobacteria; order Desulfobacterales; family Desulfosarcinaceae; genus JARRKU01. The sequence goes on from JBNKKC010000163.1 coordinate 87,418, forward strand.
CCCAGCAAGTGTTCTTGAGTCTTTCCAAATTGATCGTGTTTTTGGCCCCCGCATCAATGGGTTTACTGGCCAAGGAACTAAAAGCACCTTGAACTGCGGCAGGGGCCATAGCGGTTAGCAGCGCCAAAAGATGATTGCATCCTTTGGGGCCACCCGCCAGCGTTTTTATTTTTCTCGTGAATCCGGAAACGATCGGTAACCCTCTAACCGGCTTAAGGCAATCAAGAGTTTCCCGGCACACCTCATGCGGTACAGTCGGCATTTCCACTTCGATATCCTCGATAATCAGCTGAGGTCCCTTAACCTCAATGCGAATGATCATGTGATGGATCGTCCGGGGCGGTTGGATATCTCCGTTAAACCGATAAGTTTTCAGTGGCCGGTCATCCTTCAAAATGCCTTCAACAATGATGCTATCTTCCGAGCCCTCGTAAATGACGATGTCGATCTTTCGTTTGTGTATTTTTTGTTTCTTTTGTATCATCCTGGTTCTTTCTCGCTTGGTCTGTTGCACAAAAACAGGTGTTTCCGACCACATGCTTCAATTTCCGACTAAATAATCACTACCCATACGGGCATAAGCATCCATGGCCAACCAGGATCGGGCGCCGAAGAAGATGCCGCTGCGGTGCAGCAGATCCCGCACCTCTTGTCGATCCATCAGATAAATCTCGATATCCTCCGAATCCTGATTTTTGTGGATGCTGGGCGTACCCTCCACCTCTGCGAAGACCATGGTAATGGATTCGTCCGTAATACCGGCTGAGGAAAAAATGGCCGGGCTGTAACGGTATACTTTGACCAAATCGAGCCCGGTCTCTTCATGGAGTTCCCTGCCAGCCGCAACAGCAAAGTCTTCACCGGGGTCCAGAAGCCCGGCGGGGAAACCATACTGGTAATCGCCTATGGGGACTCGATACTCTCGGATCACCACCAGTTTTTGTTCCCCGCGGTGATAAGGGACAATGATCGCCGCATCAGGGCGCCGGTTCTCTTTAGTGATGCATTTGGGTTGCTCACCCCGGCTGACCATGTGCCAGCGCTTGGTGTTGCCTTTTCGATCGAGGTACGAAACCGCAAAGAGCGTTACAAATTTAATTTTTTTTACAATGGTTGAATCAATTATATTCATAATAAATTCTATAATATAGAATAGGAACAGGGTCAAGCCTGCGGTAGACCTTACCTTCCTGCCCTGGCAAGCCTCATCTATGTCACGACCGTTGAGCACAGACTGTCCGAATGCACGGCAACATGTAATGTATCGTATCTGATCCGGAGGGGGTAAGAACCTAAACAATTGCAGCAATTTTTATATTTACCATGGCCATCCGATGGTTTCGAGCCATTCGCCCCAGTCCGACCAACCACTGCAATCGACGCCGCAGCAGGCCTGGACGCTGAAATAATAGCGATTGACGAATTGGGTCCCGCTAATTATGGCGACATGCCATCCATTCAATAACGGCGGAGGCATATTGGTATTGAGTTGATTGTTGATTGCCTGCAGGATCTGCTGTTCATGCTGCTGAAGCAGAGGCAGATAAAAATCAAAATCTCCGACAAGCGGTCCGTCGGTTGCGTTCTGCCGAACTTTCACTTTGTAGTGGTCCGCATGTTCCACATGCGAAAAGATAGCGATCATCGAACCGATCACTCCGCCGCCGAGACTGAGGATATCCGGTGTCTCCATTGTGGGGCACAAGGCGTGGAATTGTCCGCAATCCGACCAGTGCCAGCTCGGATCGTCGCACAGGGTATACATCCAGGGATGAAGCCGCCAACTGTAGGTATGATTGGGGTCGAACCCGCTGACCGTTTTTGAACTGACGCCATGTGAGTTTCGAATCAACGATACTCCGGTATGAAGGTCCCCGGTGCAGTTGCCCCCTTCGTAAACGTATAAAACGAAGCCGCCGCCATGGGCGATCTTGGATGACCAGGTTAGCGTAACCTGACCATCAAATTTGACGGACTCATTGATCGGAGAAATAATATTTGGCGTCGCAGCATAGATAAAATATTCAGCATTTGGACTGGATGAATGGCAAACGCCTGGTTCATCGTCGCTGTTGTAAGGGACCACGATCCATCCAAAACCGACATGGTCATTGTGATTGTCGGCCATTGTAACCACATCGGGCATTGCAACACTGGTCTCGGTGGTTGTACCTGAATATACTTCGGTCACGGGAAAGCACGGCGTGGCCGGATTGGTCATCGGACAGCGCATCTCAAAAACATGATAGGTATACTTTACTGCATTCAGGATAGGTTCCCATGAAAATGTCGGCTCATCACCGTAAGAAAAACAGACTTTCTGACCAGTTTTCCAGTCCGGAGAGTTATTAAAGATACACGTATCATTCCCATTAATCCTGAATTCATCCTTGGGCGTGGGCAGCCCTTTTTCCCGCGTGCTGTCAGGCTCGGGTTCCGCTTCGCTGCCCCAGGGCGGGCCGGTGATACCGACCCACCAGTCGTAGCGGATGTCACTGACCCAAAAGGTCGCCGGAAGATTCTTTTCATAGGTGGTCACCGCTTCCGGCAGGATTTTCTTGTGATTCCAGTTTGTATTTTTTCCTGCTATCTCTAAGTTGTAAGTGGCGCCGACCACAGATTCCCATTGAAACTCAACCGGCCAGGGATATTCATCACCCAGGGAGGAGACGGCAACCGCCTGGGGGGTCAGGGTCTTGAAAGAGATGCACTCGGACCATTTGCTGACAAATTGACCGGCTGCATCGGATTTGGAACGGACGCGCCAGGACAGAAGCGCGTCTACCGGCACGGTCAGTTCCACCGCCATATCCTCGTCGATAGCATCGAGAATGAACTGTTTCCTGGGGAAAACCAGGTTGTTGCAGGTGTCGGCGCCGTAGTACACTTCAATCTCATAATGGGCGGTCCCGACTTTGCTAAAGATAAAGGGCAGCTTCCAGGGATGGCACTGCTGCGCAGCGTCGGGAGACATCGGAGTCGGAATCATGGTGCCGGCTGTAAATGAACTGACCGGACGCCAGCCCAGCGGCTGCCCATCTTGGATGGAACGCACTCTCCAACAATATTCAGTATCCGGTGCCAGTATAAATTCGGCATAAGCGACTTCGACATTGTTGGTCTCGGCTGTTTCGTCGACCATTACGGAAATCTGCGGCGACGTGAACTGATCATTCACATCGACCTGCAGTTCCCAGAGCGTTGCGCCCGGATCTCTTTCCCATTCGAATCGGACCGGCCATACCGGGACATCGACCGCCCCATCCGATGGCGCCTGATAGGGCGTCACATAAGCGGCCCCCGGACCGTTCACGGCATACCAGGCATCCACCGTAGACTTGTGCTCCTGTGAGTATTCTCCGAAAAGCAGGATTGCCACGGCTTCAGAAGCAGCAACGGCAATGGCGTAATCTGCCTGGCTGGGCAGGGTTGTCATGGTGTTATATGCGATTTGAGCCGCTTTTTCTTTGCCGATGCCATCGACCGTATAGGGTGTTCCGTTTAGGATATCGTCGATCGTCCCGCTTTTTCCCATGGACAACAGATAAAACCAGAAATTCTGCACGCCGCTGTTAATTTGAATGCCGCTATTATCGGTCGGACTTGTCAGAAACTTCCAAAAGGTACCCTGGTAGGTGTTTGGACACGGGCAGTCAGACACGCTTGAAGCGGGTGACTTGGGATCATCCATAAACCTGAGAGTTGAACACTTTTCGGCGATCGTCCAATTAGCAGAACCCTCGGGCGATATGTAGAACTCAAGCAATGTGCCGAAAATATCGGCAAATGATTCACCCAATGCGCCGGATTCACCATAATTCTGCAGTTCCGAGGTCATTGCAATGACAGCGTGCGTGACTTCATGGCCGACCACATCAAGCGGGACGCAATACTGAGGAACCGGCCCTTTGACACCGTATTGCAATATCGCCATATCATTGTTCTGATTAAATCCCGCGAACTGCGCATAAACATTAAGGGCAGCCGGACCATTCAGGATCATGTTCCTGACACCCTCACCATTTCCACCGACGCCATGATGGTTAAATTGCACGTCTAAATAAGCCAGCATTTTTTGAGCAATCCAATGGGTGGAGACGCCATAAATCATATTAGGATCATTTGGATCTGCAAATTCATCGGAACCTGAGTAATAATCTTCGCCCAATGCAGCGGTAATATCATCTGTTTCGTATGTTTCGACCTTAACCGGAAAATCACTTCTCAAACGCCATTGCTTCCCATCTTCCTGATCCGGATCTTCCTGTGCGTATATGCTAACAGACCCATAATACGGCGTGTTTCCGCTTGCCACCTGATTGGTCCAGACATCCGGATTCAAGGAATACGCGGCCAGTATGGCGCCTGTGACGGCGTCCAGATATACAATATACCTTCCGGACGGAACCAGACTGCGCACCTTAACCTGAAAAGCCAGGCGATAGGCTCCGGCAGACCAACTCCCCCGTTGCGGAGCGATCACCCTCTCGATTTCAGGCGTTTCCGCGAATGTGAAACGGCTCCCTCTGATTTTTTCCAGTTTGGCAATCGCGTCTCTTGCGCTTTTGATTGCCTTCCTGTCCCCAATAACGGCTGCTTTGGTATTGATATCAAGATTTGGAATGATCCGGCCGAATCCTTGCCGAACTCGTCCGCCATCGTTAACAAGGGTATATTCTCCGCCGATAACTTTGAGCCCGGCATGATGCTGTTGAAATCTTTCAAAGGTATACATACCGTCCGGGCTGAATGAAGAACTGATGGCCTCCATCGAATCCGCCGGTTCCAGGGAAAACCATTGTCGATACGTTTGGAAAAAGATGTCGCCGGTAATTTCGAATTCCGGATTGAGGCGAAAGGAACGCGGAACGCCCGCAGTATCACGCACTATTTTGGTGAAGTGATCTCTGACAGCGGCCTGTTGGGCGAATGCAATGCCGGATACCAGAACTATGAACCATGTGAGTAGAATTTTTTTCATGCGATCCCCCCACCGCCGTTATCTGTAGCAGTCCTATGGATAGAATCGATGTCGATACAACCGGTTGTAACGTATCGCCTTGGCATCTTTCATGGCATTCGACACGGGGTCAATGCCTTGCTTATTAACTCAGATTTGGATATTGCTGGCGTATTAGAATTAACGCCGGCTTTTCGATCGCCATTCAACGACTCATCTGGATTCAGGTCACGTGATGATGAAGGCAAAAAACGAGTCTATCTTTTATGTATTCTGGTCAATCCAGTCTTTGACGATATGGGTGTGATAAACTCGCAGATTGTCCAAAATCGAAAATACTTTCTTATCGGTATCCTTGATCAACCTTCTGCTGCATGTGATCAGCGTCTGCAAGTTCATTGTTTTTTTGGCAGATTGTGAATGGAACTTTGCCCGGATTGGTAACCGAGGAAATCAGATCGACCCTTTCCTTTTTGGCATTGAGCCTTATCGCAGGAATGAGCTGATTTCCACTTGATCATCCTTTAGGCTTTAAAATCAGGGTAACACTCCGGTCAGTAAAAAAACAAGGGAAATTATGGGGACGCCTATGATTTTATGCTTTTCTATCGATCAAATCGAGCTCCTTTTCGTTTGCCATTTTTTCACCCCTTTTTGATAAACGACTCACCGCTGATTGGCATGGATTTAACTTTCTCGAAATCTCAACTGTGGTCATCCCAAGCTTACGATGGGCCCAAAAACATAGCAGCGCCCTGACCTGTACTGTTTGTGGCGATTTGCCATAGGCCGTTACGTCGTTGGGATCCATATCCAAAACTTGCGCGACCCGATCCACTGCTCGATTAAAATCATATCCTTTGGCTTTTAAATCATATTTTTATTCAAGTGTTTCTTAGGTGATTTTGAAAAAGCTGTCCGTGTCGTTTGTATTGTTTATTGAAGCATCCAGCATATCCGGTCAGCAGCCGGTGCATCATTGCCGCCATCGGAACCGAACCGGTCCTGAGCAACAAATGAAAATGGTTCGGCATCAGCGCCCAAGCAAAGCAATCTGTCCGTGCTTCGTGAATCAGTTCGGAAAGCCGATGGACGAGATTTTGCCGATCATAATCGGATCGAAATATCTTTTTACACTCAATTCCCCTGACAATCACATGGTGCAATGTGCCCGGCGCATCTATCCTCGCTTTTCGTAGCATGGTCCGTTAAAAATCAAATCCAATCGGCATAGAAAAGCATAAAATCATAGGCGTCCCCATTATGGCCCCGTCCCCATTATGGCCCAAAACGCAACGGTATGATTGCAAATGGTTTGATTTTGAATTTTTTGTGTATCTCGCCGCTAAAATTTTCTATAAGAGCATTATGGCCGTCACCGGAAAAACACCAACACGCGAACGAATCCTCGATGCGGCGCTGGATCTGTTTAACGACAGGGGATCCCAGCAGATTACCACCAATCACATCGCCGAAGCCATGGGCATCAGCCCCGGCAACCTCTACTACCATTTCAAGAACAAAGCGCACATTATCCGCGAGATCCTTGGGCGGCTTATCCACCGATTCGACAACATTCTCTCCCAGGACCAGGGATGTCCTTCCGGTCCGGACCTTCTCGTTTCCTTCATCGACCATTCGGCGGATTTGATCTACGCCTATCGGTTCATCTATATCGAACTTGCTGCCCTATTGAACCAGGACGACGAATTCAAAGAAATGTACCAGGCGATCAAAGCGCGCCGTGTCGCTGAATTTGATCTGCTGTTTGATGCGGTCAACACTATGGAGGTTTTTAAACGCCCCATATCCAGTCACGAACGTGACGCCCTTTTTTTCGTGCTGTGGTGCTTTGCAGAGGGTATCCTGACCACCATGTACACCAGCAACATCCCCGTCGATAATGCCTCGGTGCGGGATCACTACCGAAAAATCATTTACCTCCTCAAACCTTATCTCAAGCCGGCGTACTGGTCGATTCTGGCCAAAAAAACGAATTTGACCGATTAGACTTGACGTTTTAGAGCAATTGCTCTAATCATGGCCTATCCAATTCGCTTTCCATCCGACCTGACCCAACAAATAGCGAGGTATATTAATGAATATCAGGTACTTTATTTCCACCTGGCGAACCCTGCGGATTCCAGGCCTGCTACCGTTCATGCGGGACTGGACACCGTTTCTGCGTATGAATTTTCTGCATGCTGCCGCCTCTTCAGGAGTACTGGCGGCCCTCCAAAGCGGCGCTACCCGGGAAACCCTTATCGACCGCCTGGACGTCCAACGCCCCGAACTTCTGGACGCCCTGCTGGACATGGGAACGGCACTCAAGGAACTGCGCTGCGAAAACGGCACGTACACCATTTGCGGAAAACGATCCAGAACCATGACGACTCCGGTCGGCGACACCTTGGCGGCGCTCGTGGAAGCCAATGTTACATATTACAATGATGCGTACCGACGGTTGGGCGATCGCATGCGCGGCGCCCCCTTGGGAGAAGACCTGGAAGCCATCGGCGATGTGGTTGCCCGGTTTTCCAAAATTGGGGAACCGATCCTGGCGGCCTTCGTCCGATCCCTGGTCAACCGGTCGAGGCCGGTCCGCGTACTGGATGTGGGATGCGGCAGCGGTTATGTATTGAAGATAACCTGGCAATCCAATGAAAATGCGACGGGAATCGGCATCGACGTCGATGCGAGTGTTGTCCGGCAGGCCCAAGCCAATTTGAAGCATTGGGAACTTCCCGATCGCTTCCAAATCCTGGAGGGTGATATCAGCAGCGTCGATGAAAGTGTGCATGGCCGCTTCGATGTCATCACGGCGTTCAATCTACTCTACTACATGGCCCCGAACCGCCAAACCGATTTCCTGCACAGGATGCGCCGCCTCCTCTCTCCGGACGGGCGGCTGGCCATCGCCAATAATTTCAAAAGCAAGGGGCGGGATCTGGGGGCAGCGAATTTGAACATCGTCAACGTCTCGCTCGCACAGCTCAACCCCTTACCGAGTCTGGACACTGTCTGCAACCTGTTAAAAAACTGCGGTTTCGAAAGGATCGATGTGACACGGTTCATGCCTCGAAGTGAGTTTTATGGGATAGTGGCCGTTGCAGGCAATTCAGGCGGGTAGTTTTCTCTCTGGGGAAATTATGGGGACGCCTATGATTTTATGCTTTTCTATCGATCAAATCGAGCTCCTTTCCGTTTGCCATTTTTTCACCCCTTTTTGATAAACGACTCACCGCTGATTGGTATGGATTTAACTTTCTCGAAATCTCAACTGTGGTCATCCCAAGCTTTCGATGGGCTCAAAAAGATAGCAGCGCCCTGACCTGTACTGTTTGTGGCGATTTGCCATAGGCCGTTACGTCGTTGGGATCCATATCCAAAACTTGCGCAACCCGATCCACTGTTCGATTAAAATCATATCCTTTGGCTTTTAAATCATATTTTTG
>JBNKKC010000164.1:0-68494 GCA_050291625.1 Desulfobacteraceae bacterium
GATGAGCTCCAGGCCGCAGTGCTGCGCGTCAAATTGAAGCATATCGATCGCTGGAACAAAAATCGGGTCCGGATTGCCGACGCCTACCGCAGGGATCTGTCCTCAATCGGACAAGAACTTCAATTTCAGGAAAAGAGTGACGATGTGCAATCCGTTTACCACCAGTTTGTCGTCTTGAGCGATCGACGCGATGCACTGCGCAACTATCTGGAGCAGCATTCGGTACAAACCGGAATTCACTACCCCGTTCCACCCCACCACCAGCCGGCTTATGCCGGGATGAAACACCTGCAATTAGACGTGGCGGAAAAAATTGCCACACATTGCATCAGCCTGCCGATCTATCCGAGCATGACGGAAGAAGCGCGCAATACTGTGGTGCAGCTCATTCAAGCTTTTTATACCAAGGAGCCTTAAATGAAACGGAAACCATTGGTCAGCGTATTATTGCCGGCCTACAACCATGAAAAATATGTCGCCGCCGCGATCGAAAGCATTATTGAGCAAAGCTATCCCAATCTTGAATTACTGATCTGCGATGATCATAGCCCCGATGGAACGGCGGATGTCGTTCGATCCCTGGCAGACCGGTATTCCAGTCGGATCAAATTGCATCTGGGCAGGAAAAACAGGGGGGTTGCCAGCCGTTTCAACCTGCTTTGCGGCATGGCCTCCGGAGACTACATAGCGCCTTTCGCCTCGGACGACAGACTGCCCGGTGACGCCATAGAAAAACGAATCGATTTTCTTGAGGCGAATCCCGATGTCGACGTTTTGGCAACCGACATGTCGGTCATCGACAGCAATGAGCGGATCTTAAACAAAGCGCGGCAGCGGAAGCTGGTTTCCCAATTCAACCGGTTGTACGAGGTTGATTTCAACAAACTCTATGAAAGTTTGCTTTACGGCAATTTTATCCCGGCCGGTACGTTGTGTTTTCGAATGCACCGTATTGGAAAACAGGAACTGATGCACGATGACTTATGTCCGGATCTGCATGATTATGATGTATGGCTGCAGCTTTCACGAAAATACCGATGGGCTTTTCTGAACCGCTCGACTTATTTTTATCGATGGCATGGCGACAATCTCTCATCTCCGCAAAACCGGTCTATTGAAAGTTTAGCGGCAATTGTGTCCCAAACCACCTATATTCTGACAAAACAATTATTGAACAGGCAAACCAGAGAGCAGCGCAAAGCAACGCTCGGTCACATTTCGCGAAACTGCAGGGCACTGTTCGACGTTCTCCCACAAGAGACCGGATCGATCCATCGAGGCGATTGTGCCGCTCCATCTCACGATGTCGGTCGCAGCACGCCGGTACCGGCCGCACCCGGAGCCCGGACAATTGAGACCGGTTCCGGCCCAAAAGCCATTCATCCCTTTGCAGACGGGAAGGGTCCGGCTATTGACGCATCCGTCGATGCGCTCCTGCAGCAGGGCAAACAGTTGTATGCCGCCGGTCAATTGAAACAGGCGTGTGATACCTTCATCCAGGTGCTGGATATCGAACCGGCTCATCTCGAGGCGGTGATCAACCTGGGCAAGATTGCCCTGCAGGCCGGAAACTCCGACCAAGCCGGGTTTTTTTTTAGCAAGGCTATTGAAATCGATCCGTCCTGCGAGACACGACTGAAGCGCATCACCGATCAGATCGGAAAAGTCTGCACGGCGTCGAATGACTTTCAACAATATCAGGCAGACGTCGGTTTACCACCGTCGTGAGAGGTATGTTGCCAAATGATCAAATGCATTTTCCAAAAGGATTGTGCGCGAGGGCAGCTTTCGGTTGCCGGAAGGATGGTCTGATGATTGCTGCTGAAACGAAATCCTGCGACGATGTCGCATTGTCAGACCTGATCCACATCACCCCGAAACTTTTCTCAACCGTTTTGATAGAGTTGACCAACCGATGCAATTTAAGATGTGTTTTTTGCTCTACCGGTCACCCGAACTATCAGTCTGGAGATATGTCGGTCGATCATCTGGATAAGGTTATTCATTTCTGCAAGGATTCAGGGATTAACAAGATCAATGTGTCCGGACATGGCGAGACCACGGCGATGGCAGGCTGGGAGAGCGTTATCGCGGATTTGCTCGACCAGGGTTTTGGGTTGTCAATGACAAGCAATTTGGCAAAACGATTGAGTCCACCTCAAGCCCGCGTTTTATCTCGATTTGAATTTATCATGGCCAGTATTGATACGCTGAATCCGGAGTTCTTTAAACAATTCAGAAGGAGCGCCGACCTGAGAAACATCCTGTATAATTTGCAGATCATCCGCAGCGCAGCTTTGTCGGAAGCACGCAAACCACCGCATTTTGGAATTACATCCGTTCTTTTTCAGGAAAATATCAACGGCTTTGAACAGATACTGGGACTTGCCGCGTCGCTGAGAGACTGTGGGGTGCATATCAACTGTCCAATTGAATTTGACGAAGTGTCGCATGCGATTGGACTGACGCATCCGATGAAGCTGCGAGGAAGCGATTATCAATCCCTTGTCAGCCGTTTTCGCACCTTTGTCAAGCTGGCAAGATCGTTAAACGTCCCGCTGACCATCGACGAGACGCTGTTGGACTTTTTGGTCTCAGGCATTCCGCCGGAGATGGACCCGGATGGTTACCGACCGTATTGTGTTCCAACCGACATCTGCGACGGCGTACAAACGATGATGCGGGTTTGGAGCAAATTGCCCGCACCGGGCCAAACGCGCCTGTGCCTCGATCCCTGGAATTTGCTGTTGTTTGAGCGCCACGGCAGGGTATTGTCTTGTTGCATCGGGTTGCCGTCCATTGCTGATCTTTCGTCAGTCGATTCGATGATTGAGATCATCAACAGTCATAAGGCCCGGGCTCTGAGAAGGTCCCTGTTGACTGGCGAATTGCCGCTGCACTGCAAATGCTGTGCGCGCAAACCGTTGGTGGATGCCGGAAAATTGCAGCAACTCGTCGCCGCCATCTGCAAATCAAGATGATTTATCAAACTTTCTATGACGAGACCTCAAAGCAGGCGGTCCAGAATCCGCCGGCACTCATCAAACCGATCGGCGTATACAAAGCCCGTCGGATAGAGCGAGTGCCGGAATACCTCTATGACGATGAAAAGCGTCCTAATTTGACAGCACACAACACACTTTGTGAATGGCGTACGCTGTTCTACATTTGGAAACACTATCCTGACAAGTGGGTGGGTTTTACCTCATGGAAACATGATCGTAAGGGATTTGCCCCTTCGATCGATCGCCTGGACGAGCGGTGGGTGCTGCAGCATCTGGCCGACAAATCGATTGCGGGATTCATGGTACGGCCGTTGCAAGCTTTGATGATCAAGGATCTTGACCCTGAGCTGGAACCGACCCTTAAGTCCCAGTTTATCCAATGGTCGTTGGTGGAAGATATCCTGGAAAAAAAGGTCAATGATACGCGGTCGATGCCGATGGGACGCTTTCACAACCCCGTCTACTGGGATTTCGTGATGGATGAATATCGGTGCGTGCATGGGATCGATCTGGCCAGGGAACTCGACTGGGTCGGGCTCGGCCGGATCGATGCCTTGCACACCTGGTGCAATGCCTTTGTGGCCAGATGGGACTATTTTGACGACTACATGCGGCATTTCAGCCCCATTGTCATGAGCTTGCTCGAATACTTCGGAAGCCATCCGGTCAATCTGGAGCTTTCCTATATATGCGAGCGGCTGATTATCCTCTTTAATTACATCCGCTATTCGAATAATGCGTTTTTTCCGGTGGTACAGGCAAAGGAGCGTGCGGAGCACACGACCTCTGCTGCACACGACCAAAACGGTATCATCGGATCGACGAATGGTGACATTATGTCACATGGAAGGGTGACGCTTCGAAACCGCTATAATATCTCAATTATCACGTGCAGCATTGATGATGCCCGATTTAAAGGATTTCAAGACAATGTCGCAACTGTCTTCGGTCCCGGGACTCAGCTGATCCGTGTCGCTGATCCCCGATCGCTCGCCGAGGGCTATAACCGTGGCTGGCAACGCGCCGAAAGCGAGCGATTGATTTTCTGCCATGACGACATTCGGTTTATAACGCCACAGTCCAAAACGATCATCCTGCAGGACCTGGAGGCCAATGACATTGTCGGCGTCGCCGGCACGACCAGGCTCGTCACGGGAAAGTGGCATGCCGCCGGGCAACCCCATACTCACGGCCAGGTGATTCACTCCGGATATGCATCGGGCAAACCGATATTTCAATTGTGCGTCTATGCCCTGGACAGGGAAGAGGCCGTGGTTCAACAGATTCAGGCGTTGGACGGATTGTTCCTTGCGCTGAATCGAAACGTCATGAATCATGTCCAATTCGATGCCCGCCTGTTCGACGGGTTTCATCTCTACGATATCGATTTCACATATGCAGCCTATTTGAAGGGATTGAAGCTGGCTGTCGATTATCGTCTCCAACTGCTGCACCACTCTACCGGCACCTTCGATCAGCGATGGCTCCGCTATGCGGATCTGTTCAATCAGAAATATGCCGGTTCGCTGGGGCGGAAAGATCCCGATGCGTCCATGACGTTGAGGAAGATGACCTCGGAAACGATCGAACCGCTCCTGAAAACCATGTCCTCCACCTATCATTCCAGGCGTTTCGATAGTACGATATCGTTTCAGTATTGACAAATCAGTAAGAAATCGTCATGAATACAGCAAGGTACAATCGGCGAAGGGGAATGAAGGCGGCGTTTAAGATTTGGCGATGATTTACCGATACAAAAGTACCGTGTAATGGGACGAATCAGCACCGGAGGTGAGTTGTGGAAGATTTTGATTCGAACAAGAGTTTTTCGCTAATCAACAAATATATCGATAACGACGAAAATGAAAAAGCCGTTGATCTGTTGTATAAGCTGGCGATCCAAAGCGCCAAGAACAAAGATTTTGTCAATGCCGAAGCCTACCGTGACCGCCTTTATGAAGTGGACAGCATGGCGCTGACGCGCATCGTCGAAGTCAACGAGGTTATTGAAACGGAAAAGAGCAGGGCGCTGACGCCCGACATCCGCAGGATGTGGGGGCCGTTTTTCAAGGGGCTGACCACCGAAGAGGCCGGCAGCTTCTTCTTTGCCCTGAAGGAGCAGCATTTCGACAGCGAGCAGATCATTTTGAAGCAGGGGGCGGCGAACGATCGGCTTTATCTGATTCATCAGGGTAATTTGAAGGTTGTCTATCAGGATATGCAGAAAGAGATGCTGATCCAGCGACTGGGCAGCGGCGATATTTTCGGACAGGACACCTTCTTTTCCGTCAATGTCTGCACCGCAACGGTTAAAACCCTGTCCACCGTTAAACTCAGCTATCTGGAGCGCAAGACGCTGGAAAATCTGACCAACGCCCTTGAATTCCTGGAATCCAATTTAAAGAAGGTCTGCCTCTCCGGTGCATCGATGTTCGATATGCTGCGCAAGCGGGGGATCGACCGCCGCTCCTACCGGCGCATCAATCTGCAAACCAAAGTGACGGTCCAGCTGCTTTCGGCCGATTCGCAGGCCCTCATGCGCAGGCCGCTGACGGCCGAGCTATGGGATATATCCAAAATCGGCCTTTCGTTCTATTTCCAATCCAAAAATCGCGACGCTGTCCGACGTTTGCTGGGAAGGACCCTTGGTGTCAGTTTCAGCCTGCTGATCGGCGGGAAATACAAGGATGTCAATGTGACCGGAGTCGTACAAGGCGTGGACGCCCATCCCCTGGAAGAGTACTCCGTTCACCTCCGATTGAATCGAAGTTTCAGCGATCGGGCCATTCAGACCATTCAGAGTATCGCCGCTGAGAACCGCTAAAAAATCAGTTTGTCCGGGCGGATGCAGATGCCAGCCGTTCCAGTGAAAGAGAAGCATCCACTATCGATCCGTCGGGCTGCATAAGGCTCGCCCAACCCATGTGGACGTTAAGATATCAGGCGGATTCGATCGTCTGCAGGATCGTGTCTGCCCGATGCCGATAGGTGTGTTGGGCATAGGCCCGCTTTTGCGCCCGGTAAGCGATGTCGGCCCGGCCTCGATCACGGGGCAGCCAGTAATCGATCAGAGACCTCAGCTCATCCAGATTGTGAAACAGAATGATCTCCTTTTCCGGCTCGAACAGGTGAGGCAATTCACATCGATAGTCGGCCAGCTGAAATCCCCTGCAGCCAGCAATCTCAAACGTTCGCGGATTGACAAATTCACCGTCGGCGCTGATTCCGCTGTCAAATGGTGATGAGTGCAGATTGATCTGAATTTGCGCGCTGGAATAGATTTTTACCGTTTCCCCGGCGCTGATCCTTTTTCGTCCCTCCTGAACGCAAGCGGCAAGCTCCGGTGACAATGGATAATCACTCCAGCCCTCTCCCCATATTTTCAAATCGTAATCCGTTAGCTGATCGAATATTTTCAGTCGGTTGCGATAGGGGGCCCCCATAAAGCCGATGTCGCATTCGTAGGCCCGCCGCACCTCGGCGGCGGCCGTCCAGGGTCTATGGCGTGACGGTTCACATGCCAGCGGCAGATAGTGCCAGTTGGCATATCCCATTCCGGCAAATTGGGCTTTGAGATGATTGTCCCGCTGAATCGTGAAAAAAAAGTCGTATGCCGGAGCGATTTGCGACCAATAGGTTTTGAATCGATAATCCTCCACGAACCAGTACGCGCATACAATGCCTTTCCCCTTCAAAACCTGGAGCGTCCGAAGGTCCAAAGGCGATTGTGCTATGGCCATGATCAAATCCGGTTTGAGCTGCGCGGCATATGATAAAAGCCGTTCATCCGAAGCCGCCAGCATCCGATTGATGCAGATCTGTTTTTCCTGATCGCTTTCGGGACTGGTGCTGATTTGCCTGTAGACCGGATAAAAAGAGCTGTTGTCCAGAAAACAGGTCGTCCTTCCGGTCTGTTGGAATCCGGTGAACAGATAACGCATCACTTCCAGCGAACCGCCGTAGATCGGAGAAACAAACAGAATCTTCCGGATGCGACCTCGAGACATTCTGACAGGCGGACAGTCGTGAACCTGCAGGCGCGCTGGTTTGGCCGGCGGATGGAAAGATGGTGCAGCGGCGGATATTTTTTTTCGCAATCCCAATGGCCGTGCATCACCTGAAAGGGACGTCTCGACCGGTGTGTCCGCTTTATTTCGGGCCGCAGGTGCATGAGACGCGCAGATGCCGGTTTGAGCTCTTTGCCATCGATGCAGCGACGATGTGATGTGACCAACCACATCGTCCCAGTTGTTCCTGGTGGACTGTCTGAAAAGCCTGGCGGCAGGATACCAGGGCGAGTGCAACAGCTGCGGGGGCCAGCGCCAGTCCGATGCATGCGGCAGCATGACCCAGAGGGGTTTGTCCATCGCACCGGCCAGATGGGCCACGGCCGTGTCGACGCACACCATCAAATCGAGATTGGCGAGCAGTGCGGCCGTATCGGCAAAATCCCGAAGTTGCCCACCCATATTTCGAATGGATATACCGCGGCCCAGGGTGTTCAGGTCATCGACTGCCGGTCCCATTTGAAGGCTGTAATAGGAGAGTCCCGGTATCTGAAGAAACGGCATGCAGTCGGACAAGGCGATGTTGCGTTTGGGGTTGACCGAACTGGCCCCCCAAACCAATCCTATCCGCAGGCCGTCCTGTGCGAGTCGATGCTCCCATCGAACGCAGCGGGATTGGGCAGGATACAGATAGGGGAAGCTGCGAGGGATGGTGTCAATGGTTGTGTCGAAGATTGCCGGAAGGCTTAGAAGAGGTGCATGCAAATCATGCCGCACGCTCGTGGGACGTCGGGCATCAAACGGAATCAATTCATCCACACAGGACAACTCGGCCAGCAGGGGAATGAGCGGTGGATGAGCCTCGACGATCAGATGACCGCCACGCTGTTTCACCATGTCAAAATAGCGGGCGAATTGCAGCACATCTCCCAAACCTTGCTCACAGTGGACCAGCAATCGTTTGCCACGGTATTCACGACCATCCCAGCGTGGAGAGTGCAGAAGATGAGGGTAGATCTTGTGGCGGCTTTTGCGTTTGAAGCGCCATTCGTATTCGATCCAGCCTCGGGCATAGTCGCCTTGTGTGATACGCAAAACAGAGCGATTGAAGTGCGCTTCGGCATACTCGGGCTGTTGATCCAGCGCCAGGCTGTAATAGTGCTCGGCCCGTTTAAATTGCCCCATATCATGATAGGTCTTGCCGATATTGTTCAACGCGCGGGGATGACCGGGCCGTATTTTCAGAAGGCGCCGATAGGTCTCCAGCGCAGCTTCGAAGCGGTCGGTTTTCTGGTACACATTGCCCAGGTTCAAGAGCGCGTCGTTGTGGGCCGGGTCCAGTCCACACGCTTTTTGATAAGCGGATATGGCCAAATCCCATTGCCCGTCGACGTCCAACACATCGCCCAAACCTCTGTAGGCATTTGGATTCATTGGATTCAATCGAATCGATGTTTCGATTTCAGAGATGGCTGCAGTGATCCGCCCCTGTTCCAGTAACAGCAAACCCAGGGTCAGGTGCAGTTGAGGATCGGACGGCGCATGCTCGAGGGCCAGCCGGTATCTCGATTCCGCCTCATCCAGGCGGCCGTTGGCGATATCCCTGCCGGCCTTTGACAATACCGATTGAAGATCGATTTCGCTATAAGGTTGACGTTTGAGCATGGTTTCAGGCCGATGCCGTTATTTCAAAGGATACCGGCGGCAAACCGCTTGCATAGCGTTCCCACATCTTGCTGAATGCGGTTTCGATGTGTTTGGTGAACAGGGCGGTGTCGAATAGCGGTTTGACGTTTCGGTTTGCGGCCAGCTTGGAGCGCAGCGCTTCCAGCCTGGCCGGGTTGCTTGCCAGATCAACCGCCAATTGCTGATAGCTGTGCAGGTTCGTGGTCACCAATTCCGGTAGATCAAGCGCCACCAGTGCGCTGGCGGACATACGGGACACCCAGTGACGGCCGAGGAGGGTTACCACCGGTACGCCGGCCCACAGCGCGTTCGATGTTGTGGCGCCGCCATTATATATCCGAGTGTCCAGGACAAGGTCTGCAAGCTTCAGCCGGGCCAGATTGAGTTCAAGGGGTACAAAACCGGTAAATATCAGCCTGGATGGATCCACGTGAGCCGATGCGGCGGCTCGCATCAGATTCTCTTTTGCCAGTTCGCTTCTATAAACAAGCCACAATACGCCATCCTGTATTTGCTTAAGAATATTCATCCAGATTTCAAATAACTGTTTATCAATCTTATAGGATTGGTTGAAGCTGCAGAAGACTGTTCCGTGCGGCGGCAGATTGAACTCATGGCGTGAAAAAGATCGATTGGCAATGGTCAATTGGTTATCATTGGCCTGATAGCAGTGGGGCATATAGACGATTTTTTCAGAAAAGAAATTCAGCTCTGACGGCGGGACCACTATCTTGTCTGCGATGGCATAGTCGATGAAGTCCGCTCCGGTGGATCCGAGGAAACCGAGATAGCTGACTTGTATGGGAGCCGGCCGCAAGGCCGAAATGCCCATCCGGTTGTCCCGCGAATGAGTGGATAGATCCACCAGGATCTGGATACCGTCATCATAGATCAGTTGAGCCGCTTCGGTGTCTGAGAGTTCGTGGATGGGTTTGAGTTGATCGCAGGCGGATTCAAGATATTTGCGATAGGCTGTGCCGTCATCAGGATTGCATGCATATCCAATAATATAAAATAGATTTCGGTTGTGTGACGCCAGCATGCCGCGGATTTGATGGGCCACTGCGTGATCTTTGAAATCACCGGAAAGATAGCCGATGCGGATTCGGTCATTTTCGAAAGACCTCTTTTCATGGTTAAAAGCAGGACGGGGCGAAAGTGAAGCGGATTCCCGGGTGATATAACGGCTCCAGCTGCGTGCGATTTCCAGATTGGATGCCGGATCGGACGTGCGACGGATGCTGACCATGGGCAGCTCTGCGGTTTTTTCGGATCGGGCGAGCTGGTCGCTGGTAATGGCATCGAGTTTTGTTTCGGCCTGTTCCATCAAGGACCAGTCGCAGACGTGCTGGGCAAGGCGAAACAGATGGCCATACGCATCGGCAAAGTCCGGATTCAATTCGATGGCCTTCTGCATGTGCCGGATGGCCGGCCGAAAGCGGCCCTTGATACGCAACGCCACTCCCAGATTATAGTGAGCCACATCCCAATCCGGCTTGATCCGGACAGCAGTTTGATAGCACTGCAAGGCCTCGTCAATGGTATTGCACTTGCGAACCGACTCGGCCATTCGAAACCACGTCATGGCATTTTGCGGATCCAGTTGAATGGCGTTTTTGAAACCTTCGAGGGCAGCGGCGTGATCTTCAATTTCTTGATAACACCGCGCCAGCTGATAATGCGCTGCATGCGAACCGGGATCGCGTTTCAGCGTAGCCTGGAATGCCTCAATGGCCTCTGCATACCGGGCATCTTCCTTGTACGCTGCCCCTAAATTGAATGCGATGCATGCATTGTCCGGCTGAATGGCCAGTGCCTTTTTGAAATGCCGGATCGCACTGATCCATTGTCGGCGTTCGTAGTAAAGGACGCCCATGTTGTAGAATGCCTCGGCCATAGAGGGAGAGGATTGAACCGCTCTGCGGTAACACCGCATGGCCAGTTCGATATGCCCGCAGCTCTGGTGCCACACCGCCAGAGTGAACAGCCCCCGGGCATCGAACTCGTTTTCCATATCGTGCAACGCCTCCATGACCGGCGGTATCGTCGAGTGGAGCGATTCCTGATCAATCATCAGTATGCCTCGTTCATTTTCGAAATAAGCTTTTTGTTGGTGCATCCACCTGTTATTAAAATAAATTGATCCACAATCACAACCACCGAGGTCTCCTCAACTGCAACAGGGCGGGACCCGCAGACTGATGGGAGTTTTTCCACTGCTGTACCGATTCCAGACGGTTTGATAGGCCCACTCCAGATGATGGACAAACATTCGAGCATCAAACAGCGGGCAGGCCGACCGGTTGTTTTGCAGCCTGGTGCGCAGTGCGGCAAGTGCTTCCGGGGTGTTTGCCAGGTGCAAGGCGGTTTGTTGATATTCCGCCAAATCATGCGTGACCAGTTCCGGCAGCCCGGCGGCTATCAAATGGCTGGCGGTCATGCGACTGACCCAGTGATGCCCCAGCATACCGAGAACCGGCAATCCGGCCCAGAGGGCATTGGCGGTCGTCGCGCCGCCATTGTAAGTTACGGTATCCAAAGCCAAATCGGCCAGCTCAAGGCGCTTTAGATGATCCGGCAAGGCGATCTTCGAACTGAAAATCAGGCGGTCGGGATGAACACGGTCGTTCCGTGCGGCAGTGCGAAGCCTGTCGACGGCCATTGGATTGTCCTTGTACAGCCACAGCACCGAATCAGGGGTCTTGCGCAGGATAGAGGTCCAGCATTTAAACAGCGACGCATCGATTTTGTACGGCTTGTTGAAGCTGCAAAAAACGGTACCTCTGTCCGGCAGGCCCCAGCGGCTTCTCGGGCCGGTGCCGCCCGGACGCCTGAATTCACTGTGATTCATCTGATAGCAATGCGGCATGCGAATGACGCTCTCACTGTATTGAGCTTCATGATGGGTTGGAACGACGATGGGATCGGCGATGGTATAATCCAGGAAACCGGCCCCGGAGGTCGACAGGAAGCCGAGGTAGCTGATTTGAATCGGTGCCGGCCGCAATGCCAGTATTTCCAAACGGCTATGGTGGGAGTGGCCCATCAGATCGACGAGAATATCAACGCGGCGATGGTGAATTTCCGCTACCGAACGGCGAATGTCGAAACCTGCGATATCGATGAATTCGTCGCTGTCGTCTTGAATGCGCCGTCGATAGTCACTCTTGTCATCCGGCCCCATGGAAAACGTTAGCACCCGAAAGCGTTTCCGGTCATGCAGGCCGAACAGCGGAAAGAGTTGGTGGGCGACGGGGTGGTCTCGAAAATCATAGGATAGATAGCCGATGGTGATGCGTTGCCCGCTAAATTCCCTGGCGGCGTGCCGTACAGGTCCGGCGTTTCGCAAGGCTTTGCGCTTCGATTCCCCGCTCCAGGCGCGTGCAACCGCCAGATTCAATTCTCTATCCGAGCTTCGGCGTATGTTGAACATGGGTTGCTCTGCCGGCAACCGGTCTGATGAAAGGGTGCTTCGTGTATGGTTGTCCAGTCGTTCCAGCAGAGGTGCGGCCTCGTTCCATTGACAGGTCATTTGAAGGGCAATGCACAGGTTGGACAGAATCTCTCCATGGTCCGGCGCCAAGGCATGCCCCTGGCGCAATATCCGGATGGAACCCGAAAGGTCACCCTCTGCTCGAAGGGATACTCCTAAACTGATGTAATAATTAATATTAGATGGACTAATACGAATTGCCTGCCGGAAGCATCGGCTGCTGTCGGGAAAGTTTCCAGATGCCAGATAAGCGGCTCCGAGATTTCCCCACCAGTTGGCCTGGTCGCTGCCGATAGCCACGGCCTTTTCATATGCCTTGATGGACCCGGTGTTATCGCCTTGTGCAAGGCGTACCATCCCAAGGTTTGCCAGGGCCGGTCCATGATCCGGACAGAGGGTGAGGGCCTGTTCGAAGCGCCTGGCCGCATGGGACAGGGCGTTGAGATGGTAAAGCGATAAACCAAGATTGTTGTGTGCGTCGAGATAATTCGGCGACAATTGAATCGCCTGCTCCAGGAAGGGGAGCGCCTGATCGTATTTTGAGGCCTCGTTCAGCATAACGCCCAGGTTGTTGTAATGCAGCGGCTGGCATGGCTCGATTGATATGGCCCTCTGCATCATGGCTAGTGCTTCGGTGAATTTTCCCTGCTTCCACAATATCATTCCGGACAAGTGCAGCAGTTGCCCGTGCTCGGGTGTGATGAGCATCAACTGCCTGCACAGTGCAGCGGCCTGATCCATATGACCGGATTTCCACAGACGCCAGCCCCTGGACAGCAATGCAGCCATATCCGACATATTCGTGCCCGGCGACGGGCGGTGATCCTTGAGGGGCGTTTCCATACCAATTGCCATCGATGGGTCCTTGCATTGGCCGTCTGACGATGCACGACGGCCCAATTCGATAGCATGGTTCGCAGCAATTAGCATACCAGGGAGCTTGTTATCATGTTATTAAATGATGGTATCGCAAAGCGTCTTCATATCCTCATTCCGGCGACCGCCGGAATCCATAACACTTTGAAATAACTGGATTCATGAGTTCGCCGGAATGACGATAAACGCCTATTTAGGACTTTTCACGACTTCATCGTCAAATGAAAAAAATAAGCTGGATGATAGCTGGGTTGGTTCCCATGGCGAATGCAAGGCGATTCGACGGATAATTGACGCAACCCATCCGATACAGGTTGCGTCACCGGGTTTTGCATCGAAGAGGGAGAATTTCATAGTGTCCATTCAGAAATGGTAGATTGCGGTCCAGATCTCCCGCTAAATAGCAGACGGGACAAGAAAGCCGCAGTGAGGTTGACACCGCCCCGTAAAAGGCACGGGATGTTCCACAGGCGTAGCAGACGCTACGTCGAGGATGGCAGCCGAGCGAGAACGCCGAGCTGGGCCGCAAGTCGCAGATCCCGAGTCCTTTTCGGGGATGCCATTTATGGGTGGACACTAAGTGATAGGGCCGGCAGGTGAACCCCTCAACCCGGCGGCAATGTTCTGATTGATCTTAATGATGATGCTCAGTTTTTCCGGAGCGGGAAAAGCCATGGTATCAAAGATACGCTGATCGATGAAGCGGCTCAATTGCATGATGTTGCGTTTGATGTTGGCGGGCAGAGGATTGTCTGCCTTGGACATTTCAACCTGGAATATGCTCCAGATCCTCTGGTTGTACTTCAGGGCGGCATCGAGACGTTTATTCAGATCCGGAGCTTCCCAATTTTTTTGACATTCCAAGAGCTTGAGGGCGCCCTGCGTGAGGACTCGCGCCTCGGTTTCGCGCCCGGACATGGTTTTTTTGTCAACCGATTGGTAGGCATTGACTGCATTCTGTAGCACGTTCGATTACCTCCTGTTCGTAGTCGATTAACTGGCGAGCCGTTTTAAGCGCCTGATAGTAGTTCCCGGCGACAATACATTCATTGATCCGGTCCACAATTTTCAGGGAGCTTGGGGCGGCATCGACAAAATCCCGTATCAGTTCCCAGTAGAGATTCTGATGTTCGGCAATGCGTGCCTCATCCACATACATCAATTGGACCGCCAGATAGATGCGACGAGCGGGCGAGTGAGCGTCCTCGGCGGTCATGATGCCGTTCTGACGAAGGATGGGGACATTGTTCTCAACGAAAAAATGACATTTGCTCGCGCCGGCCCGCACCACCGCACCGCCGATGATCATTTTCTCGTTGGGTTTTAATGTTATCTTTAGCGACATGATATCGTGATCCAGCCCCGTTAAGGCATGAGTTGCATTAACAAGTTGCAATTACAGTTTATATCGACCATTCACCCAAATACTTGAGTGCATTATTTATGCCACGGGATGAATCGTCGCACCTGGCAGTCTTCATGCGGCGACATCAATGCGAATAAAATCAAATAAATTGCGCATGCCGAGGTTGTCTGGTCATCTGATGTCAGACAACGCGCGGTTGGCTTCTGCGACAAAACTTTGGCGGCGATGATTCAGAATCGACTGGGCGGCGATGGTCCGTTCCAGTGCATCCGATACCTGACCGTCCGATGCGTTGATCGGAATATCCGGGATATCGAGAGCTCCTTGCCCCGAATGCAGCGGCAGCCTGCTGAATTGCAGCGTGTGGCCGCCGGCGCTGATGTGCAGGGCCGGCCCATCCGGGTGTGGATCATCTTTCCGGGCAACAACGGCGCCAATGCCTTCATCCGGCTGCGAAGCAGTCAGCTGGTCGATCATCTTCCGGATAGCGCTGAATTGGCGCAATGCATCGATGCGCTCGCTGCTTCCCGGCGGATAGGGAGGATAGATTTTGACTATCGGCTCCAGTGTCGACCGCATACGGGACAAGTGGGCCCCGATGGCTTCCACGGTTTCACTGACCTGGCGAATTTGCTGTGCAATCTGCTGATGCTCGGCGTTGGTCTGTTCCAGAGTGTTGAATCGAATTCGATCTTGAGAGGGTGTTTTGATGGATTCCGCATCGCCCCTGGCGGTCGGCGGAGAGATTAAATCCTGCTTCTGTGAAAGATTCGCTCTTTCATGCTGTTGTTCAAATGTTCCGCCCTGAGCTTGAATGGGCGTTATCTCTTCGGCTTTCATGATTTGACCCCCCGAGACCATGACATGGGAGCCAGGCCCCCATGTCATGGTGATTGTCTGCCTTCAGAAGGGACGCGTTTACCGGGCGTCAGCCTAGAACAGTCTCAATACCGACTGTGCGGCTTGAGAAGCCAGGCTCAAGGAGGTGGTACCCAGTTGCTGACGTGTCTGCAGCATCAGCATGTTGGCGCCTTCTTCGTTCATATCGGCATTGGTCAAATTGGCCGCGCCATCTTCCAACGTATTGATCATATTCGCGGTAAAGTCCTGGCGAATGGTGATCGTGCTCAAGTTGGTGGACAGTTTGGATGCCTCGGAACGCAGTGCGCTGGTGGCGTTGTCCAGAGCGGTAATGGCCGAGTTGATGGCTGTCGAATTCGGATCGGACCCGGTGTTCCAGGAGTTCGCAGCTGCGGTGATCAGGTTCAACGTGGCGCCGGTGGAACTGGCGTCAAAACCGGTAATCGTCAGGGATGATACACCTGTCTCGTCGAACTTGATTTCATGCTGAACGGTGGAGGCCTCCAACAGGTTCGTTCCTTTATAACCTGAGTCGTCGGCCAGAAGGTCGATCTGGGACAGCACTTCGGAGTACTGAGCGCGAAGAGCGTCGATGGTGGAGGTCGTTGAAGATGAAAGGGCGGACTGCGCCAAAGATTTGGCGGAGGCGATCAGAGCGGTAATGGACTCCACGCCGTCGTTGGCAGCAGAGATCAGCTGAATCGATTCCGACATTTCATCTTTACGGGTTGCCAGGTCATCGGCACGTTGACGGTGATCCAGAGCTGTAAAATAGTTGATCGGATCGTCAACCGCTTTTTGCACGCGCAGACCTGTGGCCAAACGAGTTTGAGTGGTCTGGAGCAGCTTTTCGGTGTTTTGCAGGCTGAAAAGGTTCTTACGCATGCCGGATGTTAAAGTAATTGCATTTGCCATGATTGTTTCTCCTTTTCTAGGAAACTTGCGGCCTTCTGGCCTTTTTAGTGTTTGAAACGGTTCATTCGTGCATCAGGCGCCATATTCAAATTAGCCTTGAACTCAGTAGCCTCCTTTCTGCTGATTTTGCGCCATTCACTGCTAATATCGTTCGCCGTAGGGCAGAACTTTAGAAAAATAATCCTTCTGCCGCCATAATTTCCCATGTTTCCGGTAAAAGCCGAAGCACGTCAGTCAATTGCATATTGCAAATCAGTTTTTTCGTTTTGCATAATTGTATGGGCGATGATGCCGGTATGAACATCCCGGCTTTCCACCTTGATTATTTTAAACAATAAAAACAGGTGGTAAAATAATATTCGATATGATTGCCCTGATGTATGCTTGCTTGGCTGGTCGCTAAGTGCAGCCTCCATCAACAACGAAATCCGAGAATCATGATTAGGTCAAGGCGGTTTCTTTGCAAAATGCAAATAAAGGATTTTTTGCCGGCAGGATAGTTGGTTGGGCGTGGATGGGCTGTGCAGCGATTTTCCATGAACTCTCCGAACGGTTAAAAATGCATGAATGACGCTGTCTTGATTCAAGTGGGTGTATCATTTTGCAACCGATAAAGGTCGATTCCATCCGGTCCGTATCGGTGTCTCATGAGGGAAATTTGCCGGATGGCACATGCTTTGCTTCTTTGCGAAGCATCGGAAGCTTCAGCTTTAATAAAGGAGGAGGGTGCGAGTGACAGAAAGCTTGGGTGAGTCGATCGACAATAAAGAAATAACCAATAGCGAGGTAATCCAATCCTGCAAAGAGAGCCAGCCGGTTGTCATCGGCAACTGCCGCAGCATGCGAAAAGTCTTTAAACTCGTCGAGCGTGTGGCGGACAGCGACAGTACCGTATTAATCAATGGTGAAACCGGCACGGGCAAAGGCCTCATTGCAAAAACCATCCACCACAAATCCTATCGCAGGGTAAAACCGTTTGTTTCCATTAATTGTGGCGCCATTCCTGAAAATTTGCTGGAAAGTGAATTGTTCGGTCATATAAAAGGCGCCTTCACCGGAGCGACCTCTGCCAAGCGGGGGAAGTTTGAAGCGGCCGACGGCGGTACGATTTTTCTGGATGAAATCGGTGACATGAGCCCCGATCTGCAGGTCAAAGTGTTAAAGGTTCTCGAAGAGCGGGAATTCGAACCGGTCGGAGGAAACAAGACCATCAAGGTTGACGTTCGAATTATTGCCGCAACACATCGCGATTTGGAAGAAGAAGTCCAAAAGGGTTCTTTTCGTGAAGACTTGTTTTACCGATTATTTGTCATTCCCATTCAGCTGCCGCCGCTGCGAGAGCGCTTGTCTGATATCCCGCTGTTGATCGAACATTTCCTGAATAAACTGAACGCAGAGAAGGATACCGAGGTAGACGGCATCGCCGATGATGCGATGCAAGCCCTCATCCATCACAACTGGCCCGGCAATGTACGTGAATTGGCCAATTTAATGGAGCGTTTGGTTGTTTTGACCGGTGAGGGGAGGATCGAAATGGACGACCTGCCGTCAAAAATACAGCCGGGCGCCTATATCCCTGGTGAAAAACAGCTTTTGCCGGAGCTTACATCTGAGGGACTGAGCCTCAGCACGGCCGTTAGTGAGTTCGAAAAGAATCTGATTTACCAATCCCTGGAACAGACCGATTGGGTCAAAAACAAGGCCGCCAAGCTGCTGCAGGTAAAACGCACCACATTGGTGGAAAAGATCAAGCGTTATGAATTATCCAAATGCGCCTGATGATGAACCGAATCGTTTTTTATTCTGCGGAACATACATATGAAATCCAGTGACATCGGCCATGCGTCCGGAGCAGGTCCGGCATCGCATCGCTTTCCCAATTTTGCCGATAGAGGGGGGATAATCTGTACTGAGGCGGACGCGGCGGATCGCGGTCGGTTTCAACCGCTTTTCCATGGTACGACGGCTCGCAGCACCCATGCGGAATCGGATAAGCGGGGTGCCGATGGTGAAAACCAGATGGAGCAGGCTCGCCAGCGAGGTTACCAGACTGGATTTGACGCCGGCCGGCAGGATGCCTGTCAGATGGCGAATCATTTGCTTGCGCCCCATGTCGACCGATTCCGGAAAAATCTGGAGTGCCTGGTAAGCTATCAGCAAAACATTGCAGATCATGCGAGCACTCACATACTTAAACTGGCTGTGGCGATTGCCGAGCGCATCATGGGAACCGACGCTTATGTGACTATGGCCGACCTGCAGGAGTTGCGGCCCGTATTGATCGAAGCGATTGGTAACCGATACGAAATGCATCTGCGGTATCATCCCCAGGATCTGTCCAGATTGCAGCAGGTGCTGGCATGCGATGGTGAGACGCGGTTGCAGATGGTCGGCGGACTCAACATCGCAGAAGATATCGATGTTTCCCAGGGCACCATGATCAAAAGCCCGAAGACCGCTCATAACCCTTCAATCGAAGACCAGGTTCAACCCTTTCTGTTGAAGCTTTTAAGGAAAGCTGAATAGAACCGGAACGTTTAGCGTCACTCGTCGAATCCGGTCATCCACCTACAGGCATGCCCAAGGGCATCGATTCCTTGTCCGGCCCCGGCAATTGCATTCGGCGTCAACAAAGTGACGGATCGATGTTGCAAGTTATTATCGATTTTACATTCCGATCATGTTGCCAAACCTTATAACGTTTAAAAATAATATGATAAAATCATATTATTGGTTGAATCCCATCGACATATCCCGCCTCCATTCATTCAATGGCATGTTTATTGCCAAAACCAACGGTTGAACCGGAAGTGCTCAGAGTGCGTTGACTCCGCCACGAGCAAACGCAGATGGAACATTCTGAGCATGCGATTTGCCGCGTGCCATTAATGCGGTTTCATCAACACCAATGGAACAGTGATGACATCCAGACGAAAACCACTCGAGAACCAGTCATCGAAGAGCAGACATGAGTCTGGTACTGCCTGCAACGCGGATCGCCCTCTGATCGGCACATCCGAAAAAATGCAGGCACTGCTGGCCATGGCGCGTCGCGTCGCCGCCAGCGATGCGACCGTTCTGATCCAGGGTGAAAGCGGCTGTGGCAAAGAGTTGTTGGCACGCTATATTCACCGTCACAGCAAGCGATACCGTCAGCCGTTTGTGGCGATGAACTGTGCGGCGCTGCCGGAACATCTGATCGAGAGTGAGCTGTTCGGTTACAAACGCGGCGCATTTACCGGAGCTCAACAAAATCGGAGGGGCAAATTCGAACTGGCCGACAAGGGGACCTTGCTGTTGGATGAAATCAGTGAAATGCAGCTGTCGCTTCAGGCGAAGTTGCTGCGGGTGCTCCAGGAAAAGGAGGTGGATCCGATCGGCGGCGGCATGCCGGTCTCCATTGACATCAGGTGCATCGCCACCACCAATCGGGATTTGAACCAGATGGTCTCTGAAGGCAAGTTTCGGGAAGACCTGTACTACAGGTTGCGTGTTATCCCGCTTCGGATTCCACCGTTGAGGGAACGCGCCGAGGACATTCCGACACTCTCGGATTTTTTCATTAATAAATTTTGCCCTGCAGACCGCAGGCCCGTTCCGCGTATCGGCCGGGAAGCTATGGAGAAGATGATTCACTGGCCCTGGCCGGGAAATGTTCGGGAACTGGAGAATGCGGTTCAGCGCGGCCTGCTGCTGTGCGATACCCCGGTCATCGATACCCGGGCGCTGTTGCTCGAGGAGGAGTGCGATGCCGATGTCGGAAATCGTTCTCACCAACTGGTTGGAATGACTGTAAAGGATCTGGAAAGACAATTGATCGGGCAGACCCTGATGCACGTCAACCATAACAGAACCCATGCCGCCAAAATGCTGGGCATCAGCATTCGAACCCTGCGCAACAAACTGCGCGAATATCAACAACAGCCGGAGGCGGCCGTCACCGGCGAGGGCAAATAGCTTCCTATTTTATAGACGATCAGAGAAACTTTTTGGCAAGGCTAGAGGGAGGAAGCTGTATCGCGAATACCGCGACGACCGCTAACCCCGTGCAAAAGCATGTCCCAGTAATAGACGTTCAGAGAATGGTTTTGGCAAGGCCAGAGGGAGGAAGCTGTATCGCGAACAGCGCGACGACCGCTAACCCCGTGCAAAAACATGTCCCTGTAATAGACGTTCAGAGAATGTTTTTGGCAAGGCCAGAGGGAGGAAGCTGTATCCCGAATACCGCGACGACCGATAACGCAGTCCAGAAACGTTCCCCGGATATAGACGTTCAGAGAATGGTTTTGGCAAGGCCAGAGGGAGGAAGCTGTATCCCGAATACCGCGACGACCGATAACGCAGTCCAAAACCATTCTCTGAACGTCTATAGGCAAGTTTTGCCGGGTGCGTCGATGATTTGACTCTCCAAGAGCAACCAGCGTCGCGCCATGATCATTAAAAATTTATAAAATACAGTATGATACGACTTCATTAGAAGCAGATGACTGAACTGGTATGCAAATTGCTCTTAAGTACTCGGAGCATACGGAGTATTTTAGAATGGACAACAATTTACTATTCGACCAGACCATCACAACGGTTGCCAGGGCATTGAACCTCAGAGCCAGGCGTCACGAGTTGATCATTGCCAACCTGGCCAATGCCGACACGCCCCGGTACAAGGCGTTCGATCTGGAAATGGAAAAAGCGATCGCCGCTCAGGACGGAAACCCTGCAAAGGCACCACTGACCAATACGCATCCGGACCATATTCCCGTTGGAGCGGCCCGTGATGACCATCTGCGTCCATATCTGGTTCGTGATGAAGACCCCAACAACATGCGCGGCGACGGCAACACGGTCAATATGGAACGGCAAATGGCCCGCTTGGCCGAGAACCAATTGATGTACAAAGCATCCGCACAAATTTTGGCCAAAAAATTTCAATCGCTGAAGTCTGTTATCAATGGAGGCAAACGCTGATCATGAACTTTCTTGATTCTCTTAGAACAAGTGCCACAGGTCTTAGTGCGCAACGACTGCGCATGAACCTGATTTCCAGCAACCTGGCGAATGTCAACACCACTCGAACCAAAGAGGGCAAGGCCTATCAGCGCAAGGACGCTGTATTTGCCGCTGAACAGCCTGTGGATTTTGGCAGCACTCTCGCTCAGCGCATGGCTGAAGGTGCCGGGGGGGTGGAGGTGGTGGATATCCGGGAAGATAACCGGCCTCCTATTTTAAAGTATGATCCCAATCATCCGGATGCCGATGCAAAAGGATTTGTGGCACTGCCGAACATCAATGTCGTGGAAGAGATGGTGAACATGATCTCGGCCACGAGAAGCTACGAGGCCAATGTCACCGCCATCAAAGCCACTAAGGAAATGGCGACGGAAGCATTGGAGATTGGACGGTAATCATGACGGATTTTGGTATTGGCCCCATCGGGCCGAATGAACTGCCGGTAAAGGCCCAGGCCAGCCGTGAATCTGAGACAACCAGCGAGCGGGTCTCCTTCGGCCAGTGGCTGCACCAATCGCTGAAAAACGTCAACCAATTGCAGCAACAAGCCAGCACCGCAGAGCTGAAGCTGGCAACAGGTGAAAACAAAGACATCCACGGCACCATGATCGCGATGCAGAAAGCGGATATAGCGACGAACCTGATGATTGAAGTCCGCAATAAACTTATCTCCGCCTACGATGAGATCAAACGCATGCAATTCTAAACGGGTATAGTTTATGGATAAATCGTTTTCGGATATCGCCAGTCAGTTAAAGGCCATCGTCAAAACCATGTCAGCCGGTAAATTGATCAGTCTGATGCTGCTGGTCGGTGCGACGGTCTGGGGTGTGATCGCTCTGGTCCAGTGGTCCGGCAAACCGGATTTCATGCCGATTTACTCCCACTTGTCGGCGGAAGATGCCGGAGAGGTTGTCGGTCGTCTGCGGGAGCAGAAGATTCCGTTTCAGCTGTCCCATGATGGCGGCACCATTCTGATTCCTCAAGGCCGAATCTATGAAGTGCGTCTCGATATGGCCGCCCAAGGACTGCCGCGGGGTAATTCGGTCGGTTTTGAGGTGTTTGACAACACCAAATTGGGTATGACCGAATTTGTACAAAACATCAATTACCAGCGGGCCCTGCAAGGTGAATTGAGCCGCACTATCAACGGGCTTGCCGAGGTGGAAAGCTCCCGCGTCCATATCGTCATGTCGCCGCGCTCTCTGTTTATCGAAGAGGAAGAGCCGGCAACGGCATCGGTCATTCTCAAACTGAACCATGGTCGATATCTGTCCAATTCTCAGATACAGGGAATTGTCCACCTGGTATCCTCAAGCGTTCCAAGGCTGCTTCCAGACCATGTGACCGTTGTCGATCAAAATGGAAAGCTGCTCGCAGGCCAGGAAGACCAATTGTCCGCCGCAAAATTGAGCGTGGATCATTTGGAGTTCCAACAGCGCAAAGAGCATCTGCTGGAAAAACGTGTTTTGACTATGCTGGAACAGGTAGTGGGCAAGGGCAAGGCCATCGTACGCGTGGCCTGCACATTGGACTTTGTCCAACAGGAAATGACTGAAGAGAAATACTATCCCGACAATCAGGTCGTTCGAAGCGAACAACTGTCACAAGAGCTGTCATCGAAGGCTGAAGCAGGTCCCATGGGCGTTCCCGGCATGGCCAGCAATGTCAATCCGTCCGGAGCATCGGAGGTGAAAACGTCGAATCCGGCTTCATTCAAACGGCAGGACAACACACGCAATTATGAAATCGGGAAAAAGGTCAGCCGTCAGATCATGCCGGTTGGAATGCTGGAGAACCTTTCGGTGGCGGTGATTGTCGATGGAAATTATGAAACCGCTACTGTTGGAAAAGGCGATAAACAAAAGACAAAGACGACATACGTGCCCCGCAGTACCGAAGAGATGCAGCAGCTTGAAAACATCGTTAAACGAGCGGTCAACTTCAACGCTGCGCGCGGTGACAAAGTAGAGGTCGAAAACATCGCGTTTCATTCAGAGCCGTTGGAAACAATGCCTGAAGCCGGAGGCGCCGGGCGTATGTTGCAGCAAATCAGGCCGTTTATCGGTTATTTGAAGTACATCGCCGCAGCGATATTTGTCCTGTTCACCTTCATGTTCGTCGTCAAACCATTGATGCGGTGGTTGACCGACACGTCATGGGAGGATGTCGAGCTGCTGGAGCATTTACCCAGAACCGTTGCGGAAATAGAAAAGCAATATCGAGGACAGAACGCCCAAAATGCGCCGCTGATCAATCAGGCGGCCCAGCATATCGCCAACAATCAGGCGGATACGGCACTTTTAATGCAAAAATGGCTCAAAGAGAGTTGATCGAACGATCTGCCGTATTGGCAGATGACATGCCGTTGCGTCAAAGGACGGTCGGGCAAGAGCGTATGTTCAAACAAAAATGGACTGAGGGCATCAAATGAATCAGCTCACCGGTTCTGTTAAGGTTGCCATATTGACCAAGGCTATCGGAATGACGGCCGCACAGCCGATTTTGGAAAGCCTGAGCGATCAAGAGCGCAATTTGATTTTCAGGCTGCAATCCAAACTCGATGCCATACCGCCCGAGCTGGCCGAAAATGTTGCCCGTGAATTCCTGCAAAGTACCGGTGTTACCCTGGCGCTCGGTCAAGGTGGACAGGCAGGAGATAAGGCGGACAAGGAAACGGTAGAGAAGCCGTCGGAAAAAGTCAGCAAGCGGTTGACCCATCTGAATGCGATTCAAGATATTGAATCCGACCAGTTGTTTCAAATAATCAAGGACGAACATCCGCAAACCATTGCGGTTATCCTGGTGAACCTGAAACCGGATGTCTCCAGTGATATTCTCAGCAAAATGCCGGACGAGATCAAATCAGACGTTGCCTTTCGAATCGCCAATCTAGACAAAGTGCTTTCCGGGATGGTAGATGAAATGGACCGCGTCTTTGAGGAAATTCTTAAAAATAAGGATCATTCCACGACTCAGGAAGCCGGCGGTGTCGGTCGACTGGCAGAAATTCTCAATCAGATCGACGGGGGGTCGGCCGAACAAATTATCGATGACATCGAAGAGAACGATCCGGACCTTGCAGACCAGATCAAGCAGATGATGTTCGTTTTCGAAGACGTCGTACTGGTCGATGACAAGGGGCTTCAAAAAGTGCTTCGCAGCGTTGAATCGCAAGAGCTCGCCATTGCCTTGAAGGCGGCATCCGAAGATGTCAAGCAAAAGATTTTCAGGAACATGTCTGAAAGAGCCGCCGAGATTCTGAAAGAGGAAATGGAAGTCAGTGGCGCCGTACGCATGAAAGACGTCACCGATGCGCAGCAGAAGATTACTCGCATCGTTCAAGAGATGGAACGTAAAGGCGATCTGATTATCAGTGGGCGCGGCGGTGAGGAGTTTATCGGTTGATGAATCCAAAAGGACCATTCGACACATATCGGTTTCCCGAGATTGACATCGATGCGGCGGCCGACGACGACCAAAACGGCAAGGAAGATGCCGGTGCGGACAACAACGCACTGTCCTCGATCGAGTCGCAGGCCTATCAGACCGGGTACGCCGAAGCAAAAGAACAGACATTGATCGATGAGAAAATCCGTCAACAACCCATTGAAGCGTTATTGACCGAATCCGGCTGTGCTCTGGAAGATCATATGCTCTCGATTCAACATAGTATCGAAGACGATGTGATCGAAAGCGCCGTTGCCATGGCCAGGGATATTCTCCGTCATGAAATCAATGAGCGCCCTGAAAATTCAAGTCGAATCATGCGCAAAGCCCTGCAAATGGCACGGGGGCAGAATTGCATTAAGATCAAGACCAATCCGGTTGACGGCGAAACGGCCCGCCAGTTGCTGAACGAAGAGATTCAGGACACCGATGCAGTGGAAAAGATTGAAATCGTTGCCGATAAGAGCATCGATCCCGGCGGCTGCCTGATCGAAACAGACTTCGGCAACATCGATGCGCGAATTGACCAGCAACTCAATACCGTGGCATCACAGTTAAAGGGTCGGATCAGCGTGACCGAAGGCAACACGGATGGAGAAGTGAAGCGGAACGCTCCGAAATTCGATCATTTTCATCACACCCTGTCTGGATTGCATCCGATCAATGCCTGCGGCCATGTGACCAAAGTGGTGGGGCTGGTGGTCGAAGCCGATGGTCCGGTCGCGCAGCTGGGAAGTTTGTGTGATATTTTTGGTGTTGAGGGTGAAAAACCTGTTACGGCGGAGGTTCTCGGATTCAGGGACCGCACGGTTTTGATGATGCCCTTGGAGGAGATACGTTCGATTGGACCCGGAAGTCGTGTCGTGGCCAGACAGGAAAGAGCTTCGGTAGCGGTCGGACGTCAGCTGCTGGGACGGATTATTGACGGTCTCGGCAATCCGATCGATGGGAGAGGACCGCTGTATAACGACATGCAGTATCCCATATATGCGCAACCGATTAATCCGCTCCTGCGACAGCGGATTCGGCAACCTTTGGACATTGGAGTTCGCGCTATCAACGGATTGCTCACCGTCGGGTGCGGGCAGCGCATGGGTATTTTTGCCGGATCCGGTGTGGGAAAGAGCGTTCTAATGGGTATGATCGCCCGCAAAAGCCAGGCCGATGTCAATGTCATCGCTTTGATCGGTGAGCGTGGACGCGAACTGAACGAATTTATCGAAAAAGATCTGGGTGAAGAGGGGTTGAAAAAAACCGTCGTGGTGGTCGCCACTTCCGACCATCTGCCTCTTGTCCGCGTGCGGGGGGCCTTTGTGGCGACCGCGCTGGCCGAATATTTTCGCGATGAAGGCCTGCATGTCAATCTGATGATGGACTCCCTGACCCGTTTCGCCATGGCCCAGCGCGAAATCGGCCTGGCGTTGGGCGAACCGCCCACGACAAAGGGCTATACGCCTTCGGTGTTCACCTTGCTGCCGAAACTGCTGGAAAGGGCGGGAACGTCGGACCATAAGGGAACGATCACCGGTCTGTATACGGTGCTGGTGGAAGGCGATGACTTGAATGAGCCGATCGCCGATGCCGCACGGTCCATCTTAGACGGCCATGTCGTACTGACACGGGAGCTTGCCGACAGAAATCACTATCCGGCAATCGATGTATTGAAGAGTATCAGCCGCGTTATGGAAGATATCGCCAGCCTGCAGCACAAACACAATTCCGGATCGTTGAAAGAACTGCTGGCCACCTATCGAAAGGCCGAGGACCTGATCAATATCGGCGCATATGTGCAGGGCTCCAATCCTGCCATAGATCGCTCCATCGAAAAGATCGAGAGGATCACCAGCTATTTGAGACAGGATATATCAGAAAGTGTGGGATTGGAACAAAGCCTCCAGGAGTTGGATCGGATCATAAATTCATAGGACCGCAGACTGGCGATGCATTATCAGTTTAAATTGGAAGCATTAAGGCGTTACCGGCAATTTCAGGAAGATAAGCTGCAAAAGGAATTGTCCGAAGCGTTACGATTCAGGGACCATTTGGTCCAGGTGCTTGACGATCAGCTCGCTTTGCGTGGTCAAGCCGAGTCGGACTTGGAGAGACTTCAAGACGAATCGACGACCGGACCCCAGATGGCCGTATACGAAAGTTACCTGAAACGAATCGGCAAACAAATCGAGCAACAGCGGCGCAAGGTTGATCAGGCTGACGGGCTCTGCCTCGAACGGCGGACCGTATTGCTGGCTGCCGTTCAGAAACGCAAAGCGCTCGACAAACTGAAAGAGCAGGATTACGAAGCCTATCTGGCTGATTTGAACCAAAAGGAACAGAAATTCATTAACGAGATGGCAATCAATCGATTTAGCCTCAAACAAGGATAAGGCAACAGAATGCAAGCAGCACTGAAATTTTTTGATTTTCCTTTTAGCGGCGCCGGTGGGCAGGGTGTGAAAAAGATCGGCATTAAATTGCCTGACCGGGCAGCCGATCAGCCTTCCGCAGACGAGAACGGCTTTATGGAAATAATGGCGGCTCTTACCAGGATTCCACCTCAAGAACTGAATAACTCTTTGGCTCAGCTTGACTGGGTTCCGGTGGAAGACGCCGGCGGTGAGCTCGCCCCCCTGATCGATCTGACCGATCAGGCAGACCGTGAAAATGCCATCCTGCAAATGCTGATGCCCCGAAAGGGTACCGATACTCCGGCACCCCGACTGCCCCTGCGCGCAGCAGCCGGTCTGCAGGAAATAAATCCTGATCAAGGGAAAAACGCAGGCGTATTGGACATGCTGCAGCTGTCCGAAGACCAGCAGGTGACGCAGGCGCCGTCTGCGGAGACGATGCCGCTTTCTGATTTGCCGCACCAGCAGACCAAGGAAGGCATGCCTCGAGCGGTGCCAACGCAGGTGACACCGCCGAACCGCGGCTCCGAATTGGCAATGGTGCAGACTCTGGACCAAAATGAGGTCCGGATGAACGCCATTGGCGGCAACGATGTTGCCGATGAAGCAACAGTGCTTCAGCAGCCCAAAGGGGCGCGACTGGTCCTGACGGATCGTGCTTCCGAGACCGCCGGCCAGAGTATTGAAAAATCCCTGGAACAGATCGGCAGGGAGCCTTCAGCCTCCGATCCGCGGCCCTTGCGATCAAACGCTCTGGAAAAATGGCTCGGCCTTGACGATCACCATCCTGGCAAACACTCTTCAGGTGGATTGTCCGGTCGACAGACGGTTTCAGATCACATGAACGGTTCCGCTCAACCATCCCGGGAGGGACGGTCGGAACAACCGGGCTTGCATGGGCGGATTCAGCAGAATGGCCCATTTATATCAAAGGTCTCCGAACGGCAGACGGCGTTTTCCCAAAAAGTGTCGGGCGAGACCGTTGCCGTTGCACAGGGAGCCGCTATGCAGGCCGGTGAAAAACTCAAACAGCCACAGGACAATCCGGTTGCGCGGATCGAAACTTCTCCGACCTTTCGAGAAGAGGTCATGTCGGTGAAACCCTCCGAAGGGACCGAGATGCAGATGAACGGCAACGCCTCCCGCGAAGGCGCACCGTCGTTCGATTCTCATTTGAGCACAGCCGCACCTAAACTTGCCGGGGCATCTGTTTCAGCAAAGGAAGCGACCCCTTTTGTGGACAGGGAAACTCAGACGGATGTGATCCGGCAGATCGTTCAACGCATGACTCTGAAGAGCGATCACAAGCACTCTCAAATGATTATTCGTTTGAAACCGGAGTTCCTGGGCCATGTCCGACTTCAGGTGACAACGGAAGGTCACCAGGTCATGGTCCGAATGGATGCTGAATCCAACATGGTCAAGGAGATCGTGGAGCACAACATGCCCCATTTGAAAGCGGAGCTGCATCAGCACGGTCTTCAAATCGAAAAGTTCGATGTGTTTGTCGGCAGTGACAATGACGGGTGGCGCAGCGGCCAGCAACAGACCGGATTCAGACAGCCGACCAAACGCAGCGGGCAGCATTTCAGCAGCGCACCATCCGACGATGACTCCTTCGATCATCCAAGCGATGTCAATAACCGTGGTCTGAGGGCCGGATCGTACAACAGCGGCGAGGTCGACTATTTTGCATAGATGCACGATTCATAAGCTAAAGGAAGATTATTTACCGGGAATAACCGCACACCGAAAAGGAGGGCGTGCAATATGAACATCATGGGATTGGATCACGTTTCGTCAATGGGCGGACAAGTGGAGGAGTCCAAGGAATCCGTCCTCGGCAAAGACGATTTTCTCCATTTGCTGGTGACGCAGCTCCAGAATCAGGATCCGCTGAATCCTGCGGACAGCACTGAATTTACGGCCCAATTGGCAACATTTTCCTCACTGGAGGAGCTGCAGAACATCAACACCGCTCTGCAGGATATCGGTTTGTCTCAAACGGTTCTGACCAACAGCCAGGCAGTCGATTACATCGGACAGACCATTACGGCCATTGGGGATCAGTTCACGGTGATCAATGAAGAGGCCGGTCCCCTGAACTTCAATCTCGATGGCGACGCCGCCGGCGTCTATATCAAGATTTACAACCAATATGGCGAATTTGTACGCGATATTGAACTGGGGCCAATGTCTGCCGGACAAAACAGCGCGACCTGGGACGGTCTCGACCAGTACGGGCTGCAGGCTCCCGACGGCGCATACAGTTTTGAGGTCATGGCCGTTGATGGGGATGGGGCGACGGTCACCGCCACAGCATTTACACAAGGCACTGTCACCGGTGTCATCTATAAAAACGGGATGGCCTACTTGATTGCCGGAGATCAGGAGATTCCGCTGGGCAACGTCGTCGAGGTTCTCGAACCGGAGCAGCAGGTCGAAAATGACACGGATAACTTTCAATATTAGAGCATGGCTGCATCCGGTATGAGGATGCAGCATCCAATAAATGAAAACACCAACTAAAAGCGGGTCAAAGAAGGGAGTCATATCATGATCGGATCACTTTATTCAGGTATTTCAGGTCTGCAGGCCAATACCAGCGCCATGTCAGTCATCGGCGACAATATCGCCAATGTCGACACAACTGGTTTTAAGGTGTCCAGAGTTTCTTTTTCCAATGTCTTCAACGCATCGCTCGGGCAGTCGCGCATGCAAATCGGCCGTGGGGTCACCATGACCGGCACCAGCGCCAACTGGAATTCGGGAACGCTGGAAACCACCACCAACGTGACCGATCTGGCCATCAACGGTCAAGGCATGTTCATCGTACGCGATCCCAACGATGGGGGGCAATACTATACCCGCGCCGGCCAGTTCGAGTTCGACAGAGACAGCTATCTCGTCACCCAGGACGGCATGCGGGTGCAGGGATACAGCATCGATCCCGCCGGCAATGTAGGGCCCATGGGCGAAATCGTGCTGCCGTCCGGAATGAGCGTCCCGCAAGCCACCACTGACATTACGATGGGAGTCAACCTCGACGCGGGTGCGGCCGTGGCGGATACGTTCGATACCACCATGACCGTTTACGACTCGCTGGGAAATCCGGTTGAACTGACCTTTAACTTCGAGCGCACGGCCACCGGTTGGGATTACTATGTCACATCCTCGACCGGCACCGTAACCGTTCCAATCGATAATCCGCCTCCGGACTACTCTTTGGTATTTGATGCCAATGGTGCGCTTGACCCGGCAAGCTGTGTGCCCGCAGGCCCAGCCAATCCAACCATTGGCGTTACCGGACTCGCACCGGCCAACGATTTGTCGATTACATGGACGGTCCTGGATGCCACCGGAGCAACCGATGGCAGCGTCACCGGCTATGCCGCGACATCGGTCAAGACGGCACAGACCCAGAACGGTTATCCCAGCGGCATGCTCCAGGGGATATCGGTTGATGAAGACGGCGTTTTTACCGGATTGTATTCGAACGGCACCATGCTCTCGTTCGCACAGATCGCTTTGGCGGATTTTGCGAGCTACTCAGGGCTGGCCAAGCAAGGCAGCAATCTGTATACGTCGTCTCTCGCGTCCGGACAGCCGGTTATCTCCGCGCCCAATACCGCGGGCGTCGGCGCGATCGCGCCCAGCAGCCTCGAGATGTCCAATGTGGATCTGGCTAAAGAGTTCGTTGAATTGATTACGACTCAGCGCGCGTTTCAAGCCAATTCAAAGGTCATCACAACCAGTGACGAGGTGCTCGCCGAGCTGATCAATATCAAGCGTTAGGTTCAATATCGGTAGCGGGGATGGCCGGCCGGCGACCGGCCATCCTCCGTAAGTCGTTGATTATCTCCCAATGAACGATGCAAACATGGTCTGTCAATGCGTTGACTGTTTGCCAAAGAAATTGACGCTACCCTCTCAAGTCGGAAGCTCCGATCGTCCTATTTTGCTTCCAAACAACACGCTTTTTGTCAGTTGACAACTCACTTAACAAACTGAAAATAAATTAAAATATATCCTTTATCCCGAATCGGTCTCCAGGTGGCACATTCCGTGCTAAACCAAGTCTCTGAAGGTTTCCGTACAGCTTGAAGTCAACGACTTGGAGGCATAAGTGGATTTAGCCACATTACTTGGAATTCTGGTTGCCAGCGGACTAGTGGTCAGTTCGATAGTGATGGGGGGATCGGGCGCCTGGTTCATCAACTATCCATCGATGATGATCGTCATCGGCGGCACCATGGGCGCAACCTTGATCAACTATCCGCTTTCCGATGTGATCAGTGTCTTCAAGGTAACGAAAAACGCGTTCCGGCATCGATCGCTGAGTCCTTTGCATCTGATTCCCAGGATGGTCGAGTTCGCCAAAAAAGCGCGTCGGGAAGGCATCCTCTCTTTCGAGGCTCAGGTCAAGGAAATCGACGATCCGTTTATGAAACACTGTTTGAACATGGCGATAGACGGAATGGAGGCGGAATCCATCGAAGAGGTTGTGTCCACTGAAATTTTGTGGCTGGAAGAGCGGCACCGTCTCGGTGCCGAGATCTTTTCGACCATGGGAGCTTTTGCCCCTGCAGTGGGAATGCTGGGCACCATTATCGGTCTGGTCCAGATGCTGATGCAGATGACCGATCCCACGGCGATAGGCGCTCCAATGGCCGTAGCACTTCTGACCACATTCTATGGGGTCATGCTGGCAAACCTGCTGTTTTTGCCCATATCAGGCAAACTCAAGGTCCGCAGCCGGCAGGAGATTCTGGCGAAACAGATGGTGCTGCAAGGGATTCTGGCGATTCAGGAAGGGGACAATCACCGTATCGTCGAGCAGAAACTGAAAGCGTTTATATCCCCCAAGGCGCGTGCAGCGCATGAAGGAGGGGCCTGACATGCCGGTACGACGATACAGACGCAAACGACCTGATGCTCGAAGCCAGCCCGACATCGGAGGATGGCAGATGGTCTACACCGGTTTCATATTGATTCTGCTGTGCTTCTTTATCATGCTGACCTCTTTTGCCTCATTGGAGCAATCCAAGATATCACGATTTGTCCGGGCCTTTTCAACGGCCGTTACCGTATTCAGCGGCGGCCGGAGTTTGGAAAAGGGAGCCACCATGATTGATACGCATGCCATGATCATGGACAAGGAAGACAAAATGGCGCAACTGTTCAACACCATCAGAGCTCTTAAACAGAGCAATGAGCTGGACCAGGTGACGCTGAGCAAGGGCAGGCGAGGTGTTGTGATGACCCTGTCGGATAAGCTGTTGTTTTCCAGTGGAGATGCCCATCTGTCCGCTTCAGCCGAGCCCCTGCTGGTCAAGATCGGTCAAATCATCAAAACCGTGCAGGCACCCGTTGAAATAGAGGGGCATACCGACAATGTGCCCATTCGCACCGTTGCTTATCCGTCAAATTGGGAGCTTTCGACCGCCCGTGCGGTCAATGTTCTGCGCTTTTTAATCGAACAGCAATCCATCTCCGCCGAAAAACTGAGCGCCGTCGGTCTATCCAGCTATCAGCCGGTGGCATCGAACGATTCTGCCCTGGGGCGTGCAAAAAATCGTCGCGTGGAATTTATCTTCAAGCTTTATTGAAAGGAATCGGACAGTGGGGCAACTGCACCGAAAGCAGACAATGACAAATGAAGAGTGCATCAACGGTCAGGGCTGGCTGACAACCTTCAACGATCTGGCGACGCTGTTGATGGTTTTCTTTGTGCTGCTGTTTGCCATGGGAAGTCTGGATGTCAAGCGTTTTAAGCATTTTCAAAATGCCTTGCAAAGCGCGATGGGGGTTCTTTACGAAGGGCAGCATGCACCGGTTGGATTGATCTCCGAATCGACAAACGCCGATATGCAGGCAGCCGAAGCAACTCAGGCGTCTGCGGATTCCGAAGATCGATTTGAACAATTTCAACAGACTCAAGGACTTGAAGCGACGTACACACCGCGAGGGATCCAGTTGACACTGAACGACAGCCTGCTTTTTGGATCCGGAAGTGCAAGCTTGACAGCCGACGGTGTAAATCTGCTGGAACGGATCAGCCGGATCATTGAACCGATCGGGCGACGTATTCGGGTGGAAGGACACAGCGACAATGTTCCGATCGCGACGCAGCGCTATCCCAGCAACTGGGATCTTTCAACCGCGCGGGCAGTCAACGTGGTGAAATATTTTATTCATCAAGGCCGGATCGACCCGAAGCTGCTGTCCGCAGCAGGCTATGCAGATGTCAAACCACGGGTCGCGAATGATTCGGAAGCCCAACGGTCAAAAAACCGAAGAGTTGAGATCATTTTGGGTCAAGTCAATGAAGTTCAGCCTGCAGAGTAAGCAACGCGCGGCTGATGGAGGAACCAACGATGTCTAAGAACGTCTTAATTATCATCATCGCTGTATTTGTCCTCATGATGGGCATGATGGGCGGCGGATTTTTTCTGCTGTGGAAACAGATGTCCGCAACGGTGACACAGGTGAACCAGCAAAATGGCAAGGAGGAGGCGGAAGCCGAAGCTGAAGCAGAGGCGCAGGAAATAACGATCGGGCCAATGTACAAAATGGATACCATGATTGTGAACCTGGCCGATCGAGGAGGCAAGCGCTACCTTCGGGTGACGATGCAATTTGAACTGAGCACCATAGAGGTGGCAGACGAGATCGAAAAACGCCTTCCCCAGATGCGGGACAGTATCCTGATGATTCTGCCGGCAAAGCAATATGCCGATATCAGCACGACACAGGGTAAAATGGCGCTGCGGGACGAATTAATGGCCCAGTTGAACGGATACCTTAAAACCGGTGCGATCAACACCATTTACTTTACCGAATTTGTCGTTCAATAACGAAACGTATCATGTCCGATAAAATACTATCCCAGGAAGAGATCGACGCGCTGCTTAGCGCCATGGACAGTGGCGAGGTCGAGATTGACGAAGAGCCTGAGGAGGAGTCAAAAGCCGAAGCGAGGCCTTACGATCTTACTTCGCAGAGCCTCATGCTTCGCGATCAGTTTGACGCTCTGGATGAAGTGTATGACAAATTCGTTAATCTGCTCAACGTTCGATTGACCGGGACACTGCAGCACCCTATCGAAGTAAAGATGATGTCCAAGGAGATCGTTAAATTCGGCGAATTCATGCAAGCCTTTTCCAATCCAACCGGCTTCAGCATCTATTCCATGGAGCCTTTGATAGGCAATGCCATGCTGGCCGTCGAACCCAATCTGGGATTTGCCCTTATCGATTGCATGTTCGGCGGCGGCGGGAAACCCCTTGCCAAAGTGCGTGAATTTACACAAATCGAAAGACGGATGCTTCAGCGCTTTTATCGGGAGGTGCTTTCAGAGCTGGAGCAGGCATGGAAAGTCGCTTACAACATCAAGATAAGCCAAAAGAAAACGGAAACCAAACCTGAGTTTGTTAATCTGGTAAGTCCTGGAGACTCGGTACTGGTGTTCGTGTTTAGCGTAAACGGTGATGAATTTTCGGGCAACATCCACATCTGCACGCCCTTTTTAATGCTCGAACCCATCAAAGACAAGCTGTCGTCACGCTATCTGCGTGAAAAAGACAGAGCCCACGTGTTCCGGTCCCAATTAACTGTTTTGCTGAAAGACACCAACGTACGCATTGTGGCGGAACTCGGAAAGACCACCCGTACCATCGGACAAATTCTGAATATGGAAACCGATGATGTGGTCAAGTTGAAAATGGGACCACAGGATCCGGTCATTCTGAACGTCGAAGGGGTCCCGAAGTTTCGCGGCATGCCCGGGGTTGTCAAAGGCAATCGTGCTGTACAGATCACCCAATTGATAGAAAAAGAAAAAGGAGAATAGGATAGCATGGAAGACGACCGGACGACCGATAATACAGGCGATCTGCCGGATACCGCACAAGCGCGGATGGACCATGGCGGAGCTGAAACCGCAGAGGCGGCATTCGAAAATTCAGCCGAGAATGCCTATGCATTTGATCAGTTGAGCGCCGGATCGGAAGAAAAACATCCGGCCAATCTTGATTTTATCCTGGACATTCCTTTGGAAATTACTGTGGAACTGGGGCGCACCAGGATGTTGATCCACGACCTGCTCAAACTGGGTCAGGGA
Source organism: Desulfobacteraceae bacterium (assembly GCA_050291625.1). Classification (GTDB taxonomy): domain Bacteria; phylum Desulfobacterota; class Desulfobacteria; order Desulfobacterales; family Desulfosarcinaceae; genus JARRKU01. The sequence goes on from JBNKKC010000164.1 coordinate 35,194, forward strand.
TCCGTCATCGAACTGCCGAAGACGGCCGGGGAGACGTTGGAGATTTTGGCCAACAATCGATTGATCGCCAAAGGTGATGTGGTGGTCATGAATGACAAATACGGTATCCGGTTGACTGAAGTGATCAGTACCGTTGAACGCCTGGAGAATCTCAAATGAGCTATTCCCCTGACTTAACGATGGCGACACTTAAAATGGTTCTCTCCCTGGCTCTTGTATTGGCACTGGTTTGGGGGTTGTCGCGGCTTGCCAAAAAGAAATTGCCGATGGCCAATGGAGGCGGGAAAGCCGGGCTGGTCCAGGTGCTGGAAAGCCAGTGCCTGGGCATCAAAAAATCAATTACCCTGGTCAAGGTGCCGGGTTCCGTTCTGGTACTCGGCGTTTGCCCGGACCGGGTGTCACTGCTTTCAAAAATAGAAGACCCCGCGTTGCTCAGCGGGGTCGATACCGAAATCAAAGCCCGCCAGACCGGACCGAGTTTCCGTGATCAACTGCGGCGTTTTACCGGCGCCAGGTTTACATCAAACAGTCAGACCGAAAAAGGCATCGAATCATGATGCGAGTGATATTCAAACAACTGAGCCGTTGTCTGGTCATCCTGGTACTTATCATGATGGTTTGTCCCAGTGCCGCCATGGCCGCAGGCAACGATGGCTCCTTGCCGCTGTTTCGCATCGACGTGGATCAAAATCAATCCCCCGGCAAAGTCGGGGTCGTCATGCAGATTTTTCTGCTGCTGACGGTCCTTTCTCTGGCTCCTTCTCTGCTGGTCATGCTTACCTCTTTCACACGCATTGCCATCGTGCTGTCCCTGTTGCGCCAGGCCATCGGCTCCAATCAAATTCCACCCAGCCAGATTATCATCGGGCTGTCGCTGTTTCTGACGTTTTTTATTATGACACCGGTCTGGCAGAACGTCCATCAGGAGGCCATAAAGCCGTATCTCGCCAATGAAATCGATTCCAAGCAGGCGCTTGAAAAAGCGATGCGACCGGTGCGCAAGTTCATGATCAAGCAGACCCGGGAAAAGGATTTGTCGATGATGGTGCAAGTGGCCAAAATGCCGAGGCCTAAGAATATCGACGACGTACCGACGCATGTGCTGATTCCATCGTTTATCATCAGCGAATTGAAAACCGCCTTCCAAATCGGATTCATGCTCTATGTGCCGTTTCTAATCATCGACATGGTGGTGGCCAGCGTGCTGCTTTCGATGGGTATGATGATGCTGCCGCCGGTAATGGTATCGCTGCCGTTCAAGCTGATGATATTCGTACTCACCGACGGATGGTACCTGATTGTCGGATCGCTGGTAAAGAGTTTTGCAGGTTAAAGGATCATCCATATGACACCCGAGTTTATTTCAAGCTATTTCATGGAAGCCATTCGAACCGCCATCATGTTGGCCGGCCCCATGCTGTTGGTCGGGCTGCTGGTGGGAATACTGGTCAGTATCTTTCAAGCGGCGACACAGATCAACGAGATGACCCTTGTATTCGTTCCAAAAATGCTTGGCGTGGCCGTCGCGCTGCTGGTCTTCTTCCCTTGGATGCTGAGAGTGATTACGGATTTTTCACAGAATTTGTTTATGAATCTGCCGATGTATTTGCATTAGTATGTATATGATTAATATATACAACATGTCGTAGCGAATATGCTTTTTTTTTCGTTTCCAATGGACCAAATGGTGCTGCTGTTTTTCATTATGGTGCGTGTCGGTGCCATTTTGTTTGCCCTGCCGTTTCTGGATGCCCGCAACGTACCGGTCCTGCTCAAAGCCGGACTCGCACTGGCGGTGAGCTGGATGTTGATGCCGCAACTGAGTCTCTCTCCACCGGCGCTGCCGAGCTCACCTGTTGCATTTGTCATCGGCATCGCTTCGGAGGTGGGCATCGGATTAATCATCGGTTTGGGGGTTCGACTGCTGTTTGTCGGTATCCAGTTGGCAGGGCAAATGGCCGGTTTTCAGATGGGGTTTGCCATAGCCAACGTAGTGGATCCGGTTTCCAGCCTGCAGATCCCCATGCTGTCACAATTTCTTTATCTGTTTTCCATGGTACTGTTCTTAAGCCTGGATTTGCACCATCACTTCCTTAAAGCCCTGATGGAAGCCTTCGAAAGAATTCCTCTTTGGGGGGCATCGTTTGACGGCAACCTGCTTGAACTGGTCATGAATCTGGCAGCCAATTCCTTTGTTGTGGCGGTCAAGATCGGCGCGCCGGTCATGGTTGCGCTGCTTTTGACAAGCGTCGCACTGGGGCTTATCGCCAGGACCGTGCCGCAGATGCAGATATTCATCGTCGCAATGCCTTTGAAGATATTAATCGGGCTGCTTTTCCTCGGACTTTCCATTCCTTTTTGTGTCGACTTTATGCAACGCGCTTTTATTTCACTGGGCAGGACGGTGCAGGGGATGATCGGATTGTTTGTTTGACATTGAAAGGACGCAGCGATGCCGGCTGGGCACGATCAGGATAAAACCGAACCCGCAACCCCAAAGAAGCGGGAGGAGGCCCGAAAAAAAGGTCAGATCGCCAACAGCAGAGAAGTTCCGTCAGTGCTGGTGTTGCTCAGCGCCCTGTCGGTATTCTACTTTTCCGGCGGCTGGATGCTCAATCAGGTGGCGGGGATAATGGAAACCGTATTCGGCCAGGCCGGTCAGCTTGATTTCGACGTTCAAAACGTTCAGTCCTTGCTGTGGTTTCTCTTTCAAAAAGTGGTCACGGTCATGGCGCCTCTGATTGCAGTGGTGGCCTTTGCCGGGATATTTGGAAATATCGCCCAGTTTGGTTTTCTGCTGAGCGGGGAGCCGTTGACGCCTAAACTGAACAAATTAAACCCCCTGAAAGGTATCAAACGCCTGATTTCGATTAGGGCCGGCGTTGAGCTGTGCAAGGCGATCCTGAAAGTCATCATCATCGGAGGCGTGACCTATCTCATGATCAGCAGTGAAATAACCAAGATACCGGCCCTGGTATCGATATCGGTATCATCCATAATGGGTTTCATGGGGCAGGTGGCGTTGAAACTCGGTTTTTTTACCTGTCTGGTGCTCATCATTCTGGCCGCCGTTGACCTGGTATTCCAACGCTGGCAGCATGAGCGCGATCTGCGCATGACCAAACAAGAGGTGAAGGACGAATTCAGGCAAAGGGAAGGTGATCCCATGGTTCGCTCGCGTATTCGTGCCGTCCAGCGTGAAATGGCGATGCGCCGCATGATGAATGCCGTACCCGATGCCACGGTGGTTATCACCAACCCAACGCACTTGGCGGTGGCCCTTAAATTCGATCGTTCCATGCAGGCGCCTGTGGTGGTGGCAAAGGGGGCCGGTCATCTTGCCGCACGAATCAAAGAGATCGCCGTCGAACACGATATACCCGTCATTGAACAAAAGCCGCTCGCACGCGCATTGTTCAAAAACGTGGAGATCGATCAGCATATACCCGCAGATCTGTATCATGCCGTGGCTGAAATCCTGGCCTATGTCTATCGGCTTAAGGGGTTGACGAATTAGCAATATCTCAACCATTCGACCAACCCCGAATCGACGGTTTTTTGACGCCTCCAACAGCGGATAAATTGTCCCATCCAGCCCAAGCTCGACCATCAAAATTCGAACAATTTCAAGCCGTCATACCGCAGCCGCTCATTACTCAATCGGCCTCTCCGTCGGGCGGTAAGACAGGCATGAAATGTGCAATTAAGGCATGCGTCAATTTTAACCAGCAACGGATGCCGACAACCGCTTATGGAAATGGCACAATCAACAGGGGCAACAGACCGTTTCGCTTTTTTTGCGAACAACACCGATGTGATGATGGGCATCGCCGCCATGTGTATTTTGACGGTGATGATTATTCCCGTCCCGGCCATGCTGCTGGATCTGTTGCTGACGTTCAATATCACCTTCGCACTGGTCATCCTGCTGGTTGGCATGTATGTATTGCGGCCTTTGGACTTTTCAGCTTTTCCTTCGATATTGCTGCTGGCAACCCTGTTCCGCCTCTCATTGAACATCGCCTCGACACGATTGATCCTGCTTCACGGAAACGAGGGCATCCAGGCTGCCGGAAGCGTGATAAAGGCCTTCGGAAGCTTCGTTGTCGGCGGCAATTATGTGGTGGGCCTGATCGTATTCATCATTCTGGTAGTGGTGAACTTTGTGGTGATTACCAAGGGTGCCGGGCGCATCGCCGAAGTGGCGGCGCGCTTCACTCTGGATGCCATGCCCGGAAAGCAGATGAGTATCGACGCCGATCTGAACGCAGGGCTGATTGATGAAGATGAAGCCCGTTTGCGACGACGGCAGATCTCGAGGGAATCCGAGTATTACGGTGCCATGGATGGTGCCAACAAGTTCGTCCGCGGAGATGCCATCGCCGGTATCGTCATCACCCTGATCAATATTGCCGCCGGATTCACCATCGGGGTTTTCCAGAACGGGATGTCGTTTGGCGAGGCCGCGCAAAACTATACGTTGCTGACCATAGGCGACGGACTGGTCAGTCAGGTGCCCGCGCTCGTCATTTCGACCGGTGCCGGTATCGTCGTCAGCCGCGCGGGTGCCGATACGAACCTGGGTAAGGAGATCGGGACCCAGCTGCTGTTGAACCCAAGAGCCATGGGCGTCGCTTCCGTCATCCTCTTTGCTTTCGGCCTGATTCCCGGATTGCCGACGATACCGTTCTTCATGCTGGCTTTTGTCTCCGGACTTATTGCCTATCTGGTCTATCAAACGGAAAAACAACGCATCCAGGAAACGGAACTGGTGCAGTCACAACCCGAAGCTGACGCGGACACGCAACCACAGGATACGTTCCGTCCGCTGCCTCCGCTGGATATTCTCGGGCTGGAGATCGGATACGGACTCATACCATTGGTGGATGTGCAGCAGGATGGTGAATTGCTGGACCGTATTAAATCGATCCGGCAGCAGATCGCTCAGGATATCGGTATTGTCGTTCCCTCCATACACATTCAGGACAATATGCAGCTCAAACCGGGCGAGTACCGTATTTTGTTGAAAGGCAACGAAGTGACTCGAGGCGATCTGATGATGAATCACTATCTGGCTATGAATCCCGGAGGGGCGGATGAAAGTGTCAAGGGCGTCCCGACCGTCGAACCGACGTACGGCATCGACGCCCTCTGGATCAAAGAACAGTATCGCGAAGAGGCGATCGGCAAAGGGTATACGGTCGTCGATCTGGCAACGGTGATGACGACGCATTTGTCGGATGTCATCCGGAAGCACGCCCATGAGCTGATCGGCCGCCAGGAGGTCCAGAGCCTGCTCGATACGCTGAAGGAGACCCATCCGAAGGTGGTTGAGGAATTGATTCCCAACCAGATGTCACTGGGCGGCGTGGTCAAAGTGATGCAAAATCTGTTGGCCGAACAAGTACCTGTGCGTGATTTCCTGACGGTGGTTGAAGCCATGGCGGATTGGGCACCGACCATCAAACACCTCGATCTGCTGACGGAGTACGTGCGTCAGGCGCTGTTCCGAACCATCACCAAGCAATACCAGAACGAGGATAGCGATGTCGTTGTCATCAACCTGGCACAACCCCTTGAACGTAAAATTGCCGAATCCATTGAACGAACGGAACAGGGGGAGTACCTGGCTATCGAACCGCATGTCGCGCAGCGGATGATGCAAAAACTGGCGGTTCAGCTCGAGAAGTTTGCACCGCTGAACCTCCAGCCGGTTGTGCTGTGCTCGACTCAAATCCGACTTCATTTCAAGAAGTTGGTGGATCGTTTTATACCGAATCTCACAGTGCTTTCGTATGATGAGATCATGGCCAATGTGAAGATACAATCAATAGGTGTGGTGGAGCTGTCAAATGAAAATTAAGCGATTTGAAGCATCCAGTATGTCGGAAGCCTTGCGGCTGATCAAAAAAGAGTTCGGCGAGGAGGCGGTCATTCTATCGGCCAAGACCATGAAAAAAACGAGCCGATTGCTGGGTGGAAAGAGCACCAGGCAAGTGATCGTCACTGCTGCCATCGATGCGTCGCCTGCGCCGCGCGGTGAAGAAGGTTCCGATGATTTCAAGAGCGGCATTGGGAGGCCGGATCCGGGCACGGCCAACCAGGATGCGGAGTCCTCAAAAGGAATGACGTTTCTCAAACGCTTTAAACCCATTACCCGTACCGGGCAGCAAAAGCTTCAGCCTAAACTGGTTCGCATGATGAACCAGGATAAATCCGAACAGCAAGACAATCAACCTGCGCTCGACCGCATGTTGATATCACAAGGTGTTGACGAGCAACTGGCCGTCGATTTGCATCAGAAAACAGCCGCGCTGACAAAAAAGGCGTTGCATGTCAAAGACGAGCTGCGCACCGCGCTCACGCAAGTCCTCACCGCCAGCAACGTTGTGGCGCCTCGTTCACCGGCAGCGACGGATGTTCGCCGGATCATGGTAATGGTTGGTGCCGCAGGTGTGGGAAAAACAACCACTGTCGCCAAATTTGCCGCCAAACAGGCGATGCAATTCGGCGGGAAATCGGTGGCTCTTTTGAGCCTTGATGACCAGCGGATCGCCGGACAGGTGGAATTGGAGCGATATGCCCGCATTCTGGGTATCGAGCTCAGGTGCGCCTGTCACACCGATGATATCGGACGGGAGCTGGATGCATTGAACGACTACCGTCTGGTGGTTGTGGACACTCCGGGCATGGCCTCGCATGATCACGTTCAACTGGAGCATCTGAGACGGTTGATCAACGCCATCGGCAACGCGTCGGTTTACCTTTTGCTCAATGCGGATGCCGACGGCGCCGCATTGGACAAAGCCGTGAGCTTTTTTAAGCCTTTGAATGCCGAAAGGGCGATCTTTACCAAAATCGACTGGGCCTCGCGATTCGGCGGATTGATCAATGTTTCGCTGAAATACGAGATGCCGATAAGCCACCTATGCGACTCTCAGAAGGTACCGGAAGGGATCAGAGCCGCCAAAGCCGCGGAGATCACGGCCATGGTGCTTCCGGATAAAGGAAAGAACGACGGTCAGCAGGAGGATGATTCGATCGTAACCGTTGTGCGCGGTAACCAGAGCCAACCGATGCAAAACTACTATGTTGCCAACCGAAATTCAGACATTTTTCATCATAAACGCTGTAAATCGGTCAAACGTATCAACAAGGACAACATGGTCGTGTTTAACGACCCGGCCCAGGCCATGGGTCAGCAGTTCAAACCCTGTCGTATGTGTTGCAGTGAGCTGATTATTTCCAAACCCGTTCAACGACTGGCGAGCAATTACGCCAGCTATAGGTAACCAATCGAATGAAGAAAAAAATGACAGCAAGCAATATCATCCGTCTCGATGACCGTAAAGCGACCGGCGGCGGAAGGCAAACCATGGGCAAGCGAAAAACCACCGCTCGCTCCACAAAGATTATCACCATCACCAGCGGAAAGGGGGGCGTCGGCAAAACCAATATTGTGGCCAACCTCGGTTTCTCTTTGAGTCGATTTGGAAAGAAAGTATTGATTCTGGATGCAGACATGGGGCTGGGCAACCTGGATGTCCTGCTGGGGCTGACACCGCAATACAATCTGTCCGACGTGATTCATGGCGATAAGCGACTGTCCGACATCATCGTCGAAGGGCCCGGACGTTTGAAAATTCTGCCGGCCGCATCCGGTATCCAGGAATTGACGAATCTGTCCGAACAAGAGCGCTACATGGTGTTCAGTCAGCTGAGTGAATTGATGCGGGATTTTGATATTGTGTTGATCGACACGGCTGCCGGGATTTCTTCAAATGTGCTTTTTTTCAATATCAACGCGGATGAGATCATAGTGGTTGTGACGCCCGAGCCCACCGCCATCACCGATGCATACGCATTGATGAAGGTGCTTTCAGTCAAATACGGGACGGATCAGTTCAAGTTGGTGGTCAACGCGGCAACATCGGAGCGGGAAGCCGATGAGGTCTTTCGCCAACTGAGTCTGGTGGCCGACCGTTTTCTGAACATCCGTATTGATTATTGCGGGCAAGTCGGGCTGGATGAGAAGCTTAGAAAGGGCGTCCGCCAGCAGAAGGTGGTCAGTGAAATGGCCCCCTTGGCAAAAGCAAGCCGGGATTTCTCCATTCTCTCTCGAAAGATTATCAATGCTCAGATCGCTCAGGAGCAGGAAGACATTTCACGGTTGGACCTGACAGATATCCCGACGTAAACGGTTGATGGTGACGATAGCGGCCGCCACCAAAACCCCTTGATGGAGAAAAAAATGTCATTGGTTGAATCACAAATCAGAACCCTGGATAAGCAGGATCACACACTGCGCAATCAGATCATTACCGAATATCTACCGTATGTGAATCGGATCGTCAATCGCATCGCAACCCATTTGCCGCCAACCGTAGAAGTTGATGATCTGGTTAATGTCGGGATCATCGGCTTGATACAGGCGATCGAGCGGTATGATCCGACACGTGACAACAAATTCATGACATATGCTGTTTTCCGTATCAAAGGTGCTGTGCTCAGCGAATTGCGCTCACGTGATTTTCTCGGACGCACGACGCGCAAAAAAATTCGGAATCTTGAGAAGGCCTATTTAAAACTGGAACAGAAACTCGGTCGTGAGGTCGAGGATGAAGAAGTCGCGCAAGAGATGAACATTGATATGGAGCAGTTTTATCAAGTCAAGCGCATGTCAAGTATTTCGTTCGTCAGTTTCGAAGAGATCGGGTATACGACGAAATCGAAGAAGGAGCATTTTCTGGGGCATCTGTTCGGAACCGACGGAAGCGATGCGCTGACGATGACGGCTATCAAGGAGATCAAGGCGACCCTGGCCAAACACATTGAGCTGCTCCCTGAAAAAGAGCGACTCGTTGTTTCGATGTACTACAGTGATGAAATGACGATGAAAGAGATAGGAAAAGTGCTTGGCATCACGGAGTCGCGTGTATCTCAAATTCACTCGCAGGCTGTGATTCGACTGCGCAACAAATTGCGCAAAGAAGGGCTCCTGGAAGAGTGATTTGAGAAGAATAGGATTTGATACCTGCAAGCGTTTATAAAAAAAGGACCCCATCATGATCAATTTAAGCATACCTTTCTGGCTGTTCGGCACCATCATCGGTGTCGTCTGTTTTGGTTTGATGGCCACAGCTCTGGCCATTGGATATAAAGTCCGCAAACTTAAATCTCAAAATGGGCGGGAAACACAGTTGGTCGATATGGCAACTGCAAGGCTGAACAACCATTTTCAAGAAAATCTGCTGGGAATGCAGGTCGATGCCGTGTTTGATTCGCTCTCTGCATTGATCGAGACAGAACGAATCAAATTGAAAGCTCTGGTCGCTCCCACCTTGCAGTCGATTCCCTCTTCTGTACCGCGGGATCGTCAAGAGCCGGTGCTGAATCACATTCAGGAAGAACAGGTTGTCAAAAATATGGAAACGCTGGTGGCTGAAAACGATCAAGGTTCGATGGATCGATGGCTTTCGGAAGGCTTGAGTCTGTCCAGAGCAGAGCGTGAGCTGGCTGAAAAAATGCGGAGTTTTCAAGAGGAGAACCATCGAAAACTTGACGCCGTTGCCTGATGGCGTGCCACGGGAAGCGATTTAGATCAACAGCAGCAGCGGTTTCAAAGCCATCGGATGTCGAATCCGCTGCTAGGCAACTTTTGCCGGGTTTCACAAACCGGTCATCATCTCCACGGTTCGACAGCTGTGTGATGACTGTGGAAAATGACGGTCGGGAATATGGCATGTTCGTTGCATCTACTTCTTTCCAGGAGTGAATAAATCAATGAGCGGATCGATATACAAAGCAGCGGCCGGAGCGATACAACAGCAGATACGTCTTGAAATACTTTCCAACAATCTGGCCAATATCAATACCATCGGCTACAAAGCGGATCTACCCGTTTTCCGCTTTGATGAACCGGGTCAAGTGAACGATCCGGCAGTGGACGACGTTCCGAAATTATCACCCTATCTATCACCGATCGATTGTGCCACCAATTACGGCGTAGGTGCCCTGCAGGAAACCGGCAATCCTCTCGATGTCGCCATTGTCGGTGATGGCTTTTTTGAAGTGCAGACGAGCGATGGACTTCAGTACACACGAAAAGGCCGTCTCAGTGTCAATGAGCAGGGTGAACTGAGTACGGCCGACGGTGCAGCCGTGATGGGGCAGGGCGGCACCATCGCCATAGATGGAAGCCGGGTGGAGATCAGCGAAACAGGAGAAGTTTCCGTGGATGGTGCACTTGTGGACGTTCTGCGTGTCGTGGACTTTGAAAAACCCTATTTGATGCGCAAAGTGGGGGGCACCCGTTTCATTCCGACCGAACCGTCCGTTCATCCTCGGAACAGTCGAAACTACCGGGTCGCCCAGGGCGCCGTTGAGGCGTCAAACGTAGACGCTTTGCGCACCATGACCGAAATGATCGAGTCGCTGCGGGTGTTCGAGTCCTATCAAAAGGCCATCCGGGCGGCCGACGATGCCACGGCTAAAACAATTAATGAAGTGGGCAGAGTTGCTTAATTTTTCAAAGGAGGATCTGCAATGATTCGCAGTCTTTGGACGGCCGCATCCGGCATGCAGGCACAAACTTCCAATATCGACGTGATTTCCAACAACCTGGCGAACGTCAATACGGCTGGTTTCAAACGCAGCCGTGCCGATTTCCAGGACCTGTTATACGACACTCTACGGCCTCCCGGGACGTCGTCCGGCGGAGGAAGCCAGGTGCCCACCGGGATTCAAATCGGTCATGGGACCCGGACGGTTTCGACCCAAAAAATATTTATGCAAGGTGATTTTCAAAATACGCAAAATGAACTCGATTTAGCCATCGAAGGGCAGGGCTTTTTTCAGATCGTTCAGGCGAACGGCGACATTGCGTATACCCGCGCCGGCAATTTCAAGATGGACAGCGAAGGCCGGATGGTCTCACCGGACGGGCTCCTGCTTGAACCTGAAATTTCGATACCCATCGATGCGATTGCGGTATCGATCGGAAGCGACGGTACGATTTCGGTTCTTCAGGCCGGACAGTCGGCGCCTGCCGAGATTGGTACGATTGAACTGGCACGATTCGTTAATCCGGCTGGACTGCAAAGCATCGGAAGAAGCCTGTTCATACCCACCGGGGCTTCCGGAGATGCAACCACGGGCACACCCGGCGAAGACGGATTCGGGACCCTGGCCCAGGGTTTTCTGGAAATGTCCAATGTCAGCGTCGTGGATGAGATGGTCAATATGATCACGGCCCAGCGCGCCTATGAGATCAATTCAAAGGCCATTCAAGCGGCGGACGATATGCTGCAGACAGCCAATAATTTAAAACGGTAGCGTGATATGAAACGCCGATTCAACCTTTCAAACATATATATTGCCGCTGTTGCGGCCATTGCCGTCCTCGCATTGGCCACTGGATGGTTCGACCCGGAAAATGTCTCGGCCGGATCCGTTACGGATATACGCATGATCTCCAGCACCGAGGTCAGCGGTGATGCCGTACGGCTGAAAGACGTCTCAGAACTGTCGCAAGGGCAGGATGGGGTACCGGAAAGATTGGGCAGGATAAAGGTGAGCGATGCGCCGTTGCCGGGTAAATCGAGGTGGGTCAGCGCCAAACAGGTGCAGATGAGGCTGGCGCGGGCCGGTGTGGATGAATCGATCTATCGGATTTTGAGCAACGGTCCCACCAGGGTCCATCGGCGGGCCTTGCTGGTGAAGGCCCAGGATATTTGCGATGCCGTCAGACGCCACATTCAGGCAAATGCCCCCTGGCGATCGGATCAAATGAAGATCAGGCCGATCACCTATTCTCATGATGTAGCGGTTTCGGAGGGGCAGCTGTCGTTTCAGGTCCGTTCGCCAAAGCATAACGATTGGCTTGGTTCGATTCCATTTGTCGTAACAGTAATAGTGGATGGCAACGTCGCCAAAAAAGTGACGGTTCCTGCGAGTATCGAAGTCTGGAGCGATGTGGCTCTGGCGGCAATACCGCTGGGCAAATACCAGATCATCGAGCCAAAACATGTGCGATTTGAAAAAATGAATTTGGCACGGGCGCCGGCCAATGCACTGCTCAATATGGATCAGGCCGTTGGGTCGCGCACCAATCGCAATATAGCCGCAAATAGTATCCTGCGTAGCGATCAGATTGAACTGCCGCCGGTCGTTCAGCGCGGGGATGTGGTGCAGGTGATTGCCGAATCCAGACGTATGAAGATCTCTGTCAAGGCCCGGGCCAAAGAGAGCGGGGCCATAGGTAAAATGATACGGGTCCAGAATCTGCGGTCCAATAGAACTATCTATGCAGAAGTGCTGGACGCTCAGACCGTCCTGGTGAATTTTTAAAGGAGATGCCATATGGGAGATGCATCGCGATATATGAATCGAGCAACACGGCTGGTCCTCATGCTTGGTTTGGCTGCGCTGTGCGGTTGTTCTAGCTCAACAACCACGCGTCAGACAAATATCGTTGGTACCCCTGCTGCGATGATGTCGCAGCAGGTCCGAATACAGGATTCCGGAGATGATTTCGTTCCGTCACAAGGGTCGTTGTGGGTTGAGCAGGGTGGCCTGAGCGAGATGTTCATCAACCAGAAAGCACGTCGGGTCGGTGATATTGTAACCATCAAAATTGTCGAGACGGCCAGCGCCACGAACCAGGCAAGTACGAACACCGATCGAAAAAATGATTTGTCACTGGGCTTGACCAGCTTTTTCGGGCTCGAAAACAGATATACGCCGACAAGCAGTTTTTTCAATCCTTTTTCGTCTCTGACAAGCGCCTATGACAGCGAGTTTGAAGGGGCCGGCGCGACGAAGCGCAGCGGCGCTCTCGAAGCATTTATTACAGCCCGGATCGTGCAGCAACTGCCCAATGGCAATTTGATTATCGAAGGCAATCGGGAAATCCGCGTCAACAACGAGAACCAGATCATTACCCTGACCGGCATGGTACGTCCCAGAGATATCTCTTCGGATAATATTATCCTGTCAACCTATATCGCCGACGCACGGATATCCTACAGCGGAAGCGGTATTGTCAATGATCGCCAGAAACCGGGTTGGCTGACCCGTATTCTGGATGTGATTTGGCCATTTTAGGCGAATAAACGATCGGTAGAGGACTGGTATATGATTACCATCGGCAGATATATAGCAAAGAGCGTGACCGTCATCGCCGCCTGGTCATTGATCGTAACCGGAATCGCATCGGCGGATCGCATCAAGGATATCGCCGACATCAAAGGCGTGCGCAACAATCAATTGATCGGGTATGGTCTCGTAGTGGGATTGGATGGAACCGGCGATGGCAAGAAATCGATCTTCACGATCCAGTCCATGGTGAGCATGCTGGAAAAGATGGGCATCACCATCAATGCAAAAGAGATCCAGGTGAACAATGTCGCCGCGGTGATGATTACCGCTGAACTGCCGGCATTTGCCAAGGCCGGAAACCGGATCGATGCCCTGGTCAGCTCCATCGGAGATGCGAAAAACCTGCAGGGGGGCACGTTGTTGCTGACGCCGCTGAAAGCCGCAAACGGGAAAATCTATGCGGTGGCACAGGGGCCGGTCAATACTGGCGGATTTTCGGCCAGCGGCGCCAGCGGGAGCGTTCAAAAAAACTTTCCCACCGTGGGGCGCGTCATCGGCGGAGCGATCGTGGAGCGCGAAGTCAATGTGGGGCTTAATGACCGCCGCAGTTTGACGCTGAGCTTGCACAATCCGGATTTTACCACGGCCATGCGGATGAAAAATGCCATCAACGGACTGTTTTACGATGCCATAGCGGACGCTCAGGATGCCGGCACCGTTGAAGTTCAAGTCCCGACTTCGTATGTGGGCAATATCGTGGGGCTTGTCGCCATGATTGAAAAACTGGAAGTGCATCCGGACAGCGTTGCCCGCGTTGTGATCAACGAACGCACCGGAACGGTCGTCATGGGGGAAAATGTGCGCATCGCCACCATTGCCATTGCTCACGGCAACTTGAGCGTGGTGATCAAGGAATCGCCGCAAGTTTCCCAGCCGCAGCCGTTTTCCAACGGAGGCGAAACGGTCGTCACGCCCGATACTGAAATTGCAGTCCGGGAAGGCGGCAATCAGCTGGTCCTGATGGAAGCCGGAGCAAGCATCGGCGAGGTGGTCAGCGCATTGAATGCCTTGGGTGTTTCTCCACGAGATTTGATTGCCATATTTCAGGCCATCAAGGCCGCCGGCGCCCTGAAAGCCGAATTGGAGGTTATCTGATGCCTGTTTCCATTGGATCCATTGGACGCCCGATGCTTCTCAACACGGCCCCGAAAGCCAACACCGGCACCGATCCGGAAACTGAACGGCGTGAAACGTTGAAAGAGGCGTGCCGTGATTTCGAGTCGCTGTTTATTAACTACATGCTCCAGCAGATGCGGCAAACCGTTCCCAAGAATGGACTGTTCAATGGAGGGCAGGCTGAGCAAATGTATACCTCCATGATGGACAGCGAAATGGCCAAGGAGATGTCGCGGCAGCGGGGGTTGGGGCTGGCCCCCATCATATACAATCAAATGGCGGCTGCGTTAAACGATGAGGCCAAAAAAAAATAAAGTTATTATTGGAAAGTCCGATAGCAGTTACAAGTGGTGTTATTTTAAGCACTGCAAGCAAGACCCATTGGGGGATTTTGACGGATATCATCGCGGCACGCGGTGCCGGATGCTGATTGGACTCGGCATCAAAGGAGAGTGATCATGAAAATAAATGGCGAAAATCCACCCATCCAATTGGCTGCTTATCAGAACCAGATGTTGGCTGCGCAATCGCAGACGAAGCGCAAATCGGCAACGTCCGTCACAGGCGTTGCCGATGACAAGGTTCACCTGTCCGCCCAGGCCAGGGAGGTGCAGGAGGCCGCCAGCACATTGGCCGGGATGCCTGATGTTCGTGAACAAAAAGTGAGCCAGGTCAAGCTGGAGGTTGAAAAGGGAACGTATCGGGTCATCGGACAAAAAGTTGCCGTCGACATGTTGAAGGAGACATTTGAAAACAACATGCTGCTCAGTCAAATCGACATGCAAGCGTAACATCCCGAACCCATAAGAAAGGTGGGCATTCCGTGAAACCGACGATACGAGAACTCATTGCTATTCTTGAGCACGAACTGCAACTCTATGAACGCATGCTGGACCGTCTCCGCCGTGAGAAGACCGCATTATTGGGTTCCCGGCCCAGGCAGTTGGCACGTCTGACAGAGGAAAAACAGGTGATGTCGGTGCAATTGGCAAAACTGGAAACACAGCGCCAGTCGGCACTCAGCAGGATTGCCGTTGAATTGAACATGCCGTCGCGGCAATTGACACTCAAAATGATCGCACGGCAGGTCGATACACGGTCGGCCGAACGTATCCTGGAGGTACGCCTTGCACTGATACGAGTGACGAGGGCGGTAAAACTGGCAAACGAAGAGAGTCGATGTCTGGTGCGGCATTGTCTTGGATTGGTCCAGGGCTCAATTTCATTTTTGCGCCAAATGATCAGTCCGCCGCCGGTTTACGGATCATCCGGCGGTATTGCAGCCAACACGCAAAACGGTCATCTATTGTCGGGACAGTATTAGCCAAAGGCGGTGCACAATGTCCAATATGTTAGGTTTGATGAATATCGCACAATCGTCGCTGCAAACTCAGCAAAAGGCGATCGACGTCACAGGCAACAACATCGCCAACGTCAATACCCCCGGCTACACTCGGCAACGGTTGAATATTGTCCAGAGCCAGCCCAACATGTCCGGCAATCAATTGTTGGGAACAGGTGTGACCAGCGAAAAGGGCATCCAGCGTTTTTACGATCAATTTCTCAGCGGACAGCTCAATTCGCAGAACGAGGGGCTGGGGCGCTGGGAAGCGCAACAGGACGCCCTCCAGAAAATTGAATTGATGTTTGACGAGGTTTCCGGCTTCGGATTGAGCAATGCCATGAGCCAGTATTGGAACGCCTGGCAGGATGTGGCCAATCAACCGTCGGGTGTTGTCGAACGAACCAGCCTCGTGGCAGCCGGGCAATACATGGCCGATACATTCAACCATATCAGCGAAAGCCTGAGCTCGCTTCGCGAAGAGATCGATCTGCACGTGGACAGCATCGTTGACGACATCAACACCATGGCCGGACAAATCGCCGATCTCAACCAGAAAATCACCGCGCAGGAAATCGACGGTCATAATGCCAATACCCTGAGAGACGAGCGGGATCAACTGGTGTTTCAACTGGCCAAGGTGATCGATGTGCAGAGCTTTGAGGATGGCGACGGCCATATGAGCGTCATGGTCGGCAGTGGCCGCCCCCTGGTGGAAGGCACATCCACCTGGACGCTGTTAACGGCTGATAACGGCGGTGTACAGAATGTGCTGTGGCAGGACAGCGGCGGATCGACCGTCGATATCACCAGCCAGATCAATGGCGGTGAATTGAAAGGCTGGATCGAATCGCGCGATGTCATGATTTCCGATTACGCCAATCGGCTCGACAGCCTTGCCGGCACAATGATCACCGAAGTCAATGCCCTGCATTCCACCGGAACGACACTGGACGGGGTCACAACGACGGGCGTCGACTTTTTCAGCGGCAGCAATGCGGGTACCATAGCTGTCAACGCCAATATTGTGGCCAATACCGATTTGATTGCCGCCGCCGGTGCCGCCGGTTCGATCCCCGGAGACAACAGCAACGCCATCAGTATCGCCAACCTGCAGAGTGACAGCACGCTCATGCCCGGCAACAGCACTTTCGATGACTATTTCAACGCCCTGGTCGGAGACGTCGGTAGCGATGTCCAGGCCGCAGGCTTCAACCACAACCACCAGGAGACCATGGTCTTCAGCCTGCAAAATTACCGACAGGAAATCAGCGGCGTGTCGCTGGATGAGGAGATGGTCAATCTGATCCAGCACCAGCATGCGTACAATGCCGCCGCCAAGATGATCAATGCGGCGGACGAGATGTTGAGTACCTTATTAGGAATCCTCAACTAGACCTGTTTTTCGCCCGAGGAGGACATGCGATGCGAATAAGCAATGCCATGATGGCCGCCAATGTCAAAGCCAGTCTTTTCAGACAGAATGAGCAAATGTACAAAACCCAGGAGATGATCGTCTCCGGAAAACGCATCAATCGCCCCTCGGACGACCCCATCGGCATGAGCAGCGTTATGGGATATCGAAGCGCCATTTCCAGCCTGGACCAATACAGCGAAAATATCTCCCAGGCCAAAATCCGTATTGATACGGTGGAGAACGTTCTGGACATCGTCGCGGATCTGCTGCATGACGCCAAAGATGTCGCATTCGATTCCAATCCCGATATGCGTCTCAATCTGGCCCAGGATGTGGCGGCCATTCGCGATCAGGTGCTTCAAATCTCCAATTACCAGCTCGACGGAGAATACTTGTTCGCCGGCGACATGACCGACACGGCTCCTTTCAATGCCGCGGGCGTTTACGCCGGAGACAATGGCAATGCCGAATATATGATCGGCCGAAATGCGCAGATCGATATTGCAGCAGACGGCAGCAACATCTTTCAGGGCGCATCAGACATATTCGCCGTGCTGGATACGCTGGAAACGGAGTTGATCGCCGGAAACCATACGGGGATCACCAACCAGATCACACCCCTCGAGAATGCCATCGACAATATCAACACCATCAGGGCCCAAAACGCCGGCGACTACAAACGGTTGGAGGCGACGGAGAATCACTACGCCTATTTCAAACTGAATATGCAAGACCTGATGTCCCGCACCGAAGATGCCGACCTGGCAGCCGCCATCGTCGATTTCCAGGCCCAGCAGACGGCCTATGAGAGCACCCTGGCCACCTCGTCCATGATCATGCAGAAGAGTTTGATCGATTTTATCCGTTAAGCTCATCTCCAAAATAATTACGACGTTAGCCTCGTGAGCGCCGACCGATCTGTTTATAGTAGAACGCAGCCGGCGGCTTGAGCGAATGATATGGCACTTTTCTCCAGCTAATTTGGAGAAAATCAATTCGTTAAAATTCCTTGACCCGGCCTGGCTTCGGCAGGTTGCTCAGAATGATTTCCACCCGGCGGTTTTTCTGCCGTCCCTCAGGCGTTTCGTTGGTCTCGATGGGTCGGTATTCGCCGAAACCCATGGTGGAAATTCGCTGCGGATTGATCCTGGAATGGGTTATGATATATTCGGCTACGGCCGATGCGCGCGCCGTAGACAATCTCAGGTTGGTACGATAAGGGCCGCTGCGGATGGGGACATTATCGGTATGGCCGGCAATGATGATATCGTTGGTATTTCCCCGAATCAATTCCGCAACTTTTTTCAGCAGGGGCTTCATTTGGGGACGGATGACAGCTTTGCCTGAGTCAAAGGTCGATTCCCCCATCAAACGAATGGTAATTTCTTCATCATCGCCATCAATTTCAATTTGATCCTTTAAGTCGGATAGTTGCGATGAAATAATCTCATCAAGCTCTTTGCCGATTTGTTCCTTGATTCGAGTGGCGATCATCTCCTGGTCGAAATCCTTGGCGATCATTTTCATGCCTTTTGGCACTTCCATTACCTTTGTTCGGCGTTGCACGCCAAAGGCTTTTTCCAAGGAGCCGGCGACCTGTTTGTATTTCTGACGATCCAGCTCTGAAAAGGAGAGCAATAGAACAAAAAAGCACAGCAGTAAACTCATCAGGTCGCCAAAAGTGACGACCCAGCGCGGGGCACCTTCATCGACTTTCTTTTCAGGTTCAGGAGGGGATCCCATCAGTTTGCCGCTTCCTCGGCTGCAGGTTTTTCATCAACGCTTTTATCGCGCTCCTTTGGAGACAGGAATATCTTTAACGATTCTTCCAGTACCATGGGGGAGACCCCCCGGTTGATCCCGATGGCACCTTCGACAATGATTGATTTGTTGAGTTGTTCCTGTTCACTGCGCAGGCTCAATTTATCGGCCAGCGGCAGACAGATGAAATTGGCGATCACGGCACCGTATAATGTGGTCAGCAGGGCAACCGCCATGGAGGGGCCGATACTGGCCGGATCATCCATTGCGGCCAGCATTTGCACGAGTCCGATCAGGGTTCCGATCATGCCGAAAGCGGGCGCCGCATCTCCCATGCTCTTAAAGACGCTTTGGCCGATGGTATGGCGCTGGACGGTGAGGCGGATATCCTTGTACAGCATGTCTTCGATCAAGCCCTCATCGTATCCGTCCGATAGGTAGCGCAGCGCCTTCGATGAAAAGGGATCGGAAGGCGTCTCTTTTTCCAACGCGATAAGCCCCTCTTTTTTCGCAATGCGGGTGAAGCCGACCATCTCCTGAATGATCGTATCCGGATTCTCCATTTTGTAGAGAAACGCTTTCATGGCAACACCGATGGAGCCGAGCACATCGCTCATCTTAAATTTGATGAAGGTCGTTGCAACGGTACCGCCGATAACAATCAACAATCCGGGGATGTTCACAAAAACGGTGGCGGATCCGCCCAAAATAATGGCCATGAGGATGAAGATGGTACCGCTGACAAGTCCGATGACTGTTGCTATATCCATGAAACGTCCTTATTTGTTGATGTAAACCTTGTCGATTATATTGCCCAGTTCATAGTAGCGCTTTAATTTCTGAATGGATGAGGCGTCGATCGATGTATTGGCCGCCATGACGAATGCGCCTGTTTTCATCCGCACATCCCGGGAAAGCACCATTCCGTCTTTCAGCCGTTCGATACCAATCAGCTGATCTGATTTTCCCGCCTGTGTATGCATCAGGGACAAGTTGATCTCAAGCAGAAGATCGACCAGCACTGAATCGATCTGATACCCGCGATATCGCTGCAGGTGCTCCGGTATGTCATTATAGGAAATCTTGCTGCGATAGATCAGATTGTCGTAGATCGATGCCGCACCAACCACCCGGGCTCCCGGGGGCAATTGCTCATCTGTCAAGCCGTCCGGAAAACCGCGGCCGTTGATCTGTTCGTGGTGCATTCTGACCAGTCGGGAAACAGGTAAAAGCAAATCCACTTCGCTTAAAATCATCTCTCCGCGTTCAGGATGGGTCCGGTAAAGCATTTTTTCATCACCGGTCATTTCGGTGATGGATTTTGTCACCAGCGTTGCCGGCAGTCCGATAAGCCCGATGTCGTGCAGCAACCCTGCCGCTTCGATGACCGGATAGTCTTCCGGCGGCACATCCGGGTGACGTTTGGCCAGCTTCAGCGATATTTTTCCGACCCGTCGGCAGTGCCCGCCCAATTGCTCGTTGTAAGTTTCCAGCAATTGTGTAAACATGTGAATCGATTGATAATAGTTTCGCTTTATGGCCAGAAATTTCTGATTCAGCTCATGTTCCAGGTTGATGACCCGACCGCCGATGTCGATCCGGGCGTGCAATTCTTCCAGATTGACCGGTTTGACGATATAGTCGTCAACACCGCCTTTGAGTCCCCGTACGACATCCATTCGTGTATCCTGGGCACTGATAAGGATGATGTATATATATTGCTTGAGATTGAGGGCGCGCACCTTTTCACACAGCTCCAGGCCGTTCATTTCCGGCATCAGCCAATCGCTGACAATGACGTCGACATGGTGGTCGTTGATATGATCCAGCGCCTTTCGACCATTGATGGCTGTCGCAGCGCTATAGCCCCATTTGTTGATGCTTTTTTCGAGAAGCCTCAGCGTGCTGGCGTCGTCATCGACTACTAATATATCCATGTGAAACGTTCCTTCTCGATGGAAAAAGTCATTGCAGGCGCGGTTCCGTTGTAAAAAGCAGTGCGAACGACCACCTGGATGTCGTCTCAGGAACGGCGCCCCGCTGATAAAGCATATCGGCTCTAAGCGTTTAAAACTTAAGTCATAATTGTCTATGACGGATACGATCTTTCCCCGATCTTTCAGACGGTCTCATCATCGGAAACAAAATCTAAAGTTCAAATCAGAAAGGACGATATCCGCTTTAAGACAAAAGGATGCAATTTATGGAAATTCTGATCGTTGAAGATGACTACATCTCAAGGAGTCTTCTGAAAAAAATGCTGGTTGAATTGGGCCACAGCGTGACAGAGGCTGAGAACGGCAACCAGGCGTGGGAATGGTTGTGTCAAAACTCCTGTCCGCTCATCATCACCGACTGGCTGATGCCGGAAATCGATGGACTGGAATTGTGTCGAAAAGTCAGAGCGGCAACCTTCGATTGCTATGTATATGTCATCATGCTGACATCCAAAGACCAGAAAAGGGACCTGGTAGATGTGTTTGGTGCCGGGGCCGATGACTATATCCCGAAACCATTTGATCCTGAGGAGCTGCAGGCGCGTGTCATGACGGCCATGCGAGTGGTCGAACTCGAAAAGCGTCATAAGCAATTGAACGATACACTGGTAGAGACGGCCTCTCAGATTGAAGCAAAAAATAAAAAACTGGAGACCACGTTAAGGCGCCTGGAGGACACCCAAACCCAGATGATTCAATCGGAGAAAATGGCTTCCATCGGACAGTTAGCGGCTGGTGTGGCACATGAAATCAACAATCCGACCGGATATGTCAGCAGTAATCTAAAAACGCTGTGTGATTACCAAAAAGACATTGGCCATCTCATTGAGAAATATCAGAGCCTGGTGGAGAGATTTTCTAACGGCAAAGGCAAAAGGGCGTTGGATGGCGACGATATCAAGGCAATTGAAGCGATCAAGGCCTTTGAAGAAGATATCGATATCGGCTTTTTGCTCGAAGATATCGACGATTTGATTGGCGACTGTCGGGAAGGCGCCGATCGAATCAAAAAAATTGTCCAGGATTTAAAAGACTTCGCCCACCCCGGAGAAGACAAGCTGCAGTCAATGGATATCAACAGGGGTTTGGAATCGACCTTGAATGTCGTTAACAACGAAGTGAAATACAAGGCCACAGTGCACAAGGATTTTGGCGATATCCCCATGGTGAAGGCCTATCCCCAGCAGTTAAACCAGGTGTTTATGAATATCCTGGTCAATGCGGCGCAGGCCATAGAGAAAAAAGGCGACATTTTCATTGTCACCCGTACAAAGGATGATTGTGTCGAGATAGGCATCAGCGATACCGGCTGCGGGATCGATCCGAAACATATTACGCGGATTTTCGACCCGTTTTTCACGACAAAGGATGTCGGCAAAGGCACAGGCCTGGGGATGAACATCGCTTACAATATCGTTAAAAAGCATGAAGGCACCATCGACGTTCGCAGTAAACCGGGAAAGGGGACCCACTTTACAATCCGCATACCAACCGAGAAAGTCCGGCCATCGTCTTGAGCGACCTAACCTGTTTTTTCAAATAGGTACCTAAAGAAACCTTCCTCAACTTTTCTGATGTTTTGGGCGGAATGAAAAATGTGACGTACGTCACATTTTTGAAATTGGGCAAAATCACACTCTTTTGAAATTAAAACCAATTCATCAAAAATGAAAATTGTGAAAAAATCGTTAATACGAAACAGGCTTGACACATGAATGTCCGGCGGATTAACGATGGCTTCACCCCACACGTATTTTTACCGTCCCATCCTATCCCCAGGCGATGGAAACGGAATTGAGTGAAAATTTGTTGAACTGAACCGGCACTTTTAGAACGCCTGCTTCCAAGCAGATTCCAATATAGCGCCAAACCCTACGCTAAACGATATTAGCAGATGCTGAGGTACGTTATGAGAATAGCCCTACCATTGCGCCCATTTTTTGCCAGCAAACACAATCCGGTTATCGTTCTCTTATTATTTGTGTTTCTACTCTGCTTCGGTCCATTGGCCGAAGCGGATACGAATGTCGGCGGAACGATTTCCACGGACACGACCTGGACGCTCGCAACTTGGGAGATATCTGAGAGCTGATCCGATCGGATTGGATGGTGGGATCAATCTCTATACTTACGTGCAAAATAATCCGATTATCTTCATCGATCCATTCGGCCTATGGTATTTTGATTTTAATGTTACTTTAGGGGACTGGGTCGTGATAACATTTGGTGTAATGACAAATAACTATGGCTGGTACCCTTATTTTGGGGTAGGTGGAGTTACTCCCGGGGCAAGAGGTGCAATAACCGCATCAAATGATCAGCCTACTCCTGGATGGAATGTCGGTTTACAAGGACAGAGAGGTGCGGCGGGGCAAGTGGGTTATAGTTTTGGCGGCTATGGTCATCCTAGTGGATGGTTTAGTGAGATAGGGCTTGGATTCCCACCGGGCCTTTCACTTACGGGGTATTACGTTTGGGGTCCTTTTTTCGGAAATACTTGTGAGGAAGGGGAAGGTCACAATCCATAGTGCTGCTCGAATTCAATTGGTGATCTCATGCAGATAGATAATACTAAGCTTTTTGATTTACTTGTTGGTGTAATTTTTATTTTATTAGGTAGTGATTTTGTCTTTAGAAGCAAAAAAAATGCACAGCAAGCGATCAAATGGAACTCAAAGCTATGGGGTTTTGCAGGTAAAGAAAAGCATTATCGGATTGCATTTTCACTTGGGGGCGCTGTTTTCGTTATTTTTGGGCTACTTAGGCTTTTCGATATCATATAGATGCATAGTCATACTTCTAGCTAAGTAAAACAGGTCAGGTCTGTTCTTGATTCATTACGACTGAAAGTCGCGTTTAACGGCGGTTCAGGAAGTTTGCTTTCTTCTTTAACTCGACCCGTTTTGTTTTTATAAAATTAGATGAATTCCTTTATTGGGAGCCCCTTTTAAGGGGCGGACGGGCGAGCACCCACCAACAGCCTTAATTGCACCTACACAGCGCAGCCTTGCGGCAAGTAGACATAATGTTCCGTTATGTCTAGCTTGGTTCGGGCAGGTTTTTGGCGGGCGGGCTGCACGCTCCATCAATGGCAGGCCGCATGCCAAAAAGCCATGTATGATAAGAGCTCTTATCAGACGTGCCGAACCAAGCGGACTTGCCGCAATGCGGAGCGGCTGCACACCGACATATCCACTTTAAAACCACCGTCCTGGCGGGCGGGGGGAGATCAAATCAAGATACGGCTGCCCCCGCAGGCAGCGTATGACCCTTAGGGGCTGAAGCCCTGCCTGTCCCGATTCATCGGGAAGGAGGTGGACCCACCTCAATGGGTTGGCAGGGTGGGCATAAAAATCAAGACGCAGGCTGCGAGCGCAGGAAGCTTTAGGACCCGACGGTCCACCAGGGGCCGCAGCTAAGAGCGCGCAGATGAAATCTCGTCGGGCATCAGGCGTGCGCCGTGTATCACGGCCAGAACGTCGATTTGGTCCTGTTTTACGCGGTAGATGATCCGGTAGGGTTTTTCGATCAGCTCGCGGATATCTTCGGCCTCGTACTCGGGAACCTTGCGACCCGAATATGGCTGATCGCCGATTTGTTCTGAGCGGCGGGTGATCCTGTCCACCATCCGCCGGGCATAGGTAGGCGAGTTTAAAGAAATGTATCCGTAAATGTTGACCAGATGATCAACGGCATTGTTGGTCCAGTGAACCTTCATGCCGGTAGACCAAACCTTTTGCGCACCTCTTTGACATCGATGGTCCGGCCCTCATCGCTGTCTTTTACCCCGGCTTCGATGGTTTGACGGACATAGATCCGGTACATCACATCTTCCCATGTGGCGCTGTCGGGCAGATTATCCAAGAGCTGATGGGCTTGTTCTTTTATGCTTTGGGTTTGCATACTTGTATCTCCTATGAGCCTTACTCAAAAACATCGCTTATTGGGAGGCGTAGGCTTTTTTAGCCTTGGCGTCTCTTAGCAGGCTGTCGAGCACATGCACAATGGTCTTTTGATCCTCTGTGTCCAGGGCCTGGATCTCCATTATTCGTCGGAGCATGGCCTTGTCCTTGATCTCGGCGGCCCTGCCCGTATCGTCAACCAAATAATCCAACGTTACACTGAAGGTATCGGCCAGTTTTTTGGCTACCTCCACCGACGGGGTCATCTCACCGCGTTCATACCGGCCCACAATCGGGCCGCTGGTTCCGATCTTTTTGGCCAATTGTTGTTGGCTCCAACCGTGTTGCTTTCTTAATGTCTGTATCTTGTCACCGATAGCCATATGATCACCTAAAAATGCTTAATTTTGCTATTTTTGACCATTATTTAGCATTTATAGGTAATAGTCAAGGGGTCTCTTAAGTTATGCAATTGTAATTATAACAAATGTATTTGGAGTAACAAGGCCATAGCAGCGTAGCATTGCGGCAAGCTAGACATAATCTGTCCATTCAAAAATGGCGTATCTCAATAACGGAGTGGATGCCAAAGCCGCCGCCGCACAGCTCCCAGTTGTTGCGCTGGTCGGCAGAGGCATGCAAAAGCCGTGGATACCAGGCCAGCGGCACGCTGATCGTGCGACCGTCCGTCAGGTCCACACTTAATAAACTGACTTCGGCAAAGTCCTTGCGCAGGATGTGTCGATGATCTATATGGATTGACAAGAAAATTAGGCCTGACCGAACGAAAGGATTTATTTCATGACCTGTGTTGCCGTCATTCCATCGCGCTACGAGTCATCTCGATTTAATGGAAAGCCGCTGGCGGATATCTGCGGCAAGCCGATGATACAACATGTTTACGACGCTGCGATTCGCTCAAAGGTAATCGATCAAGTCGTCGTTGCCACCGACGATAGACGCATATACGACGCGGTCCTCGGTTTTGGCGGCCAGGCGCTGATGACTTCCGAAAAACACCGTTCCGGGACGGATCGAACATTGGAGGCGGCCAGGCATCTAAGACTGTCCGGCCGCGATATTGTGATCAACGTCCAGGGGGATCAACCGATGATGAATCCACGCTGCATGGAACAGGTCATCGCACCGCTGGAGGAGGAGCCGGATTTGGTGATGAGCACGCTGGCCTTTCCCATCGTCGATCCCCTGGAATTTACCGGTCCCAAAGATGTCAAAGTTGTCATGAACCAAAAGGGTGATGCACTTTATTTTTCAAGAGCGCCGATACCTTACGATCGTGACGGATCCGATGATTTTATAAGCTATAAGCATCTGGGAATATACGCCTATCGGTATCACTTCCTGGAGGTTTTTTCGAAACTTCAGACAGGGTACCTGGAAAACCTTGAAAAGCTGGAACAACTCAGAGCCTTGGAGCATGGACATACCATCCGGGTTGTGGTCACATCGTACGATTCGCCGGAAGTGGACTTGCCTGAGGATATCCAGCGGATCGAGACCCTGCTCTCGGATAGACGTTAAGACATTTGGAACTTGACAGCCGGGCCTAAATTATGAAGAATGACGTCAGTGAAAAAGCCAAACCTCGAGCAATCGGGGGACGGAAAGTCATGGGTCCCTATATTCATTGAAAAAAACGGGATCGCCAGGCTGCCGAAGAAAAATGATCATCCGTTCATCCAGCCGGATTTTCTGACTCCTTTTCAGCACCAGGCCAAATCTTTCTCCCCAATTGCTCATTATCGGGCATTTTTCACTAAAAAAACAGAACACTAGTCATCCATAACCCTTGGGGGGGAAACAGCCATGAGAGAAAAATCTGACGATAATGCGACCCGCTGTCTCGGGTGCGGCGCAATCATTAATGATTTTGGAGAAGCCGAAGGCCTTGATTTCGACGGTATGGGATTCATGTGCCGCCAGTGTACAGCCAACCCCGGCAAAAATCATTCTTTTTATATCACCAGCATCGAACGATTTTTAAACGGAAATGTCATCTGAATCGTCTATTTCAGCAGATGCAGCTACTGGATAGGCTGTTCCTGGATCTGCCCGCCGTCCGGTGCAGTTGGTGCCGATGGCTTCGGGGGGGGCGAAGGTACCGGCTTGGCCGGCATCTTCTGCGGTGCCGGTGAGGCCTGGCGCTGGGAAATGATGTTGGTCTCCAGTGTTTTGATCCTGGCATCAATGTCATCCAGTCGCTCAATGAACGATTGCTTGATTTTCAACATTTCAAGCTTCATCGCCAAGTCGAGAGCTGCTTTATCGATCTTTTCCTGATCCAGACCGTTCACCTTCTCCTGGATTTGTTTGATCTGATTGCTCCGATCATCGAGTGTCGCCCCTATCTGCGACAGCGCCGTTTGCATCTGTTGGTTGACCTCGGCAAAACCGGCATGACTTTCATCCATCGCTCCGGATAAATTGTCTATCTTTTTAGTGATGGGATCGAGTTTGTCATTGAGTTCCTTTTTGCTGGCCAATCCTTTGCCGACGCCTTTGAGCTGATCTTTCAGTTTATTCAAATTGACCTGAATCTTTGCAAGTGACTGGTTGTTCATGTCCGAGGTCTGTTTAAGCAACTCTTCGAGTTTGGCCTGACGCAACGAGAGTGTGGAAAATCGCGATTCCATATCTTTAGACAGGTTCTGGACACCGGATGTTCCCGTGTCTTCAGTCCGGATCACCCGCTGCTTGATGTCCATGTAAGCGATAATCAGAACGACGACAATTAAAACCGGAATCAATATGGAAATCATCGTGACACGCTGGCTGAGCTTTTCCATGCGAAGCTCATCCACCTGGCCGGCTGCCGGGGATTCCTCTACCTCCGTATCCAGACGCATCTTGAACTTGCCTTGATCTTTGTTCTGGTCGTCCATGAGCTTATTCCCATTCAATTGTGCTTGGCGGTTTGGAACTGATATCGTATACGACGCGGTTGACGCCGCGAACTTCATTGATGATGCGGTTGGAAATGCGGCCCAGCAGGCGATGAGGCAACTTGGCCCAATCCGCAGTCATCGCATCTTTGCTGGTAACAGCCCGGATGGCCACAATATTTTCATAAGTCCGACTGTCGCCCATAATCCCTACACTTTTGATCGGCAGCAGCACGGCAAAGGACTGCCAAAGTTTTTTATAATAGCCGGCAGCGCGTATCTCATCAAGCAGCACAGCATCCACCTCACGCAGGATCGACAACCGTTTGGCCGTCACGGCACCGATGACACGGATCGCCAGGCCCGGTCCGGGAAAAGGCTGACGCCAGATCAGCTCATCGCCCAAACCCAGCTGTGCCCCCAATTTGCGCACTTCATCCTTGAACAGGAACTGCAGCGGCTCAACCAGTTTCAGTTTCATTCGCTTGGGCAGACCGCCGACATTGTGATGGGACTTGATAACGGCAGTCGGGCCCCCAAACGCCGATCGTGACTCGATGATGTCCGGGTACAACGTCCCCTGGGCAAGAAACTCGGCCCCTTTTATCTTCTTGGCCTCTGATTCAAACACATCCATGAAAACCTTGCCGATGATTTTGCGTTTTTTTTCAGGATCCGTGACATCTTTAAGGGCCGATAAGAACAACTTGGCGGCCTGTACGAAACGAATGTTGATCTTGAGGTGTTGCTTGAACGTCTGCTTGAGCTTCCGTGCCTCATTCTTGCGCAGCAGGCCGTTGTCCACGAAAATACATGTCAGATGTTTACCGATCGCCCGATGAATGAGAAGGGCCGTCACCGAAGAGTCGACACCGCCGCTCAGACCCAGGATGACCTTTCGGTCTCCCACTGCCTGACGGATGTCGTCAATGGTTTGTTTTGCAAATGACTTCATACTCCAGGTCCGTTTGCATTGGCAGATATTGAAAAGAAAATTCTTCAGCATCTGCTTGCCCTTCAGCGTATGCACGACCTCAGGATGGAATTGAAGCCCGAAAAATTTCTTTTTGCGGTGCGCCATTGCCGCGACAGGGGTGTTGTCGGTAATCGCGGTGGAGATAAACCCTTCAGGCAGATCGGTGATTGAATCACCATGACTCATCCAGACCTGAGACCTTGTCGGCACAGAATCGAACAATGCACGTTTACTCGTCAGCTTGAGCTCGGCAAAGCCGTACTCCCGTTTGTCTGATTGTTTGACCTTGCCGCCCATGGCATGCACCATGAACTGCATGCCGTAACAAATGCCCAGAATCGGTATTCCCAGCTCAAACAGGGCCGTATCGGCGCGCGGACTGTTTTTTTCATAAATGCTTGAAGGACCGCCCGACAGGATAATGCCGTCAGGGTTCATCTGCTTAACCCGGGAGATATCGATGCTGGGCGGCTCGATTTGACAATAAACCCGGCACTCTCGCACTCGCCGGGCGATCAGTTGGTTGAATTGAGAACCAAAATCAATAATCAGAATCATCGGGGCCTCTTATGCTTTAGAGCATTATCTTCAATGAACCAAAGTAGTTAAACGGATTGCGAAAACCCCCTGAATATGGTAGAGACGGCCAGAAATGTCAATGGTTTTTCGATTGCTCATGATCGTACAGATATATGAAATACAAACCCCGTCTGAAGCAGAACAGATGGTTGCCCTGGGGGTTGACCATATCGGAAGCGTGCTGCTTTCTCCGGATGGGATGCAACATGCGGTGCTTCGAGAGACGGTGAACGTTGTCCGCAGTTTGGATTGCAAAAGCAGTATCATACCGCTGTTTGCCGATGTAGAACGCATCGCCGGAATGATCGAATATTACCGTCCTGATATCGTTCATTTTTGCGATACACTGCCGTCTCCAGAGAACGATGCGGCAGCTTTGAAGCAGATCGTGCAGCGTCAGCAGGCCATTCGGAATCGTTTTCCCCGGCTGGAGATCATGCGCTCCATTCCGATCGGTTGCGACGGATGCGGCGCACAGGTGGCATCGCTGGAGATGGCGTCGGTCTTCGAACCTTTCAGCGACTGGTTTTTAACCGATACGCTGCTGTTCAACGGCGATCAGGCCGCAGATGCGGACCAGCCGGTCGACGGATATGTGGGCATCACCGGCAAGGTCTGCGACTGGGATGTTGCGGCCGCTCTAGTGGCTCAGAGCAGCATACCGGTCATTCTGGCCGGCGGCATCGGGCCGGAAAACGCGTCGGCAGGTGTTGAAAAAGTGCAACCGGCCGGTATAGACAGCTGCACGCGTACCAATGCATTGGATTCCGATGGAAAACCCATGCGGTTTGTCAAGGATGTTGAAAAGGTGCGAGCACTGGTGGCCGCGGCACACAGGGCGATGCATTGAAGCCGCACATCGATGGCACATAGAAGTGATTTTTCATAAAGGAGAGCAACATGATAGAAAGCGGTGATTTACGGAAAGGTTTGAAACTCGACATCGATGGCGAGCCCTACGTCATTGTCCAATTCGAATTTGTCAAGCCGGGCAAAGGGCAGGCTTTGTATAAATGCAAACTCAAAAACATGGTGACCGGTGTTCAGTTCGATAAAACATATCGCTCCGGTGAAAAGTTTAAAACGGCTGATCTTGAAGAGATAGAGATGGAGTATCTCTATTTTGATGGTGAAAGTTACTGTTTCATGAACACATCGAACTATGAACAGGAGATGATGAGCGCCGATCAGGTGGGAGACGCCAGCATGCTGCTGAAAGAAAATACCGTATGCAGCGTCCTGCTGTTCGATGGGCGCCCCATCGGCGTGACACTGCCCAATTTTGTCGAACTGCGTATCACCCAGGCCGAGCCCTGGGCCAAAGGCGACACCGCATCCGGCGACACCAAGCCCGCCACACTGGAAACAGGACTGGTGGTGCAGGTCCCTCCATTTGTCAACGAAGGCGAAAAAGTGAAAATCGATACCCGTACAAGCTCTTACGTGGAGCGGGTTAAGGAATAGGCCAAAGCACCGTCCATTGGCGTTTGTGACGGGGCTGGGTACACGAGCGAACCGCCGTCAATTTGGCATTGCACTGTCAATTGGTCGGCGGATTCACGATTCACTTCAACCTGTTATGATCCTATCCAATCCGGAACCAACAAGCGTCGCCCCGGTTGCCCGTCGGCAATTCAAGCGTCTGACAGGTTTCTTGCGACCTTTCCGTGGAGAGACCGCTCGTCAGTCTTCGTTGGCTTTAAAATTGCAGAAAAAAATGTGGCTCAGGCAGAAGCATATCGGCCATACGTTTGCCGAATGCGGCAAGGCCGAGACATGACGCATAAGGAAAAAGATGCCCGAGGATGCAACAAATCAAACGGCGGATCTGAACAAGCGCGGAGCCCAGCTGTTGAACCAAGGTGATCCCGAAGCGGCTTATCTGCATTTTCAGCAGGCATTATCGGCCAACCCCAACGACGGGTTGGCGTTTTACAATGCCGGTGTCGCCTGCCACGCACTGGAAGATTATGGCAAGGCTGCGGAGAATTATCGGGAGGCGATTCAGCGGTTGCCGAACCTGACGGCGGCTTATCACAATCTGGCCCAGGCCTGCACGAGACTCGACCATCTGTCCGAAGCCATCGACGCCTATCAAATGGCCCTGCGGCTGGATGCTGAAGATTTCAACTCGGCCTATAATCTGAGTCTGATATATCGAATGCTCGGTCGTGATCAGGAGGCTGTCGGCGCCATTCAAACCGCCATTCGGATGAACCCGGATTCAGCCGGGGCCTTTTGCGTTCTCGGCATGATATATCACGAAC
Source organism: Desulfobacteraceae bacterium (assembly GCA_050291625.1). Lineage (GTDB taxonomy): Bacteria > Desulfobacterota > Desulfobacteria > Desulfobacterales > Desulfosarcinaceae > JARRKU01. The sequence continues at coordinate 66,612 of JBNKKC010000164.1, forward strand.
AGGATCGCTTCGATGAAGCCCATGTCAGCCTGGAGCAGGCCTTGCGCATTCAACCGCGGTTTTCCGAAGCCCTCTATCAGCGGGGCATTGTCTACCAGAAAACAGGGCAATTTGAGCGCGCTCTCGAGCATTATAAGAAAGCCATGCTGGCCGATCCCGATTTCGCCCCGGCCAGATGGCTCTACCATCTATCCCTGCCCATGGTATACGACAGCGCAGGCGATATCGAGATCCACCGGATCGCCTTCAACGCCAGGCTCGAGGCGCTTATTGAATCCACACCGCTTGCCAATGACAGACAAAAGGCCTTTGCTTTAAAAGGAATCCAGACCACCACCAACTTCTTTTTGCAGTATCAGGGCCGCAACGACTTGGAAGTCCAGAAGACGTATGGAGGGTTTGTCCGCAACATCATGGCGGCCAATTTCCCGAAATGGTCTGCGGAAAAATCGATGCCGCCCCCGATGCCGGGTGGCAGGCTGCGCATTGGATACGTATCGACGTTCATGTACCATCATACCGTGGGCACCTTCCTTTCGGGGTGGCTGGAAAGCCATACCTCTTCGGATTTTGACATCAGGGGCTACCATGTCGGCAAAAAGCAGGACGATTTGACCCGTCATCTGCAGCGGCTCTGCCGACGATTCCACTTTTTCGGCGGCAAGCTGGAGGCAGCGGCGCATCAAATTTATTCGGACGATCTTCATATTTTGATCTATACTGACATCGGCATGGATCCGATGACCACCCAATTGGCCGCCCTCAGACTGGCTCCTGTTCAATGCAAAGCGTGGGGGCATCCGGTCACCACAGGCCTGCCGACCATCGACTACTATTTGAGCAGCGAACTGATGGAACCCCCCGGCGCCGATGCGTTCTATTCCGAATCGCTGATTCGACTGCCCAATCTGGCGCTGTGCTATCGTCCGCCGATGATGCCGGAACAACCGAAAACAAGGGCTGAATTGGGCCTTCCCGGCGATCGGTTTATCTACTTGTCGACCCAATCCATTTTCAAATACCTGCCTCAGCATGATGATATCTACCCCATGATCGCGAAACAGGTGCCCGATGCCTGTTTTGTTTTCCTGCGACACCAGAGTGAATCCGTTACCGGGCGTTTTCGCCAAAGACTTCAAAGAGCCTTTTCCGAATTTGGGCTCGAGGCGGACACGTACTGCCACTTCAGCAGCAGGTTGAACTTCAGCGATTTTATAAGCTTGAACCTTTCCGCGGACCTATTGCTGGATTCGCTCGAGTGGTCCGGCGGCAAGACCACGCTGGAGGCGCTCAGCTGCGGCTTGCCCGTGGTGACACTTCCGGGCCGGTTCATGCGAGGCCGCCATGCGTATGCCATGCTGCGCAGGATGACCGTCACGGATACCATTGCCGTTGACAAAGCCGACTATTGCAACATTGCAGTGAAGCTGGCAAAAGATCCGGTGTTCCTCGCCTCCATCAAAGCGCAAATAAAGGAAAACCGCAGCAAATTGTATCATGACCGGACGTTTATGAGGGCATTGGAGCGTTTCTATCGGGAGGTTGTTGCGAGATATCCGGAACGCGGTTCTCCATAAAGCTTAAGTCACCACATTCCTCTCCCCCTCAGGGGGGACATGCCTATGCTAAAATTTCCTCTCCCCCTCAGGGGGAGAGGTCAGGTGAGGGGGTGGTCTTGTGCGACGTTCACCCTCACCCTAACCCTCTCCCTCAAGGGATAGGTAACAAAAGGATTAATACACCTCTCCCTCAAGGGAGAGGAGACCCGTACGAACAAACCGTAAACTTGAGATTTCTGGATAAGCGATTAATTTAATAGCTGAATTGGCGGATGTCTATTTGCTTTTGGACAGGGTGATATCACCATAATAAGCGGTTGCCGA
>JBNKKC010000165.1:0-2617 GCA_050291625.1 Desulfobacteraceae bacterium
TTCAGCCAGCAGCCCGATACACAGATCACTCTCTTTCATGCCTACCTTCCGGTACCGGATATCGAAATCAGCGACAAGACGGTGATGAGCCGGCTGGCCGGCAATCTGGCCTACCTGCGGCAAAAGAATTACGAACTTGAGGAAGCACTCGAGCAGGCGCAGACCCGTCTGGTCAAAGCCGGCTTTTCCGAACAGGCCATTAAGCGCATCTTCAAACCGCAGGAAAAAGAGATCTCCCAGGAAATCATCGAACTGGCCACCAAAGGAGAATTCACGACCATAGTCCTGAACCACAATCCCAGCAAAATAAGGCGATATTTCACCCCCAGCGTCACCAAGAAAGTCTCTCGGTCGTTAAAGGATATTGAACTGTCGATTGTTGGGTAAGCCGCTGTCAAACGGATGCTTTAAACAAGGAGCGAGGTCAAATGGCTGATCAAAATAAAATCAATGTGGAACTCTACAAATTGTTCGTAAAAACCATCAGCGAAGCAAACCACATCGAAGAGATGTCGACCCGTCTGACGCAGATCCTTGTCGGCACATTGGGAATCAAAGGGGCCGCTTTGTTCATCCTTGATCCGGAACGGGAAGAACTCGAGCTGCTCTCAAGCGCCGGCCTGAGCATGGATTATGTCAACAAAGGCCCTATCCTGATCGATAAGAGCATCAAGATCGGCCCCAACCGGGAGCCGGAAGTCATCATGGACACCCAGGCCTCGGACAAAATACAGTACCCGGAAAAAGCCAAAGAGGAAGGGATCCGGGCGATCGTCTCCTACCCCATCACCATGCGCCGGAAAATCATCGGTTCCCTGCGGCTGTACCACTCGGAGCAATGGGACATCACAGGGAAGGACCTTGATTTCGTGGAGGCACTGGCCCAAACCACCGGTCTGGCCTTGATGTATTTCAGGGTGGCCCATGCGGTCGGCAGCGTCAAGGAGGTCGTGAGCGACATTCACTCGGTGTGGTTGTAAGGGTCTGTCCTGCACACGCCGCAAATCTTGCACTGCTGAGGATCCATCGGGCACGGCGGGCTCGTCTTGGCGTGAAGTGCGCGCCGGTTTTCGCTCCACAGAAATTGTTTGTCGATACCATGATCGATAAAATCCCAGGGCAGCAACTCTTTCAGTTCTCGATCCCGGCAGACAAAAAAATCGGCGTTCAAACTGACGGTTTTCAGCGTCTGCGGCCAATTCCCCCTGTTTTGGTGTGCCGCCGCCAGCAGTTGACCGACCCGGCGGTCCCCTCTCGAGAGCAGGGCCTGCACATATGCCCAGCGCGGCACATCGGCGTGCACCCGCACATTGGGAACTTTTCCAAGACCGGCCTTCACCAGTTTCAGTTTATGTTTGAGGGTCTTGACCTCATCCATCGCCGCCCACTGAAATGGCGTAAAGGGCTTGGGGATAAAGCAGGACACACTGACCGTGATCTCCCCCATACGGCCCCTGGGTTTGCTGGCCCGCAGAAAATGGTGCTTTATCTTCTTGACCAAAGCCACGATGGCCTTGATATCATCGTCGGTCTCGGTGGGCAGCCCCACCATGAAATAGAGCTTGAGATTGGGGATACCGCCGGTCACGAGGATTTCGGTCGCCTTCAGGATATCCTGCTCGATCAGCCCCTTGTTGATCACACGCCTCATTCTCTCGGAGCCTGTTTCGGGTGCGATGGTCGCCGTCTTCAGACGCCCCTCCTTCAGTGCGCCAACCAGATCCGCGTTCAGGGCATCCGCCCGCAACGAGCTGAATCCGAGCTGCAAATCCCTCTGCTTGGCGGCGGCGCACAGGACCGTCAAATCCGGAAGGTCCGATATGGCGGTGCCCACCAGTCCGATCTTGCTGGTATGGTTTGCGCCTTCCCGTACAAGGTCCAGCAGGACGGGCAATGGATTGGTGCGCGGAGGCCGATAGAGATAACCGGCCGCACAGAATCGACAGCCGCGGGAACATCCCCGGCTGGCTTCGATCAGAAAGACATTATCAAAAGAAGTATCGGGAGAGAGCACGGCGGTGTGGGCGGCGGTCATCTCGGTTTGACCGGTGTAAACGCGCTGAACTTTCGGCGGAACATCCTCTGTGGGGACAAATTCGCTCAGTTCGCCCGATTCGTTGTATGCTGCGCTGTAGAATGCCGGGACATAGGTGCCCTTGACATTGCGCGCCAGTTCACGCAGCATGGACCGACGGTCGGAGGCCGGATCGAAGACCTCAAAGAAGGGGGGCAGCAGCGCCTCGGCCTCACCGAGCAGGAAACAGTCGATAAACGGGGCCAGCGGCTCCGGGTTTAGAAAGCAAGCGACTCCCCCTGCCATGACAAGGGGGAGGGAGGTGTCTCTTTGGGCTGAAGGCAGGGGAAGCGCCGCTTTATCTAAAACCGTCAAGACATTCGCATAATCATTCTCAAACGACAGCGAAAAGGCGATACAGTCGAACTCCGCCAGTTTCCGGCCCGATTCGAGGGAGACGATATCGCTGTGGCCGGTATCCGGATCCGGTAAAAATGCCCGTTCACAAACGACATGCGCCAGGGCGTTGAGCAGCCTGTAAACCGTCTGAAATCCCAGGTTGGCCATTCCCACCCGATAGTGGTTGGGATAGACCAGCGCCAC
>JBNKKC010000166.1:0-2719 GCA_050291625.1 Desulfobacteraceae bacterium
CGTCGTGAGTCCCAAAGCGATCCTGTTCTTCGGACCCCCCGGAACAGGAAAAACCCACTTTGCAAAGGCCATAGCAGGCGCTCTGTCTTGGTGGTACGTTGAGATTGAACCGAGCATGCTTATGGCGGAAGGTGTTGAAAAAGTCGGTGCCAATCTACGTGAAATCATGCGACAGGCAAGAAACCTGAGCAATGTAGTCCTTTTTATCGATGAATTCGAAGAGATCGCAGGCAGCCGTGACAAGGCAGACCGGATTGACAAGTCCATCACCAACGAGTTTTTAAAGCAAATTCCTTTGCTCAAAAGTCAGGCAAACAAGATACTGCTGGTGTGCGCGACAAATTATATCCGGCAGCTGGATACCGCCATGCTTCGGCCGGGAAGGTTTGATTGTGTCATCCCGGTTGGTGCGTTAGATAGGAAGGGAAGAACAACCATCCTGGAGTATTTTCTTTCCAAACTCAATACCGGACAAGTCGATTCGGGCCAACTGGTTGAAATGACGTCCGGATTTACCCCTGCCGACATCCAGTATTTAATAGATCAGGTGGCGCATTTTGCATTCGAACAGGAACTGAAGGAGAGTGAGGACTATCTGGTAACTACCGATACATTCATTCGAATGAAGGAAAAGGTAGCGCCGTCACTGAGCAATGAAGTGATCGAAGCGTTTGAAAAGGATTGTATCAACTATTCACGCGTCTGAATATGATTAAACGCGATGCCGGGCGATGAATCCCGTCGGCGCATCGTTGCCGAAAGTGGGGAACGGCAGATAAAATGGCGCATGAACCAGGCTATAAATGCCTAATATCCAGCAAGGAGATAATGCGATGTGCAAAAAAATAATCTACAGTCTAACGGTAATCCCGGCAATGGTGTTGCTTTTATTATCGGCTTCGAATGCCTTGGGCCAGGACATGATGAGTTCCGGCGGCTACAAGGACGGATACGGCGTCTATGGGACGATGGGCCAGAATCCGGATGAAATTTTGAAATACGGCCGGGATATGATGCGATACGGCTTTCGCGAAACCGGTATGCCGGGCGGATCCAGCAAGTATCCAGGGTATGATGGGTATTTAAGCGATGCAACCATCAATAAACTCAACGCCGAACAAGAATCATTCATCAAATCCACTGAAGTGCTCCGGCAGACGATTTACGAGAAGGAGCTTTATCTGAAAGCCGAGCTTGTCAAAAAGCAGCCGAGTATCGGCACAGCACTGGGTTTTCAGAAAGAAATCTCTGAGGCGCGAGGCCAGTTCGAACAAAAGATGATTAAACACTTGATACAGATGAAAACGATAAACCTGGAAGCCGAAAGAAAATAGCGCTTCTGAATGATTACCATGGGAACCGATGATTACCTTTCGGGGAAACCACTAACGGGAAGAGGCCAAAATGGGCGACAAGGGAAAAAAAGATAAAGGCAGGCGTGAAGAGCAGAAAAAGAGCAAGCGCACATTGAAGGAGAGACGCAAGCAAAAAAACGGTAAAACGACTCCGCTTGGAATTAGTGAAAAATAAGCACTTCGGAAAAGGCACGGGCCATGACTTCTGCGCTAAAACAATATCAGGGGATCAATTCGGTGGCTGTCATCGGCAATTATATGCCTCGCCGGTGCGGTATCGCAACATTCACGACGGACCTGGTTGAAGGCCTGTCCGTTCAGGCGCCCGATATGAACATCTGGGCCGCCGCGATGAACGACAGGCCCGAAGGGTACCCTTATCCCGACAAAGTGCGCTTCGAGATCAGCCAAAACAAATTGAGCGACTACGGCATGGCGTCTCAATTTCTCAATATCAGTCAGACGGACATTGTCTGCGTTCAGCATGAATACGGACTTTTCGGAGGCCCGGCCGGTGGTCACCTGCTGAAACTCCTGGGGGAGCTGCACATGCCGGTGGTGACCACGCTGCATACGGTGTTGAAGGACCCTGCGTCGGATTATCGTGACGTCATGTGCAGGCTGTCCGAACTGTCCGACAAGCTGGTTGTGATGAGCCATGAGGCATCCGTCTTCCTCAAGGATTTCTACGCCGTGCCTGAGAATAAAATTGCTTTTATACACCACGGCATTATCGACACACCGTTTATCGATCCCAGTTTCAACAAGGACAAGTTCGATGTGGAAGGCAAAAAAGTACTGCTCACCTTTGGTTTGCTTTCTCCGAACAAAGGCATCGAGAATGTGCTGCGGGCGCTTCCGGCAGTCATCGAAAAGCACCCGGATGTGGTCTATATTGTCCTGGGGGCGACACATCCGCATATTTTAAAATCGCATGGGGATGCCTACCGCATCATGCTGCAGCAGCTCGTGCGCCAACTCGATTTGGGCGCGCATGTCAAATTTCAAAACCGGTTTGTCGAACAAAAAGAGTTGTGGGAGTTTCTGGGCATCGCCGATATCTATGTCACCCCCTACCTGAATGAAGCCCAGATTACCTCCGGGACCCTCGCTTATGCCATGGGCGCTGGCAAAGCCGTCATTTCCACTCCTTACTGGTACGCGACCGAGATGCTGGCCGAAGACCGGGGCCGTCTCGTGCCCTTTAACGATCCGGATGCCATGGCCGCTCAGATCATCGATCTTCTGGACAACGATGTCGCCCGGCACGCCATGCGCAAGAAAGCCTATATGTTCAGCCGCGACGCGGTCTGGAAGGAAGTTTCAAACCGATATCTCCAGTTATTCAATGATGTTCAGCTCAA
>JBNKKC010000167.1:0-48966 GCA_050291625.1 Desulfobacteraceae bacterium
GACGCCGACGCCGGCACTGAACAGTTTCAATCCGCCGCCCGAGCCGGTGGACTCGATTTTGGGGGTCTTGAACGAGGTGGTTTTGCCGAACTGCTCGGCAACCACCGTCGCAAACGGGTATACCGTGGACGACCCTACGATGCTGATGTAGTCGCGCGCGGCACCGGCGCCGGCCATTCCGGTGGTTCCTGCCAGCAGCAACGCCGCTGCACTGGTAATGATGAACGCTTTCTTAAACATGTCTTCCTCCTTGATGTAATATCTCTACGTTTTTGGCCGCCCGGCGTTTTATCCGTCGATTGCTGCGGGCGGCAAATTAATCATCTTTGTCGGGCAACCTACCAGCGACGCTCGAACCGCTTGCGCAGGTAGATGGCCAGACCGTTCATTGCAATTAAAAACATCAACAGCGCCAACGTGGCGGCAGATGTGCGTTCGACAAAGGCACGTTCCGGACTGTCGGCCCACAGGTAGATCTGCACCGGCAGGACCGCAGACGGATCGGTGAACCCCTGGGGGATATCGACGATAAAGGCCACCATGCCGATCATCAACAGAGGCGCTGTCTCCCCCAAAGCGCGGGCCATGCCGATAATGGTGCCGGTCAGCATCCCCGGCAGGGCCAGGGGCAGGACGTGGTGCAGAATCATCTGCATCTTGGAGGCCCCGACACCCAGTGCCGCGTCGCGTATGGACGGCGGTACGGATTGCAGCGCCGCCCGACTGGCGATGATGATGGTCGGCAGCGTCATCAAGGTCAGCACCAACCCGCCCACCAGCGGGGCCGAACGGGGCAGGCCGAAAGCATTCAGAAATACGGCCAGTCCCAGCAGTCCGAAGACGATGGAAGGCACGGCGGCCAGATTGTTGATGTTGACTTCGATCAGATCGGTCCAGCGATTCCTGGGGGCGTACTCTTCCAGATAGACGGCAGAGGCGACGCCGATGGGAAACGACAGGATCAGGGTGATCACCAGCGTAAAAAAGCTGCCGCACACCGCCCCCCAGATGCCGGCCAATTCGGGTTCGCGCGAATCGCCGGCAGTGAAAAAGGCGACGTTGAACTGTTTGCGTATCTTGTTCCGCGCTTTCAGCTGGTCGACCCAGGCCAGCTGCTGATCCGAAAACCGCCCCGGCTCGCCGCTTTCGGTCGTGCGGCTGATATGGCCCTTGATCAGCATGTCCACATCATCATCGGCCGGCACCCAGATGGAGCGCCGCTGGCCGATAAGGGAACCGTCGGCCAGAACCCGCTTGCGCAATTCGAAGGCGGCACCGGAGCTGACGAGTTTGTAGAGCTCGCGTTTTTCCCTGCGGCCGGATGCTTCGGGAAACATGTCCCGCAGGGCGGCTTTGACCAGCCCGGGATAATCGGCATGCGTCAGCTCCTCCCGGGCGAGGCGCTCGGGATCGAAGAAGATGTTCAATTGAATGTGGGTTTGAAATATGGCCGAATAGCCCTTGCTGATGATGCTGGCAAACAGCAGGGACAAAAAGACGAGGCTCACGACGATGGCACCCAGCCCCATGCGGCGGAAACGGCGTTCGGCACGGTAGCGCTTCACCAGCCCTTTCCGGACGATGTCGATGGGTTTAAGGTTCGTGGAAGAAACAAATTCCTCCATCTCGCTTGTCTTTGAATCCGTTTTCGGTGTTGCACCAATGGGCGCATACAATGAGTATGCACCCATTGATGCGCCTTGAAACCGGATCCAAATCCGGCGCCATATGGTGGAATTTGTTTCTTCCACGAACCTGGCCCTATCGGAATCGGTGCGATTATTCATATTGTTCACGGTATTTGCGCACTACGTGCAATGCGATGATATTCAGAAAAAGGGTCATAATGAACAGCAGAAGCCCCAGCGCAAAGGCGGCCAGGGTTTTGGGACTGTCGAATTCCTGGTCGCCCACCAGCAGTGTGACGATCTGGACGGTGACGGTGGTGACGGTTTTCAGGGGATTCAAGGTCATGTTGGCGGTCAAACCGGCGGCCATGACCACGATCATGGTTTCGCCGATGGCGCGCGAGATGGCCAGAAGCACGCCCCCGACGATGCCCGGCAGCGCCGCCGGCAGCACCACCTGGCGGATGGTCTCGGACTGCGTAGCGCCCAGACCGTATGCACCGTCGCGAAGGGCCTGTGGAACGGCATTGATCATGTCATCGGAGAGCGAGGAGACAAAGGGGATGATCATGATCCCCATGACGGATCCGGCCGCCAGCGCGCTCTCCGAACTGATATCCATGCCCAGCGACTGGCCCATGCCGCGGATGGCCGGAGCCACCACCAGGGCGGCGAAAAAGCCGTAGACCACAGTGGGGATGCCCGCCAGGATTTCCATCAGCGGCTTGGCAAGGTTGCGAACGGTTTTGCTGGCGTATTCGGACATATAGATAGCGGACATCAGACCGATGGGAACGGCAATGGCCATGGCAATGGCCGAAATGAGCAAGGTCCCGGCAAACACAGGCACGGCACCGAAAGCGCCGGACGATCCCACCTGATCGGCCCGGATGGCCATCTGGGGGCTCCATTTCAGTCCGAATAAAAAGTCAAACAGCGACACGGCTTTAAAGAACCGAATGGATTCGTAGAGCACCGACAGTACAATGCCGATGGTGGTGAAGATGGCGATGGTGGAGCACGCCACCAGCAGCCACATGACCAGCCGTTCGACATGATTGCGCGCCCGCGTGGCGGTTTCGATGCGTTGGCGGACGGCCACCAGCCCCACCATGGCGCTGGCGATGACAACCACCGCCAGTGCCGCATGGCTGATTTGCTGAAGCCTGTGATAATGATCGGCCGCTGCGATCATGTCCGGGCTCATTTGCCCGGAGACGATGTTGCCGCTGACCAGATTGCGGATATCGTTGATGATCAGGTTGATTCGATCGGCGGGAGCGTCTTTGAGCTGATCCGGCAGCGCACCGATCACCGTGTGCGTGATGATATCGGTTTCCAGAATCTGCCATCCCGCGAAGACGATGAGCGCCGGCAGGCCGCACCACAATGCAGTGAGCATGCCATAGTAGGGGGGGCGTGAATGGAGCCGTTGCACCTTGTCCGGCCCGCCGGCAATCGCCACTGAACGGCGCAATCCAACGTAGTAGGCCAAAGCCGACATCAGCAGCAACACAACTAGCAAGGTGTTCGGCGAGATCATTTTAAAGCGCTGCTCCAATCCAATGATGGTCCTCCAACCTGAAAGTCGGTTTCTTTGACGGGGAAGGTATGGCATGATTGTTTGGAAAGTGTTCTGAAAATGTTAGATGTTTGTTAGCGGGCTTCAAATCCCCATTTTTTAGCGGTGGGCCTGAGTTTTTTGGCGGTTTTATTAAGTTGGAAATGAAGGCTCTTAGGGGAATGTTGGCCGATTGTTTCGTCAATGTCAGATTTTATTTTGAAACCACTTACTAGTGTTGTGTCCCGGAAGCTGGGTAAAAAATATTCGGTCAATTCGAATGCCTTTTTCCTTTAAGTCATTCCGGCGCAAGCCGGAATCCAGAGGGTTTTCAACTGGACTCCGGCTTGCGCCGGAGTGACATTTTGTCCTTTGTACATTTTCGGTCAATAGTTTGGGGGGAATACGGGAAGATCTGGACCTGCCCGATGACTTCTGATAGAGAGGCATTGTTTGCGTGGTGCAGGCCTTGACCGAATTTATCAGATATGCGGAGAGCGTGCAAATGAGCCGTCTGATTACTGTCGAAGCGTTGCGGATCTTGATCCAAAAGCAAATGGATGCGTACTGCGCGTCAACCGGCCGGCAGCGGATATGGCGTCAACCGCTTCTATGTACGGCGGTCGCGGACGAACGATTCGAACAGCTCCGCAGCATGGTGGCCAGGGATCACCTGTTACCAAACGATTTGTTGCCGAAGGCCAAGGCAGTGATTGTTTTTTTTCTTCCGTTCACAAAAGCGATCGCTGTTGAAAATCACCGAGGCAGACGACCGGCCCATTCATGGGCAGTGGCTTATGAGGTCACCAATCGTCTGATTGTGGCCATCTGCCAACGGTTCAGGGAGCACCTGAGGGAAGCCGGCCACCGCGCGGAAGTTACACCGCCCACGCACAATTTTGATGAAAAGCGTCTCATTTCCCGTTGGTCGCACAAACATGTCGGCTATCTCGCCGGTCTGGGACGGTTCGGTGTAAATGCTCAACTCATCACGTCTTCGGGATGTGCAGGACGATTGGGGAGCCTGGTTACGGATGCGCCTTTACAGGACAGCCCGCTGGTTCATACCCGGGAGCTGTGCCTGCATAAACGAGGCAAAACATGTTTGATATGCAGGGACCGCTGCCCGGTCGGCGCTGTTACGGTTGACGGGATTGATCGACCGGTTTGCTGGCAGCGGTTGAAGACCAACCTTGCCGTTTCGGAGACGCTGGTCGGGAGAGATATCACGACCCATGTGTGCGGCAAATGCCAGGTGGTCGTTCCATGCAGTTTCAAGGCGCCGGGAAGGCAAGACCGCTGGCAGGGCTGACAATCGGTGACCGCCGTACCATCAGGGCTGGCAGCCGGCCCTGACATCGGCATTTCGACGACACTTACACAAAAGTGGGGCGGCACATTTTTTTCAGGTCCCAGGCTTTGATTTTATATGATTTATCGTGTTTGCCGGGGTTGAAATAGACGTAATCCTTTTTGGTCAGTTCCGGATCCATATAGATTGGCAGCTGGGTTAGCTGGCCGAACGGCGGCACGCAGCCGACCTCGCAGCCGACCTTTTCCAGCACCTGTTCCGGTTTGGCGAACGACACCTTTTTGGTACCGATACCGGCGGCGGCTTTTTTCCAGTCCACCTTTTTATCCCCGGGAAGCACCAGGACCACCATTTTCTTTTCTTTGGTCATCAAAACCAGCGATTTGACGGTTTCGGATTCAGTGACATTCAGTGCCTGGGCCATGGCCGGGTTGGTATAGACCGGCTCGTGTTCAACAACCGAGTACTCGATGTTGGCTTCCTGCAACAATGCGAGAATATGCTTTTCGACTGGCATTGTGATCTCCTTGTTGTTTGATTGTATCTTTGTCAGAGATGGATGCTGCGATGGGTGATCGTGCCGGAAAACATCCTGCCCGCGCCATAAGGTACGGATAGGCAAAATCATCCATGATTCGCTTCGATTCCTCATATGATTCGGCCGACAAATTCATGTCAGACATTCGGTCCGGATCTCTTGATTTGTTCGATGACCGTATCGTTCAGGTTTGGGTAATAGAGTTTTTTCCGGGCGGCGTCGTTGATCCGGTTTTCCCATTTCATGAATGATTCGACGTTGTTTAAGGTGTGATCCGCATTCTTGGGATTGCCCTTTTCGGCAATTTCCCGGATGCCGGCCAGGGCTTGATGGTCTTCCGGAAAATAGAGCGGGATGACCCCCTTGTTTTTACGGCTGGACTCGAACAGCGATACTGAGCGCCTTTCCCGTTCGCAGTCTTCCAGATACTTGGTCAGACTGAAGAAATTGAGGCTGCCCAGGGCACCCAGTGCGTGACGCAGGACGTGCACGCCGTACTTGCGCAGGGTGTTGCGGCTCAGCTCGGATTCGATCACGGCCTCGGGAGTTACCTCGGTGATGCTGGTGCTGCCGCCGGACTGGGCAGAAGGAAAGCCGGTTACCCACTGGTTGACCCGGGCCATGGCGGCGTTGATCAGCGGCTGCGACGGGGAGCTGTAGGACAGATCGCCTCCGGCTTCCACCACGCCGGGAATGCCGCCGTGCATGCAGACGATGCCCGGATTGACCGTCTGCGCCAGTACCATCATGAACATGACCTGGGCGTGGATCTGCGTGAGCAGCGCTTCCGGGCTTCCGGGACCCGACGAGCCGGCAATGGTCAGATCCAGCAGCAGCAGATTGGTGCCGGTGCGCGCGCTGCGTAAAAAGGCATTTTCCATCGTTCCCATGGGTGCCAGCGAGGTGATCAGGGACGTGCCGTCCACCCAGTGATCCTTTCCTTTGAGGAACAACAGCTCCTCATCGGACATGGCTTTGCAGGCCGTCATCTTGAATCCGTCGAACCCCTTTTCCATCATCTGGGCGCACTCAAAGGCCGAAATGCTTTTATCGGTGGCCACTGGCAGGCTGAATATGCCTGTGACGTCTGCGTTTTTGCCCACCACGTCGACGATTTCCGCAAACTCTTTCCGGTTGGCGGGACGCAGCTCATTGTCCAGATCACGCTTCAAAAAGGGTGGTGTCGCGCCGGTACCGAAGGTATTTGGGCCTGGATCACCGGGCATTTCTCTGGGGACCTGGTCCAGGCAGCGCTCGAGATAGTCCGGTTTGACCGGGATGAATACCGCCCCGGTGCTTTCGAAATCGACGGCGTCGGCTTCCATCAGCAAGTCCATCAGTACCGGGCTTTCGGTGATGTTGATGCCGATCTCAGTCAAAACCCGTTTGGCATTGCTGTGGATGCGTTCATAAATCGCCTTTTCGGCGATCAGATCGTCCATATCGCGCAGACGATCCGATGCGATGGTTGCCTGGGATGTTTCGGCGCCCTGGTCGACAATATCCGTATAAATGCGCTTGGCCGCCTCAAAATCGAATTGATGTTCGCGGGCGAAGCCTTTAGCCAGCGCGTCGGCTGCGTTATTCATTGTTTTTCTCCTTGCCCGGTTGCCGGGAATTAGATAGCGCCCATCCATAAATGGCATCTTGCGGCCCAGCTCGGTGTTCTCGCTCGGCTGAAATCCTCGACGTAGCGCGGCTACGCCTGCGGTTTCAACCTCACTGCGGCCTTGATCTGGGCCACAATCTACCATTTCTGAATGGACACTAGGTCGTGACCTCATCGATGATTTCGGCGATGTCTCTAACCGCCTGATCGGATTCAATATCCATCAATCCATCGCCCAGCATGGTGGCGCAGAACGGGCAGGCCGCCGCCACGGTGGCCGCCCCGCTGTCCTTTGCTTCCTGGGCGCGGTCGATGTTGATGCGGCGACCGATCGTCTCCTCCATGAACATGCGCGCACCGCCTGCGCCGCAACAGAATCCCTTACTGCCTTGGCGCGGCATTTCCACGAGGTTGCCGCCGCTGCTGATCTTGCCGAGCAATTCCCGCGGCGCATCGTAGATGCCGTTCCAGCGGCCCAGATAGCATGAGTCGTGAAAGGTGATGCGGCCGAGGTCGCGCCCGTTGGCTTTGAGGCGGCCCTGGCGGAAAAGATCCAGTAGAAATTCGGAGTGATGCACCACGGAATAGGCAGCGTCGAACTGGCCGTACTCGTTCTTCAAGATGTTGTAGCAGTGGGGGCAGCCGCTGAGGATGCGTTTGGGTTTGTATTGATTCAGCACTTCGGCGTTCTGCTGCATCAGCATCTGTGCCAGGTATTCGTTTCCGGCGCGCCGGGCCATGTCTCCGTTGCAGGCTTCTTCAGGTCCCAGGATGGCAAAGTTCACACCGGCGCGCTGCAGCACTCGCGCCGTGGCTTTGGCGATTTTTTTACCCCGGTCGTCGAAGGACCCGGCACAGCCGACGAAATATAGAATATCGGCGTCCGGGTTGTCCGTCATCAAAGGGACATCCATGCCTTTGGCCCAGTCCGCGCGGCTGTCGGCGGAAAACCCCCACGGATTGGCCTGATTCTCCAGGTTGGTGAAGGTCTCCTGGACCTCCGGGGGGAAACTGGCCTCCATGAGTACTTGATGCTTGCGCGCCTCGATGATGAAATCGAGGTGTTCGATGTTCACCGGGCAGATATCCTCGCAGGCCCTGCAGGTAGTGCAGGACCAGAGCACATCAAAGGTGACCGGAGAATCGTCGCGAACAATGGGCTTTACCTCGTCATGGTTGCCACCCAGGATGGCTTGGGACTGATCGAGCAGGTCCACCTTGAGGTCGTGGATCACCTTCTTGGGTGAGAGCGGCTTGTCCGTGTTGGCCGCCGGACACTGCTCCTCGCAGCGGCCGCATTCGGTGCAGGCATACAGGTTGAGGACGTTCTTCCAGTTCAGTTCGCTGACCTTGCCCAGTCCGAAAGTCTCCAATTCCTCGTTTTCGATGTCGGTCTTGACGATGGCCTTTTCCCGTTCCAGAGGCTTCAGAAAAACATTGGGCGCGGCCGCCAGCAGGTGCAGGTGCTTGGAGCCGGGGATGTAAATCAGAAATCCCAGGATCGTCGCCATATGCAGCCAGTAGGCGATCTGATAGCCGACAAAAACCTGCTGCGGGCCCAGCGTATCGAGGCTGAAAAATCCTGCCAGCAGTCCTGACAGCGGAAAGATGCCCCGATAGTCGTATCCCTCCGGCGCGATAGGCAAAAGGGTCTGGAGGGCATTGATGAACATGAAGGTGACGATGATCAGTGAGGTAAAAACGATGATCAGGTTGGCGTCGGTGCCCAGCGTCAGGTAGCGGGGGCGCTTAACAACTCGCCGGTAGATGGCATAGGCGAGTCCGACCAGCACCAGGGGCGCCAGGATATCGGCCACGAACAGGAAGCCGCCCCACACGTTCGGGATCCAGCGGCCCACTTCGAAAGCAGGGCAGACACCCTTGATCATCAACTCCAGGCTGTGGGGCTGCACGGCCAGAAAACCGAAGAAAATCATGGTGTGGGCCAGGCCGGGCAGCCTCTTGCGGCGCACGTTGCTCTGGCCGAGAACATCCTTGAACAGTACACCAATCCGCTCGGTGACCCGGTCCAGCTTGAATTCAGTGGTGCCTTGCACGGCCATCATCAGGCGGTAGAGCCGCCTGACGCGAATGGAGAAAAAGGAGAACGCCCCAACCAGGGCCGTGAGCATGACGATTGATTTGGCAATGGTGTACGGTTCCATTTACTTACCCCTACAGTTTTTCTTTCAGCACCTCGGTCAACACCGGTACCACTTCGAACAGATCGCCGACAATGCCGTAGTCGCACTTCTCGAAGATCGGTGCATCCTTGTCGGTGTTGATGGCCACGATCACCCTGGAGGTTTTCATACCGGCAAAGTGCTGTACCGATCCGGAAAGCCCGCAACCGATGTAAAGCCTGGGACTGACGGTCTTGCCGGTCTGGCCCACCTGCATGGAGTGGGGGGCGAAGCCCGCATCCACGGCCGCCCGGGAAGCACCGATGGTGCCGCTCAGAAGACGCGCGCACTCCTTGAGGATTTTGTAGTTGTCCGCCGAGGCGATGGGCCGTCCGCCGGTGACGATGACAGCCGCTTCGGTCAGGTCCACGCTGCCGGCCGCTTCCTTTTTGACCTCCACCACCTTGACCTGTCCCGGGTCCTCGACCGCTGCGGCGAATGTTTCAACGACAGCATCCGTCGGCGCTTCAACGGCTTCCACGACGTTGGGCCGAAGGGCGCACAGCATCACCTCCGCGGACAGCTTGATCGTGGCGGTGGTCTTGCCGGAAAAGTGCGATTTTTTCACGGTCTTGGCTGGCAGATCAACGGCCACGCAGTCCGACACCAGGGGAAGATCCTTGAGCGCCGCCAGACGGGCGAAAAGATCCCGTCCTATGGCACTGGCCAGTCCCAGCAGGGCATCTAGGCTAAAGTTCTTAATGGCCGCGGCCAGCACCCGTGCCGCCAGGTCGGGGCTGTTTGACACATCCCCACTGCTCACGGATACCTGAACCACTTTGCCGGCGCCGTATTGTCCCAGAATGGACTTGGCATCGTCCGCCGACCCGTCCAGCAGCAAAGCGATGATCGTGTCGTTGCCCGTTTGGCGGGCGGCCGTGAGAACGCCCAAATTGGTCTCCTTGACCTTGCCCTCTTCGGTTTCGATGAGTACACCGATGGTAGCCATATGTCTTCTCCTTAGATGACTTTTTCTTCTTCTTTCAACACCCGAACCAGCTCCTCCACCGCCTGCCGCACATCCCCGTCCAGCATTCTGGCGCCTGTACGTTCGGGAACCTTTTCCAGCTTGAGCAGCTCGCTTGCGGGTGCGTCTGCGGAAATGCCCAGGTCAGTCAGGGCGATCTCCTGGACCGGCTTCTTCTTGGCTTTCATGATGTCGGGGAACTTCGGATAGCGCGGGTCGTTGAGCCCCTTGGTCGCCCCCAGCACACATGGCAGGGAGACCTCGATCACTTGGCGGGCACCGCCACCGATCTCCCGGCCGACGACGGCCTTTCCGTCGACCAGATCCATCTTGTTGATCTCGTTGACCACCGGCAGGTTCATGATCGTCGCCAGGCGGTAGAGGGTTTGAAAACCTTCCGTGTCCACGGCGCCTTTGCCGGTGAAAATCAGATCGGCCTTGCCGTCCTGCCCGATAGCCGCCGCCAGGGCTTTGGCCGTGATCTGGCTGTCCACGAACTGGTCTGCCACGGTCACCAGAATGCCTCGGTGGGCGCCCATGGCCATGGCCGCACGGATGGTGGCGACTGCGGCGGGCTTGCCGAGGGTGACGATGATCACTTCGCCGCCGTTTTTCTCCACCAGCTGCACGGCTTGCTCGACGGCATATTCATCGTAAGGATTGGCGATGAACTTGCAGCCGCCATCGTCAAAGCCATTCTCGCCGACAACCTTGATGTTGGCCGCCGTGTCGGGCACATGTTTCACACATACATAGATTTGCATGACGGTGTCCTCTTTCTTCGCTTTCACAGGTCTCCTTACACCGGCCGCGCCGGCGGACCCACCCTATGAGAGGAGGGCAGGGTGGGCCCGCGACAACCGCAGGGGGAGGGCCTGCATTTATCATTTTTTGATTGTTCTTTTTATGCTTTCATCTTCTCATTTTTTGGATCGTACAGCGGCATGACCGCCACCTCGGCCGGCAGTTTCTTGCCCAGCACTTCCACCTCCAGCCGGGTTCCCGGCGCGGCCAGGGCCGGCGGCACGTAACCCAGGGCGATGCTCTTGCCGGTGCGGTGGCCATAGCCGCCCGAGGAGGTCATGCCCACGATGGTTTCACCGTCAAAGATCGGGTTGTAGCCCCACGGATCGGCATCCTCGGCCTCGCACACCAGGCAGACCAGTTGGCGGGGTACGCCGGCGGCCTTCTGCTTCTCAATGCCGGCCTTGCCGATGAAGTCCTTGTCCATCTTCACGGTCCAGGCCACGTTGGTTTCCAGCGGAGTGTGATGCACGTTCAATTCGCTCTTCCAGGCCAGGTAGCCTTTTTCCAGGCGCATGGAATCCATGGCGTACATGCCGAACATCTTCAGATCGAACGCCTCGCCGGCGGCCATGAGGGTCTGGTAGAGTGACACCTGCTCTTCGATGGGATGGAAGATCTCATATCCCAGCTCACCCACGTAGTTCATACGGTTGACCCGGCATTTGACGCGCCCCACGAACATCTCCCGGCTGGTGCCGAAGGCTAAAGCCTCGTTGGAGACATCGGCGTAGGCGGCCTTGGCCAGCACGTCGCGGCTCTTGGGGCCGGCGATGACGAGACAACCCATGCGGTAGGTGACATCCTCCATGCACACGCTGCCGTCTTCGGGCAGGTTGGTCAGCAGCCAGTGCTGATCGTGACGTTTGCCCACCGAGGCGGTGATGCACATGTACTCGCCTTCCTTGATCTTGGTGACAGTCATGTCCGACTTGAAATTGCCGTTGGCGTCCAGCATGGGCGACAGGGCGATGCGGCCGTCCATGACCGGCACCCGCTGGCAGGTCATTTTATTGAGCCAGGCCTCGGCGCCGGGACCGGTAATGCGGGCCTTGGCGAAACGGGACAGATCCAGAAGGCCGACGTTCTCCATGATGTGCTTGCACTCGGCAGCCACGTATTTAAAGGTGTTGTTCCGTTTCCAGCCGGGATTCTCACGGCTGTCGGCGGGATTGTCGGTATAGTAGTTGGGGCACTCCCAGCCGTAGTAGTCGCCGAAGACCGCGCCGGCCGCTTTCTGGTACTCGTAGATGGGCGCTGTGCGATTGGGACGGGCGGCGTCGCGCCAGTCATTGGGGCAAATGATGGCATACAGACGCGGATAGGTATCCTCGATCTTCTCATGGTTGTAGGCCCAGTTGGCGTAACTGCCGTATCGGCGGCTGTCCATGGGCCACAGGTCGATCTCGGGCTCACCGTTCATGATCCAGCCGGCCAGGTAGTGGCCGATGCCGCCGGCCTGGGTGATGCCGAAACTATACCCGCAAGCGTGGTAGAAGTTCTTCAGCGGGTAGGCCGGTCCCACCAGGGGATCGCCGTTGGGGGTATAGGTGATGGGGCCGGCGGTGACATGCTTGAAGCCGGTTTCGCCCATTATGGGAAAGCGATGGATGCCGTGTTCGATGAAATCGGCGATGTGGTCGATGTCGGGCTGCAGTTCGGTCTGGGCATAGTCCCATGGCACACCCTCGGGATACCACTGTTTGACCTTGCTCTCGTATAGCCCCAGGATCAGGCTGTCCATCTCCTGGCGGATATAGATGCTGCGATCGGGATCCCGGATCAGGGGCAGATAGCTGTCGCGCTCGACCACGGCATCGATGGCTTCGAAAAGAATATGCGTGTGCTCCCCGGCAATGGAGGGGATTTCCAGCCCCACCATGGCGGCCACCTGGGGCGCCCACAGACCGGCGGCATTGACCACGATCTCGCAGGTGATATCGCCCTTGTCGGTTTTGACCAGCCATTCACCGGACGCGGTGCGCTCGATGCCGGTGACCTGGGTGTGGGTATTGATTTCGGCGCCGTGTTTTTTGGCTCCGATGCTCATGCCCATGGTGATGCCGTTGGGGTCCACATCTCCATCGTCGGGCCAGTAGAGACCGGCGGTAAAGCCTTCTACGTTCATCATCGGGTGCAGCTTTTTCATCTCTTCAGGAGTGACCCAGCTGACGTCCAATCCCAGACAGCGGTTCATACTGTAAATGTAACCCAGCTCTTCCATGCGGCCGGGATTGTCCGCCGTGCGGATAGAACCGGTGGTGTGCCAGCCCACGCTCTGCCCGGTTTCAGCCTCCAGCTGCTGATAGATTTCGATGCTTTTCATATTAACCTGGGTGCAGTAGTAGTTGCCGTGAAAAAAAGAGCAGTTGCCCGCCGCCATCCAGGTCGATCCGGAAGTGAGTTCGTGCTTTTCAATCAGCACCACATCCTTCCAGCCATACTTGGCCAGATGATAGGCCGTGCTGACGCCGATGGCGCCGCCGCCGATGACAACGACTCTTGCCTGTGATTTCATGATAAGCTACCTCCTTTTGGGTATAAGCGTGGTGTCGGCGCTCGATCGGCACCGCTATTTTTATCTATATTTTCTATACGTTATATATTTTATACATCATTTGGCGCCACCATAGGCCCCATTGAGAAAATAATCCAAGAGTTTGTTTTTGGGTTTGCGGATGCATGTGTCGAAGAAAGCGGCGAACCCGCCCGGGTAGTAAATCATAACCAGGATCAGCAAAAGGCCGTAAAGCAGCAGGTTCAGGCCGGGTAGATTGGAGAGCGATGATCGGATCAGTTCCATGGCGAAAATGAAGGGAAAGGCGACGGCCGCACCGCCCCATAAACTTCCCCGTCCCCCGATGTAGGCCACGGCCAGCACTTCCACGGTTTTGGAGGTGTGCATCATGTCCGGCGTCAGGATGCCGTAAAAGTGGGCGTAGAATCCGCCCAGCACCCCGGCCAGGGTACAGGAAAGGACGAAGTTGCTCACCCGGTAGAACACCGGGTTGATTCCCGAGGTGCGCGCCGCCTCCATGTTCTGCCCGATGGCCTTGAAGGCCACTCCCATGCGCGTACGCGTCACCCATTTGCAGATGATGTAAATGGCCGCCATCATCAGCACGAGAAGATAGTAATAGGGCACGTTGGAGGCTGTATCGAACAGCCGGTTCACCCGCATGCCCAACGGACCGCGGGTCAGCCAGACCATTTTAGTCGCCAGGCCCATGGCCGCCAGGCCGAAGAACCAGGCCAGACACGCAGCGAAGATGCCTCTCAGCCGCAGGGTGATCATGCCGATCACCAACCCCAGGATGGCGGCGATGCCCCCCCCGGCCAACATGCCCAGCCAGGGGCTCAGGCCGATGCGTTCAGCCAGGATGGCCGATGTGTACCCGCCGACTCCCATGATGGCGCAATAGCCGAAGTTGACGATATTGATCAGTCCGGCGGTAAGATCGAAGCCGATGGCCAATGCGGCGATAAAAGCGGCGCTGATCATCCAGCGGACCAGATACTCCTGGTTGAATGGCGGTACAAGGGGCAGCACCAGCAGAACGATCAGGCATAGCAGGCCCAGCGGGGTGAAACACAACAGGTTCAGCAGCTTGTCAAAGGGATTGACGTTCGGTGTCGGGTTATCCATGAATCCTCCCTTATTTGTCCAGCACGCCGCGCACTTCGGAGCCGAAGATACCGCTGGGTCTAAAAATCAGAATCACGATGATCAGGGCTGAAGGCACCACGAAATCCCAGCCCGAGCCAATGTATTCCACGGTGAGTACCTTGAGCAGCGCCACCATGAAAGCGCCCATTACGGCTCCGAGGACGTTGCCCAACCCGGAAAGTATCACCACGAACCAGGCCATGTACAGTGGCTCCAGCCCGACCGACGGGTAAGCCGGGTACATGAACAGCAGACCGGCGCCGGCGATGGCCGCCAATGCGCACGACAGCGCCATCGTCAGCATCATGATCCCGTTGAGCCCGATGCCCACGATCAGGGCGCCGGTTTCGTCCTGGCTCACCGCGCGGATGGCCCGGCCTGTGCGCGTGTAGGTCATGAAGAACCAAAAGGCCGCCACCACCACCGCCGCCAGCAGGAAGGCGATGACCCGATCCCGGGAGATGAACACGTCCATGATCGTCAACGGCATACCGGAGAAGTAGCGCGTGATGCCCTTGAAGTCCGCCCCGAAAAAGAGCTGATGGGCGTTGATCATCACCACCGAGAGCCCCACGGTAAGCAGAAAAGAGTTCATCACCCAGTTCTCCCGGCTGCGCTTTCTCAACTGCTTGAATACCAGTACTTCGGAAACCACGCCGGCCAAAGCGCCCACCAGCATGGCCGCCAGCACGGTTACCAGCGGTCCCCACATCGCCATCGCCGAATCGGGATGGTTTTGGATGTAGGTGTTGATCGGGGTAAAGACGTAATACGCGGTCAAGGAGCCGATCATGAAGTACTCCCCGTGGGCGAACATGGGAATGTTGAGTACCCCCAGTGTCAATGTCAGCCCCATGGCCACCAGCGCCGTCATTCCTCCGGTCACGATGGCGTTGACCAGCACATAACCGCCCCGGTCCACGGTTGCCAGCAAGGCGATCACCACGGTAGCGATCACCGTGACTCCGGCCAGGGACTTGATCCACTTTAAGAACCGCTCCCAAAATCGTTTTTCCATTTGATCTGCCATGAACCCGTTCCTTTCCGCTTACACGCCCAAAAAGACCTTGCGCACATGCGCGTCGCATGCCAGATCGTCGCTCTTGCCGGACAGCTCGATGCGCCCGTTCTCCAGCACGTAGCCCCGATGGGTGACTGACAGGGTCTTGGTCACGTTTTGCTCCACCAGCATGATGGTCACCCCCTGGGACACCAGGGTGTCCAGGCTTGCGAACACGTTTTCGGTCAGCAGCGGCGCCAGTCCGAAGGAGGGCTCGTCCACCAGTAAAAGCTTGGGGTTGGGCATCAATCCCCGGCCGATGGCCAGCATCTTGCGCTCGCCGCCGCTCATGGTCCCGGCCAGCTGATTGCGGCGCTCCACCAAACGCGGAAACAGGTCGTAGACGAAGTCTATACGGTCTTTCTGCATCTTTTTGTCCTTGATGGTATACGCCCCCATATACAGGTTCTCCTGCACCGTCATGTTGACGAACAGGTTCATCGCTTCGGACACCAGGGAAATGCCCCGGCGGGCCACCTGGTTTCCCGGAAGGCCGGCGATGTTCTCTCCATTGAACAGAATCTCCCCGCTCATGGGGGCCAACAGACCGGCGATGGTTTTGAGGGTCGTGCTCTTGCCCGCCCCGTTGGGACCCACCAGGCAGACATACTCGCCGTTGTCCACGGTCAGCGACACATCACGCAGAATCTGAAGAAAGCCGTAGCCGGCATTGAGGTTTTTAACTTCCAGTAACATCGCGTCTCCGTTGGCTAAGCGGGTTGTTGATCTCCGGGTTCGCAGCTGGTCTCGGCATCGCCCAGATAGGCCTTGGTCACCGCAGGGTCGTTGGCCACCTCCTCAGTGGTCCCCTCGGCGATCTTGGTGCCGAACTGGATACATACCAACCGATTGCACAGGTTCATGATCAGCTGCATGATATGCTCGATCATCAGGATCGTGATCCCCTTATCCCGAATCTTTAAAATCAGCTTCATGATGTCTTTGAGCTCGCCTTCACTCAGACCCGAGGCCAGTTCGTCCAGAAAAAGCATCCGGGGATTGCTGGCCATGGCCCTCGCCAGGTCCAGCCGCTTGAGTTGCACGGTGTTGAGCTGCTCGCTGATGGTGTCTTCGGCGATGGGAAACTCCACGAAAGAGAGCATTTGGCGGCTGTGGGCCTCCGGATCCTTGATCGTTCCGGGCTTATTGCCGAAAATGGCCGCGGTCATGACATTTTCCAGCACGGTCATTTTGGGAAAGGGGATGGGGATCTGAAAGGTGCGTGACAATCCCCGCCGGCACATCTTCTCCGGGGTCTTGCCGGTGGTATTCTTACCGAACATGAACACCTGACCCGCCGTGGGCGGGTTGAGCCCGGCGATGGCGTTGACCAGCGTGGTCTTGCCCGCCCCGTTGGGACCGATCAGCCCCACGATATCCCCCTCGTTGATGTGCATGGACACGGCGTTTACCGCCGTCAATCCGCCGAACTGCTTGGTTAGCTCTTTGGTCTCCAGTACGATCATTGACGTCTCACCTGATTGAGAAGTGGGCAATGCCAGCGGGGTGGCCACGCCACTGCCATGCTCCCCCGCTGGTTTGATTGATGCACAAACGCCTGTTATTTGGGCGCCATGAATTCGGCTTCGGACCAATCCTCGGGGTAGACGATGGAGCCTTTGCCACCCTTGTACTGGATCACCGGGAAGAAATAACCGTCACGGGCCACAACCGGGTCGGGCATGGTGTCCATGGTGTAGCGGTACTCGTTCATGATGATGGCGCCGTCGGCCTTGGAGTAGGTCAGCTTGGCGGTGTCGACTTCCTCCGTCATCACCTTCTGGATGGCCTCTTTATCCAGCTTGCCGTGCTTATCCAGGGTGCGCTGCAGAATCTTGACGAAGTAGCTGGCGCCATCGTAGGAAAGCCCGCCGGCCGAGGGGCTGGGTTTCATGCCGAAGCGTTTTTCAAATTCCACGGCCCAGTCCTTGGCCGCCTTGGTGGTCAACTGGGGAATCATGTCCAGCACGCCGTCGGAGGCGTCACCGGCCATTTTGTACCAGTCGCCGGACCAGCCCAGCCCGTCGATGATGACCAGTGATTTAAGGCCGACTTCCCGGGTCTGCTTGATGAAGGCGGAGGTCACCGGGGCGGCGGTGCTGGTGCTGAACAGGACGGAGACATTTTCTTTCCTATATTTTCCCAGCAGGGGGTAAAAGTCGGTCTGCGTTATGGGGAAATAGTCCTTGGCAACCACTTTCCAGCCCTTTTTTTCGAACTCGGCGGCCACGGCATCACCGGCGCTGTGCCCCCAGTCGGTGTCTTCACAGGCGATAGCCACCGCTTTGGCTTTGGGTTTGTACTTGCCGCTTTTTACCGCGTTATCGATGGTTTCAGCATAACCGGCCATCAATTTGCCGGGAATGGGCCAGCCTTTACCGTTCCAATAGCCGAATTTTTTTGGGTCGCTGCGCCATTTCTGGTTGACGACTTCGGTGGCGCCGAAACCGAACATGTGAGGAACCTTGTACTGAGCGGCCACGTCCATGACAGCCACCGCAACGGAGCTGTGCCAGTTGAGAATACCGGCCTGGATGCCGATCCGTTCACAGGCCTCGGCATAGGCACTGACGGCCTTGGCTGGATCGCTCTGGCTGTCGACCCAGACCGGCTCGAGCTTGTAGTCTCCCACCTTGTTGTTGACCTTCTCAAAGGCCATGGTCACGGATCCTTTGAACTCCTGGCCCGTTTTCGCCGACGGCCCGGTAAAGGGGCCCAGCACGCCGACTTTGAGTGTTTTTTCCGCCAAGGCGGTGCCGGCCAGCAGGGCAAGTGCAATACAGGCCACCATCATAGTCGCGAACAGTTTTTTTCTACACATAACTCCTCCGTTGAGTCTGGGGTTGCCCCCGTTGGGTGAAATAACAGCAGACCGAAAAAATGCAGTAACTCCATTGACAAAGCAATAAACGTACCGCAATAATTGACTCCCGTTCACTTTTTCAATTAAAGGGTCATCATCCCATAAGTTTGCCTGTAATGTTAGATTGTTAGTCGAATTTGTGAGATTGGTTCAAGATTCCATTATCTTCTGCAGGATTCTGAAAAAGAACATTTGTTTTGCGAAAGTGCAAATTATTTTTCGTACTTTTTTGCGAAAAATAATTTGCACTTTTTTGGAGTGGGATTGATCGCCTGTTCGAACAATCGTGTCGGAATCGCACGGATCCTGGCAATGAAAGGTTTGCCAAAGGTTGATGACGCTCTGCGGGCGCAGCGCTCGAGCACTGCGCCCGCCGTTGGTTGTTTTGCCGGGCCTTAGTCTGCGGTCTGATCTGCGGTATCAGCCAGCCCTATCGAAGGCGACCGGTAGTCGGCCAGGTTCTCGCTGCGAACCCCCAGATATGTGCTGACGATCATGACCAGCATGACCGCGGTAAACGGCAGTCCGACGGTCACGGCAACCGCCTGGATGGCGCCCAGGGCGTCGGCGCCGCCGCCGACGAGCAGCGCTGCGGCAATGGCTCCCTCCATGACGGCCCAGAACACGCGTTGGGGAATGGGGGCGTCCAACTTGCCGCCGGCGGTGATCGAGTCCACCACCAGGGATCCGGAGTCGGATGAGGTGACGAAGAAGACCAGCACCAGGACGATGCCGAAAAAGGATGTGATCTGGGTCAACGGCAGGTTGGCCAGCATCTGGAATGTGGCCAGGGATACTTCTCCCAGCCCTTTGGACAGCGCCCCCACATTGGTCTGGATCTGCAGCAGGGCGTTACCGCCGAAGGCCTGCATCCAGATGACGGTTAGTATGGTGGGCACCAGCAGCACGGCAGTGAGAAATTCACGGATGGTGCGGCCCTTGGAGATCCGGGCGATGAACATACCCACGAAGGGGGCCC
The DNA here is from genome assembly GCA_050291625.1 of Desulfobacteraceae bacterium. Classification (GTDB taxonomy): domain Bacteria; phylum Desulfobacterota; class Desulfobacteria; order Desulfobacterales; family Desulfosarcinaceae; genus JARRKU01. Next base: position 19,172 of record JBNKKC010000167.1, read on the forward strand.
AGGAGATCCACCAGGCCCAGTAGAATACGGTCCAGCCTTTGTAGAATTTCTCGTCAGTCCGGCCGATCCAGTTGCTTAAAGGGACGATGTCGTGCATATAGGCCAGCACGGTTTTGAAACAACCCGCGATGAAATGGGAAAAGGATCCGGCCACGATGACGAATACCAGCATGAGGACGGCCAGAATCATGTTGAAATTGGAAAGGACCTTGACGCCGCCTTCCAATCCCCGAACCACGGAGATGACGGCCACGCTGGTAACGGCAATGATGATGACCACCTGCAGTCCGATGGTACTTTCAATGCCGAACAGAAAATTGAGGCCGCTGCCGGCCTGCTGGGCGCCAAAGCCCAGGGAGGTGGCCAGACCGAAGATGGTGGCCATGACGGCGACCACATCGATGATATCTCCGGGAAGTTTCCAGGTTTTCTCCCCCAGAACCGGGTAGAAGGTGGAGCGGATGGTCAGGGGCATGCCCTTATTGAAGGCGAAAAAGGCCAGGGCCAAAGCGGTGACCGCGTAAATGGCCCAGGGGTGCAGCCCCCAGTGGAACATGGTGGCGCCCATGGCCGCGCTGGCCGCTTCGGGAGTGCGGGGGGCCACATTGAGCGGCGTTCCCCACCAGTCGGTAAAGTAGGCCACCGGTTCGGCCACGCTCCAAAACATGAGCCCGATGCCCATGCCGGCGGCAAAAAGCATGGCAAACCAAGAGACCCGGCTGAATTCGGGCTTGGCGTCCGGCCCGCCCAACCGGATTTTGCCCACCGGCAAGCAGATCAAGAACAGGCAGAACAGAACGAAAATATTGCCCGAAATCATGAAAAACCAATCGAAATTTTGAATGGTCCACCCTTTGGTGGCGTCGAAGATCTTCTTGGCGCCGGCGGGGTTGACCAGCGTGGACACAACAAACAGGATCACCATGGCAGCCGATATGAAAAATACCGGATTGTGCATGTCCATGCCCCATTTCTTAATGTTGTCCTGTCCGATTTTGTAAGATGTGACGAACCTGTCTTTCTTTGCCATGCATCTCCTCCTTAATACGTGCTCCGGTCGGGGTTTTCAGATGGAAGACGGGTAGCAACCGGAAAAAATAAAAACAATCCTTCAATCTTTGTGCCAAATACGAAGGATGGTTGGAGGTGCCTGAATTGAAAAAGAAAAATTCATTTTTTGTCAAACCGGACAGGGGTCATCGATCAGGACAGAATTGTCCTCATCGATGACGAGAAAGGCTTCAACCGGTTGAAATTGAAGTCGTATTAGTGATTTGGACAAAAATGTCCAATAAATAGACTATTTTATACCAAGCGCTTTCATTTTGCGCTGCAATGTCTTGTAGTTGAGCTGCAGCAAATCCGCCGCTTTGCCGCGGTGCCAATGGGATCGTTCCAAAGCGCGCAAGATCATCTTTTTTTCGACGGCTGCCATGCGTCGGCGCAGGCCGCCCTCGGCCGGATCAAGCCCTTCCGAGTCCGGATCGTCCGCTTCCGCTGCTACGGAAATCCGGCCCATCAAGTCGAGCTTGCCCAGGGTGATGTAAGTGTGCAGCACATTTTGCAGCTCGCGCACATTGCCCGGCCAACCGTAGGTCTCCATGGCTTCGCGGACCCGCACCGGCAGGTGTTTGGGCGACTGCCTGCCGTTGGCCATGCCGGAGAGAAAATGATCGATCAGGAGGGGGATATCCTCCCTGCGGTCGCGCAGCGGCGGTATCTGGATGGGTAAAATACGAATACGGTAGAAGAAATCATCCCGCATCAGCCCGTCTTTGACCAGCCGGATCAAATCCCGGTTGGTGGCGGCGATGACCCGAAAATCGCTTTGTTTCAGATGGTTCCCTCCCAGTGGTGTGTATCTCACGCCGTCCAGCACCCGCAGCAGTTTCACCTGCATCTCCTGGCCGATTTCGCCGATCTCGTCCAGAAAAAGCGTGCCACCGTCAGCCATGTCCAGGAAACCGCCCTTATCTGCACCGGCACCGGTAAAAGCGCCCTTGACGTGGCCGAAAAATTCCCGCTCCATCAGTCCTCTGGGAATGGCCCCGCAATTGACCGGAACAAACTGTCCGTCCTGTCTGTCGCTAAGCTGATGGATGGCCCGAGCCACCAATTCCTTGCCGCATCCGGACTCTCCGGAAATAATCACGCTGGCGTCACTGGCGGCGGCTTTCAGAATCAGGTCGTAGACCGCCTGCATGGGTTCGCTCTTTCCGATGATGTTACCGAACCGATAGCGATCACTGATGGACGACCGCAACCGCAGATTCTCCTTGCGCAGATCCAGTTCCACCTCTTTGTAGGCCGTCACGTCGCTGATGAATCCCTCCAGGGCCACCAATTCTTCATCGGCATTGAATACCCCTTCGCCCTGCTCCCAAACCCATTTTTCCTCACCGCTGGCCGCCCGGATGCGGTAGATGAAGCTGAACGGGCGTTTCATGGCAACGGAAGCGCGGATCAGATCCAACATGTTCTTACGATCGTCGGGGTGCACGATGCGCATATAGGAGGTGGGACCCGTTCCCAGCAGTTCGTCAGGCTCGTAGCCCAGCAGCCGTTTGCTCCCGCCACTGGCAAACTCCATGGTGAACAAATCGTCTGCCCGGCAACGGTAAACGATTCCGGGAAGGTTGTTCATCAGCGTACTCAGGCGGCGTTCACTTTCCTGGAGGGCCTCTTCCGCCCGTTTTTTTTCGGTGATGTCGAAACACAGGCTCAATTTTGAAATGGTACCGTCGCGTTGAACAATGGGCGTTGCCATGTTGTAGTACCACCGGCCGGTCGCCGGTCGTTTGAACTCCCAGCGGACCGGGCTGCCCGTAAAAACCTTCTGCTCCGGGCACCAAGGGCAGATAACGTCGTAGTCGTAGAGGGCCTTGTGGCAGGAATCGCCTACCGGGTCGTACCCCAGCTGCTCGACAACCTGGCGGTTGACGAACTCGATGCGGTTGTCCGGTGAGCAAACGTACACCATTCCGTCGAATGCCTCGACAATGGCCTCGAAATAGGACGCTGAGTTGTGATCTGGCTCCTTCATACCGCCTTCGATAGAGACTCGGATGTCCGATGGCGCCTGTCGGCTCCTGAAACGGCCTCGCGCCACCAACCCATTGACGACCGGCACGGCATAAAGAACTTTCGGGCGTAGCGGCGTACTATGGATCGCCGCCCCCTCATGCGCGAAAGTTCGTCCGGTTCAATTGATATTTTTTCATTTTGTAGGTGAACAGCTGCCGTGAAATACCGACGCTCCTGGCCGCCCGGGTAACGTTGCCCGCATGGGTCGCCAAGGCCTCTTTCAGCGCCGCTTTTTCGCGATCGGCCTGGGAGGCCAACAGGCTCTTGTCGGTTTTCAGCCGTCCCGCCGCAGGGCCGGCATCGGCCGGCGTCGATGCACTCGACCGCCGTTCGAAAGGACCGCCATATTTGGATGGCGTCACTGCCGGCAGCGTTTCTTCGATGCCGGTCTGCCCCCGCAGCCGTTGCCAGGCGGTCAGATGGGACTGCAGATGACGCCGCTCAATGGTTTGGCTGGACACGACCATGTTGATGGCACCCTCGATGACGTGCTCCAATTCCCGTACGTTCCCCGGCCAGTCGTAGTCATTGAACAGGGCCAGTACATTGCTGGAGATATCGGTCACCTGCCGGCCCAGAGCCCGGTTGTGCTTGGTCACAAAATGGCGTGCCAGCAGCATAATATCTTCCTTGCGTTCGCGCAGCGGAGGAATGGGAATAAATACCACCCCCAACCGGTAAAACAGATCGGGACGCAGTGTGTTGCCGGCAATCGCCATATGAGGCGGCTGGTTGACGCTGCTGACGATCTTGACGTCGATCTCGTTCTCTTTCAGGGACCCCAGCCGGCGCACTTTGCGTTCCTGGATAACCCGCAGGATTTTGGCCTGCAGACCGATGGCCATGGAGTTGAGTTCGTCCAGAAAAATAGTGCCGCCATTGGATCGCTCGAAAAGCCCCAGCTTGTTACGCGCACCGGTGAAGGCGCCGCTGGTGGTACCGAAAAGCAGACCCTCCAGCAGATTTTCGGGAATGGCGGCGCAGTTGACCGCCGTATAGCGACTGCTTTTGCGTCCGCTGTGATTGTGGATGGCCTGGGCAAACAGTTCCTTCCCGGTGCCGGTTTCGCCGTACAGCATCACCGGCGAGGGGGTGGCGGCGGCCATCTTGGCCGTGTTGACCGCCCTCAAGAATTCGATGTTGCTGCCCACGATGGCATCGAAATCAAAGCGCGTATCGTTTGGCAGCAGGCGCTTGGAACGCGGTATGGAGATGGAAGAGATGGTCTCTTCCAACACGTTGTATTCCCTGACCATGCAGATGGCGCCCTCAAGCCGGTCGCCCTTGAACAGGGGAAACACCGTGTGAATGGTGTTGGCTACCTTGCCCCGGCGGGTCCGGTAAAGCAGAGGCCGGTCGACGATCGGTGCCTGGGTCTTGAGGCACTGCATGATCAAACTGCTCTCATCCGACAGCTCGTATACCTCGGTCACGGTCATCCCCAGCACGTCGTCCGGGACCAGATCATCGATGGCCGCCATGCTGGAATTGTAATAAATGAACGTACCGTTGCGGTCGACGATGATCACGCCTTCACCGAACCCGTCGAAGACGGGCAGGAACTCCTCATATCCGATATCGAGTGTTCGGACGTCAGCATGACGAATGGGGCGCTTCATGGCCGATTTAAACCTTGTGGGCGGTTCGGTTCACAGATTACCTGAAACCATGCCATACTTTTTGGATCCAGGCAAACCCTATAGCCGTCAACCGTGTTCATGCATATTAAACAGTATGTCGTTTTCCAGGTAAATCTGCTCGAGCTTTTCCTGATGTTCCTTCATCTGCGGATGGTGCCGGTTGACCAGCTCGAGCACCAGATAGTTGATGATGCATGAAATGGTGGTCGGATAACCGATCAGGGGAATGGAGCGCGAGGGCACCACCAGTGACAGATGGGCAAATGGAATCACCGGACAGAGACTGTTGTCGGTGATCACCAGCAGGTTGTGCCCGAGACGCCGGGCGACCTTGCCCATGCGGATCAGTTCGTTAGGATAGCGCGAGGTGGTGATCACCACCACCAGGCTGTTATCCGGCGCATTGGCCAGCCAGTCGATGGAGGTGCTGTCGCTGCCCTTCAATATGTTGACGCCCTTGCGGACCTTGGTCAGCGACCAGCCAAGATAATAGGCGAAGGTATACGACACCCGTGAACCGATGACGTAGACGGCCGGACTGTCGTGGAGCCGGTCCACGATGCGACCCAGTATTTCCATGTCAATGGTTTCGTAAAACTGCCGCAGGTTGTTCATTTCTTCAAACACCACCCGGTGCAGCAGATCGGTGCCGGGTCCCTTCATTCCTGGCAGGTCGACCCGGTCGGGCAGGGTCAGTCCCGAATCAACGAAATCCCGCAACGCCTGCAGAAATTCGCCGTAACCGCCATAGCCCAGCTGCCCCACAAAGCGGACGACCGTGGCCTCGCTGACCCCGCAAGCCTCGGACAGCTCCTTGGTGGTCATGAACACGGCCTTGCGGGGATTCTGTATTATATAGCTGCCGAGGACCCTGCCCTTGGGTGTCAGTGTGTCGAGCTGCTGCACGATGCCTTTGATTACCGGATGCGATTGAGTATCTTTCATAATCAGTCCCTTTGAGTCATACAAATAAAATATTTATTTCATTTACGAAATATCTTGTTAAGCTATTATTTTTATATGATTTTATATCTATTAGATCAGGTTGTCAAGCCAATTTGAAACTTTTTAACTCAAATATAATTTTATTGTTGACATGTTTTCTTTCATTCATATACCATCGCCCAAACGGTTATTTAGCGAATTGTCTTCATCCAAACCATTTTATATCATTTTTGTCGTTAGGGAGAGCGTATGTTCTGGAAAACCAAGCCCTTGTGGGGCAACAAACCCAGACTGAAATCCAGCTACGATGCAGTCATCATCGGCGGCGGACTTCACGGACTGGCCACCGCCTACTTCCTGGCCAGGGAACACGGCATAACGGATGTGGCCATCATCGAAAAGCGCTTCATCGGTTTCGGCGGTGCCGGACGCAACACGGCCATCGTCCGCGCCAATCAGCGCACACAGTACAATGTTCCCCTCTACAAGGAAGCCCTGGACCTGTGGCCGGTGCTGACCAAGGAGCTGGACTTCAATCTGATGTTCAACAACTGCGGCAACCTCAACCTGATGCACAGCGAGGCCGCCATGAAAGCGGCGCGCACGACCATCGCCACGGCCCAGTTCCACGGTGTGGAAAGCCACCTCATCGATGCCAAGGAGGCCAAGGAACTGGTGCCGGCACTGAATATCTCCGAGGACATCACCTTTCCCATCCACGGAGCCATGTTCCATCCGCCGGGCGGCATTGTCCGCCATGACGCGGTGGTCTGGGGCCTGGCCAAGGGATGCGCCAAGCACGGCGTGCACATCCATCAGCACACCGAAGCCACCGCCATCCATACCGAGGGCGGCAAAGTCACCGGCGTGAGCACCTCGCGCGGCCGCATCCACACCAAGCGTGTGCTGGTCAGCGCCGGCGGCTACAGCGCCGGGTTGATCCATCAGATGCTGGGCATCAAGCTGCCCATCAGCGTGCTCACCATCCAGGCCATGGTCACTCAGCCCCTGAAACCGATTCTCAACCACGTGGTCTCCTCCGGCGCCTATCACTGCTACGCCAACCAGACCCTGAAGGGCGAGATCGCCACCGGCGCCCACATGGACCAGTGGCCCAACTACACCACCCAGAACACGGCCCACTACATCAAGCACCAGGCCGAATCCCTGTCCGACTGGCTGCCCTGCCTGCGCGGCGTGAAATTCATGCGCATCTGGGGCGGTCTGGCCGACATGACCCCGGACATGGCCCCCATCATGGACGGCAACGATCACTTCGAGGGCTTCTACATGGACTGCGGCTGGGGTTATTTCGGCTTCAAGTCCTGCAGCGCCGTGGGCAAATACATGGCCCGGTTCATGGCCGGCGGCAGCTGCCCGGACATGCTCAAACCGTTCAACCTGCGCCGCTACGAAAACCACCAGTTGATGGGCGAAACAGCCGCGCTGGTCAGCTATACGCCGGACAATTAAAGGAGACGTAAAATGGCTTTGACGCTCACATGCCCCATCTGCGGCAAACGCAACGGATATGAATTCCGTTACGGAGGAGAGGACAAAGGACCGCGCCCGGCCGAAGAAGGGCTTACCCCGACCGCCTGGTGCGACTACGTCCACATGAACAAGTGCACCATGGGTATCCAGAAGGAATGGTGGTTTCACCGTGACGGATGCGGTGCCTGGTTCACCACTCATCGCGACACATCCAAAAACATCGAAGTGGAACAACCGGAGGCGACCAAATGAACAGGCTAAACCAATTGCCCACGCTCCGTGTCAACCCCTCGGAGAAACTGACCCTGAGCTACCAGGGCAAAACCTTTCAGGGCGTTGCCGGAGATACGGTGGCAACGGCGCTTTTTGCCGGCGGCGTGCGGATCTTTGCGCGCAGTTTAAAATATCATCGCCCGCGCGGGCTTTACAGCCTTGACGGCGAGTGCAGCAACACCTGCATGGATGTCAACGGCGTCCCCAACGTCCGCACCGAAAACACCCTGCTGAAAAACGGCATGAGCGTCAAGGCGCAGAACGTCGTCGGCTCCGCCAACCACGACTGGCTGGCGTTCATCGACAAGCTGGACTGGATGATGCCGGCCGGTTTCTACTATAAGACTATGCATAAACCCGCCGCCATTTGGCCCGTGGCCATGAAGCGCATCCGCAAGGCGGCCGGCCTGGGTGTCATCCGTGCCGATTATCAGATGAAGGGCGACTACGACGAGCGCTATCTCAAAGCCGAAGTCACCGTGATCGGGGGCGGCGCCGCCGGCATGAGCGCCGCCCTGGCCGCGGCCGAATCGGGCCAGCGAGTGGTTCTTCTGGAATCCCGTCCCCACCTGGGCGGCTGCTTCGACTACCGGATGACCACCGGCGCCGATGGCCGGCCCTTGTATCAGCGTGCCCGCGAACTGGCCGCCAAGGTCGAACAGACGGCCAACATCCGTGTCTTCAAACACGCCTCGGTGGTGGGCAGCTACACCAACAACCTGATCACCGCCTTCCAGGTGGGCGGCCCCGACGACGTCTTTGCCGAACGTTACGTGGAGATCCGCAGCGAGAGTGTCGTGGTGGCCACCGGCTGCATCGAACGCCCCCTGATTTTCGACAACAACGAGCGCCCCGGCGTCATGCAGGTGGCCTGCGCCCACCGGCTGGCCCGCACCTACGGCTTGCTGCCGGGCAATGAAGCGGTTTTCTCCATAGGTCATGACCTGGGTCTTGAGGCGGCCGTCGACCTGTTCGATCTGGGCCTCAAGATCAAATGCGTGGCCGATGCCCGAGAGGACGGCCAGAACCCCGAACTGCTGCTGGCCCTGGCCGAGCGCAAGATCCCGCTGCTCAAGGGATGGGTCGCCACCAAGGCCCACGGATCCAGGCACGTGGAGAAAGTGACCCTGGCCACACTGGACGGCGGAGTCCATCGCAGTTTGGCCTGCGACCTCCTGGTGGCCTCGGCCGGCCTCACCCCGGTCACCGGCACACTTATTCTGGCCGGCGCCAAAATGAACTTTGACAGCCATACGGGCTACTTTCTGCCCACCGAATTGCCGGCGAAGATGTTCCCGGCCGGCCGCCTGACCGGCGTTAACGACCCGGCCGCCATCGAGGCGTCGGGTCGCCTGGCCGGCCTGAAAGCCGCATCCGCCGCCGGCGCCGAGCTGGACGCGGTGGTTGCCGATGCGCAAACGGACCTTGCCGCGCTTCCCGGCCCCGAACGCGGCTGCAAGCTGGTCACCGCACCGGTAAAGGGGCGCAAAAGCTTCATCTGTTTTGATGAAGACACCACCATCAAGAACATCAAACAGGCCATCAAGCAGGGCTTCGATGTTCCCGAACTGATCAAACGCTTTACCTCGGCCGGCACCGGCCCGGGCCAGGGGGGCATTCCCGGCCACAACCTGCCCCTTTACGTCGCCAAGTACACGGCGTCCATCAACACGCCCATACCGACAACCATGCGGCCGCCCATGGTGCCGACCTTCATCGCCACTTATGCCGGCTACAACCATCACATGTTCAAACGCACGCCCATGCACCATGATCAGATCGCCGACGGCGGCATTTTCCGCAATATCGGCGTCTGGCAGCGGGCGCGCTACTTCTCCGAGGATTTCGAGTGCAGGGAAGAGATTCTCAATGTGAGAAACAACGTGGGCCTGCTGGATGGCTCCACGCTGGGCAAGTTCCGCATCCACGGCCCCGATGCCCTCAAAGCTCTGCAGCGGGTCTATGTCTCGGACATGAGCAAAGTGAAATCAGGCCGCATCAAGTACTCGGCCATGTGCAACGACGATGGCTGCGTCATCGACGACGGCGTGGTGGTCAAGCTGGGCGAAAACGACTACTATTTTACCACCTCCACCGGACGCGCCGGCCAGACGGTGGAATGGATCCGCTATCATACCCGTTTTGACGGCTGGGATTTCAACCTGGTCAATCTCACCGACGCCATGGGCGTGATCAACCTCTCGGGACCAAACGCCCGCAAGGTGCTGGGGAAAGTGGTCGACATCGATCTTTCCAACGAGGCCTTTCCCTTCTCCGGTTACAGGGAGTTTTTCATCCAGGATACGATCTTCGTGCGCGCCATGCGGCTTGGCTTCGTAGGCGAACTCTCTTACGAGCTGCATGTGCCCTCATCCTATATGAAGGCGGTGTGGGGCATGCTCAAGGAAGCCGGCGCCGAGTTCGGTGTCCGCAACTTCGGTGTGGAGGCACAGAACGTCCTGCGCATGGAAAAATGCCACATCATTCTCGGCCAGGAATCGGAGCAGCGCACCAACCTGCTGGACGTGGGATTGGGATTTCTCTGGGACCGCAAGAAATCGGATGCCAAGACGGTCGGCGCCGTGGCCCTGCGTCAGGCCGAGCAGGATCCCGGCCGTCTCAAGCTGGTGGGCATCCGTATGGAGGACGACGACCGCCCGGCCCGCGACGGTGCATTGATTGTAGACAACAAGGTCCGCGGATATATTGCCACCATGCGCAAAAGTTTCACCACCGGCCAGGCCGTGGGGATGGCCCTGGTGGAATCACAGCTGGCAGACATCGGTACACGGTTGGAGATTTTCGAGGATGAGTGCGGTGGCGTCAGGCTGTATGCCAGGGTGGTGGAGATGCCGTTTTATGATCCCAAGGGCGAACGCATGAAAAGCTGATCGGGCCGGTTCAGCCTGATGGATTTCTGGAAATCCCATAATGGTAACGAGGTAATCGCGATGTCTGAAATCAAGAGAGAATCACCGGTTCAGTTCGGTATCAGCCCCAAAGCATCCGTGGTGCGTGACAACTGGACCGTGGCGCTGGAATATGAGGACGAAGGCCGCGGCCCCTGGGCCGTGGATCTGGCCCACAAGATCCGCTGGGATCTGCAGGATAGCCATATCGGCGACCTGACCCCGTGCGACCTGGCCGTACCGGCCGCCCCGGGCCAATCGGCCCTGTCCGGCGGCGTTCTGATCAACCGCATGAACCGCACCCAGGCATCCATCTGGCACCTGGGTGCCGACGCACCGGCCCTGCCGGAGGCAGCCGGCTACACCGATACCAGCGAATCCACGGTTTTGGTGGCCTTGTTCGGTCCCAAGGTGTTTCAGCTGGCCGAGAAACTGACCAACCTGGATTTCATGGATCCGGCCAAAGCGGCGCCCTTTCTGCTGCAGGGACCGTTCTGTCACGTTCCCTGCCAGATCGTCACCCTGCAAAAGGCAGGTGACGGCAGCGGCGGGTTTCTGCTGGCCTGCAGCCGGGGCTACGGCGACAGCATGGTTCACGCCATCTTCGAAGCCGGCGCCGAATTCGGTCTGCGGCCGGCCGGCGAGAACCGCTTCAATGGTTGGTTGGACGACTTGCAGGGCTGAAAACAGGGGCGGCTGACGGCAAGCGCTGCGCCTGTCGGTTGGAACGGCGACACCGTTCCAGCCACCGTATACCGTGAAAACGAAAATATTTTTTCATTTTGGTGAAAAGCTTTTTTCATTTTTCGTGAAATTTTTTTTCATCTGGGAAAAAATGATAACGCAAAGGCATTAGGTTGGGGGACAAGGCCGTCCCGGAATGCAATTAACTATCTGTATTTTTAGTTAATTTGTCGTGCTTGGCAAACATCCCGAAAATTATCCAATCGCATTGGATGGCGGCGTTAATTTTGCATTATTAACCAATAAACCAACCACGTTACACTGTTGACGGAGGAAATCATGACCAAAAAGTTTGATGCGATCATTATCGGCGCCGGCGTCATCGGCGCTCCCATCGCCTACGAGTTGTCCAAGATGGGCTACAAGACCCTGAGCGTGGACAAACTGCCCGATGCCGGCGAAGGATCCACCGCCGGTTCCTGCGCCATCGTGCGGGCCCACTACTCCACCGAAGACGGCGTGGCCTTCGCTTACGAGGGCTTCAAGTATTGGCTGGACTGGGAGAACTACCTGGACCATGTCGAAGATGAAAAGGGCCTGGCCAAGTACATGAACACCGGCTCTTTGCTGATCAAATCCCAGGGCCACAAGTGGCAGAACGTCAAGAAGCACTATGACGCCGTGGGCGTTCAGTACAAGGAGGTGACCAACGAGGAGATCCTGGAGATGGTTCCGGTGCTCGACCTGCATGAGTTCTGGCCGGTGAAGCGTCCCGAGGATCCGGCCTTCTGGGAAGAGCCCACCGCAATGCTCGAAGGCGGCCTGTTCTGCCCCGAGGGCGGCTATGTGAACGACCCGGCTTTGTCGGCCCACAACATCATGCGCGCCGCCGAAGCCAAGGGCGCCATCTTCCGGTTCAACGCCGAGGTGGTCACGATCCGCGCCGCCGAGGGCAAGGTGCAGGGCATCACCCTGGCCGACGGCACCGAATACGACGCGCCGGTCGTGGTCAACTGCGGCGGACCGCACTCCTTCAAGATCAACCGGATGGCCCCGGGCGTCTGGGAAGGCTGCAACATCAAGACCAAGGCCCTGCGCCACGAGGTTATGTACTGCCCCTCTCCGGAAGGTTATGACTACCTCAACGACGGCTACCATCAGAGCGATGGCGACATCGGCTGCTACGTGCGCCCGGAAGTGGGCAACATGTTCCTCATCGGCTCCGAGGATCCGGAGTGCGATCCCCAGGAGTGGGTGGACCCGGACGAGTTTTACGCCGGCAAGGGCGGCCACGGCCGCGACAACCAGCTCACCGAAGAGCAATGGAAAGCCCAGTGCTACCGTCTCGGCCGCCGTATCCCCACCCTTCAGGTGCCCAACCAGCCCAAGGGCGTGGTCGACTTGTACGACTGCTCCGACGACTGGATCCCGGTCTACGACAAGTCCGACCTGGGCGGATTCTACATGGCCGTGGGCACCAGCGGCAACCAGTACAAGAATGCGCCGGTGGTGGGCCGCATGATGGCCGAGCTGATCGACGCCTGCGAAAAGGGCCTGGACCACGACAAGGAGCCGTTTCAGTTCACCATGAAGTACACCGGCCGCAAGCTGGATGTGGGCTTTTTCTCCCGTAAACGCGAAATCAACTATAACTCCAGCTTTTCGGTGAATGGATAGCGGGGATCCTGCTTCCGAAAGGATCTGTGAAAATTTGACCATATGAACATTTACGTGTGTATCAAGCATGTTCCGGACTCCGCAGCCACCATTACGGTCAAGGACGGAAATCAGATCGAAGAGAATATCACGTTCCTGATGAATCCCTACGATGAGCATGCCGTGACCGAAGCCGTAAGGTTACAAGAGCAATCCGGCGAGGGTGAAGTGGTCGTGGTCTGCCTGGGAAAACATGCCGCCGAGAACACACTGCGTTCCGCCATGGCCATGGGGGCAGACCGGGGGATATTGATCACCAGCGACGATCGACACGATGCATTGGTCACGGCGCGGGCGCTCAAAGCGGCGATTGAAAACGACGGTCGCCCCGATATGATCCTGACCGGCAAGGAATCCATCGACAACGAAGGCATGCAGACCATGTTTCGCCTGGCGCACCATTTTAATTTCCCGGCGGCGACCAATGTGGTGCAGATCGATATGCAAAATGAGGTGGCCAAAGTGGTCTGTGAAAAAGAGGCCGGCACCAGGGAAGTATTTGAAATGCGACTGCCCTGCGTGCTGGGGGCCGGCAAAGGGCTCAATACACCGCGCTATCCGACGTTCCCCGACATTGTCAAGTCCAGGAAAAAGCCGGTCGAATGCATTGCCATGGAAGGCCTGCACCTCGAAGCGCCGGCGGGCAGTATCGAAGTGGTTCGCTATGAATCGGCGGCAGAACCGCGACACCCCAAAGCGCTGACCGGGTCTGCCGAATCCATCGCCGCGCAATTGATTGCCCTGCTAAAGGACGAGGCCAGGGTAATTTAAGTCGGTATGCGTCGACGGGACGGCGCCTATTTATCAGGCAGGCTATAGGATTTGGATTATGAAGAAAATCGGACTGCTTATCGAAAATACGGGCGGAGTGCTCAAACCGGCGAATCTGGGTATGATAACGGCCACCAGGGGTCAAGCGCGGCAATTGTTCGCCATTTCACTGGAGCCGGCCACCGAACCGATGCTGGAGGAGCTGGCCCGTTTCGGCGTCGATGAGATCCTGGCTGTCTCTGTGGAGCCCCGCGGATGGCATCCCGAGCTCTGGTCTCAAGCCGTTGTGTCTGTCATTCAGGAGTTGGGACTGGACGTTCTAATGGGATTGACCACCTCCCAGGGCCGGGATCTGCTGCCGCGTATCGCCGCTGCGCTGGATGCACCGCTGGTGATGGATTGCATCGCGGTGGATGTCGACGCGCAGACCGTGAGAACAACCCAGTACTCCGGCAAGATAATGGCCACGCTGAAAGTATCCGGGTCGCCGGTCATCTATGGTCTTCGCCCCAATGCCATACCGGCGGTGGCCGGCCCGGCGGATGCCGGCCTATTAAAGCATTCGGTAACGCTTGAACCGGTAAAGAAAATGCGTCTGGTGGAAGTGCTCCCCGGAGAATCGGGCGCGCAAAATTTATCCGAGGCGGATATCATCATTTCCGGGGGGCGCGGGATGAAAAATGGGGACAACTTCAAGCTGTTGTTCGATTGCGCCAAAGCCCTCGGTGGTGCGGCCGTCGGGGCTTCGCGCGTGGCGGTCGACGAGGGGTGGGTGCCCTATGCCATGCAGGTGGGGCAAACCGGGGCCAAAGTCAACCCCAAGGTGTATATCGCATGCGGCATATCCGGCTCCGTTCAGCATTTTGCCGGTATGAAAAGCGCCGGCATGATCATCGCCATCAATACCGATCCGGAAGCCGCCATCATGGCCAATTGCGACTACTGCGCTGAGGCCGATTTGTTTGATGTGCTTCCGGAACTGATCCGCCAGCTCGCGGCTGCTGAATCGGAATAGGGGAAGCCGGCATGCACCGATCCGTCGTCAAAAGCCGGTTGATGATTGTCCTTGGCGCGATTTTGTTCGGTACCACGGGTACATCGCAGTACTTCGCTCCGGATGGCATCGACCCGGCCGCAACCGGCGCCCTTCGTCTTGCCATCGGCAGCCCGCTGCTTTGCCTTCTGGCCCTGGGGCTACGCCCCCAGTCCCTGAAAGGGACCCTTTCGCTTCCCCGTATTCCGTTGCTGTTCTGTGTTGCCGGTGTAACCATCTATCAATTATGTTTTTTCAAATCGGTCCATCTCACCGGTGTTGCGGTCGGCACGCTGGTGGCAATTGGAAGCGCGCCCATTGTGGCAGGCATTGCAGGATATGTCCTGCTTGGAGAGGTCATTGGATTGAAGTGGTGTCTTGCAGCGGTGCTGACCCTGTCAGGATGTGCTCTGCTGGTACTGCCGGGAGGAAATATCACCGTCGACCCGACCGGGGTTGCGCTGGCTTTTGCTGCCGGCGGCGGCTATGCTCTGGTTTTGCTGGCTTCTAAACGTCTGCTGGCTAATAGATCGCCGCTTGTCCTGATGGCCGTTGTACTTACCATTGCCGCATTGGTCTTGAGCCCGAAACTTATCGTCGCTGACTGGCAGCTGTGGTTGACGCCCCGCGGCATCGGCGTGGCACTCTGGCTGGGGATTGCGGCTACCGGCCTGTCCTATCTGCTTCTTGCGTCAGGGCTGTCCGGCACGCCCGTATCCAGCGCAGCATTGTTGACCCTGGCCGAACCCCTGGTTGCCTGCATGCTTGGAATTATGGTCATCGGAGAAGACATAACGGTTTTCTCGTTTGCGGGCATGGTGTTCATCTTTGGCGGACTGATCCTGGTCGGGCTGCAACGGGTGCGTGCCGGTACGACATCGGCGTTGGATATTACCCATTGATACGCTGTCCGCCAGCTTCGTCATCCCGGCGATGTCGGAGTTCGCGACACAGACCGGCTTCCATAAGGCTATCCGTGCAACGCTTTGCCGACCGCCTTCAACGACACCTCCACCATCGCTTCGGCCAATGTGGGATGCGCATGTATCGTATCGGCGAGCTCACGGGTGGTTCGTCCGGTCCGAACCGCGAGGGTCCCTTCCGCGATCAAATCCGTGGCATGAGGTCCAATCAGATGGACGCCCAGGATTTTACCGCTGCCGGCTTCGGAAATCATTTTGGCTTGACCGGCCAGTTCTCCCATGACCTGCGCTTTGCCCAGGGCTCTGAACAAAACAATGTCGGATCGAGCGTCGATACCCTGTTGCGTCGCCTGTGCTTCGGTGATTCCCACTGTAGCCACTTCGGGCATGGTGAAAATGGCCCCGGGAACCGCGGTATAATCCATGCACCGATTGGCGCCGGTGGCATTGTCCGCAGCGACCAGGCCTTCTGTCGAAGCGACATGCGCCAGCATGATGTTGTCGGGTCCCAGCACATCGCCGATGGCGTAAACATTGGGGACATTGGTCTGCATCGACGCGCCCACCTTGATCCAGCCCCTTTCGTCCGTTGCGACACCGATGGATTCGAGCCCGATCCCTTTGGTGTTCGGCGAACGTCCGATGCAGACCAGGACCTTTTCCGCATTCACCGTCAGCGGCTGTCTGTCGCGCTCTTTCAGATTGTCGGCAAACGGAGACGGCCCGATGGTGATCGACAGGTCGCTTCCCTCCTTCCGGACTTCTGTCACGGTCCGGTTGACCATAAACTGGATTTTGCGTTTTTTCATTTCACGCATCAGAATTTTGGAGCATGATTCGTCGACCGCCGGCAGGGGAAGCAGCCGGTCCAGCGCTTCGACCACCGTGACGTTGGAGCCCAGCGCCGCCAATATGCAGGCAAATTCACATCCGATGACGCCGCCGCCCACGATCACCACCGAGTCCGGGACGGCCTCAAGACACAGCGCTTCATTGCTGGAGATGACATCATGGCCGTCGAAGGGAAATGCCGGGATATTCAGGGGCACGGTCCCGGTGGAGATGATCAGTCGGTCCCAAGACACCTCTGTCACCTGACCGTCTGGCTGCTCGACACTCACCACTCCCTGGCGTTCGATACACCCCTTGCCGGCAACAAGGGAGATGTTGTGGTGGGAGAGCAGCGATTCGATCCCCTTTATCTGGGTTTTCAGGACCTTCTCCTTGCGGGCCATCAGGGCGGGCATGTCCACCGATGGCGTTTCCGATGTCCGGATGCCGAAGGATTGGGCGCGATGAAAGGTTTCCATCATTTCCGCGGTGGTTTTCATGATTTTAGACGGAATACAGCCCCAGTTCAAACACGTCCCGCCGACGCGCTCCTTTTCCACCACGGTAACCTGTGCGCCGTTCTGGGCGGCACGTACCGCAGCCACGTAACCACCGGGTCCGGCGCCTAAAATAGTTATTCTTGTGCTCATAGCGTTCTCCTTTGACCCTGGTTTATTGGCTAATTATGAAAATATCAATAGAAAAATAATTAAAAATTGAAATTTTCATTAAATATTGTAAAAACATTTGACAATACCATCATATTTCAGTATCGATAATCTATATATCCTGCGCATTTGGAGGCTCCCTATATGAAAATTGACCAGACCAGCATTGAAATCATCAAACATCTGAGAGATGGGCGTAAATCCTTCGGCCGGATAGCAAAAGACTTGGATGTGGCGGAAAATACCGTCCGTTCGCGTGTCAACAGGCTGATCGAGCAGGGCGTACTGGATATCAGAGGGGTCATCGATCCTGAAGCCCTTCCCAGGCATCAATCAGTCATTATCGGCGTCA
This sequence comes from Desulfobacteraceae bacterium, assembly GCA_050291625.1. GTDB lineage: Bacteria > Desulfobacterota > Desulfobacteria > Desulfobacterales > Desulfosarcinaceae > JARRKU01. The sequence continues at coordinate 36,495 of JBNKKC010000167.1, forward strand.
AACTGACCACCGTTGACCTGATAAAAAAAGGTGAAGAGTTCAGCACGATGCGAGGTGTTGTGTCCGTCAGCGTCGTTACCGGCCGGTTTGATCTGATTCTGATGGTACTGCTTAAGGAGGAATTTGGTCTGTTGGAATTCTACACCGAAGAAGTGGCCAGGATCGAGGGCGTTCAATCCGTGGAGACTTTTGTGGTTTACAAAGGTTACAACTTTAAAATGCCTTACATACTTTAGTCTGTGTTCGCTAGCGGTCATGGAACGATAGAGTGTAGAAGGGCCTGAATCATTGGAGGATAGGTAACGATGGGACAACCAGTCAAACGAACGCCTTTGCATGCCTGGCATGTTTCCCAGGGCGCCAGCATGGCCGATTTCGGGGGTTACGAGATGCCCCTGTGGTATTCCTCGGCGAAAAACGAGCATCTGGCCGTATTGACCCATGCCGGTCTGTTCGACACGAGCCATATGGCTCTCGTGGATGTGCGGGGTCCGGGTGCGCCACTATTGCTGCAGCACTGTTTTACCAACGATCTGGACGCCTGCATCGGTAAAAGCCGAAAGGCCATCTTCAACGGTCGTTGCGTCTATGGGGCGTTTTTGGACGAAACCGGCGGCGTCATTGACGATGGCATCGTCTACAAGCTTTCCGACAACCACTACCTGGTGGTTGTCAATGCCGGAATGGGGGCAGAGATCGCCGCTCATCTGACGGCAAACAGGCCGGCACTTGAAACGACCGTTACCGATATGACCGACCAATTCGGCAAGATCGATATTCAAGGGCCGATGGCGGCAAGAATCCTGTCAGATGTTCTGGTGGATGCCGAAAAGGTGTTCGACGCCATGCCTTACTTTTCTTTCAAGGGCCGCCTGGATGTCGACTGCCCTGATGAACACGCCGTTTGTTTTAAAGACGGCACGTCCATTCTTCTGTCTCGTACCGGATACACCGGGGAGTTCGGCTTCGAATTGTTCATGGCCGCCGACAAGGCTGCCGATGCCTGGGAGGCCATTGTGGAGGCTGGACGGCCGAACGGATTGGTCACCTGCGGTCTGGCGGCCAGGGATTCACTCCGTGGAGGTGCCGTGCTGCCGCTTTCCCACCAGGACATCGGCCCCTGGCCGTTCGTTCATCACCCGTGGCGCTTTGCCCTGCCGTGGACAGCGGATGGGAGAAGCTTCAGCAAGCCGTTCATCGGCGACCGGGCCCTGCTTGAGGTGCAGAATCCTTCCTACACGTATGCCTTTGTCGGTTCCGATCTAAGAAAAGTCTCCACGCAGGATCCCGCTGTCGTGATCAACGCCCTGGGAGAAGATATCGGCCGTGTATTGACCTGTGTTTCAGACATGGGCATCGGGTATGTGGACAGGCAAATCTTCAGTATTGCCAGCCCGGGCAGACCGAATGGGTTTAAACCCCGCGGTTTGTGCTGCGGTTTTATAAAAGCAAACGAACCGCTCGAGACCGGGGTTCAGGTGCAACTAAAAGACAAACGCAGGACCATCACGGTGACCATCGTCGGCGATATCCGGCCGGACCGCACGGCCCGGCGGTTGATGAGCGAGATGGTTCAACCCTGAAAGAGGAGGAGAAAAAATGACGAAGCCGATCGAAGAACTGAACTTGCCTGAAGATATCCGCTATACCGATGATCATGAATGGGCCAAAAAGGAGGGGGATCTTATCAAGGTCGGGATATCAGACTACGCTCAGGACCAGCTTGGAGATATTGTGTTTGCCGAACTGCCCGAGCCAGGTGATACGTTTGACAAAGGGGAAGAATTCGGCACCCTTGAATCCGTCAAAGCGGTCTCGGAACTCTACATGCCCGTCGGAGGAGAAGTCCAGGCCGTCAACGAAGATCTGGCCGACACCCCGGAACTGCTCAACAGCGAGCCTTACCGCGGCGGGTGGATGATTACCCTCAAACCGGCCGATCCGGGCGAATTTGACGGCCTGATGGACAAGTCCGCCTACCTTGCCATGCTGAAAGGATAACCCCATGAGATATTTGCCACATACCGCTGAAGATATCGCGGCGATGCTCGAGGTGGTGGGCGTGGAACGTCTGGAGGATCTGTTCAGCACCATCCCGGACGATTGCTGCAGCCTTGCCGAATTGAATCTTGCCGAGCCGATGAGCGAATGGGATCTGAACGACCACATGAACCGGCTCGCCGGAACCATGGCCGTGGCACCGGAATACAAGATCTTTCTCGGGGCCGGCAGCTACGATCATTACATTCCCGAGGCGGTGCGGCAGTTGCTGTTGCGCAGTGAAGTCTTTACCGCCTATACGCCATACCAGCCTGAAATCAGTCAGGGTACGCTGCAGACTATTTTTGAATACCAGACCCTGATTGCCAGGCTGCTGGGGATGGATGTCGCCAATGCTTCCATGTATGACGGCGCATCGGGTCTGGCCGAAGCATTGTTGATGGCTGTGCGCGTCACCAAGCGCAAGAAAGTCGCTCTGTCGAAGGCGGTGCATCCGCTTTATCGGCGCGTCGTGAATACCTATTTTGCGGCATCCGGTTTTGACGTGGTGGAACTGCCGTACGGTAACGACGGCAGAACCGATCTTTCGTCCTTGACCCATCTGGACGAATTGGCCGGTATTGCCGTACAGTCGCCGAATTTTTTCGGGTGCATCGAAGATCTGGATGCCGTCGGCCAAGCCGTCCATGCGGATAAAAAGACGTTGTTTATTTCGTGCTTTTCCGAACCGCTGGCCTACGGTTTGCTGAAAAGCCCGGGAAGTCTGGGGGCCGATATTGTATGCGGCGAAGGCCAGAGCCTGGGAATTCCCCGCTCGTTCGGGGGGCCGGCACTGGGCGTTTTTGCCGTCCGGCAGAATTATGTCCGCAGCATGCCCGGCCGGCTGGTGGGTCAGACCGTGGACACAGATGGTAAACGAGGATTTGTGCTGACCCTGTCGACCCGCGAGCAGCACATCCGGCGCGAGCGGGCCACATCGAACATCTGCTCCAACCAGGGGCTTTGCGCCACCGCGGCGACCATGTACATGGCCTTTCTGGGCGGCACCGGGTTCCGCGAGCTGTCGGCCTTGAATCGCGACAAGTCCGAGTATCTGAAACACGAACTGCTCCAGGCGGGATGCCAGGTCCCGTTTGAAACGCCGACCTTCAACGAATTCGTTGTTCGGTTCCCCGAGGGTGCAGAAAAGGCCTGCAGCCGGTTGCTGGAAAAGAAGATCGTCGCCGGTCTGCCGTTGGGGCCCTATTATCCTGAACTGGCCGAATACGCCCTGGTATGCACAACTGAAACGAGCAGTAAATCGGATATCGATGCTCTGGTCAAGGAGGTGACGTCATGAAGCATCACGCAGGAACATCCGGCCTGGTTTTGAACGAACCATTGCTGTGGGAACAAGGCGCCACCGGCCGCACCGGTTTCTCCATGCCCGGGCGTGACGTCGACCCCGCCCCGCTGGACGAAAACCTCAAAGGAGAGGGGCCCGATTTTCCCGATTTAAGCGAACTGGAGGTGGTGCGACATTTTACCCGAATGTCCCAGTGGAACTTTGGGGTTGATTCCGGATTTTATCCGCTGGGGTCGTGTACCATGAAATACAACCCCAAGATCAATGAGCGCCTGGCAGCCCTTCCAGGGTTTGCCGGTTCGCATCCCTTACTGCCGCAGGCGTTGAGTCAGGGGGCCTTGAAGCTGATGTTTCAACTGGAGAGATATCTGGCCGAGATCACCGGGCTGCCCGCCGTGACCTTGCAACCGGCGGCCGGCTCTCACGGGGAATTGACCGGCATGATGGTCATTTCAGCCTATCACAAACACCAGGGCAGCCCCAGAACCAAGGTCTTGATTCCGGATACCGCTCACGGCACCAACCCGGCCAGTGCGGCGCTGTGCGGGCTCACATCCATTCCGGTCCAATCCAACGAGCAGGGTATTCTCGATCCCAAGATCGTGACGGATCTGATGGATGAAGAGACTGCGGGCATCATGGTGACCAACCCCAACACCCTTGGATTGTTCGAAGAGAACATCCGTGAAATTTCCGACATCGTGCACGCCAAAGGCGGGCTGGTGTATGGGGACGGGGCCAATATGAACGCCATCATGGGGATCGTGAACGTGAATGCCGCCGGTGTGGACGTCCTGCATCTGAATCTGCACAAAACCTTCTCTACACCCCACGGAGGCGGAGGGCCGGGCAGCGGGCCGATATGCGTCATTCCGGAGTTGGAGCCGTTTCTGCCGGTGCCCCGCGTAGTCGAAGAGGACGGGCAGTACAGGCTCAGCGAAGACTGCCCCCGGAGCATCGGCAAGATTCATGCGTTCTATGGCAACTTCGGTATTCTGATCAGAGCCTACAGCTATATACTCAGCGTGGGGACCGAGCTGAAGAAGGTCAGTCAACTGGCGGTTCTGAACGCCAATTATATCAAAGAGAGCCTTCGTGACGTTTACCAATTGGCTTACGATAGACCTTGTATGCACGAATGCGTTTTCTCCGATGCGCTTCAGCAGCAGCACCATGTATCCACCCTGGATATTGCCAAGCGCTTGATGGAGTACGGAAGTCATCCTCCAACGATCTACTTTCCGTTGGTGGTGCACGGCGCCATCATGATTGAGCCCACCGAAACCGAGTCCAGGGAGAGCATCGATGCTTTCATTGCCGCCATGCGGGCCATCGCCAGGGAAGCAGAGGAAAATCCAGAGGCACTTCATGAAGCGCCCCGACTGACAAAGGTCAGGCGACTGGATGAAACAGCCGCTGCCAGGAAGCCGTGTCTAAGGGGGTAGAAGTAGTTGCGGTTTAGCTGTTGTCTGTCGTCAAGACCTCATACAGTTTTTTCAGCAGTGCGTTCAGTGTAAACGGCTTCTGGATGAATCCGTCGGCACCCGCACTGGGAAGTACTTCAGTTTGATCATCGAGGCCATAACCACTGCATATCAAGACCTTGGTTGCCGGCTGGTGCCTGCGTAAGTATGGCAGCAACGTTCGGCCGTCCATATCGGGCAGCTTAAGGTCCAGCAGGACGAGATCGATGTGGTGATGGTTGCCGCTGATGATTTCCATGGCCGCCTGGCCGCTGGATGCCGGAATGACGGCATAGCCGCTTCGTTCAAGTTGTTTCTGGTTGATGGCCAGTACATCCTGCTCATCCTCTACCAGCAAGATGGTGACATCACCCGCAACTGCGGGCACCGATGGATCCGCTTTGGTTTTTTTCTGTTCCGATGTCCCGGGCAAGTAGATGTGGACCCGGGTTCCCATGTTCAGCTCCGAGGCCACCCTGATATGGCCTCCATGGTTCTTGATTATTCCATAAACGGCGGCCATCCCCAACCCGCGTCCCTGGAACTTGGTTGTGAAAAACGGCTCGAACACACGGTCGAGCGTATCGTGATCCATCCCCATTCCATCGTCGCCGATCACAATTTCGGCGCATTCGCCGGGCACAATGCCGCCATAGTCTGGTCGAGCCTTCTTATCGATAGTGATCCGCTCGCAGGAGATGGTAATACAGCCTTTTCGTCCCATGGCTTCCAGCGCATTGGCGATAACGGCCGACATGACCATTTGCATCTGGGTAACGTCGATGGTGACATTCGGGGGGCGACCCCATCGGACCTTGATCTCCACCGTCTCCGGTATAGTATGTTTAAGCAAGGCCAGTGTGGTTTGGATGACCTCAACCATATCGGCTGCGCGGGGCCTGTATTTGCCCCCATGGGCATAGGCCAGCAACTGATCGGTCAGCTGGGCCATCTTTTGGGACGCGCTCAAGATGGGCTGAATGTAAAGATCGATATCCATGGTGTCGCCAAAATCGTGATCGAGCAGTTCAGTATTACCCACAATGGCGGCCAGAGCGTTATTGAACTGATGGGCGATGCCGCCGGCCAGAGTGGCGATCGCTTCCGTTTTGCGCGCCTGCTCGAGTTGGATGGCCATCTGATTCTGCTTTTCCTGCGCCTGTTTTCGCTCGGTAATCGGCAGCACCAGTTCCAAGGCAGCCGTAATTTGTCCCGTGCTGTCTTCAATGGGGGTGGTGATAATCTGGGACCAGATGGTGTTGCCTGCCGCATCCAGCCCCTTTTGTTCATGCGATATTTTTCGGTATCCAAGTTCAAAAATCATGCGCGCGCCGCAATCATCGCAGATCCCGTCCCGTTGATACTGGGTATGAAAGCACGGCCCTCCCTTGACGCTGCCAAACATCTCCTTGAAAACTGTATTGGCCCAAATTATTCTGTAATCTTTTGATACAACAGCTAATCCGGCTCCAATGGTGCCGGTGATCGTCTCCAGGCGGTCCCGTTCCTGGCGCAGGTTTTCCTCGATCTCTTTTCGTTCCATGATTTCGGCCTGCAATTGGGAATTGGTGAGCTCGACCTCGTGCAAACCTTCGTTAACACGGTTCATCAGTTTGTATTTTGTGAACAATAATTCGCGCCGCGCATTCAAAATGGACTTACCGGTAACGACCATCAATATCCAGAAACTGATGGATATGCCGGCGATGGTGATATGCGGAATGTCCGGGTACAGGGCAAATCGAATGGTATACGCAATGACGATCGGCAGGGAAAAACAGATGAACGTCCCGTTTGTGAAGCTGTAAAGGATTCCGGATCCCGCCATCAGGCAGCAGAGAATGACTGCCAGACAAAATTGATGCGGAACGGACGTTTCCGGGAACATGAAAACCAGGGTCATGGCCCACAGCACACCGGTGAGACACAAGGCCATGGTGTTTAAACGGCCCCAGATCAACGTCTCCTCGGGATCACGTTCGCGTTTGCTGAATTGTATTCCGAGCGCGACCCGACCGGCGGATACCAGCAGCATCGTCGCCAGCCATGCAATGATCTTGCGGGTGTCTGTCAGATGCCAGACCAACCAGGCCGTAACGATGACACCGGTCAACGAACCCAGCACTCCCGCCAGCGAGCGATCGTACACCATCTTGATGCACTCGGCATCGATCAACTGCTTTTGCTCCGCGTTCAGGCGCTGCAATGGTGCCGTGGTCGAGTTGACGGTATTTCCCATCGTTATTGTCCGGTGTCACTCAGGCAGATGTCTCACTTGGCCGTAATAATATGTTAATTTTTTCTCACAATCTCAATTCGTTGGAGAAAATCAGTTCACGTTGGCGCAGGTACTCTGCACAGAATGGACTTGTTAAGGGTCGCCCTCTGCCAAAATGCAGGCAGTATCCGACAAGCATGAACGCCTCCCTGTCCTGAAAGGCGAATTCAAGAAGTTCATTTTTCTGGTAAAACGTTTGAGTGCCGGTAGAATCTATCAGGAGACCGTATCACCATATCGATGACACTAAATAGATTCCTTTATCAGACTCTTTAAAAAAGTGCAATTGGCAGCCGTTTTTAGAATGTTTTATCTGCCGGATATACTGAAGGTGGCCGCTTCGGGTTCCAGTTGACGATACTGATGCCGGCCGCCACCAAAACGCCCCCTGCGAGCAAATTGATCGTCATGGGCTCGTTCAATACCAACCCCCCGGCCATCACGCCGGAAATGGGCATAATAAAAATAAACGAATGCAAGGTGGAGGCACCGAAGCGCCGAAGCATATGATTCCAGGCCACAAAACCGATCGCGGCACATATGACGCTCTGATAGACCATGGCCGCAACGATGGGCGCGTCGATGAAATCGATCATCATCCTATCCCACAGCCATCCTTCAACCAGAAGGACCGGAGCTGCAAATACCGTGGGGAACAGCACCAATTGAAACGAACGGAATCGATCAATGACAGTTTTCGTATAGACGGCATTTGCCGACCAGATGATGGCAGCCAGCAAGACAATCGCGTCACCGGAAAGAATGCTGGCACTCAGGTTTTTTCCATTTGCCAGCACCAGGGCGATGCCGCAAAAGCCCAAGGCCATCCCGGTCATCTTACGGCCGTTGATTCGATCGTCCACAATGAAAAAATGGGCAAGAATCAAGACCAGAAATGGGACGACGTTTACAATCAGAGCGCCGCGTGATGCCAGGGTTTTGGACAGCCCAAAGTAAAATAGCGAGAGCTGAGCCGTGAACATGATGCTGATTATCAGCAAGGGCTTGATGTTGGTTTTTGCAATTTTAAAGGACCTGCCGCTCATGTGAACCCAGATGGCGATGACGACGGCCGCGAAACAAAACCTCAGACAAGCGGCCGTGAATGTTCCGATGCCCATCAGGCTTATTTTAATTGCCACTGCGTTTGCGCCGAAAATAATGTTCAGCACAATGGGTCCGATGGAAGAAGTCGCTGATATCGTATCGTTTTTTTGTATATCCATTAATGGGTACGTCCATATTGAAGGCGTTGGGCAGGTGCTGGGGCACTGGCCGGTGTCCGATTCGTCCAAGTCAGCCGCTATAATGCCAGAAATGCACCGGCTGTCAAAATAAAAAAAGCGGTCATCCGGGATGCATCAGTTTGATGATGACCATGGGCGGAAAGGCCCCATGCAAAGAGGCGCGCCGGAAGGCTGGCTAAACTTGAAATGCGTTGCGATCTTGGCGTGAGATCAAGATGCCGCGCATAGTAATGGAAGCTGTGTCGATATCTCAAAATAAAAATGCCGATTTGGCTTGTATATATCGGCGGCCGAGGCTATGTTTACGCCACCATTCACTGCACTTCAATTGTTTCTCTATATATATCAAAGGAGGTAGTCTGATGAACAAAGCAGAACTGGTCAGCAAAGTTGCGGCCATTGTTGGAACTCAAAAACAGGCCAAGGAGGTGGTCGACTGCATGCTGGACTCCATCACCGATGCATTGGCCAACCAGGATACCGTCCAGATTGCAGGTTTCGGCAGCTTCAAGGTCAGCGAGCGTAAAGCACGCACCGGTCGTAATCCCAGAACCGGAGCTTCCATTCAGATCCCGGCGGCAAAGGTACCGAAGTTCACGGCCGGAAAAGCCCTTAAAGATGCAGTCAATTAATCCTTTGACGGGTCGTCAAAAGTGAACAGGCAAAGCCGCCCATGGCGGCTTTGCCTTATTTTTACGATAAAAGCTATCAGCTGCTGGGTATTGGGTCCTTGCTGTAAGATGTTCGTTTGCAGAAAAATACTGATACCCAATGCCAATGAATGCTTTTCATCCAAGTTGCTTTCAGGCTCACGGCCAACCGGAGTTTCTATGTCCTGGATGGTTACTTTTTGTACCACTTTCCGTTGGCATTTTGAAGCATGGTTCCCGGATTTGCCTTTTTGGCGATTTGAAGCGCGCGGCGTTTGCCCACATGCTCCGCGGTGGTGCCTTGCTGCTTGGCGATGATTTTGTAAGCCTCGCGCCGATCGTTGTTTTCGGACTCGACCAGTGCTTTCTTGTCGTTCTGTTTCTTGAGCATGGTCAGGTAGCCTTGATTGTTCTCGCCCACGACCCCGCTGGCTTTGAGTTTGTTAATGGCAGGCAGTCTGGCGCTCATCCGCGATTTCAGATTCTGGGCCCATGCCGTAGCGGCCAGAACAGTCAAACCGATAATCAGAAGGCTGACAAGAGTCGTTATTTTAAATCGCATTGTATTGGCTCCTTTGTCGATGGTTTGTTAGGTCGAAACATTCATGCCTTACTTTTCCTGCGGGGGCGCGCCGCCCCCTGCGTCATCCAGATCCCCGAAGAAATCATCCAGCGCCTTATCGACCTTCAGATTGATGTCGATGGTGATGTGCATCGGCGCCACTTCCACTTTGTGCACGGTCTCAACCTTGTGTTGGCTTTGACAGGCGGTCAGTGCCGCTAGCAGCACCGGCACCGCCAACCATCCAACGTTGAATCGTTTCATCATCAGAGGCTCCTTATTTCTGGTTAAAGATCTTTCGGTATTGCAGTATTTCGTTCAACGGGCTTCGGAAGTTCAGGTCGATACTGATGCCCGTAAAATCGGCCTCTCCCTCACCGGAAACGCGTATAAAGCGCCCCAGACCTGTATCGTATGCAAATGGTAAAAGCCTGTTGGGTTTGCCGTCGAATTGCAGCTTTAGCAGCAGGTCCCGATCATCGCTCTCCAGGTACAATCGGGCCCATTTGTAGGTATAGTCCTTCAATGCTTCGGTGGCAATATCCAATTGAGCATGCTGCGGCGTGTCCGGTGGCAGTGCCATGAGCAGGGATTGGGTGCCGCCTAATCGGATGGTGCCCGTTTCCCCGGGGGTGGAAAATAAAAAGCCCCTGTCAAAAGTCAGTGTCCCGTCGGACCAATGCAGTGGAATGCGCCCGTTGACCGTGCCTTCTCCACTGGCTTCGGCGGCACCTAGCTGCTCCAAAACCATCGCCAGGTTGAGCCGGTCGCAGTACAGGGTCAGTTCATAGTCGTCACGGCCCGGCGTGATGCGCAGTGCGCCGGTGTTCATCGTGCCGCTGCACCATTGGAGCGCGGCCGTCTCAATGAAAAAGGTCCGGGCGTTTTCGATCTGAAAATCCACCTGCAGCTTCTCAGCGGTCAGATCGCCCAGTCGGATGCGCTCCACCTCAAGCCTCTGCCGTGGAGCGCTGTTCAAGCCCGACAAATCGTCCATCTGAACCGTTACGTCAATGCCTTCCAATGCCATTTCCTGCCCGTCGTTCCGGACGGCGCCGTCTTCAACCGACAGTTGCGCGGTTCCGGAAATACCGCCGCCCTCCATCCTCAACCGGCCGGACGCCTCGACCCGTCCATCGAGCTTCAGGCCGCTCATCCGGGGCCAAAGGCGGCCAAGGTCAAATCCTTCAGGCAACACATATCCCGGTGCGTCCAGTTCGAGGCTGCCGCCTTGGCGACCAAGGTTTCCCTTTATTAAGACGTGAAAACCCGGGAAAAGTTTACTCTTATGTGTCAAGGCCAGGGTTAATCCTTCTTCCTGTTGACCAATCCGGCCATCGAGCGTACCCAGGAGCAGTTCCTGGTGCGCGATCCGATCGATTGTCAAGCGTCCGGTTTCAGGGGTTGGGGCCGGGGGCCATTGAAACGGCCATTGGAATGAAACGCCGTCCAATGATATTGGATGCGTCTTTCCCGTCACACGACCCGCTTTGGCGGCGATCCGGCCTTTCAGCTTCAATGGCTGGTCGCCGTCGCTTTCAGCGGCGGCCTCAACGGCAATTGCCGGAAGGGTCATGTGGGCCGCATCTGTTTCAATAGTGACGCGTTCAATGGAGGATTTCAAATCCGCACGATAGGCCGGAGGCGCAGCCCGGTTGTCAAGGTCGAGGCCGCCGGTCATGAAAATGCGCGCCATTCGGGCGCGGCCGGCCGGCAACTCCAGGATCGGCTGGTTTCCTGTCAGATCGAAGGTCGATGTCAATTTGCCGTTATTGAATCGTCCATGCAGGCTGGCTCCAAGATTCGGACAGCGGGTGTTGAACCCGTTCGCAGTGAAGGCTGCGGGGTTCTTTGCCTCTGTTAGAACCTCAAATGACAGAGGTTGGGTGTGCCGGTATCGGACCGTTGCCGACCACCCGGATTCCAGGGGCGCCGTCAAGGCCCATTGGGGCATCACGGCCTGGGCCGGAGTACGGGTCTCGCCATCGACTGTCAGCTCCCATCCGGCCTCGTCCATCGTCCATCGACCCGACAGCCCATCCACACGTATGACGATCGGGGCGGATATCTGAAAAGGTGCACACTGCCAATCGAACTGCCCGGGATTTGTCTGGTCGACGGCGATTTCGACGGGAGCGGCGCCGGCAGCGCCAGCCGACAGATTTTCGATCACAGCTCCAGACGAGGCAATACGGGCCTGCAGCACCTGCGCTTTGATGGACACGCCTTCAATACCCAGAGTGCTCAACCGGACGGTGCCTTTGGCCTCGAGGTTCATGCTGCCCGACGCAAACGGCAGCGGCTTTTCCGGAATACCCGCCGCCAGGCTTCCGATATCCAGGTTTTTACCATGCAGGATCAACAGCCCTTGGTCGATTGACTGGTCGAGGCGCGCCGTCAGGGCAAGTTCATTCCCGTTCAGCGAGAGTCGCAGTAAGCCGTTCAACCGTCCCGCTTGCAGTCCGGTGGTGTCCAAATCGACCTGAAAGGGCAGTCGGATGCGATGCGCCCGGTGGTTCAGCCATAACTCCGAGTGGATGATCTTGAGGTAATCCGCATGGACCGGCACAAGCGTTTTCAACTGAATACCGCGATCGCCCCCGGACTCGGCCGATGCCCTGCGCCGGGGTTTGGTGCCGAAGCGGACACCCTCCGATGTCGTTGTCAGCTCGACCTCCATTCCGCTGATCGCGATTCCCCGGATGCGTTTGCGGAGCAACCCCCAGATCGAATAGTCGATTTGGATTCCAGCCATGGATAGCGATTGACCCGGGCCTGCCTCGATACGGATGGGACCCAGATCCGCGCCGTTGAAACCGATCCTGCGTACGCGCACTTGTGCGGCATCGAGCCCGTTGGCTTCGGCCAGGTGCGGTATCAGTCTGGATTCAATGTATCTCGGCAGCCCCCAAAAAAAACCTGCGGC
>JBNKKC010000168.1:0-21043 GCA_050291625.1 Desulfobacteraceae bacterium
TATTTGCGGGATCACGCCCGATGCCACGGAGTTGCGGTAGAAAATGTTGCCGTAGCCGCATAGCGCATCGACACCTTCCTGAATGCGCGCGCCGCCCGAATCGTTCATGCCGACGAACGGAACGCCGGCTTTGAGGGCCAGGTCCATCACCTTGGAAATTTTTCGGGCGTGCATTTCACCCAGGCTGCCGGCGCGTGAAGTAAAATCCTGGGCAAAAGCGAACACGGGCCGGCCGTCCACCAGGCCGTGCCCGGTGATCACGCCGTCTGAAGGGATGTCGACATCCTGCATGTTGAAGTTGGAACAGCGATGCTGCACAAACATATCGATCTCGCGAAATGTTCCTTTATCAAACAGCCGGGCCATCCGCTCACGAGCGGTCAATTTCCCCTTCTCTTTGTGCTTGGCGATCAGTTTCTCGCCACCCATTTTGAGAACCTCGGTTTCCCGCTGCTTGAGGGCTTTGATTTTGTCATCCACATTTCCCATCGTTATTTCCTTCCCCTGTCCTATTTATAAACAAAAAACGTATCCTTATAACCTGCTCATTCATTGTCAAGCAAAAAAAGCAACTTCCGGGCCGCTGTGGTGGCAAGAAGCTCCCCCTGCCGGACCTGATTCGCGGTGGGGTCCAATGCAGCGGCGACATCCGGATGACGATGAAATCGATCCAAAAGGCCGTCACGAATCAGAGACCACATCCATTCGATCGCCTGGGCCTTGCGTCGGGCCGAGAGTTCACCCGTTTTCGTCAGGCGGCGGCGGTGATCCATGACCACCCGCCACAGCTGTTCCAGCCCGGACCGGGTGACGGCGCTGCACGTCACCACCGGCGGCGTCCAATTGGGAGATGCCGGCTGCAGCAGGTGCAGCGCCGTTTCCAATTGCAGGCGCGCTTTTTCCGCCCGTGCCACATTGTCTCCGTCCGCTTTATTGACGGCCACCGCATCCGCCAGCTCCAGGATCCCTTTTTTGATGCCCTGGTATTCGTCACCGGCACCGCTGAGCATCAATATCAGGAAAAAGTCCACCATTGACGCCACAGCGGTTTCGCTTTGTCCGACGCCAACGGTTTCCACCAGGACCACATCGAAGCCGGCCGCCTCGCAAAGCAGCAGACTTTCGCGTGTCATGCGCGCCACACCCCCCAGCGTACCGCCGGAGGGCGAAGGCCGGATAAATGCCTCAGGCGATTTGCTCAGCTCCTGCATGCGGGTTTTGTCGGCCAAGATACTGCCCCCGCTACGCTGTGAGCTGGGATCGACGGCCAATACCGCCAAATGATGTCCCTGCTCCACAAGCATCATACCGAAATTTTCGATAAATGTGCTCTTGCCGACCCCCGGTACGCCGGTAATGCCCAGTCGGATCGATTCTCCCGTATGGGGCAGCAGCTTTTCCACCAGCTGATGCCGCATCTCCCGGTGATCCGAACGGCGGCTCTCCACAAGCGTAATGGCCTTGGCCAGGATACGCCGATCGCCGGACAGGATACCGTCGCAGTATTTATCTAAAGAGACTTCGGTCACGCGTTGCTCCGGTCCTGGCCGGTTTCTGGTTTGTGGTTAACGCTCTGCTGCTGAAAACGCTTATATATCTAAACCTTGGCTTATGGACGCAGGAAATTCATTAAACAGCTGACAAGAATAAACCCGAATAAAATAGATAACCTCCCTAAAAGTGCCATGGCCAATTATAAAATCGCCAGGATACCTTCACTTAAAACTTAACACTTTAAACTTATAACTTTTATGCGCCCCGCCAAACCGCATCCCTTCTATAAAAAAGGGGGTCTGATATAACCTGTCGCTTAACCATCCAGTGCATTCAACACCTTATTGGCCGAATCGATCAAGGCCGTGCCCGGACCGAAGACGCCTTTGACACCGGCCTGATGCAGGAAGTCATAATCGCCCGGCGGAATGACGCCGCCGGCCACGACGACGATATCGGCCGCGCCGGCCTCTTTCAGCGCATCGATCAGTTGCGGCACCAATGTCTTGTGTCCGGCCGCCAAGGTGGAGGCGCCCACCACATGCACATCGTTCTCCACCGCCATGCGGGCGGCTTCGTCGGGTGTCTGAAACATGGGGCTGATGTCCACATCGAACCCGAAATCGGCAAAGGCGGTGGCCACCACTTTGATCCCGCGGTCATGCCCGTCCTGCCCCATCTTGGTCAGCAGGATCCTCGGACGCCGACCGTTCTTCTCCATGAACGATTCGCAGCGGGCCTGCAACGCCTGGATCAGGCTCTGGTCCTTGAATTCGCTGGCATAGACGCCTGAGATGCACTGCGTCGTCGCCACAAACCGGCCGAACACCGATTCCATGGCATCGGAAATTTCACCCACGGTGGCCCTTGCGCGAACCGCTGGCAGGGCCGCCGCCAGCAGATTGGCCTTCGAACCGGCGGCATCCCGAAGGGCCGCCAACGACTGTTTGACCTGGGATTCATCGCGCTCTCCCCTTAAGCGCCGCAGCTGGTCGATCTGTTCCTGCCGCACCGTTTCAGGAACCTCCAGCAGATCTTCCAATGGCTGTTCCTCAATCCGGTATTTATTGACACCCACGATGACATCCAGCCCCTGATCGATGCGGGCCTGGCGCCGGGCCGCCGACTCCTCGATGCGCAGTTTGGGCATGCCGGTTTCAATGGCTTTAGCCATACCGCCTAATGACTCCACTTCGTCGATCAGTTTGCGCGCCTCGACAATCATCCCGTTGGTCAAGGCTTCGATGTAATAGGACCCGCCCAATGGATCGGCGACATGGCACACCTGAGACTCTTCCTGAATGATCAACTGGGTGTTGCGGGCGATGCGGGCCGAAAAATCGGTGGGCAGGCCCACGGCCTCGTCAAATGAGTTGGTGTGCAGCGACTGCGTCCCGCCCAATACGGCCGCCAGCGCCTCCAGGGTCGTACGGACAATGTTGTTATAGGGATCCTGCTCGGTCAGGCTCCATCCCGATGTCTGCACATGGGTGCGAAGCATGGTGGAGCGCGGATTTTTCGGTGAAAAGCGGCTGATCAGCTCATGCCACAAGTAGCGCGCCGCCCTCAGCATGGCGATCTCCATGAAGAAGTTCATGCCCACACCGAAGAAGAACGACAGCCTGGGGGCGAAGTCATCGATGTCCAATCCGGCTTTCAGGGCGGCCCGCACATACTCCAGCCCATCGGCCAGCGTAAACCCCAGCTGAAGCACCGAGTTGGCGCCGGCCTCCATCATGTGGTAGCCGCTGATACTGACGGTATTGAAGCGCGGCATATGTTCGGAGCAGAAAGCGATAATATCCGAAACGATGCGCATGGAGGGTTCGGGCGGGTAGATATAGGTATTGCGGGTCAGGTACTCTTTCAGAATATCGTTTTGAATGGTTCCGGTCAGTTGCCCGTGCTCGACCCCCTGTTCTTCGGCGGCGACGATATACATGGCCATGATGGGAATCACCGCCCCGTTCATGGTCATGGAGACCGACATCTGATCCAGCGGAATCTGATCGAACAGCGTCTTCATATCCTGAATCGAGTCGATGGCCACACCGGCCTTGCCCACATCACCGGTCACCCGTGGATGATCCGAGTCATATCCCCGGTGTGTGGCCAGATCAAACGCGACCGACAGACCTTTTTGACCTGCCGCAAGATTGCGCCGATAAAATGCGTTGGACGCTTTGGCGGTTGAAAAACCGGCATACTGGCGGATGGTCCAGGGGCGTCCGGCATACATGGTGGCCATGGGGCCGCGCACGAACGGTGCAAACCCCGGCATTCCTCCTGCGAATTCCAGCGACTCGATATCTTTCTGCGAATAGACCGGCTTGACCGTGATGCCCTCGGCCGTGTGCCAATCCAGATCTTCGAGAGGTTTTGTTTTCAGTTGCTTTCCAGCGAGCTCATTCCATTGATCGATGGTGGGATGTTTGGTCATAACACACTCCTATAAACCGTTAATGCGTATCCCTCTGCGGTATGACGCGCTATGTCGCTCAATATGTATTGCCGCAAGAGCTATCCGGTAGAGCTGCGTATATCCCGATGGAAAGATGTCATTCAATCAACGAATGAGACAGAGGTTTATTAATAGCCAAGTGGTCGCTATCGCATGCCGTGTCCCGCTTTAAGTCTTCGCCGGACCAGGCGAATGCGCAGGATTTGAAATGGCGCGCCAGACCATTTCAAAAAGATCATTGGCCTGGGACGCCAGTCCCGCTTTCCGGCCGCGTTGAATCCACATCACAAATGAGCGTTGCACCAGGCCCAGCATGAAATCGAGCAGCACTCCGGCCCGTACCTTCGGATTGAGCACCCCTGCGGCCTGGCCTTTTTTGAGCACTTCCAGGTAGAGATTGATCATCTTCTTCTGCTGGAAGGTGTCATCGGCCATCCATGTCGCCATGGGCAGCGTCATAAAGAGAATGCGGCCTAAATGCGGATTGCGTTCGTAGTAATCGAGCTGCACCCACAGGACCTTGCGCAACTTCTCTTTAAGATCTTCAATCCCCTGGAGATGATCGACGATGCGCTCCGTGAGGTGCCCCAGCCATATATCCACAAAAGCGAAGACCAAACGCTCTTTGCTTCCAAAGTGCTTGTAAATGGTGCTGAAACTGACGCCGGCGTGCTTGGCCACATCGCGAATGTTGGCCTTGTGAAAATCGGAATGGGAGAAAATATCCAGAACCGCATACTCCAGGCGCGCATGCACATCGGGCTTGAGTGGCGGTAACATTGTTACCTTTTTATCGGATACATTCCCCATCACACTAATTTTATTGGGTTATATACTCAAAATGAATCGATTTGAAAAAGATGTTACACGCAATAAATTATTGTAACAATCTTTAATAATTGCAATTTTATTAATTTGTTCATTAAAATTGTGCAATTAGTGTAACATTGTTATTTCTAATACTAATACCGGCCTTATCGAATCATGTCAAGCGAAAACAGTCTTTGCATTTTTGATTGTTCAGTATCTTTGGATGGTTTGGTATTGGCTGTTATGAAGCGTCCCTCTTTTTTCGCTGATTTGACAGCGAGCTTTCCCATATTGCCTCAAACTGCTCCATGGCCTCCGGGCCGTCCATATGCTGGATATCGACCGAATTTACGACAAGGCAGGTCTTCGGCTTCACCGGCTTTTCCATAACGGCGCAAAGCCGGTCGATCAGGTCCCGGTCCTTCAGTTGCGTCGTGATGAGTTTTTTATCGTGGGCCGTCAGACCCCGGACAAGCACCCGGCCTTCGGTCAGACACTTGAAGGGCCGGGCCTTGATGGCGGCCACCAGCGCTGTGGGAGCATTTTTCTCCAATAGAACGCCGAACAGCAAAGCGCCCGTGTAATCCTGAGCCGTAGCGACGATTTTGCCCTGGAACAAGGGCAAATAATCGGTGTTTGCTATTTCAACCCAACCTTGCCAATCCGAGGTGCGCATTTGGTCCAGGCCTTCCAAAACGGCGTTTTTTCTGTTCCGCCGGCGCGCGACGACGATTCCGACGATAACGGCAATCACGGCTATTTTGATCAGCAGGGCAAATGTCATGTTTATTAATCACGATGAGCTTTACATTCACTATTCAGTTTGTTAACATCCCGGGATATATTTGTTGAACATTGCAATCCGGTACGAATTTCGTCAACAGTATCGGGGCCTGAAATCCTGGAGCATATAATGAAACATTCACCCCATGACAATGAACAATACCGAGATTCTGCCGTTGATGGTTTTGTTTTATGGGGCTATTGTTGCACCTCTCCCCCACCGCCACCGCCTCGATTGGTCTAATCCCAACACATTCAAACATCCATAATTTATACGGCAGACCATCTTTCCTGCTGTTTCAGCTTGGGCCTTAGCCTTTGCTGCTATCGAGATGCTGTCAGCCGTCAAAACGAAGATTGATATTTTCTCTCTTCCGAGGTGCCAAATATGCTTACGTTTATTCTTCAATTATGGGGAGGTGCGTTTTACCTTCTCAACAAGCTGTTCTTTTCCAGAGCCGAACGGGCCATCAACCAACAACATCAACAAAAATGGATGGTACGGGCATGGACTGCCTATCTTATCGGTTTGCCCCCCTGGGTCTTA
Source organism: Desulfobacteraceae bacterium (assembly GCA_050291625.1). Lineage (GTDB taxonomy): Bacteria > Desulfobacterota > Desulfobacteria > Desulfobacterales > Desulfosarcinaceae > JARRKU01. Next base: position 6,096 of record JBNKKC010000168.1, read on the forward strand.
ATCTTTATCTCCGAACGAAACTGGATAGCCGCCGCCGTGGAGTCCAGTGGTGTTCCGGCCATGCTCATTGGGCTGGGCGCCGCCTGGCAAGGTCATCATCGGCTTCATAAGTTCGCCTGGCTCGACTATCTCGCCAGGCTGATGATACTTGTCGGGCTGGGAGCGAGTTTTTATGACTTCGGCGGTCTGGCAACCCTTAATCAGTTTCTGGAAGTGGGTATCGCCGCGGGTTTTCTCATGGGCACTTACCTGCTTGCCAAGTCAAAACCGCAAGGCTACTTCTGGCTGATATTAGGAAATATCAGCGCCGCTTTTCTAATGATGCGGCAACGGTATTTTTTGCTCATGTTGCAACAGATGATGTCGCTCAGCCTGGTAATCGATGCCTATCGGGTGCAAAAACAAAAGATAAAGAACAACCCATGAAAACAGTTCCTGGAAGCTTGGCAATGGGTACCGTGTGCGGCAAAGATTGAGTGTAACTCTCTATGGAATAATGAATGAGTCGTTGCAAAGTGTTGCCCATCCCCCTCTTCTCCTATTAGAGGTGAGGCTGGGTTCACCTTATTCTTCTCCCCCTCAAGGGGCGAAGCCGAGCTTCCCATATCCCTCTCCCCCTCAGGGACGAGGCCGGAATTCCCATATCCCTCTCCCCCTCAGGGAACGAGGCCGGAATTCCCTTTTCCCTCTCCCCCTCAGGGGGAGAGGTCAGGTGAGGGGGTGGTCTTTTGCAAGGTCCACCCTCGCCCTACCCCTCTCCCTCAAGGAAGAGGGAATAAACCGTATAAACCGGTCCAACCTTAAAAACACAGACAGACCGATCGAATTCGATTCCCGGATAATCGGAAGTTTCAGCTGTCGCGCTGGCACAGCTCGACCAAAACACCATTCGTCGCTTTGGGATGCAAAAACGCGATCCTCGCTCCGCCCGCACCGATGCGGGGCGTCTGATCTATCAGCTTCACACCCTTGGCTTTCAATTCATCCAACGCCGCATCGATGTCGGCGACCCTGAATGCCACGTGCTGGATGCCCTGGCCGCGTTTTTCGATATACCTGGCCACCGGTCCGTCGGGTGCCGTCGACTCCAGCAGTTCCACTTCGCTTTCGCCCACCGGAAAAAAGGCCGTGGTCACCTTCTGCTCGGCAACGGTCTCGGTGCCTTCGTAATCCAGCCCCAACACATCGGACCAGAACGATTTTCCCTCATCGATGCTGTTCACGGCGATGCCCAGATGGTCGATCTTCAATATCTTCACGGTTGCCTCCTCAAAGATATGATCCACAATGGTTCGTGTCCATCCAGAAATGGTAGATTGTGGTCCAGATCAAGGCCGCAGCGAGGTTGACACCGCAGGCGTAGCGGCGCTACGTCGAGGATGCCAGCCGAACGAGAACGCCGAGCTGGGCCGCAAGATGCCATTTCTGGGTGGACACTATTTGTACTTTTGCATTACCCGCCTGAACCCCGGCATCGCCCGGATAATCGTGTCGTCCTCCACGCAGAAGGCGATGCGAAAATGTCCCGGTCCGACAAACCCGGATCCGGGCACCGTGAGAATCAGCTCTTGCTGCAGTTCGTTGACGAAAGCCACATCGTCTTCGATGGGCGATCTTGGAAACAGATAAAAGGCTCCCGGCGGCGTCACGAAGTCATAGCCGGCATCGGCCAGACCGTTGCAAAGCAGTTCGCGTTTGCGGGCATATTCGCCGACGTCCACACTCACCCCCTGCAGATCGGCCACCACGCGCTGCATCAAAGAAGGCGCATTGACAAAACCGAGAATGCGGATGGTCAGCGCCATGGCCGCCATGATCTCGTCTTTGTGGACGGCCGACGGATGGACGGCGGCAAATCCGATGCGCTCGCCCGGGATGGACAGGTCCTTGGAGTAGGATGTAGCCATGATGCTCTGTTCGTACGCCGCAAAAATACTGGGCACTTCGTGGCCGTCAAATACGATTTTGCGATACGGTTCATCAGAGACCAGATAGACGATGCGGTCCAGCGCCCGACTGCGGTCCGTCAACAGCCGCCCCAGCGCCGCAAGGCTCTCGGCCGAATAGATCTGGCCTGTGGGATTGTTGGGTGAATTGATCAGAACAGCCTTGGTCTTGTCATTGATCGCGGCTGCGATGGCATCGATATCGAGGGTGAAATCCCCATGGGTCGGCACCATGCGGATCACGCCGCCGTGGTTGTCCACGTAGAATTTATATTCGACGAAACAGGGGGTCGGTACGATCACCTCATCCCCGGGGTCGAGCAATGCTTTCAAAATCACGTTCAGCGCACCTGCAGCGCCGCAGGTCATCATCACGTCCTGCGCCTGGACCGTCACGCCCTGCTCTTTGGTCAAAAAAGCCGCGACAGATTCGCAGACCTGAGGATAGCCGGGTTGGGGCATATAGCAATGACTGCCGGGCCCGCAGGTGGTCACGACATCGAGCAGTGCACGGCCGAAGGCCTCCGGGGGCGGCACATTGGGATTTCCAAGGCTGAAATCGAAGACATTGTCGGCTCCATGTTCTGCCTTGAGCCTGGCCCCCCTTTCAAACATTTGTCGAATCCAGGACGCCTGGTTCATCACGGTGCGGATCTTCTGGGCAACGGACATGATGGTGATCTCCTCATTTGTCGATTGAATCGAATGCAACGGTTGTAGTGCCGATCACCATTTATTTCAAGTGCCAAATCCGGGAGAGCGGGAGCGGGCTGCGCTGCCATTCTGCCAGCTTGAATCGATGGAAGCAGCCCGCCCCTGGTTGAACGATGTTGCCCATTGCCCTGCGATATGCTTACCGCATGAGGGTCTAAAACCTCGATCCGGCAAGTCCGATGGTCTCCAAGGCGTCCGTGATTTCATCCAGGATTGCCGGGTCGTCGATGGTGGCCGGCATGCGCCACTCTTTGTTGTCGGCGATCTTCTGGATCGTTCCTCGCAGGATCTTGCCCGACCGCGTTTTGGGCAGCCGCTTGACCACCGTAGCGGTTTTAAAGGAGGCCACGGGCCCGATGCGGTCGCGCACCATCCGGATGGTCTCGTCGATGATCTCCCGCTGGTCCCGATCCACGCCGGCGTTGAGCACCAGAAATCCCACCGGCACCTGCCCCTTGAGTTTGTCGTCGACACCCAGCACGGCGCATTCTGCCACATCGGGATGATCGGCCAGAACCTCCTCCATACCGCCGGTGGAGAGCCGATGGCCGGCCACATTGATTATATCATCGGTGCGGGCCATGATATAGGCATAGCCCTCTTCATCGATGAATCCGGCATCAGCGGTCATGTAATATCCCGGGTACTCCTCGAGATAGGATTCGATGAAGCGTTGGTCGTTCTGCCACAAGGTCGGCAGGGAACCCGGCGGCAGCGGCAGCTTGACCACCAGCGCACCGATCTGCCCCGACTTGACCGGAGTCTTGGACTCGGGATCCAGAACCTGAAGATTCCAGCCCGGCGCCGGTTTTGTGGGCGATCCTTCTTTCACCGGGAAATGGTGCAGCCCCATGCAGTTGGCACAGATGGCCCAGCCGGTCTCGGTCTGCCACCAGTGGTCGATCACCGGAACACCCAGTTTGGATTCCGCCCACTTGAGGGTATCCGGGTCGGTCCGTTCACCGGCCAGAAAGAGGAGTTTGAAATTGGACAGGTCGTAGTCCTTGATCAGCTCGCCGGTCGGATCCTGTTGTTTGATGGCCCTGAACGCCGTGGGAGCAGTGAACAGGGTTTTAACCTTGTGTTGGGAGATCACCCGCCAGAAGGCCCCGGCATCCGGTGTGAAGACCGGCTTTCCTTCATAGAGAACCGTCGTGCAGCCGGCCAGCAGCGGACCGTACACGATATAGGAGTGTCCCACCACCCAGCCGACATCGGAGGCCGCCCAATAGACATCGCCGGCCTGGACATCATAGATATGCTTCATGGTCCATTTGAGGGCCACGGCATGGCCGCCGTTGTCGCGCACCACACCTTTGGGCACACCGGTGGTGCCCGATGTATATAGAATGTAAAGCGGATCGGTGGCCGCCACCGGGACGCAGCCAACCGGCTCGGCATGGCGCATCTGCTCGTCCCAGTCCACATCGCGGCCCGGGGACAGCGAGGCTGTCGACATGGGTCGTTGCAGAACGATGCAGGTCTCCGGCTTGTGCCCGGCCATGTCGATGGCCTCGTCGAGCAACGGTTTGTAGGCAATCACTTTCTTTATCTCGATGCCGCAGCTGGCCGATACGATCACTTTAGGTTTGGCATCGTTGATCCGCGTGGCCAGTTCGTTGGATGCAAAGCCGCCGAAAACCACCGAGTGTATGGCCCCGATGCGGGCGCAGGCCAGCATGGCCACGGCCGCTTCGGCAATCATGGGCATATAGATCAGAACACGGTCGCCCTTATCCACGCCGCGGGCTCGCAGCACGCCGGCAAATCGGGCCACTTCGTCCCGCAGTTCATTATACGTGTCGCTCCGGATCGTGTCGGTCACGGGGCTGTCATAAATCAGGGCCGCCTGCTCGCCTCTTCCCTCTTCGATATGCAGGTCCAGGGCGTTGTAGCAGGTATTGAGCTGCGCGCCCGCAAACCAGCGGTAGAACGGCCGGTTGCTGTCATCCAGCACCTTGTCCCAGGGTTTGGTCCAGGCAATGGCCCGGGCGGCATCGGCCCAAAAGCCTTCCGGGTCATCAATGGAACGACGATAGGCGTCTTCGTATCGATTGGTCATAGCCGACTCCTTTTATCATAACCTTCACTGCTGTTAGCCAAACACTCCCCAGCCGAACGCGGCCGTCCATAGAATGGTAAAGCATACGACTCCGATCATCCAAATATCTTCCTTTTTCATAATTTTCTCCTTTGGGTCAGCAAATTCACCGGATTCGTTTATTGCTCGACAACCACCATACGGTCCTTTTCGGCACGCTCGAGCATGTACTCATTTTCAGTTGACAACTCCGCCTTGAAGCACAGGGCCCACATCATGACGATGCTCAGTATCCACCAGACGATCTGCCAGGACCATATGGCCGGGAATCCGGAAATGCTGAAAGCCGATCCGGAAAGCAGGACCCCCGGGCCCACGGCGAACACGACCCAGACAGGGACCACAACCTTGCACGCCGAACGCCATTTGCGCCCGGTGGCGCTGGGGGCGTCCACATCATCGAGCCATTGGCGCAGCTCCTTTTGTCTCTCTATGGTTTCCGGATCGTCGATCGCACCGAGCCCCCTGCACAGATACGCCACCAGCAGACCGAGTCCCGTTCCCCAGGCTGCCGGATGGATGGTCAGGATCTTGAAATTGTAAGTAACGACGACGGCCAGCATACCGGCAATCAATCCCAGGACGGCGCCCAGACGCGGAATCTTCCATCCCCAGAGCACGCCCAGAGAGAGAATGAACATCAGGCAGCCGAAGGAGGTGGCAAAGGCACCCAGAATGACAAGCATGGCCTTGGAGGTAAGCCCGACGAATAGCGCCAGGATGGTGATCACCGTGGCAAAAATACGATTGACCCAAATCTGTTCTCTGTCACTGGCTTTCTTTTTCCTGATGTAGCGCCAGTAGACATCACGCAGCAGAATCGACCCGCCGGTGCCCACATAGGGTGCTGCCGTGGAATGAATCGCCGAAATGGCGCCCATAAACACAATGCCCAGCATGACCGGCGGCAGAAACGATTTCATCAGCAGCGGCACCACCGACAGATCCCGCGTCAGCTCCGCAAACCCTTCCACGCCCTGTATCTGAAGGATACGGGCGCCCAGACCCTGGAAAGCGGCGAAGAAAAAGAGCGCAAAACCGACAACGAACACGGTCATAAAGGTCTGCTGCCATGCCAGCGGTTTGGGAGATTTGATGCCGAAGTTCCACATGGTGAAGGCGGGAGAGCTTTGAATGCCCATCAGAGCAAACATGTAGGTCAACAGATAGATGGCGGTCCATTTGCGTCCCAGGCCGAAGTATATCATGCCGGGAACCTCCATGTACTTGGCCTCCAGCTGATTGACCTGGGCAATAAAATTTGAAAAACCGCCGAATTGGGCCAGGACGAAGGCACCCAGGATAATGATGCCGCTGATCATCAGGACAAACTGAATGACGCCCACCCAGGTGCTGGCCTTCATGCCGCCGGCGACAATATAGAACCATACGATAAATGCCATGAACAGCGCGCCCACGGTTACCGGAACGCCGCAAATCACATTGAACAGCGCCGCCGAAGCCAACAGCTGCACGGCCGAATAGAAAATCGAATAGAGCACCGCGGTGAGCACCGTCAACCATCGGATGGCTTCACTGTTATAGTAGTAGGCATACATATCGCCGGGAGTGATGAATCCATAACGTTTTCCCAGCAACCAGTTGCGTTTGGCGAAAAACGTTCCGGTCATGGGAATAAACACGACGTACATTGAACAGAAGGCGTAGACCAGACCCGCCGCCCAGATGGCCCCGGGATGTCCGATAAAGGTCCAGCCGCTGAACGAAGCGGCCGAGGCGGCCATCAAAAAGGCGATAAATGGAATCGATCGGCCGGCCACGGCATAGTCGGCCGACGTTTTGGTTGTCAAGTAGCCCTTGAGCCCCACATAGAAACAATAGGCTATGTAAAGTCCGAGCATGATGTAAACCCACGTCACTCCGCTCATATTGCGTCTCCTTCTTTTAGCGGTTCATCCATCGATGCCTGCCGGGGTATTCTCCTCTGGCGGTTTCGGTCGGTCGGAAGGCCGTCTACGCCACGGATCCGAGCATTTTCTCAGACCCCCTGGCAGTCGGTACCCGCCTGAACAGAGCAACTTATATGCCGCTTTAAAAAATATAGACACAGACCAGGAACAATACCCAATAATACTAACTAAATATAAATATTTTAGATGAATATTGTTCAGCAGGAATGCGGGATATATATACCCCATCTTTCCATGGCAAGACAGGTAACCCTCTTGTTTTTTAAGGTTATCTGAAATGGGATAATAGTGTCCCGTTATGGGACTATTTGATGCCCAAGGATTTGATTTTGCGGAACAGGGTGCGGCGATCAACCCCGAGAAGGGAGGCCACGCGGGTGCGGTGCCACTTGTGCTCATGGAGCAAGGTCTCGATATAGCGCTTTTCAAAGCGTTTGACCGCCGTGTTCAATGTGGAGCGTGAGGCCATCAGATCCTGCACAGCCATTTCAGCCGCCGGCATGGTTTCGGCCTGGGCCGGCAGGTTGCCGATAACGTCCATATCCTGCAGCGCCAGGTATTGCTGGACGGCGTTTTGCAACTCCCGTACGTTTCCCGGCCAATGATAGGCCTGCATGGATTGGATGATCTTGTCCGGGATCGATTGCCTCTGACCGGGCCGGCTCAGCAACTGTAAAAAATGGTGTATCAACAGCGGTATGTCCTCCCGGCGGTCGCGCAGGGGCGGCAGTGATATGGGCACAACATGGATCCGGTAGTAAAAATCCTTGCGGAACCCGCCTTTGGCAACCAGATGCTGCAAATCGCGGTTTGTCGCCGCCACGATGCGGATATCGGTGGGCACTGCCTGATGGCTGCCCAAAGGGGTGAACCCGCCTCCGTCAATGGCACGGAGCAGCTTGACCTGCATGCCGGCGGGCACCTCCCCCACCTCATCCAGAAATAGCGTGCCGCCCTGTGCCGCAGTGAGAAAACCCTCCTTGTCCTGATCGGCGCCGGTGAACGCACCCTTTTTGTAGCCAAAAAACTCGCTCTCGAACAACCGGTCCGGAATGGCACCGCAATTGACCGGCACAAAGGCCTTGTCCCCCCGGTCGCTGAGGCGATGAATCGTGTTGGCCACCAACTCTTTTCCCGAACCCGACTCACCATAGATAATGACATTGGCGTTCGATTCGGCGGCTTTCAGAACGGATCGGTAAACCGCGTGCATGGCGGCGCTTTTACCGATGATGTCTCCGAAGCGCACCGCGCCTTGCAATGAATGGCGCAAACGCAGGTTGTGGGCCTGCAGGCGTTCGGTCTCCAGGCGCAGATGGATCTCGGCCGTCTTACGGTCATGGATATCCATGACGATGGCCTGGCATCCGTCGATCCTGCCGCCGGCAGTGGATTGCGGCGAATAGATGCCGGAGTACCAGCGATTGTCATGCGGACTCTGCAGCTCGCGTCGAACGGTCTTGCCTTCCAGTACGCTGTGAAGGGGGCACCAGTCGCAGGGGGCGCTGTTGCCGTAGATCACCTGATGGCAGATTCCCTGCGGCTCATCAAGACGCGTATGCGCCAGGAGTTTGGCATTCATAAATCTTAGACCATAGTCGCTGCCAACGGAGTAGATCAGGCCTTCGAAGATGGCAATCACGTCGGACAGCTGGGATTGACTGTGTCTCAGCGCCTTTTCGGTCAGCCGGTGTTCGGCCATCTCTGTTTCAAGCCGATGATTGGCCTGCTCCAACTCGGCGGTCCGTCTCTGCAGATCTTCCGTGCGGGACAACACCTCGGCCTCCAGCTGCCGCCGGTAGCGCCGGTTCTCGGCCATCAGCCTACTGTGCTCCACCGCTCGCCGGACCGCATGTTCGAGAATGGCCATATCAATGATGGGTTTGGTGATGAAATCGAAGGCTCCCAGGCGGACCGCCTCGATGGCGTCTTTCAGCACACCGGCACCGGTAACGACGATAACAGGAATCCGGGGCCAGTTGCGGGTCACTTTAGCCAGTACTTCAAGACCGTCCATCTCCGGCATACGCAGATCGAGTAAAACGACATCGGGTCCATGACGTTCGATCGCCTTCAAACCGCTCGACCCGTCATCCGCCTGTCGGACCGAAAAACCGCTGTCTTCCAGGTAGGTGCCGATACTTTCGCGAATCAGTTCTTCATCATCGACCACCAGCACAACGGCATCGGTAATTTCACTGCATGGATCCATCAGAGGCCCTTCACCATTGTTAAAAGTTTTTTGTGGGAGCGGCGGGACGCCGCTCCCACAGTCCGAAAGATCATTAAGTTAATGACATTGACTTTACATTTTAGGCCGCTGTCACTTCCGACCCGGTCTCGAGCGTCAGCGGCAGGCGTATCGTGAAACGGGTACCCTTTCCAGGTTCCGAACTGGCCTCCATGGTGCCGCCATGATTGTTGGTGATTATAAAATAGGAGACCGACAGCCCCAGGCCTGTTCCACGGCCGACATCCTTGGTCGTAAAAAACGGCTCGAATACTCGTTTGAGTTTCTCGGGATCCATGCCGGGGCCGTTATCCTCGACCTCGATCACCGCTCTGTTTTCCTGGCGATAGAGCCGCAGTTCGATGCGTTCACCCGCGGCATCGTTTTCAGGCTCGGCCATGGCCTGAGCCGCGTTGCGCAACAGGTTCAGCACCACCTGCTCAATCTCGGTGGCCACGCAGGGCACCGTCCCAACGTCGGCTTGAAATTCACGTTCGATATGGATTCTCCGGAAATCATACTTTTTTTTCAAATCGTAATCGTGCGCAGCCAGGGAGACGGATTTATCAAGCAATTCGGCCAGATTGACCTCCTCTTTATGCGATTCGCTCTTGCGGCTGAAGTGCAGCATGTTTTCCACGATCTCGGCGGCTTTGTCTCCGGAGGAGCGGATGCCTTCCAGAAACTGGATGATCTGACGCCGCTCGAGATAGCACCGCAGCGCGGCCAGTTCCACACCGCACTGATCCGCCGTTTCCAGATTGGCCGGCAAGTCGGGTGATATGCGACGCAGAATATTCTGGGCGCTCTGGACCATGGCCCCCAGCGGATTGTTGATTTCATGTGCCATGCCTGCCGCCAAACCGCCCACGGACATCATCTTTTCGGTCTGCACCATCATTGTCTCCATGCGTGTCCGGGTCGTCACGTCGTCGATGCGGAGCACAACGCCTTCAGTCCGGTTAAAGATAATGGGATAGACCATAATATCGGCCCATCGCCGCTCCTTGTGGACGGGGTGGATGACCTTCTCTGCCTTCAATGCCTCTTGCTGTTCGATGGCACGCTGCATCAACTCATGGTGCGGGGCAAAGTTGTCGAAAATGTCGCTGACCGGACATCCCAGGACAGCCCGGGAGGTCACGCCGGTCCGTTTTTCAGCTTCACGGTTAAAGAGCGTTATACGACCGTCCAAATCGACGCCTACCAGGATGGAGGGCATCGAGTCGACGATCTTTTGAAGATAGTGCCGGGAGTGCTCCAGACGCTCCATAAACGAGTTGTAATAGCGGGCAAGCGTGCCGACTTCGTCTCCGGGCATTCTGGACATGCGAACCGTGTTGTCGCCTTCGGCTCCCCTGGCGAATCGATCCATCAGCTGCCGCAATGGATTGGTAATCGATGCACTGATCCACCAGGTCAGCGGCAATACCAGCACCAGCGAGAGCAGCAGGGTGATGATAAAAATGCGTTGGATGGTTTTCAGGGGGGCATAGAATTCGTCCAGATAGCTGGAGGAGGCAACGATCCATTCGTATTCGGGAATGTAGTTGAAAATGACCAGCTTGTCCCGCCGATGGGACTCGCCGGGATTTTTCCATGCATAGGTGATCTTACCGGAACGCCGCCTGATCAGTTCCCTGACAAACGTTCTGCCCTCGCCATCGGTTTCGTTCAAGACGTTGATGCCTTCCAGCTTGGGGTGCAGAATGAGTTTTCCCCGGGTGTCGATGACAAAGGAGTATCCTGTCCGACCGAATTTGAGGGACATCACAATATCCCGAAAATCCTCTACATTGATCAGTTCTTTAAACTCGCTGCGATAGCTGGAAGCGGATATGATCCAGTCCCAGGGGCCGAAATAGGTCATATAGAGCGCCTTGGCACGGGGGAATGACTCTGACGGGTTTCGCCAGTCATACTCGATATAGCCCACTTTGCGGCGTTTCTGTTCCTGGATGAATCCATGGCGGGAGAGGTCGACGCCCATCAGCGCCTCATGGGGGTGGTTGTCTATGATGCCGGCGCTTGTCAGACAGTAGATATAGCCCGTTTTACCGATGGGCTGACTGAGCATCACTTGACGCGCGGCGGCCTTGGCCTTTTCTTCGGTCATCTCCCCGCGCTGGATTTTTTCGTAATAATCTTCGGCAATATCCCGGTTTTTTTCCGCCACGGCTCTTAAATAGTTCTTGATCGACACGTCTGCGGCCATGCGCACCATGTCCAGAATGGCGGTGGTACTCTTTTGAAGTTCGCTCTCTATATTGGCCTCGATGGCCTGGCGGACAAAATGGTAGATGGTGGTGCTGGCCAGGGCGCCGATAAGGATGAAAATCGCCGAATATCCCAACAGCAGTTTATATCGAATCTTCAAATCAGTGAATCGTCTGACAAGTATCATGGATGCAATTTATCTTGCGATCGATCAATGAAAAAAGCGGTTGTTCTTGAGGATGGGCGCCCTCAATTCAACTTTCAAAGCAGGTATGATCGACGGGCGAAGAAGCGCGATGGGATAGAGAAACGGCGCCCGGCCGCCGGACATGGCCATCTCGAAACGATGGCGTGCCCGGAAGCTGGCCTGGATACTGGATCCGATTAAACCGATTCGACCGACTTGACTTCGGGAACCTCTTGTTTGATGATCCGCTCGATGCCGTTTTTCAAGGTCATTTGAGACATGGGGCACCCGGAACAGGCGCCTTGCAACCGAACCTGAACAATGCCGTCTACGACATCCACCAATTCAACATCACCGCCGTCCGCCTTGAGCATGGGCCGAATCTTTTCAATCGCAGCTTGAACTTTCTCTTTCATGAAGGACTCCTTAAGCATATTTTTCCTGCTGTTTCTGCAGGTTAAAACTACGGGTGCTCCTGCTGCCGTGCAAGAAACTCCCGTCTGAAGGGTTCGAAAACTCCCTTTATTATAGCCAAACGCATCTGTTTGACAAGGTTCAAATAAAAATGCAGGTTATGAATGGTGTTGAGCCGGTGGGCCAAAATCTCTCTGGCCTGATATAAATGCCTCAAATAGGCCCGGCTGTAGTTCCGGCAGGTATAGCAGCCGCATCCTGCCTCGATGGGCTCGACCGACTCGCGATGTCGGGCGTTGTTGATGTTGATGGTACCGCTGCCCGTAAACAACTGGCCGTTGCGGGCGTTGCGGGTGGGCATGACGCAATCGAACATATCGGCGCCCATGGCCACCATCTCCACCAGATCCGCAGGCGTACCGACACCCATGACATAGCGGGGGGCATCGGCAGGCAGCAGGGGGAGGGTATGGGCCGCCGTTTCATACATCAACGGCTTTGGCTCGCCCACACTCAGGCCGCCCACAGCATAGCCCGGAAAACCGATGTCGATGATCTCCTGTGCCGACCGGGTCCGCAAATCAGGATACATGCCGCCCTGTACGATGCCGAAAAGCAGATGGGTCGATGCATCCAGATCCTGCCAGGCCGCATTGCAGCGCCGGGCCCAGCGCGTGGTCAGGGCCAAAGCCTGTGCGGCCTGCTCATATTCGGCCGGATGGGCGATGCACTGGTCCAAACACATCATGATATCGCTGTTCAGGACGACCTGCACCTCAATGGATTTTTCCGGCGTCAGTACATGGCGCGCGCCCCCATCCAGATGCGACTGGAATTGGTATCCCTGCTCAGAAATCTTGGACAGCTGCGCCAGCGAAAAAACCTGGAATCCGCCGCTGTCGGTCAGGATGGGCCCCTGCCATTGCATAAAATCGTGCAGCCCGCCGAACCGTCCGATCACGTCGGTTCCCGGCCGCAAATAGAGATGATAGGTGTTGCCCAGGATGATCTGAGCGCCAAGCGCCGTCAGCTCTTCGGGAGTCAGCGCCTTGACCGTGGCCTGGGTCCCCACGGGCATGAAGATGGGCGTTTCGATGGTTCCGTGGCTGGTCTTAAGCACGCCCGCTCGTGCCGATGTTGTTTTGCATGTTTTTTGAAGATTGAAAACGCCCATAGTGTTAAGTGTTAAGTTTTAAGTGTTAAGTTAAGGATGATATCCATTTTATTTGCCTAACTTTGTTGCGAATTTATCAGGCCGTGAAGCATGCTGGATATCTGTTTCAGTTCTGCAATCAATTCGGTAGATTTTCCTTTGGGCAAAATTGTTCCTAATTTATCAGCAATGTAAATCTGCGTGCGCAATTCTGCCGCCGATCCTTTGGCTATATGAAGAAAACGAATAAATTCCGAACTTGATCCACGCTCAGCACCTTCAGCAATATTGCTAGCAATGGATATGGCTGCTCTGCTCATTTGGTCTTTTAAAACAAAGTCTTTACAGTCCCTTATCAACCTGTATATTTCAACCTCCAAGCGACACGATCGCTTCCAGACTTCCAAATCTTCGAACGACACATATGACATTTTACAGCTCCAAATAAAACCCCATATAAAATCGGTAGCATACCTCAACTTAACACTTAAAACTTAACACTTAACACTATCAGTATATCATCATCGCATCCCCATAACTGTAAAACCGATACTTTTCTGTTACGGCTTCCGCGTAGGCGTTTAACACGTTTTCCCGTCCTGCAAACGCCGATACCAGCATCAGGAGCGTCGATTGCGGCAGGTGAAAGTTGGTGATCATGGCATCCACAATGTTAAAGCGGTAGCCGGGATAGATGAACAGCTCGCACATTCCGCTGCGGGCTTCGATTTTGCCGGGTTCGGGGGCGCAATATTCCAATGTCCTCACACAGGTAGTACCGACGGCCACAACACGGCCGCCGCTCTGTGTGGCGTTGGCTATGGCATCTGCGGCGTCCTGGGAAAGCGAAAACCACTCAGGATGCATGCGATGCTGCCGGATATCCATAGTCCGAACCGGCACAAAGGTACCATAACCCACATGCAGCGTCAGAAAAACGATCTTGACGCCTTTTTCAGTCAGCTGTTGCAACAGATCCATCGTAAAGTGCAGCCCGGCCGTGGGTGCGGCGATGGCTCCTTTGTGCGTGGCGTAAACCGTCTGATAGCTGTCGTGATCCCGATCGGTGTCGCCGCGTCGGATATAGGGCGGCAGCGGCACGTGCCCGATGGATTCCAGCACCTGCTCAAAGGGATCGGGACTGCTGAAAGAGAGCACGCTGGTGGAGCCGTTGAGCGCCTCCACCCGGGCTTTCAAGCCGTCGTCGAAAAGCAGACGGCTGCCGGGTCTGGGACGTTTGGAGGCCCTGACCATGCACTCGAATCGGTTTTTGGCCAATCCCCTGGCAAAATCGAGGATCAGCACTTCCACCTGCCCGCCGCTCTCTTTGTGCCCCAGTAAACGGCCGGGAACCACCCGGGTGTTGTTGAGCACCAGGACATCGCCGGGGGCCAACAATTTGGCAAGATCCGCAAAGCGTCCGTGCGTCGTCTTTCCGGACGCCCGCTCCAGCTTCAGCAGACGCGAACGGTCCCGCCGCTGCGCAGGCTGTTGTGCGATCAGGCTCTCCGGCAAATCGTATTGGTATTGGTTGAGGCGATACACAAGCGCTTCCTTTTTTAAATTACAGACGTTCAGAGAATGTTTTTGGCAAGGCCAGAGGGAGGAAGCTGTATTTCGAATACCGCGACGACCGATAACGCAGTCCAAAAACATGCTCTGAACGTCTATCAATTACGTCCGATATAGACCAGTACCAGCCCGACAACCATCAAGCCCAGTCCGATGCGACGCAAGGTGGCATCGGGTGTTTCAATGATCTTATGCAGCCATGATTTGACTTGCTCGGGAAAGATGAAATACGGGGTCCCTTCGACAATCATGACCATACCGATGACACACAAAAAGAAGCTCATGGAGCACCCTCTTCCCTGAAAGTCTATACAGCTACGCCTTCGGCCTTCAACCGAACTGAAATATCAGGCGTGGCGGACACTATACCCCTATCCGAACCACGTGGCAACTCGTCCGTTGTAATCACACCAATTCCCGGTGAACATGATTTCGTGTGGGAGCGGCGTCCCGCCGCGACATGAAAGCCATGATAATGACATG
>JBNKKC010000169.1:0-18692 GCA_050291625.1 Desulfobacteraceae bacterium
GCCCATGGCGACCGTTGGAAAACCTGAATATCGGCAACTGACCGGACCGTGTGTCTTTAAGGGAAAAGAGGGAAGCCGCCTCAGCCGGTTCGTTGGAACAGGAAGAATTGGTATCGTTTATTGGCCTTGAACGATTCAGCATCTATCAGGCGGCGCTCGTCATTCAGTTTTGCAATTTTTCCCCGCAGCAAGCGCAGCGCGAGACGGGTCAAACCCGGGTAGCGGTTCCGGATTTTTTCCGTGGCGATATCGAGGGCCAGCAGGGCGCGGTCGCAAAAGCTGTCCGCCATTTCCAGTGTTTTGGCGGTCTCAGATGTAATGTCCCTCGATTCAAGCAGGTTGAATCCATGCCTTCCGGCAGCCTCCATAAATGCATCTAGGTTGTGCCCGCTTTTGGCCATGATGCCCCTGGCATGATTCAAAACAAAATAGTCGCAAACCATCAGGTAGCCGCCGCCGCTCAACGCTTTAGCGGCAACGTCGAACAGTTTCGGCAGCGGGATATATTGCGCCGATTCGCTCATAATGATGCAATCGAAGGACCTGGGCGGCTGAAAGTCCTCGAATTTGCAGAAATGCAGGTCGATCGCGGCCGTTGCTTCGATGAGCTCCTTCTGATGGATATCCGGGGTCATGCCCGCCACTTCGTATCCCATGGATTTGAGCTTGGCCGCCATCACGCCCGTTCCGCACCCCACATCCAGGATCACTTTTGCATCCGCAGGAATGCTGCCCGTCAGCAGGTCCTCATACCGCTGCTGGGCCGCCTTCAGGTTGTCCAACGTCAGGTCATCCTCCAGCTGCCACAAACCATAGTGCAGGCGTTCCAGCCCCAACACTTCGTTATAAAAACGCAACGCCCGGTCGTTAGTCTTTTTTGCCATTCGATTCCGCCTCGAGTCGTCCTGTAAAACAGGGTTGGTTTATCCCGCGCAGATGCAGCCGCCAGCGTATTAAACGAAGGACGGCACGCTGCACACACCGCAAATAGATGTAAAAACGGACCGATGATAGCCAATTCACTGCAACAAATCAACGGCAATGGGGTATTCGTTGCGTTGGGTGTTGACCTGTCTATAGCCTTATAGTTTAAGAGTGGTTTAAAGCCAATTCGGTTCTCACGGACGCTTAAGCATTTTGGAAAACCGTAAATATCAACAGCTCACCATTGACGGCAGGTGCATATGTATACCGTTGGAAAACTGGCCAAACAATTCGGGCTGTCCAGAACGACCTTGCTCTATTACGACGAGATCGGTCTGCTGGTCCCCTCTCAACGCTCATCCGCCAATTACCGTCTCTATTCGGAACATGATCGGACCAGGCTGGCCACCATCTGCAGGTTCAGAGAAACCGGCCTGCCACTGTCGTCGATCAAAAAGATCCTGGATGCGTCCGACCCGAACCTTGTCCAGGTGCTCGAAGCCAGGCTGGACCACCTGAACAGAGAGATCAACAGACTGCGGAACCAGCAGCACGTCATCATCACCATACTGAAAAACAAAAACCTGCTGAAAAAGAGCCGTTACATAGACAGAAAACATTGGACCGATCTTCTGGAACGGGCCGGTCTGGACGATCGGGCACAGCACAGATGGCACTTTGAATTTGAAAAGATGTCCGGGGAAGCGCACCGGGATTTTCTGGAGCAGATCGGTTTTTCCAACACTGAAATAAAACAACTAAAGCAATGGGCACTGGCATACGATGAAAAATAGAAACCTGGCATTGCTTCTTTCGGGTCAGCTTGTCTCCCAGACCGGGGACAAGCTCTATATGCTCGCGCTCGCGTTCATGGTTCTTAATACCACGGGATCAGCGTCCAAAATGGGCCTTGTGTTTTGTGCCGGAATACTGCCGCTGGTGACCGTCGGCCTCTTCTCAGGAGTTGCCGTGGACAGGTTCGACAGAAAGAAAATCATCGTTTTCACCGACACGCTGCGCGGCGTTATCGTTTCAGCGGTGTCGTTGCTCTATTGCCAAGGCAGGTTGACATTTGGCATGATTCTCCTGTCGCAAATACTTCTGGGAATCAATGCCGCTTTTTTCAATCCGACCATCCCTTCAGTGATCCCCACGATCGTCAAAGAGAACGAACTGTCGCGGGCGAATGCCAAGACACAGTTTGTTTCGGGATTCTCCAACATCGCCGGTCCGGCATTGGGGGGCGTTCTCGTGTCCCTGTACGGCTATTTGTTTGTGTTTGTTCTCAATGCCGTATCCTATTTGATGTCCGCGCTGTTTGAAAGCTTTCTGAACATACCATCCGCCAAGAGAGCCCCGCATGCGGGAGTCCGGCACGCCGTCAACGAAGGGTATCGGCATATCGTTTCAGATCGAAAGCTGCTGATCATCCTTCTGATGGTGTTTATCATCCACTTCTTCGTGGGCTCCATTGAGGTGTGCATTCCTTTCATCGCCAATCTTCTTCCCGGAAACGGACCGCTGAACCTGGGATACATTCAAACCACCTTCGGTGCCGGTGCGGTGGCCATGGCATTGCTGCTCAGCTGCCGCAGCATCGACGGCAAAGAGTCATCGACACTGTTTGCCGCAGTTGCATCCATCGGCCTGCTGCTGGGCCTTATCGGTCTTTGCGGTTTTGCAGGAGCCGATATTGCAGCGATGCTGGCGCTATTTTTTCTTTTCAATGCATCGATCATTCTAGCCGGAACGAGCTTCCAGTCCCTGATACAGAAACATTCCGATCCGTCCATGACCGGCCGGGTGTTCGGCGTCGTCAGCTCGGTGGGCAATTTTTCCATTCCTTTGGCCATGCTCTTATACGGGGTTATGCTTGAACATGTCAGCACCTATCCACTGCTGTGCTTTTCCGGATTGACCGCTATCCTGGTATCCGGTCTCTTTTTTTTAGCATACAGCAAGGCGGAACATCGGAAAGCACTTATCCGGAAAGCCAACGTTTGATGACCTTTATTGTTAATTGTGATCTAAATCACAGACTATATCAGTCCTGCATCGTAAAATCAGTATCATCCAGATGGTCCGATATTCACCTTGCCGGAGGGGCCTGAGGGTTGATGTGCTGGAAAAACGCGGTGAACATATATTGCATCTCATCTATCCAGAGTTACTTTGAAATCAAATGCGTCATTCATATCAGGGGAGAGCCGGCCTTGCAGAACTGTTGAGACGGACGTGTTCGATAATGAGTCGAGGCCGCCGTAAAAAGCAAACTACTGACAAGGACAAGAGGACATGGAACCCATCACGATGATTGTCGCCGCACTTGCAGCCGGCGCAGCGGCCGGGTTGAAGCCCATGGCGGAAAAAGCCGTGAAAGACGCTTACGCGGGGGTCAAGGCGCTGATCCAGCGCAAGTACGCGGAAGTGGACCTGAAACCGCTTGAACGCAAGCCCGAGTCTGAAGCCAAGCGGGAATCCGTCCGGGAGGATCTGGCAGACACCAAGGCCGGCGAGGATCCTGATTTGCTTGAAAAAGTCAATACGCTGCTGAGTGCGTTGGAAAATCAGGCGCCCGAAGCTAGTGCGGCTGTCGGTATTGACCTCCGAGAAGTCAAAGCGGCTTTTCTGAAGGCACGAAAGGTTGTCGCCGAAGGCACGGGCGTCAAAGTCGAAAAAAGCGAATTTGTTGACGGCATCGACCTCGGAGAGGTAAGGGCCGGCAAGGGAAACGACCCGGCAAACCCTTAAGCGCGGCAGCAGGCCCCGGACCTCAGCCCGCTGTCGCAAATGCCCAGGCTGCAGTCTCATTCAAGGAGGTCCAGGCCGGTGGCGACATCCATGTCGCCGTCCAGCACATCGCGGCCGTCTATAACATTACACCCCCGTCGGAAGGCGGTGTGCGCATCACGCCCAGCCTGAAATTCAGCCTGGAGCGATTACTTGATTCCCATACGCTGTTTGGTGGACGGGAAGCCGAGCTGGGACGTCTCGACGAATTCATCGAACACCGTTCCAGCGGCTACATTTTCGTCACCGCACGATCCGGTTTCGGCAAAACCGCCTTGCTCGCCAACTGGGTGCGAACGTTTCCTCGAAAAAATCAAACTGTTTGCTATCACTTCATCAGTCGAATCTACGGCAAAACCGCCGAGGAGGATTTCTCGTTGCGGAGCCTGTGCCAGCAATTGACAGCCTGTCAGGACCTCAGGGGCAGTCTGCCCGCCAGCGCGAGCGATCTTCGGGCACTGTATCCCCACCTTCTGGCGATCCCGGCCCCGGCCGGCCAGAAGCTGATCGTGGTCCTGGACGGATTAGACGAAGCGCAGGGCTGGATCGGTGAAGACTTGTTTCCCCTGACGCTGCCGGAAGGGGTCTTCATCGTGTTTTCCGCCCGGGAGATCGCCGGGCGCGACTGGCCGGACCACCTGGGGATTCCGGAAGGTCCGGTCGACATACTGGAGCTGACGACACTGGGCCCCGCTCAAATCTCCCGTTTGTTGCAGGCGGCGGGCGGCGAGGCGACCCAATGGTTCGATAACGATCGCTTCGTGACCATGATGTACGAAAAGTCCGGCGGCGATCCGTTCTACCTGCGCTATCTTGTCGAGGACATCCGGAAAAAAGCGATCCGCACCGTAGAGCAGCTGGAAAACCAGCCGAGCGAGCTCAAAGGCTACCTGGATCGCTGGTGGCAGGAGGTCAGCGAGGCCGTAAGCGAGAGGGCGGTCAGCGATCTGCTCGGCTACCTGCTTGTGGCCAAAGGACGCCTGAGCCGGGATGACCTCACGGAAATCAGCCAGGAAGATGCGCTTCGAGGGGCGGTTTTCGAACGGACGATCACGCAATTGCGGCGATATGTCATCGGCGATGAGGCCGTCGGGTATATGTTCTGCCATCCCCGGTTTCGTGACTACGTGGCTCAGGAGAGGATCAAAGAGCGGGAACAGCAGCCCTATCTCCGCCGGCTGCTGGCCTATTGCGCAGACTGGCGCGAGCACAAGCGAGAGTATGCTCTCACTTATTATGCCGCTCATCTGGTCGATGCAGGACGCTTCGACGATCTGCTCCAGCTGCTCGGCCCTGCGTGGTTCCGCGCGAAATGGAACCACTTTGGCTCCTATTCGGCCGTTATTCGTGACCTGGATATCGCTTCCATAGCCGCCTATGAAAGGAAACCACCTGATTATGCCCATGTGGCCTCACTGGCGGTGGCCCGGCAGACTGCGCGTGAATTGATGCTGAATTTTCCTACGGCCCTGCTGATCGCCTGGATACGGCTGGGAGAGGTCGACCGGGTTTTGGAACTGCTGGGCGGACTAAGCACCGTAAAAGGGCGCGCAACCGAAGCCTTCACCGCTGTGGCCAAAGAATTGCTCGCGCTGAAAGCGAAAGAGCGGAAGCCGGCGGAGACCATCGACCTTGCCCAGGTCGCCGCCGAACTGGTGGGCCAGGCGGCGGGGATGCTGGCGGTTATCCGGAGTTCATCGGGTCAGTTGGAAGCCGTGGCGGCGATCACCGATCTTCTTGAGGACGGAAAGGGACTTTCGAAGGCCCAGCGTGAACAGCTGGTTGAGCAGGTTTTGGAATATGCGCAGACCGTGCGCGAACCCACCCTGCACGCGTCGACCCTGGGCTTGATGGCCAGTGCGCTGGCCACATCCGAATCCAGCCGTGATAAGGCGCGAAGCCTGGTGGCGCATGCTCGCGCGGTGATTGAAAAGATCGACTACCTGCCGGATGTGCTGATGGCCACTGCGTATCTGTTGCCAGCGCTCCGGATTCTTGATCCCGGATCCGTGATACACACCGTCCGCTCCGCTTACGGGGCAGACGATCCGTTCAAGGCCTCGTCTCTGGGCAAGAACCCCCTGGGCGTGCTCTTGATGAAATGGGCGCCCAAAGAAACGTCCGATCGGCAAGGCGCCCTTCAATCGCTTCGGGAAATCGGGGAATTGAGCGTGAATCGGGACGAACCGGCAGGGTACATTGCCGGCTATGTCGCTGAATATCTGTGTGCCCTACAACAGGGCGGGGAGGCTGTCGACCTGGTGGAAAACCTCTGGCGCCGCGAACCCATCGAAGGTGCGCGTGCACTCCACGGAGCGTTTCGTCCGCTGTATCACTTCGATCCGGATGGCGCCAAAACCCGGCTGGAACAGTCTCATGAGTTCACGGATCATGCCCATTATGATCTCGTCATAAACCGGGGGCTTTTCACATGCAGCCAAGCCGCCTGCCTCGCAGTGACAGGGCAATGGGATTCGGCGATTCGTCTTCTTGAAACCATTCGGCATCGTGAGCGTGTCGACGGGATCCACCGTTGCCTGAACATTGCTACCGAAGCGTTTGCAGACGACACCGCCGGATTGATAGCCATCACCGACAGGTTGATATCATTAATTCACGACGCAGAAGCTGACGAGCAGATATCTGTTTTTTCCACAGCGGCACAGGAACTTGTTCCTTATGATCTATCCTCAGCCAAGGGGTATCTGAACAGCGCCGTCGGTCTGAGTCTATGCCGCCTGCCGGAGGGGGATACGGATAAGCTGCGACGTCTGTTGGCCATCGCCCAACACGAGGCCGGGGATTACATTGCGGCATCTGCATCGATTGATGCCATGAAATGGGTGCACCTTGCCGTCGAAACATATTCCGGTCTCATCGAAAAGATTCCGGAGGACAACGAAAATGCCCTGGAGGGATATGTCAACGGCATGCTGCGCCTGTTGGACGACGATAAGGAACACACTCTCTTCAACCAAACCCTCTCCAATCTGTTCGCGGCCAGCCGGCACCTCGCCGGAAAGCATGACGGTATGGCCCGGCGATTGTGCGATAACGCCGTTGATAAGATCAAGAATCTGACCGACCTGAATGACCAGTTCCATTGCCATGCCCTCAATGCGGCGACCCGATACCTGATTGACAAGGCACAAGGGCTCGAAGAGCTTTTCCGTGTAGTGGCGGGTGCCCGTTATGCGCTGAATGAAGGCTATGATATCAGGGTACAGGCGATTGTCGATTTGTACGGGCAATTGGCCGTCGTCGCGCTTCCCCCGGAAAAAGGCCGCCGTTTGCTTGAAGACCTTCGGCCGATTCATGAATTTTTTCCGGAGCTGGACGATCGGATATCGCTCGAGACGGCGTACGCTGTGTCGCTGGCTTCGTTCGACGGTGCCGAGGCTCTGGGGTTGCTGAACAGTCAGCTGCCGACCATTGCGGAAATCGGAACCTTGCCGCCGCCGGCTCCCCACATCCTGAGGATGCTCTCGGAATTTATGGGCGAAAAGGTCGGCCCCCGCTACCTGCAGGCCAGAGCGGCCAATGCGCTAGGACGAGGAATCGTTGCGGTTTCAGACCGCTACCCACGCGAGGCCGCCGAGTTGATGCACGCACTCCTTGCCAGGATTGCGGCTATCGAGAGCACTAGAGATCTTGCTCAGGCACTGGTCGAACTGTTTAAAAACTGCAGCAAAGGACCGGCGGAACTTCAGCCTTATCTTATCCCGGTGTACAAGGCTGCGATTGAAAGCGCCCAGGGCATCCCGGAACCCGAGCTGGTCTCTTTTGTGTTTGCCAGGGCGATCGAAGCTTACTGCAACATAGGCAATATCGAGGAAGCGCAGCGCGTGGCCGATCTTTTAGTCGATGCCGAAGCCAAGTCGTCTGCAGAATCCATGATCGGTCTGACGAAAGAACGGATGGAGATCGGGGAGCTTTCGGTCCTGGAGCAGGCATTTGTCGCGGATCGGGATGAAACATTGGCCTATATCGTACTTTACAATACGCATGTGAAGCAGACGGCCGGGAAAATCCTGGAGGAACTAGCCAGTGAGATGGCAAATGATCAAATCAAATGGGAGCGCAGCCGTCTGATCGGTGAATGGGCAAGGCTGATGATCCTTCCTGCCGGAGAGCTCTACGGTGTTGAAGGGATCGCGTCGTTGATCCACGCCATCGAAGCCGCCGATCAATGTTTTCTGGACGCCGCCGCAATGATCGCCGAACAGTAGTCCTGTTTGAACATTTCGGCATCTGTCTGCTGCTTTGCTTTTCCGGATTGACTAGTTCTGCACGTCCCATACGCTCCCCTTGGGATTTATGGACATCCTTTCCGCCAACGAACAGATAAGGATGTCCATAAACCGTCAAGAGAAAATCAACTCCACTTCCTTGCCAACTCGTCGATCCCCGATTGCGACAGATCCTCGGGAGACATGGCGATACGGAATTCACAGTCGGCGTTGAAATTGATGAAAAACGGCTCGGCAAAAAACGGGATCCGTGACGCATCGGCCACCTCTATGATGGCGACGGCGCCCCGCCGGCCGCTTTGCTCCGTAAAATAAATGGATTCAGGCTTTACGTCATCCAAAATCCTGCGGATGGTTTCACTGGCTTTTCCTTCCCTTAACAGGGTATTGAACGGTTCGTGAGGAAATCTCACGTTCATCAGCATTTTCATTTTGAACACCTTTCGTTGCCGTCCAGATCGATACGGATGATTCCCGGTTCCCGACAGATGATAAGAAACAAAAATCAACAGGATCCGGTCAAAATAGTTCGAAAATGAGACGGCCTTAGCAATGAGAGAGGGCTTTCAGTGATTCTAAACAGGTGTCGATTGCAGATAGGCGAAGTATATCTTAATAACAAAATTCTGAGCCCTGAAGGTTGAAACCCTTTTTCGAGTTCAACCGAATATCAGAGAACATAAATATGGTTTTTCTCAAGTCAAGAACTTATGCGGAGGTCTCCAGTAGGGATATTCATAAATGGCATCATGCCGATTTTTGGAAGGTTACACAGGATGCGCTTGATTTTGCCTTTGATATGCATGGCATCAAGAATCCTGATTTGCACAGGGATCTCATGGAGGCTTACCTGAAACTGGATTGCTATCCTGAAGTGCCTGAGGCGCTTTCGATTCTGAAAAGCCTCGGTTTCAGGGTAGTCATCCTGTCAGACGGAACACCGGCCATGCTTGACGCTGCAGTGACAAACTCAGGGATCGGCGATTTGATCGAAAAGAACTTTTCTGCTGAGGATGTTGGCATATTCAAGCCCGATTCTCGAGTATACCGGATTGCCGTTGATGGCTTAAAAGTCAGGCCTGAAGAAGGGGATGTTCGTGCCGACATGCACCATCGGTGAATTCTCAGCACGAACATCCCCTAAGAGCCGAATAAAATTAAACTCAGTCGCGGGATAGAATAGTCTTGCTTATACCGTTGGTTTTCCTGAAAGACTTATGTCATTATTTTTACCCGCGATGTTCCATCATGACTTTTTTACCCCGATTAGAATGCTCACTTCGGTGTCGGTGTTCTCAGCATCTCCTGCAACGAATATGTTTCCTGATGGAGACACCATCCCTCTTTCGTTCGTCGTACCAATAATAAGCGATCCATCGTCTCCAACAGTATAGCTTCTGTCGGGCGGGGTTGTTAAATCATTGTCCGAATCCGCGACAATAACGGTACTTAATACTCCACTGCCGTTAAACGTGGCGTCCGCCAGAGTTGCCCATGCACTGCCGCCATCTCCGCCGAACACATGAACCTGATAAGTACCGTTCATACTTGACAGATTATTACCGGAAGATGCCTTCACGCCTACCATCAGCAGGATCTCGCCATCGTCATCGTCGTCGATGATGACCAGGCTCTCTCCGTCAGGGGCGACAAATCCGTCAAACGATTTGGCAAGGCCGGTAATCGTCATGCCAAGGCGTCCGTTCGCCGCAACGGTGTAGGTTCCGGTCAGGGCTCCGACAGTGCCGGGACCGTCGTCGGAATCAGCAGCAACCGTCCCTGTAAAAGATCCCGAACCATCAAAGGCAGCACTAAGCCGGGAAGCCTTGAAGGCAACGCCGTCATGACGGATTTGGCACAACGTGTAGGTGCCGTTCAATAGCGTTTCATCACTACCGGTGGAGGCGGCCGCTGCTGCGCCCACAAGCATTTCTGTGTCGCTGTCCGTGGGATCGGTGTCGATGGTGATCATCATGTTCCCGTTCGGAGACACAATCCCTTCGACGTCCGTTCCGGTAAACGAAAACGTATGGTCAGCGGCAATATCATAGGTACCGGAATAAGTGCCGCTGCCACCGCTGGAGTCATACACGATGCTCGCATCCAGGTTGCCGGCGCCATCAAAGTCAACTTCATTCATCTGATTCCAGTTACCGCTACCGGTATCTGCAAATAGATGCAGAAAATACGTGCCGGCGATCGGATCGAGAGTGTTGCCATCACCGTCACCATCTGAATCGCCGCCGCCACAACCAATACAGATAAAAGAGATAAAAAGGAACGTCGTAAACAGTCGCAACAATGGAAAATTTCCGGAACGTCTAAGCATCATGAATTTTTCTCCTTTCTAGCAGAACAGATTGGGTTAACAAAAATCCAACTAGACTTCAGATGAACACTCACAACAATTTGAATCGACAATTTGCCCCTACTTCCATGCAAAGAACGCTGGAAGTCATCAGCGACACGCTTGTGGCCAATACTACCATCTGTAATAATGTTTGGCAAGATCCGAGCCAGCGGATTCATGTGGCCTATCGGCAAGGCGGCAATGGCATGAGCACCCATCAGATGCTTCACTAATGTCAATACTGCCCGCACGCCCTCGCTGTTGGCCGCCCCACATCACAAGTGAAGCATTTTCATTTATTGGATGGTATTTATTGGCAGGAAAATAAATAATTAATCTATATGATTACCTTATCAAGTCTGCGCTTTGCTCTTGAAGATAATGATTTGAATTTGTGGAAGGTATTCTTTTTAATTCCCATGCTTCTGCAGTTTTGCTTTCACACTTGCAACCAAGCCGCTGACCGGCAAATGGAGTCATTCATATACGGATTGTGACCTGAACCCGATTTCAACGGCGTGCTATTTTAACCAGGCAGTGAGTTAGATCATACCGGCTGCCACCACTTTCAGCTTACAATTATTGATCATCATCTTCCCATCCTTGAAAAGAGCGGCAACCGGACTTCCGACGAGACGATGGTCGTTCAGTGGATCTCCGTCCAGAATGACCAGGTCCGCCACTTTTCCGGCTTCAATGGAGCCGAAATCATCTTCAAGTCCCAGGCATATCGCCCCGTTGATGGTCGCCATGCTTACAGCGTCCGTACCACGGAAAACATGATGATCCGCATCCTGATTCAGGAACAGATCGAACAGGTTGATTTCATGTTGCATCATCGCCGGTGTACAAGGTGGAACGCCTCCGTCGTTTGATGTGGTCATGCGGGCCCCGGCTTCAAACAGTCGCTTGAGATTTCTGCTTCCGATCGTGCAATAGGACGCAAAATTTTTAAACATTTTCTTCATGGGCAGCAAACCGAACATGTTCATTTTCCCATTGGTTAATTTAGCATGATGGTTCCGTGCTCCCGCCTGGAATTCCGCTATCCAATACTCTTCTACAATATTGTCGTGAACCCTTTTCCTGAACTCGGTCAATAAGGTCAGGTCCGGATCATCGGACGCGGGATCACCTTTTATTTTGTAGCTGGCATCGTATGGGACGGACAGTGTCGGCTCGATCATGGCATTGCGGGAAAGAAACAGGACCATGTCGTCCTCGTTCAGGAGCTGGTCACCCGCCAGGTGAGCCAGTGACGACACACCGGCTTTCAGGGCTCTTCTGAAGGAAGCAGCGGAAACTTGATGGATGGTCGATTTGAGGTTCCGCTTTCTCGACTGGTCGGCCACCGCCGTCAGCTGGTCCATCGACATGATGGTCGCATCGGGTTTGAAATTGGTCGTGTTCTCTTTTTGCTCGCCGATTTTGATAGCGTCGGCCCCGCGTTCGTCGACAGCCCTGTCCACGGCGTCCCTGACCTGCTGTTCGGAGGCGTTTTTGGCAAACACAACCGTTCCGCTGTGCTCGGACCCGTAATCGAGGCAGGGAGCTCCCACCATGGCTCTTGTCCACTTCATGATCACGTTGTGTTTTTCCGTCAGATAGCCCCCGGAAGGACCGACAGCAACGGCTTGCAGGATGCGCGGGCCCGCCAGTTCATTTTTCCGAATTCGCTCTCGAAGGGACCTGGCTTTCCGCAAATCAGCGGCCCAGGCATCCCTGATGGTCGTGATCCCGTGAATCAGACATTGGGCCATATTGGTTTCGATCTGCTTCTCGGCATGGGTCTTCATGTGTTTGATGTCCATGATGCCCGGAATCAATGAAGGCATTGCCAATGTTGTGTGGCAGTGGGTATTGAACAATCCGGGCAGCACCGTCTTGCCGTTCAGATCGATAACAAACTCAGCTCTTATATCGGTCGGCTGCCCTTCAACGCCGGGCAATGCTTCGATCCGTCCTTCTTTGATGATCAGTGAAACGCTGGCATCGAAGTATCTGGCGTTGACGACATCGACAATTCTTCCATTTTTCAGTTCAACGCAGGCGTCTTCTTCCGGCTCATAATTATTTACAAAATTGACATCTGATATAGTTTTCATGTTTTTTCTATTGCCGGGTTTCTTTGTGTGGCGGGGTCAGGCATTTGTTTGCTTCAGATGGGTAAAATGTTCTTTTAAGGTGTGCTTTCCATACTCGGGAGCAATCATATTCATTGCCATGACCGTCATAAAAAATTCTATTGGTCCATAGACTTTGCTTCCCGCAGCCAATCGGACCAGTTTGAGAACAGTCGCCCGCACCCAATGTGGAATATGCGTTATCTTCGGCGTCATTCCGAGAATCTCGAAGGCCAGCGCAGCAATCTCGTTATGCGTCAAGGTCTCAGGCCCTCCCACCTTGATTTCCTGATCCGTTTTTTCGATGGCGTCGACACAGACCTCGGCCAGGTCCTCGCCATGTATCGGGTTCGATTTCAGCTCTCCATCACCGAACAAATAGACACGTCCTTTTTTTGCCATTGTATAAAACTCGGTCATGTCTGAAAAAAATCCATTTGGGCGGACGATGCAATACGCCAGTCCGGACGCTGTCAGCTGATCGACGAACTGCTCTTTAGCATCGCATATCTTCAAATGCCTGAGATGTTCCCCGTTTAACACCGAAACATAAATGAACTTTTTGACTCCGTTCCGTTTTGCTTCCTGCAAAAGATTCAGGTTTGCCCGATAGTCCACATCCATATAGGTCAGGCCGTCTTTCTGGCTTGTGATGCCAACGGTTGAAATGACCACATCCATATTCCTGCAGCAATCCTGGATAGAATCAGGACGAGTTATTTCCGCCTGTCGCATCTCGGTAACTTCAATGTGGCGTTGTTTCAATTTTTCAGGATTGCGAACAAGCGCCCTCACAGGATAGGACCTTTTCTGGAGCTCTTTGGCGATATATCCGCCCAAGTAACCTGTCGCACCTGCCAGAAGAACTCTATTCATGTCGCACCTCGA
This sequence comes from Desulfobacteraceae bacterium, assembly GCA_050291625.1. Lineage (GTDB taxonomy): Bacteria > Desulfobacterota > Desulfobacteria > Desulfobacterales > Desulfosarcinaceae > JARRKU01. The sequence goes on from JBNKKC010000169.1 coordinate 13,326, forward strand.
TTCGTGATTGCATAACCGTTTTTGCAGCTAAAACGGTTTTAAGGCGGATTCAAGCTCAACATGATAACTATTGATCAAACACTGATTTTGTGGGGATAATATCTTTTCCGGCCATACTATTTTTAGGCGACTGATAAATCAAGACAAATATCGACTCGGGAGTTAGATCATGAACTGGCTCAAGGATCAGCGCCGCGAGGTGCTGCCGAAACGGGCGCCCTGGCGCATGGTGCTGCATGAGGTGATTTTCGAGGCGGACACTCCGCTGGGCAAGGCATTTGACGTGTTGCTGATCGTCAGCATCCTGGCCAGCGTCACGGCGGTGATGCTGGACAGCATGGGACCGGTGCGGTTGCGGCACGGTTTGCTGCTCTACGGAATCGAGTGGTTTTTCACCCTCCTGTTCACCGTTGAATATGTGCTGCGGCTGTTGTGCGTCGGCAAACCGCTCAAGTACGCGTTCAGTTTCTACGGCATGGTCGATCTGCTGGCCATTGTCCCCACCTATCTCAGCCTTGTCCTGCCCGGGAGCCAATACCTGCTGGTGATCCGTATTTTGCGCATCCTGCGCATTTTCCGTATCCTGAAGCTGGTGGCCTATCTGGGCGAAGCGCGCCTGCTCATACGGGCGTTGCGGGCGAGCAGTCGAAAGATTGTCGTCTTTCTATTTACGGTGCTGACCCTGGTGGTTATCTTCGGCTCCCTGATGTATGTGATCGAGGGCGAAGCGCGCGGTTTCACCAGCATCCCGCGCAGCATCTACTGGGCCATCGTGACCCTGACCACCGTCGGATATGGAGACATCTCACCACAAACCGGACTCGGCCAGACGCTGGCAGCGGTGGTCATGATTCTCGGCTACGGCATCATTGCCGTTCCCACCGGCATCGTCACCGCGCAGATGACGCGGACGTTCGGAACGACAGTCTCCACCCAGGCCTGCCCGGAGTGCAGCGCCGAGGGTCACGATAGTGACGCCCGCCACTGCAAGTACTGCGGCGCTGCACTCTAAAAGTATTATTTTGCCTGATATTTTCTTTCAGACCCGTGCAAAGTTTATTATCCGAAGCGGTTTGTTCGCTGCGCCAGTTTTAAGTTTAAAGTGTTAAGTTTTAAGTTAAGGTATTCTGCCTATTTAAAATGGTGGAACCGGCCCACACTGCATAGTGATACCCATTCGGATGTGTTCATTTGTTTTTATAATATCGATCCCAATCCTCAGCTTAAAACTTTGAACTTTACACTTTAAACTATGCTTTAATACACATCGCCTTAAAAGAAACGGTGCATTCCGACAAGGCGGTTGCCGGACGCCTAATGCAAATAAGCTTTTAAGGCTTGCGCTTGTCTTTGAAGATATTGTTGGAGATGACCACCCGTTGAATCTCGGACGTGCCCTCATAGATGGTGAACACCCTCGCATCGCGATAATAGCGTTCGACCGGGTACTCTTTGGTATAGCCGTATCCACCGTGGATCTGCAAGGCCTGGGCGGTGACGCGGTTGACCATCTCGGAGGCAAACAGCTTCGCCATCGATGCCTGCTGGGTATAGGTCTCGCCACGGTCTTTCATGGCGGCCGCCGAGAAGGTCAGCTGGCGGGCGGCTTCCAGTTCGGTGGCCATGTCGGCGATCATCCAGCGCAGGCCCTGGAATTTGGAAATCTTGACACCGAACTGTTCCCGCTCCTGGGCATAGGATACGGCGGCGTCCAGGGCCGCCTGGGCCACACCGATGGATTGGGCCGCGATCCCGATGCGGCCGCCGTCCAGTCCTTTCATGGCCAATTCAAAGCCCTGCCCCTCCTGGCCAAGCCGTTGATCGACAGGGATGGGACACTCATCGAAATTCAGGTCGGTGGTATCGGATGCGCGCAGGCCCAGTTTGTCTTCAATCGAACCCACTTTAAAGCCGGGTGTGTCGCGGGGAACGATAAATGCGGTAATACCTTCGTGGCGCTTGGACGGATCGGTCACTGCGGTCACGATGACGACATCGGCATTCTTGCCCGTTGTAATGAAGCGTTTGCTTCCGGTGAGAATATAGGTGTCGCCATCGCGCACGGCCTTTGTTTTTTGACTGACCGGATCGGAGCCGGCGTTGGGCTCCGTCAGCGCAAAAGCGCCGATGAACCGTCCCTGCGCCAGGGGCTCCAGAAAGCGCTTGTGCTGGTCGCCGGTTCCGAACCGATAGAGGCTTTCGCAGACGATGGAGTTCTGGACCGACATGACAACGGCTGTCGATGCGCAGGCGGAAGCGATCTCCGACAGGGCCAGCACATAGCTGACGGTATCGGCGCCGCTGCCGCCAAGCTCGGGAGGAATCATCATGCCCATCAGGCCCAGTTCGCCCATCTGTTTGAGGATGTCGCCGGGAAACTGCTTGTTCTGATCGCGCCGGGCCGCCTCCGGGGCAACGACCTCTCGTGCGAAATCCCTGACCATGCTTCGAATCATCAACTGCTCGTCGGTCAATTGAATCGACATATATTGCTCCTCAGGGATTGTATATGACAACCAGCAACTCCGCGTCCGCATCTCCAATATTGCGCATGTGGTGCGTAATCCCGGAATTGAAATGCAATGAATCGGTGGGGCCCAGTTGATTCACGTGGTCGCCCACGGCGATTTCAACCTCTCCTTTGAGCACGTAGACAAACTCTTCGCCTTCGTGCTGGTATCCCACACCTTTGTGCTCTTTCCTGGCTTCGATACTGACGCGAAACGCTTTCAGGTGCTTGTTCTCGGCCCCGGGCGTCAGGGTCTCATAGGCATAATTGTCGGTTCGCTTGGCGTAGGCCTTTGCGCGTTCCTTCTGAACCTGCTCCTGCTCTTTGAGCAAAAAGCCCGAGTCGATCTGGAGGGCCCGGGCAATCTGCAGCAGCGTCCCCACCGGCGGTATCTGATCACCGCTTTCAACACTTTTAAGGTAGTCGATGCTGCACCCGGTGTCATTGGCCACCAGATCCAATGTCATTTTTTTTTCGAGACGAACCTTCCGTATCTTTTTGCCAACGGGAACCGGCGACTTTTTCTTCGCCATGGCTTCTCCTCTGTTTTAATATTCATAAAAGCCGCGGCCGGTTTTGCGTCCCAGCCAGCCGGCCTCCACATATTTGCGCAGCAGGGGGCAGGGCCGATACTTGGAATCTTTAAACCCGTCGTACAGGGTCTCCATGATCGCCAGACACGTATCCAGACCAATCAGATCGGCCAGTGCCAGCGGCCCCATGGGATGGTTCATTCCCAACTGCATCACCGTGTCGATGGCTTCACGGGATCCGACGCTCTGGTACAGCGCGAACACCGCCTCGTTGATCATGGGCATCAGGATGCGGTTAGCGATAAAACCCGGAAAATCGTTTGCCTCCGCAGGGACTTTGCCGAACTTCTCCGACAGTTCCCAGGTGGTTCTGAAGGTTTCTTCCGAGGTGGCGATGCCGCGAATCACTTCCACGAGTTTCATCAGGGGCACCGGATTCATGAAATGCATGCCGATCACCTTGTCGGGACGTTTGGTCTGGGCGGCGATGCGGCCGATGGGAATGGAACTGGTGTTGGTGCTCAGGATCGCTTCCGGACGGCAGACGTTGTCCAGCGTTTGAAATATCTTAAATTTCAGGTCCTCTTTTTCAATGGCGGCTTCCACCACGAAATCAGCCCGGGACAGATCGGCCAGATCGGTGCTGGTGCTGATGCGTGCGACAATAGTGTCCTTGTCCTCCGGAGCCAGCTTGCCTTTTTCGACGCTCTTGGACAGAAAACGATCGATGGTGCCCATGCCGCGTGCTGTGAAGGCCTCTTCGATATCGTTCATGATCACATTCAACCCGCTCATAGCCGCCACTTGTGCGATCCCGCTGCCCATCTGCCCGGCGCCGACGACGCCGAAAGTCTTGATCTCCATTCGTTCCTCCTGTTGGTTCTTTTTATTAAGTCTATCGCTTGACGATCAATGAGACCGCCTCGCCACCGCCCAGGCACAATGAGGCCAGACCGGTTTTTTTGTCCTCACGGATCATGTTGTGCAACAGGGTCACCAGCACGCGGCAGCCGCTGGCGCCGATGGGATGGCCGAGGGCTACGCTGCCTCCGGCGATGTTGGTTTTGGCCGGATCAAGCTTCAGTTCATTGACCACCGCGCAGGTGGAGCCGGAAAAGGCCTCGTTGATTTCAAACAAATCCACATCGTCCAATCCGATGCCCTCTTTTTTCAAACATTTGGGCACCGCCCAGATGGGCGCCACCAAGACATACTTCATTTCGATGCCGGCCGAGGCCTGGGCGCCGATGGTGGCCATGACGGCGCAGCCCAGGGATTCGGCCTTTTCGCGGGCCATCAGCACCACCGCCGCGGCGCCGTCGCTGATGATGGAAGCGTTGCCGGCAGTGGTCACACCGCCCTTTTTAAAGGCCGGCTTCATCCGGGCCAGCGCTTCCAGGCTGGTTGGACGCGGGCATTCATCGGTATCGAACAGCCTGGGATCGCCCTTGCGCTGGGGGATCTCGACGGGCATAATCTCGTCCTTGAACAGGCCGTCTTCAATGGAAGCCAGGGCGCGCCGGTAGGACAATTCGGCATAGCGGTCCTGCTCTTCACGGGAGATGTTGTACTTTTCAGAGCACAGTTCGTTGGAGATGCCCATGTGGAAATCGTTCACATGATCCCACAGGCCGTCGTGAACCATGCTGTCCTTCAGCTGCCCCGGTCCCATGCGGTAGCCGAAACGCGCCTTGTCCAGGAAGTAGGGCGCCATGGTCATGTTCTCCATACCGCCGGCCACTACTACATCGGCATCGCCCACCTGAATGGCCTGGGCGCCGAGCATGACCGTCTTGAGGGCCGATCCGCAAACCTTGTTGACCGTTATACATTCAACCTCGTCGGGAAGACCGGCTTTGACCGCCGCCTGTTTGGCCGGGTTCTGACCGTAACCGCAAGGCAGGACCTGCCCCATGAGGGCCTCGTTGACTTCGGCCACGTCGATACCCGCCCGTTTGACGGCTTCGGCGATGACCATCCCTCCCAGATCCGTGGCGCCGACGGTCGCCAGACTGCCGCCAAAGCTGCCCAACGGAGTTCGCACTGCACTCACGATAACCGCTTCACGCATAACTACTCTCCTTTATCGATACAATAGAACCGACATGTATGGATTGAAAATAAACGCCGCTTTTCGCGACCTTGCACCATAGTGAAAATTCCAATCAGGATGCAACAAAAAACATAATACTGTACCGTGTTAAGTTTTACGGTTATCCGAAAAACTCAAGCACGCCGATTGGGCTTGGTTCGTCGGTGGTTGGGGGGGGGGGGGGGGGGGGGGGGGGGGGGGGGGGGGGGGGGGGGGGGGGGGGGGGGGGGGGG
>JBNKKC010000170.1:0-193450 GCA_050291625.1 Desulfobacteraceae bacterium
TAACCTCTCCCCCTGAGGGGGAGAGGGATGTTGCGTACCCTGCCCCTCAGGGGGAGAGGGATGTTGCATGCAACCCGGATGTTGCGAACCCTGTCCCTCCTTCTGAGAGAGAGAGGGAAGTTATGGGTGGACCCTACCACAGCTCCTTCGAAGGAAAGAACGGTTCTGCGGCGTTTGCAATGAACAAAACCAACTGTTGGTTTGGTTATTTCTGGGTTGGCGGATACCGACCTCTTAATGATATTTTCCCAAAAATTAGGTAATCAATTTCTCACTGTGCTTGCTGCGGGCGTTTATGGTCTCACTGGTTGGAAGAAAATAACTGCATAAACAGTGCGTTAAAATTTATTGCCGTTTCGGCGCTTATCTGGCCTGATTTTTGATACACCTTGTATAGATTGTAACGGATTGCTTAAGCGAAAGGCTTAAACGTCATGTTATTTGGTCAGGATCCTTTTATTTTAACTTTGGCTTCAAACAACAATACGTTCTATGAAAAAGATTGTTGCCATATTCATCATTTCCCTTTTTCTTCTGCCCCGGTGGCAGACGGCCTGCGCCAATGGGCCGGACGCGGCCGGCGCAGTGCTGGAACAATGGTTCAAACCGGTCTCATGGAATGCCGAGAGTACGCCTGCAGACCCGCGCTTTAATCCACACGCCGCGTTGAGACGCTTTTACCAGTTCCGGAACTTCCAACCCACCTGGATCGCGGACAGAGGCCTTCTGCCTCAGCTGGAAACCTTGTTGCAGACCATTCACCAAGCCTCAGACGATGGTTTGCGGGAAATGGACTATGATTTTTGGAATCGTAAAATCCAATTGCCCCACGATGCCTTCTTTTTAAATGAAACCGAACGGATGAATGTCCGGGATCTGGCCGCGCTGGACGTTGCCCTGACTGAAGCGATGCTCCGGTATGCCGCCCATCTTTCGTACGGTCGTGTTCGACCGGAAGAACTCGCCTCATTGTCTACGGAAGATGACGAGCATGCGATGAGAGATCTTCCCGGTGAGTTGGCCGCCGCGATGAACGACCATCGAATGGACATCTTCATCGAGGGTTTGAGCCCCCGTCACCCGCAATATCGGACGTTAAGAGAAACGCTTCGGCGCTACCGGAAAATTCAGGCTGGCGGCGGCTGGCCCCGGATCAGCGGGGGTTCCAAATTAACGATTGGGAACACGGGAGCCCGGATCAAGGCTTTGCACCGCCTTTTGACGATCACCGGCGATCTGCAGGCCGACGCATGGTTGCCGGACGACAGCTTCAGCCCGCCGCTGGAAGCCGCCGTGAAACGATTTCAGCGCCGCCACGGCTTGAACGCCGACGGCATTGTCGGCCGTCGCACCCTGGCTGCGCTCAATATCCCTGTTGAAATGCGCATGATTCAACTGATGCTGAACATGGAACGCTGGCGCTGGCTTCCAAAGGATTTCGGCCCTCGCTATGTGATGGTCAATATCCCCGCGTTCGAGCTGCGCGTGGTGGAGAACAGGGTTGAGACGCTGTCCATGCGCGCCATTGTTGGCCGGGAATCAAGACCGACACCGGTTCTATTCAGCCGGCTCACCTATCTGGAAATCAATCCGTACTGGAACATCCCTCAGAAGATCGCGCGCCGCGATCTTCTGGAAAAAATTCAAGATGACCCCGGATACCTGCTTCAACAGGGTATCCAGGTGTTCGACAGCTGGCAGGAAGATGCAACGGAACTGGACCCTTTGGGGATAGACTGGGCGAGTGTGTCGGAAAACAATTTTCCGTTTCGCCTGCGTCAGAAACCTGCTTCCCACAACGCTTTAGGGCGGATCAAATTCATGTTCCCGAATTCCCACAGCGTCTATATCCATGATACGCCGGGCAAATCGCTGTTCAATAAAACCCAAAGACACTTTTCCTCGGGTTGCGTACGGGTGCAGGACCCTGTGGCACTGGCTGTCCAGCTGTTGAAGGACCAGCAGTGGAATCACCGGCGATTGGAGAAGATCATCGATGACGATCAAAACCGTGCTATCGTACTGGAAACGCCCGTTCCAGTATATCTGGTATACTTCACCGCCTGGACGGATGCCGATGGCGATATCCACTTCAGCGACGATATCTATGACCATGACCGCCGGCTATTGCTGGCCTTGCTAAAGAGTTCTCCGGGACATCGTTTTTACAGTGTCGTTGCAGCACCGGATCAGGCGGTTGTGGTTGGCAACGTCCCTGCCTTTTAGAAGTGGCTTCAAAACCTCCCCTCGAACCCAACCTCGGCGTTGGGGAAAACCGTTCAATCCTCGACATACCATATGTATGCCTGCGGTTGAACGCATTTTCCCCGCCTTTTTATCCCGCTGATCTTTGGCGGGGGATCTTGGGCCCGATGGAAGCTTTTGAAACCACTTCTGGAACGTGGCTTCAAAAGCTTTTCTCGAACCTGAACGATGAACTACAACGGCCCCTGGGAAAATTGACACCAGGTGGCCGGGATTCGTTCACATCAGCGCCGGCAGGACAAGTACTAGAAAGGGGAAGGCAATCAGCAGGATCATGACGATCAGATCACACAGCAGAAACGGTATGGCGGCCCTGATGATCTCGCCCATGCCGACGCTTTCCGGAACGACGCCCTTCATGACGAACAGCAGGATGCCGAAAGGCGGTGTGGACATCGCCATCTCCAGGTTGAGCAGCATCAGGATGGCGAACCAGATGGGGTCATAACCCAGGCCCTCAATCACCGGCATGAAGATGGGAATGGTGATCATCATCATGGAAACCTGCTCCATGAAGGTCCCCAACACCATGACGATGGCCATCATGGCGATCAGAACGAAAATCCTGGACATTTCCAGATTGGTGACCAGATCCACCAGGCCGGTGGTGGCCCCGGTGTATGCCATGATGGCGCTGTATGTCTTGGATGCCGCGATGATCATGAAGGCCATCACCGAAACATGCAGGGTGCCGCGCAGGGACCGTTTGATGATGTCCAGACTGAGCTTGTTATAGCACAGCGCCAGAATCAGTGTGCCGATGACACCGCTTGAGGCGGCTTCGGTCGGCGTGGCAATGCCCAGGAAGATAAAACCGAGCACCAGAAAGAAGACCAGGCCCAGGGGCAGGACGTATTTGACGAATTCGTGGATTTTTTCGCCAAAGCTGTGGGGAGCAACATCGTAGGCCGGCGCCAGTTTGGGATTATACCGGGATCTGCCGATCACATAGACGGAATAGAAGACGGCCAGCAAAATACCCGGAACGGCGCCGGCGACGAGGACTTTTCCAACCGAAATCTGCGCCAGGCTGGCGTAAACCACCGCCAGGGCGCTGGGCGGAATGAGCATGGCCAGGCCTCCCACGCCCACGACGGGCCCCAGAATCATGAGATTCTTGTACCCCCGTTGCCGCATTTCCGGCACCATGATTTCGCCGAGCATGGCGGTGTTGGCGATGGTAGAACCGCTCAGAGTGGAAAACAGGGCGCCGCCGGTGATGACGATCAGGCTCAAACGGCCCGGCAACCTGCCGATCAGGATGTCGAAGACGTCCAGGGTCCGCTTGGCCATACCGGTGTGCAGCATCAATTCTCCCATGAAGACGAACAGCGGGATCGGCGCCAGAGAAAAACTCACCAGTGAGGTGAATATCTGCTGCACGGAGAGGTTGAGGCCGTCAATGCCCCCCATGAAGAGATAGGCGCCGAAGAAGTTGATCAAAAGAAATGAAAAAGCGATGGGCAGGCCCAGGGCCAGAAGGAACATCAGGCCTCCGGTGAGAAATATCAAAACCGCCCACCACTCCATTTTCGTGTCTCCTAACCGTGCGAACCGATATCTTGCATCATTGCGTATTGATCGGCAGTTCTTCTTCTTTGGTCATACGGTCATGGCATTGCCTGGACCGCTATTTGGCACATATCTGCTTTGCTTTAATATGATCTGCAATATTGCGGGCAAACTGAATGGCCAGGACCAGTCCGCCGATCGGAATAATAGCGAAAAAGGGAGCCTTGGGGACGGTGAGCCCTTTTACTTCCATGATTCCCTTTTGCGCCAACTCAATGGTATGAATGGTGCCGAAGATAAAAATGACCATCGAGATGAGAACCCCCAGCGCGTCGTCGGCAACTTGTATCGCTTTCTGAGCTTTCGGATTCAGCCGTGAGGTCAGCGTATCAATCCTGATATGCCCTTTATGGCGCAGGAGCCAGGCAGCGGCTAAAAAGGTGAACCACACCAATCCATACTCGGTAAACTGAAGCACCCAGATCGGCGGTCTGAAACCAAGATAGCGGATCACCACCGAACCGCAGACGAAGAAAGTGATGGCAAAAATCAATATCCCGGCCATATAGGCCATAGCATCAAGCAAATAATCAAACTTGGATTTAGGCATGTTCCCATCCCATAAAGATAGGGTTGGCTATCGCATGAAAATGCCGGTGCAACCCCTTCCCCATCGGTTCAGGGCTTCACCGGCGTCGGGTCATTTGGATATCAGTTTCCGTATTTTGGCGGTGTTTTCCTGCTCCATCTTCAGCTGGCCGTTCCAGCCCGCCTCGTAGGCCATATCGAGATATTTTTTGGTGTCTTCGGGTGAGAACGCCACGATTTCCATACCGGCCTTCTTTAACAGACCATATTCGTCGTTGATGAATTTCTCCGTGTTTTTGTCGATCTCGATGACCTCCAGGCGCAGGGCTTCCATGAACACATCCTGGAGGTGTTTGGGAAGGTTGTCCCACTTTTCGGCATTCATGAGCAGGGGGTGGGACACTTTGTAAAAGGGAGGGCCGACCACATATTTGGTCACCTCCTGCCAGCCCCAGTCGCGAATGCTGTAAAGGGGCCACATGAATCCATCCACAACGCCCCTTTCCAACGCCTGGTAGACGTCGCCGGGCTTGGTGGCCACCGGTGCGGCGCCCAGTGCCTTGAGAAAATCGACATACATGGGCGAGGTGCGAATCCGCAATCCTTTCAACTGGCCGGGGCTGGTTACTTTCTTGACGGTGTAAAGCTGGAAGGGCAGTTGGCTGCCCAACGCGCCGAGGTAGGCGGCATTGAGCTTTTCGCGATGGATGTTGTCGTAGATGGCATCGACGCCCGTGTCCTTTTCCTGCTGGGAGGTCAGCATGGACAACTTGGAGGTGACGGCGGAGGGCGCAATGCCGGCATAATAGGCCGCCGTCCCGTAATACATGTCCACGATCCCTTTGCCCAAGGCATCAGGTTGATCGGGGGTAGGTATGGTTTCGGGACCGCCGATGTATTTGACCTGACATTCACCGGGGTATTTATCCTGGAGCATCTTATTGACACGTTCGATATAGGGCAGATATTCGCCGGTCACTCCTTTATGGTTCTTTCCCCAGGCGCTGACGGCTTTAATGGTAATCGTCTTTGCCGCTGCCGGTTGCGGAATGATCGTCAGTGAACCGGCGCACAGCAAGACCAGAAACGCCAGCAATGCCCGTGTAACTTTTTTCTTTAACATAACGCCTCCTTTATTTGATGTTCCCCGTACAGCACGGATTTCAGCCGTATCGGCTATCAGTTTGTCATCGAAACCATCGGCTGCATTTGGATGGGAGTCCGATCGGGTGGCTGTACTCAGCGAGCGCCTGTTGCGATGAAAACATCACTTGACCGTGCATCAACATTGAGATTCGGCTTCAGCCCCTTGGTATCCTGTTGCGCGATACGGTTACCAGAACTTGTAATGTCCTGGAAAATGGTTGTCAAGGTCACGCAATTTCTGTTGTCCGACACACCTTTGTCCCGCCGGGCTCTTGCGGGGCTTGTTTCGCTGGTCTTTGGCAGAAGGCCCTGATGCCCTCCGGCTTTTGCAACATCGGGGTCCATCCTGAATTTAGTGCCGTAAAAAACTTGACACGTTTGTGGCGTTTCGGTATTGTCATAATTATTGAACGCTCGTCACACATAGTGAACACTTGGACTATAGATGAGGTGGATGCTTTGGTGGAAAAGGAAAAGCGTTATTATCAAATCACGTCCCTTGAAAAAGGAATGAAGGTTCTCGAATTATTGGCCGGCCAAAAGGCGCTGACCGTATCCGAGGTGGGCAAGCATCTATCCATCCAGCGTTCCGCAGCGCATCGCTTTCTGGCTACCCTGAGGGATTTAGGGTACGTGCAAAAAAACGAAGACAACCGGTACCAGTTGACATTCCGGATTTTGGAATTGGGAGAGAAGGTTGCCGGCCGTTTCGAGATCAAGCAGATTGCGCATCGATTTATGCAGGAACTGGCAAAGGCATTCAAAGAAACCGTCAACCTGGGATACCTTGACGGGAGAGAAATATTGCACCTGGACAAGATTGACAGTTCGGAAATACTCCGCATCGATGCGCCGCTATGGTCGAAAACGCCGGCGTATTGTACGGCGCTGGGCAAAGCCATATTGGCTCACCTTTCCAAGCAGGAACTCACCGATTATTTGTCGGGTATCCGCTTGCGTCCCCACGGTCCCAATACGATCGTATCGAAAAAGGAACTGCGTGAAGAATTACAACGAACGTTAGAGCGCGGATACGCCGTAGATGACGAGGAGTTGGCGCATGGTTTGCGTTGTGTGGCTGCACCGGTATTCAATCACACCGGCCGGGTTCAATATGCCTTGAGCATTTCATGTCCCGTCATGCGGCTTCCCGTGGAGGAGATTGAAACGATGCAGAAGAAAATCAGAGAGGTCTGCGGACAACTTTCCAACCACCTTGGCTACAAGGCCGAGTGTGAATAAAAAAATAAGCAGCGATAGGAAAGGAAGATAAGATGGCATCAAAAAAGCACACGCGTTTTGATTTGCAAAAAATGAAGGAGGCCGGCCAAACAGCCGTTTGGATCACGTCCTACGATTATTGGACGGCCAACTTTGCCGAGCAGGCCGGTATGGATATGATCCTGGTGGGCGATTCGCTGGGGATGTGCGTTTACGGCTATTCGGGTACGGTGCCGGTGACCATGGATCAGTGCATCTGGCACAGCGAGGCGGTCCGGCGCGGGGCCCAAAACACCTTTATTATAGGGGACATGCCCTTTTTGTCCTACCAGGTCAGTGTGGAGGAGGCGGTGCGCAACGCCGGACGGTTTCACAAAGAAGCCAGTGTTGACGCCATCAAGCTGGAAGGCGGTATACGGGTATGCCCACAGATTCAGGCGATTGCCGACGGCGGCATGCTGGTGATGGGGCATATCGGCCTGACACCGCAAAGCTCGGGGCAGCTGGGCGGGTTCAAGGCCCAAGGCAGAACCGCCGAAGCGGCCAAAGATGTCATCGAGGATGCGTTGGCCATCGAAAAGGCCGGGGCCTTTGCCCTGCTGGTCGAAGCGGTGCCGCCGGAAGTGTGCGCCATCATCCATGAAAAGCTCTCTATCCCGGTCTACAGTATCGGCGCCGGCTGGGAAGCCGACGGCCAACTCATGATTTGCAGCGACGTTCTGGGCATCTTCCAGGCATTTACACCGAAGTTCGTCAAAAAATATGAGAACCTGGCCCGGAAAACCATTGACGCTTTCAAACAGTATGTGGATGAGGCGCGCGCCGGCGAATTCCCAAAAGAAGAACACGCCTACAAGATGGTGGAGGGCGAACTGCCCAAACTGCAGGCACTGCTCAATGAGACGGAATAGAAATGTTGATGTTGCTCGCTTTTCGAAAACGCGACGCACAACATGGAGGAAAACATGTCGAAAACGTTGAATACTATTCGTGATTTTATGGAAAAAGAGGGTATCCCCGGCCGGGACGCCTATGATCTGCCCACATCGGCCAAGACCTTTCCGGACGGCGCCAACTACCGCATCGAGATTGCCGGTGTGGAGAGGGCCTCGACCATGGAAGCCATGATCAAGGCCGCCGAAAAAAGAAAGGTGACCATCCACCGTGCCATCGCCACGGTGGGCGGGTCCACTTATTGCGATTTTCAAGAACTCAAAGACATGGCCCAAATGGCCAACGATGCGGGGATTGAAATGATCACGACGGTGGGCCACCGCAAAGGATGGGACACCGGATCGAAAGAGATCTCCACGGCGGAAGGCCAGATGCAGGGCTTCCGCTTGCGGGGATCGGATCATATCTCCTATCACATCGCCGATATCATGCGCAATATCGAAGCCGGCCACAGGGGGTTTCTGGTTTATGACGAAGGCGTCCTTTTTATCCTGAACAAAATGAGGGCCGAAGGCGTGATACCGGCGGAGACTATCTTCAAATTTTCCGTATTCGGCGGCTACTGCAGTGCGGCCGGGGCCAAGGTGATCGAATCCATGGGCGCCAATTCCATGAACCCCATTTCAGATGTGACCTTGCCCATATTGGGGGGCATCCGCGGCAGCGTAGACATTCCCCTGGATGTCTATATCATTATCGTGGATTCGTTTGGCGGGATGTTCCGGGCTTACGAGGCGCCGGAAATCGCCCGGGTGGCCTCACCCTGCTATTTCAAATTCGAGCCGGGCACGTCCGAGGGCGACATCTACAAACCCTGGATCACGGAAGACTTTCACGTGAACCTGATTCAGGAGAAGGTCAAGATCGCATCCATCGTGATGGAGATCATGCAAAAGCATGCGCCGGAATTGAAAACGTCCGCCAAAAGTCCGGCGGATCTGGTTCTGCCGGCAGCGCAATAACCGTCAACCGCGGTTGAGCCATCGCCCGATTTGAGGGATTCAACTTGAATTTACGAGACCATAGAGGAACCATACATGACAACCCAACCCTATCTGTCTGATCGAACCCACGAGGTCGAGTGGTCCGGCATTCGCATCATGTTTGCCATGGCCGACGAGATTCCGGACATCATCAACCTGGGGATCGGTCAGCCTGATTTCGACACTCCCGATTTTATCCGCGACGCCGCCAAACAGGCCCTGGACGACGGCTATACCCGCTATCCGCCGGCCAAGGGATTTGCCGATTTGCGCCGGGCCATCGCCGAAAAAGTGAAAACGGAAAACAAGATCGTCGCCGATCCGGATACCGAAATCTACGTGGCCGTGGGCGCCATGCAGGTGATTTTCAATACCTGTCTGCACATGCTCAACCCGGGCGACGAGGTGATCGTGGTGGATCCGGGATATGACTACTATTCGCAGATTCGTCTGTTCGGTGGGGTGCCCGTTGCAGTACCCGCCCACGAATCGAACCGCTTCAAGGTGGATCCGGCCGATATCCGGGCCGCCATCACGGATAAAACCAAGTTGATGATCATCAACTCGCCGTCCAACCCGACCGGGGCGATCTTTGACGAGGAGATCTTGCGCGCCATTGCGGAATTGGCCGTCGAACACGACATCTGGGTGCTGTCCGATGAACCCTATGAGCACATCCTTTTCGACGGCCACAAGCATGTCAGCATCGCATCGTTTGACAGCATGGCCGAAAGAACCATTTCCGCTTTCACCCTCTCAAAATCCTACGCCATGACCGGCTGGCGCGTCGGTTACACGGTCGCGCCCAAGCCGGTCATCGACGAGATGGAAAAGCTCATGGAGCACATGGTGTCCGGGGTGACCGCCGTTGCCCAGCGCGCCGCCCTGGCAGCCATTACCGCCCCCCAGGACTGTGTCAAAGAGATGGTCGCCACGTACGACAAACGGCGTCATCTGGTACACGAGGGACTCAATGCCATAGAAGGCATCGACTGCCTGAAACCGGAATCGACATTTTATGCCTTTCCCAACATATCGTCGTTCGGCCTGTCATCGTGGGAGTTTGCAAAATACCTGGCCAGAGAACACAAAGTGGCCGTCGTGCCGGGGAGCATTTTCGGCAAAGCCGGCGAGGGATTTGTGCGGCTTTCCTTTGCGGCCGGCATGGAGCAGCTGCAGGAGGGCATCGCCCGGATCGGGCGCGGCGCCGCGGCACTCGGATCCCGCATAAAAACCTTAGTCAGTAAAGGCGATAAGGAGCGATAACGATGGCCTTGTTTCATCAAGAGGAGTACCTCGAGCGCATCGAGAAGACAAAGCAGCGCATGCTGGATGCCGGTATGGACGTCCTGGTCGTCTCGGACCCGGCCAACATGAACTATCTGACCGGCTATGACGGCTGGTCCTTTTATGTGCCCCAAGTGGTCGTGGTGGCGACCGATCTGGCCGCCCCGCTGTGGATCGGTCGGGGGATGGATGTGGCCGGCGCACGGCATACGACCTTTTTAAACGAAGAACACATCATCGGATATCCGGACGACTATGTGCAAAACCCCGTCAAACACCCACTGAATTTCGTAGCCGATGAGATCAAGCGCCGCGGTTGGGAAAAGCGGGACATCGGCGTGGAAATGGATGCCTACTATTTCAGCGCCCGCGGTTTTCTGGCCTTGCAAGAGGATCTCCCGCGGGCCCGGATCAAGGATGCCAACCTGCTGGTTTCCTGGGTGCGCCTGATCAAATCCGATGGTGAAATCGGCTATATGAAGGAGGCCGGCAAGATTTCCGAAAAGGTGATGCAGACCGCCCTGAATCATATTTCACCGGGGGTGAGGGAATGCGACGCCGTGGCAGCGGTTTACCAGGCCCAGATGGCGGGGATGCCCGAATTCGGCGGCGATTATCCCGCCATCGTCCCCATGATGCCCACCGGCGAGAAGACTTCCGCACCGCATCTGACCTGGACCGACGAGCCCTATCAAAACAACCAGTCCGTGAACCTGGAGCTCGCCGCCTGCCGTCATCGCTACCATGCTCCACTGGCCCGAACCGCTTACTTAGGCAAGAACCCGCCGCAGAAACTCGCCAGCCTGGCCGCGCATACGGTCGAGGGGCTCAACCTGACCCTGGAGGCCATCAAACCGGGTTTGAGGTGCGAGGAGGTGGAACTTGTCTGGCGGCAGCATATTGCCAAGGCGGGCCTGGAGAAGGAATCCCGCATCGGCTATGCCATGGGGTTGAATTATCCGCCCGACTGGGGGGAGCACACCGCCAGTCTGCGGCCGGGAGACAAAACGGTTTTAGCCCCCAATATGACCTTTCACATGATCCTGGGCATGTGGATGGACAATTACGGATTCGAGTGCAGTGAATCGTTCCGGGTGACGGAAAGCGGCTGTGAAACGCTGGCCGATTTTCCCCGGAAACTGTTTATCATTAATTAAAGATGACCGGCGTAAAATGATTTACAAGGCGCACAAGGGACAGGTCAGCAGCGGAGAGGCCATTGGGATCTTACTGCTGGACACCTGCGTGCCCTTTATCCCGGGAGATGTGGCCAATGCCACGACCTATGCCTTTCCGGTTCGTTTTCAAAAGGTTCACGGGTTTACCGTGGCGCGGGCCTTGAAAAAGGATCCCGCGGTTTTTGAGGCGTTGCTGCAAGCCGCAAGATCCCTGGAACGCCAGGGGGTTCGCGCCGTCACCGGCGATTGCGGATTTATGGGGATTCATCAGCGAAACCTGGCCCGCGCGCTGGAGATCCCGGTGTTTCTGTCGAGCCTGATCCAGATTCCGTTTATCGGGGCCATTATCGGGCCGGATGCGAAGGTGGGTGTGATAACGGCCGATTCAGCAAGCCTGAACACGGATCTGCTGACTGCCGTGGGCGTACCCGACAGTTCAAACCTGGTCATCACGGGGCTGCAGGATCAACCCGCCTTTTGCAGTTTTGCCCTTGAAGAGAGCGGCGTTCTCGACACGGACGCCGTGGCGGCGGAAGTTGTCGCGGCGGCCAAGCGGATGGTGACCGACCATCCACAGGTGCGGGCCCTTCTGTTGGAATGCAGCCTGCTGCCGCCTTACGGCGCCGCCATCCAGGCGGCCGTGAACCTGCCGGTGTTTGACTATATTACCATGATCAACTTCGTTTTTTCGGCGGTGGTGAAACAACCATACGAGGGCTATTTATAGATCAAAAAGCAACCAAACCAGGGCGATGGTCATCATGCAAATTTCAAAACAGATCGAAAAATACCGTAAAGCGTTGATCGACCTGCGGCGAGACTTTCACCGGCATCCCGAGTTGGGTTTTCAGGAGTTCCGCACGGCCGACACCGTCGAAAAGTATCTGAACGCACTGGGCATAAAGACGCACCGGGTGGCCGAAACCGGTGTCGTGGGCCTGTTGCCCGGGGTGCGTCCTGGGCCCGTTCTGATGCTGCGGGCGGATATGGACGCGCTGCCCATCGAGGAAGAAAACGAGGTCGACTACAAATCTCAAAACAAAGGCGTGATGCACGCCTGCGGCCATGATGCGCACATGGCCATGCTGTTGATCGCCGCCAAAATTCTAGCCGGCCGAAAAAACGATATCGCGGGAACGATTAAATTCGTTTTCCAACCCAACGAGGAGGTCGCCGGGGCCGTTCACATGGTTAAAGCCGGCGTACTGGAAAATCCCAAAGTCGACGCCGTCGTGGGGATGCATGTCTGGACGCCGGTCGCCTCGGGCAAGATCGCCATCACACCGGGCCCCATCATGGGCGGGCTGGATGTTTTCAAGATCACGATCCACGGCAAAGGCGGCCATACCGGTATGCCCGAGGATGCCGTCGATCCGGTTATCGCAGCCGCCGGCGTTATTCAAACGGTTCAGGTGATACAAACCCGGGAAATCAGCAACCTGAAGTCGACCGTTATCATGTTCGGCAAAATCGCAGGGGGCACCAAAAGCAACATCATCCCGGAAAAGGTGGAACTGGAAGGCTCCATCCGGTTTCTTTACCCCAACGATTCCGAGGAGCCGGCACAGCCCACGCAGCGATTCATCCGTATCGCGGAGCATGTTTGCCAAACGCACCGCTGTTCCTGCGACATCGATATTGTCCATGAAAACATTCCCCTGATCAACCATGAGGAAATGACGGCCCTTGCCAGGGATACCGCCATGGAGGTGTTTCCCGGCCCCGAATCGATCATCGACAACCGGACGATGGGCAGTGAGGATTTTTCCGAATTCAGCGAACGGGTTCCGGGTGTGTTCATGTTTCTCGGAACCGCCAACGAAAAAATCGGCTCGCACCGGTCGCATCATCATCCGCGGTTTACGATCGACGAAGAAACGCTTCCCAAGGGTGTCGAAATGTATGTCCGGGTGGCACTGAAATTCTTCAACGATGCCGGTAAACTGCGCTTTTTAAAAGGAGGTGATCGAAACGACAAATAGGGCCTGTTCAATAAATATGAACCAGAAGTAGAATAGTGGTTCTGTGAATCCAATAAAAAAGGAGTCGTATGATGAAAAAAATCCTGGTTGCAACATTACTTTTCACACTTACGGTTTGCTTTGGCGCGACGTATGCCGGCGCCTATGATGGAAAAGTTATAAAGGCGCGGCTCGCCTCGGAAGAGATCGAAGGCGATTTTATGACGGTTTGGGCCCACAATTTCAACAAGCATATGCAACAGTGGTCCAACGGCAAGATTGAAATCAACGTTTACCCCTATGGGACCTTGGGGGCGACCGGTGACATCAATGAGCTCTGCCAGATGGGCGTTGTGGAATATGTATTCAGCGACTACGCCTGGATCAGTTCGTTTGTGCCCCAGGCGCAGGTGCTGGCCCTGAATTACCTCTTTCCGACGGAAAAAGTCCCGGAGATTTTGGATTGGATGGTAAGGAATGGGGACTTTTTCCCACTTCTGGAGAAGGCCTTCGAAAAAAACGGCATGATTCCCTTGTCGATCATGTTCGAAGGTTGGCAGTGGATGACCTCCAAAAAGCCGATCAAGTCTCTGGACGACGTCAAAGGAGTCAAACTGCGCCTGATGTCCTCCAAACTGTTGGTGGAGGACTACAAGGCCTATGGCGCTGCACCGACGCCCATGAGCTACGGCGAAGTATACAGCGGCCTGCAGATGGGGCTTATCGATGCGCAGGTGAATCCCTTGTTCGCCATTTACAGCATGAAGTTCTATGAAGTTCAGGATTACCTGACCCAGCTGAAAAGCGAACCGTTTATCGGTATCCCCACGGTGAACAAGAAGTTTTTCGACAACCTGCCCAAAGAGGTGCAGCAGGAGATGAAAAAATTCTGGGTCGATGCCATCATTCCCGCCGGCAAATGGATCATGGGCAGAAACGCCAGCGACTGGCAAAAAATGAAAAAGGCCAAACCCTCGTTGACGTTTACCACGCTGGATGACGCGACCATCGCCACTTTCAGGAAAAGGGCGGAAACCGTCTATCCCAAATACAAGCAGATCGGCGGTGACGGCGCACCGGAAATACTCGATGCACTGCTGAAAGATATCGATGCTGCGAAAAAGGCGCTGGGCGTAAAGTAATTCAGATGGAAAAGGCAGCACTCCCCCGGCGGGGTGCTGCCTTAGGGCTCGCGCAAAAAATAACGTCACATTTTTAGGCGCGCCCCCTTATCCACCCCGACGTCGGGGTATGCTGTTCACCAAAAGGGGTAATCTATGAATAAAACCAACGAAAACTTACAACAGCTGACGTTTTTCAAGCGGGTGAACAGGTATCTTGGTGTGTGGGTCAATGGCATAGAGGTTTCCATCCTGGTGTCTTGTGTCGCTCTTCTCGGTATCCTTTTGATTGCGAACGTGTTTGCCCGCACCTTTTTTCAAAGCATCTATTTTGCCGAAGAAGTATCGATGTTTCTCGTGATGCTGACCACCTTTACCGGGGTCAGTTATGGGGTCCGCAAGGCACGTCATATCCGCATGGGAGCCTTTCTGGATGCCATGCCGCCGAAAATGGAAAAGACGTTCATTATTATCATTTCCTTTGTCAGTGCCGTCGTTATGGCCATCATGGCCTGGGCTTCCTACGAATATCTGGCCAATGCCATGCAACAGGGGCACATGACCCCGGCCCTACGCCTGCCCAAATGGATTTTTTACGTCATCATCCCCATCGGGTTCGGTCTGGCGTGCATCCAGTATATCCGGACGATTATCAAGAATTTCACTGAAGAAGAACCCTGGCAGTCTCCGGACCAGCAGAGCGAATACGAGGATGAAGAGATAGGGGGGATTCAGACATGACAATTTTTGGCATCAGTTTAGCGACAATGTTATTGTTCGGCTTCCCCTTCATGGTGACCCTTCTGGGGTCCTTGATCCTCTATCTCTATATCTACATGCCGGATTTCGCCCCTAAAATGATCATTACCATGGTCCAGCAGGTGATTACCGGCGTCACGCCGCCGGCACTGGTCTGCGTGCCCATGTTCATCCTGTCCGCCAGCATCATCACCTCGGGGGAGTCCGCCGGCCGCCTGATCCGGATGTTGAAGGTCTTTGTGGGTCATCTGCCCGGCGGCCTGCCCATCACAACCAACGCGAGCTGCACCCTGTTCGGCGCCGTTTCCGGGTCGACCCAGGCGACCGTGGCGGCCATCGGCGGCACCATGCGGCCCATGTTGCTGGAAGCGGGTTATAAAAGCTCCTTCACCCTTGGTTTGATTATCAACTCCAGCGATATCGCCTTTCTCATCCCGCCCAGCATCGGCTTTATTGTTTACGGAGTGGCCACCAGCACCTCCATCGGGATGCTTTTTCTGGCAGGCATTTTTCCGGGCCTGATGATTCTGGTGATGTTTTCCATTTACTGCTACGCCTACTCCAAGATCAAAAAAATCGAAACAATGCCCAAGGCCAGCTGGGCCGAGCGCATGGCTGCGGTGAAGGAGGGGCTTCCGGTATTGGGATTTCCGGTCATTATCGTGGGGGGTATCTATGCCGGGATCTTCAGCCCGACCGAAGCCGCCGCCGCCGCTGTTTTTTATGCCTTGATTCTGGAAACCATCATCTACCGGGCGATCACGTTCCAACGCATTGTCGACTCATTTTTGCAAACCGGAGTGATCACGGGGGTGGTGTTCATCCTGGTGGGCGCCGGGCAGGCGTTTTCTTTTCTCATCGGCTTTATGCAAATTCCCCAGCAGCTGTTGCCGCCGCTGTTCGGACCGGATCCTTCAATGCTGTGGGTCATTACGATTATTGTGGTGGTCTATTTTGTGGCCTGCATGTTTGTCGATCCCATCGTGGCGATCTTCATTCTCAGCCCGGTTTTTCAGCCATACGTCGTGGGTGCGGGAGTGGATCCCATTTTGCTGGGAACACTGGTGACCCTTCAGGCGGCGATCGGTTCGGCCACACCGCCATTTGGCTGTGATATTTTCACTGCCCAGCTCATATTCCGGCGGCCGTACCTGGAAGTGATCAGTCATGCACTGCCATTTTTGCTGATTCTCATCTTGGCAACCATTATCCTGATCGCCTTTCCGCAAATCGCCTTATTTCTACCGAATTTGGCAATTGGCGGATAAGGGCCGTGGAAGGAATGAATTCCCCATCTTGCTTGTCTTTGAATCCGTATTCGGTGTTGCATCAATGGGCACACACAACGAGCATGCATCATTGATGCGCCTTGAAAACGGATCCATATCCGGCGCAATATGGGGGAATTAATTCCTTCCACGACCTAAGGCGTAAATTATAAGGCGGGCCTTATGACATCCTTGCCAACGTTGCATATGGTGTATCAAGCGCATCAGCGCATTCGACCGCTTATTTTCAAAACACCGCTTTGGAACTCCGCTCAACTGGCGCAGCAGACCGGTGCGCAGACGATTTCTTTGAAATTGGAATGCCTGCAGAACACCGGGTCTTTCAAAATCAGAGGGGCGGCAAACAAAATTCTGAGTCTCACAGCTGAAGAGAAGCAAAAGGGTGTCATAACCTTTTCGACCGGCAACCACGGCAAAGCTGTCGCTTATGTGGCGGACCAAATCGGCATCAAAGCGGTGGTGTGCCTGTCGGAGCATGTGCCGGCCTACCGAGCCGAGGCGATTCGCAAACTTGGGGCGGAGGTCTCCGTGAAAGGCCGTTCGCAGGATGAAGCGGAAAAACATTATCGGGACCGGATCGCCTCGGAAGGGCTTGTTCCGGTGGTGCCGTTCGATGATCCGATGATTATCGCCGGTCAGGGGACCATCGCACTTGAAATATTGGAGGCGCTTCCGGATACGGATATCTTGATTGTCCAGGTTTCGGGCGGTGGTCTGCTGTCGGGGATGGCCATGACCGCCAAATCCATCAAACCGGCGATTCATATCGTGGGAGCCTCACTCGAGCGATCGCCCGCCATGCTGGAAAGTCTGAGAACCGGCAGACCCGTAAACGTGGAGGAAAAAGATTCCATCGCCGATTCACTCTTGGGCGGCATCGGTTTTGACAATCGCTATACGCTGCCCATGGTGGAGAAATTTGTGGATGAACATATTTTGGTTTCTGAAGAAGAGATCAAAGACGGCATGTATTTTCTTTTTGAAAAACACCGCTTGATTGCAGAGGGGGCCGCTGCTGTCGGCGTAGGTGCATTAATGCATCAAAAGATCGATGTGAAAGGCAAAAAGGTTGTTGCATTGCTTTCAGGCAGCAGCATCAATACGGATGACTATATTCGCATTATGCAAAGCAGAATTACCCCTATCGTTGCACAATAAAGATAGCAAAAAGGTCAAAAAGCATTATTGCAACGACAGGGTTACAAATACGGCAAGCCGAAAATTATATCTATAGTTTCGCGGCTGAAGGGAGGGGCGACCATGAAACGAAAAACATGGCTTCTATCGGCACTTTTTATATGCGCTCTGGTTATTGGGTTCACCCAACAAGCCGGGGCTGTCACAGACTTGTGGCAAGTAGCGCTGGAAGAAATCGAAGGCAGCATGCAGCATGAATACGCCAAGAAATTCGTCGAAATTATAGAAGAGAAATCGAACGGAGAGATCCATTGCAACATCCATTTTTACGGAGAACTCGGCACATCCGGAGACATCACGAAACTATTGCAAAAGGGAGATATCCAGTTTGCATTCCAATCCCCCGGGCACTTGGGATCCTATATCCCCGAGGTCCAGGTCTTTTCCATTCACTACCTTTTTCCCACAGATTTCAAACTTCTCGAAAAAATCCTGCGCAACGGGCCGAACACCTATAACGCGTTAAATAAATACTATCAAAAAAACAAGCTGGAATTATTGTCTATCATCGAAGAGGGCTGGCAGATATGGACGGCGAACAAACCGTTGCGCAAGCCTGAAGATTTCGAAGGCATTACCTTCCGGGTCATGTCCTCTCCGTTCCTCATAACGGCCTACCGTCTTTACGGTGCTTATGTCATCACCGTCCCATATGGAGACATTTACTTTAACCTGGAAATAGGCAGAATTCATGCCGAAACGCAGCCTTTTTTTGCCATTCAGGAGATGAAATTTTTCGAAGTCCAGGATTATATGATCAAGGCTGATCAACTGCCGTTTATCGGCACTTTTGCCGCCAATCACGCCTTTATTTCGCGCCTTCCGAAACAGGTGCGGGACGTGATCGATGAGGCGATCCAAAACGCCAATGCCTATATTTTCGATCTCGAACCCAGGTTGAACGACCAACGCAGGCAGATGATCATGAAGGCCAAACCAACTATGACGTATATTGAATTGACGGATGAAGAAATTGCGGCGTTCCGGGAAAAGGCCAAACCCCTCCGTCAAAAATACCTCAAGATGGGCGGTGAGGGGGCCAAGGACGTATTGGATGCGGTCATCAAAGACATTGAGTGGGCGAAGGGCGCAGGCAAGTAATAATTCCACCATCTTGCTTGTCTTTGCGCCCGTCTACGGCGTTACATCCACCGGCACATATCCTGATATGCACCGGCGGATGTGCCTTGTAGACGAGCCCAAATCGCGCTGTTTTGCGCAATCTGGGGGGAATTATTTCTTGCCTGCGCCCTAAGAAAAATTGAAAGATGACGTCATGAGCAATAAAATGCTGTTTACCCTCGAAGAATACCGGCAGCGTGTCGACAAGACCAAAGCGGCGATGGACCGGCACGGCATGGAATTGCTGCTGGTAATGGATCCGGCCAACATGAACTATCTGACCGGTTACGATGGCTGGTCCTTTTATGTGCACCAGGGCGTCATCGTCTCCCTGGATGCGGATCGTCCGTTATGGTTCGGGCGGCAGCAGGATTCAAACGGGGCCAGGCTGACCACATGGCTGCCGGATGACGATATCCACGGATATCCGGATGAATATGTGCAATCACGCTACACCCACACCATGTGCTGGGTGGCGGATCTTTTAAGGCACAGGCATCTGGACAAAAAAAGCCTCGGCCTGGAGATGGATGGTTACTGGTTCAATGCCAGGATGTATACGACGCTGCTGGAACAGTTGCCTCAGGCCAGGCTGATGGACGGAACCAACCTGGTCAATTGGATTCGGTCCAGGAAATCATCGGCCGAAATCGACTATATGCGTCAGGCGGCCCGCGTTTGTGAAAATGCCATGCAAACCGCCATCGAGGAGATCGATGTCGGCGTCTGGGAAAAGGATGTGGCCGCCAAAGTATGCGCCGCCCAGATTTCCGGCACCGATACATTTGGCGGCTCTTCGCCGGCGATTTTCCCGATCATGCCTTCGGCGGAAAGAACATCGACCGCACACCTGACCTTTGATCCGGACCGCAGATACCAGGCGAATGATGTGGTTTTGCTTGAGCTTGCCGGGGCCCGGTATCACTATCATGCGCCGTTGTCGCGCACGGTCTATTTGGGTGAACCGCCGGCGGATCTGCGTCAGACAGCCGACACGGTGGTCGAGGGACTCAATACGGTGCTCGATTTCATCAAGCCCGGCGTAACAGCAGAACAAGTGGAAGCGCGTTGGCGCGATGCCACCGCCCACACCGGTCTGGTCAAGCCGTCTCGCATCGGATACGCCTATGGCCTGAACTATGTTCCGGACTGGGGTGAGCACACGATCAGTCTGCGGCCGGGAGATAAAACCATCCTTGTGCCGGACATGACCCTGCATGTTATGCCGGGCATCTGGCTGGACACTTACGGATTTGAATGCAGCGAACCCATCCGCGTTACCGAAAGCGGGTGTGAAACCTTTGTCGACTTCGAGCGAAAGCTTTTTAGCAAACACACGTAAAATGGAATTCGAGCAAATGAAAGTGAACATTCTCACCGAAAAAGAACTGCGGCAGGCGATCCGCGTGGACGCTGAAGCGGTGGCGGCCATCGAGGATGGTTTTTCGGCGCTGGCTCAAAACAAAGCCGCCATGCCCCCCATCATGCATATTGAAGTGCCCGAACACCAGGGAGACATCGATATCAAAGCCGCCTACGTCCAGGGACTTGATTATCTGGCGGTCAAGGTGGGAGCCGGCTTTTTCAACAACCATCGGATCGGTCTGCCCAACAGCCCGGCCATGATGGTCGCCGTCAGCACCCAAACCGGATGTGTTGAGGCCGTACTGCTGGACAACGCCTATCTGACCGATGTGCGCACCGGTGCGGCCGGCGCCGTGGCCGCCAAATACCTGGCCCCCGGAAATATCAAGACAGCCGGCGTTGTCGGAGCCGGAGCTCAGGGCCGCTACCAAATTGAAGGGCTGAGATGTGTCCGAACATTCGATCGGCTGCTGGTCTTTGATCTGGACCAAAAGAGGCTGGCCGCTTATGTGAGGGATATGCAGGAACGCCTTAAAATTCCGGTGAGCGCCGCTGATTCGGTTCAGCAACTCGTCGAGCGAAGCCAGGCCGTCGTGACCTGTACACCGACACGCACCCCTTATCTTGAACCGTCCTGGATTCATGCCGGTTTGCACCTTACCTGCATGGGCGCCGATCTGCCGGAAAAGGGAGAGCTGATACCCGAGGTGTTGGGCAGGATCGACCTATTGGCGTGCGACCGCAGGTCCCAGTGTCTTGAGATGGGCGAACTCCACCATGGACTCGCTGCCGGGATCATTGCGCGGGATGCCGATATCGTCGAACTGGGGGAGATGACCTCGGGCAAACGCAGGGGGCGGCAGAACGCCGATCAGATCACCCTGTGCGATCTCACCGGGACGGGGGTTCAGGATACCGCCATTGCCAATCTGGCGTTGAAAAAAGCCAAAGCGTTGGGTTTGGGTGCCGAAATTGCAATGTAGACACCGCCCATCCGGAAACGGCTCCTCCCACCCGATTTCAGCGTTGGGTAGCAAATTCAAATCCTCGAAATATCGACAATATTCCTCCGGTTTGCCTTCGCTGCCCGCCTTAAGCTCGGGTAAGATTCACCACTTCTGGACGGGCACTGGATTTCAAGTTTATGTTCAAGGCTTTGTTTTTTTAAATATTGTCTTACCTTTTCCTTGTTCAATCTACACGGGCTCGCTCTATTTCTGAATGTTTAAGTCTGGATGATGTTGGTTCCGGCAATTGGTGTGAATTGGCTGGATGGTTTGGCGTTGGGCGGTGCGCTGATTCACCCTGACCCTCTCCCTCAATGGAGAGGGGAAAGTTCGAGTTGCCGAAACCCTCAAGGAAAGGGAACGTTGTAGCGGCCAATACACTCGAGGGAGAGGGAAACAAATAATGACATTTCCGTTTGAAGGAGTCACACATATGAAAGCTATCATTGCACAATTAGCGGTTTTATTTTTTTTGTTGATGACGGCCATGCCGCTGACTCCGGCGGCGTGGGCCCTGGATATTCAATGGTACGGGCAATCGGCGTTCAAGATCCGGACGCCCGGCGGCAAGGTGATCCTGATTGATCCGTTCATAACGGGAAACCCCAAAACGCCGAAGGAGTTGAAAGACCTGGCCAAACTGCAGCAGGTGGATCTGATCCTGCTGACCCACGGCCATGGGGATCATGTCGGCGATACGGCGGAGATATCGAAGATGTATGGCGCCAAAGTGGCGCTCAATGCCGACATGGGGCATACCTTTGCCGCCCTGGGCTGGATGCCGTACGACCGGATGATTCGCTTTAACAAGAGCGGTCCGATCATGCCCCTGGGCGATCGGATCAAGATCACCATGGTGCGTGCGGAGCACAGTTCGGAGGTGGTCCATACCGATTCGGCCAACGGGCAGAAAACCGTTCACCCGGGCGGCGAGCCGTGCGGGTTCATTATCGAACTTGAAAACGGGTTCAAGATCTACCATGCCGGCGACACCGGCCTGTTCAGCGATATGGCCATCATCGGGGAATACTATCGCCCCGATCTGGCCATGCTGCCCATCGGCGGACACTTTACCATGGACCCGGAGCATGCGGCCCATGCGGTGCGCACCTATTTAAAGACGCCGAAAATCATCCCGATGCATTACGGCACCTTCGGGCTGCTCAAAGGAACGCCCGCACAATTTAAAAAGGCCCTCGGCGATTTTCCGGCTGAGGTGATCGAGATGAATCCGGGCGAGCTGCTGTCGTTTTGAAGGATCAAGACGGGCGATGCGGCAACGAGCTGCAATATGCTTTTGAGGTTATTCGGTTTTCCGGTCTTGTCCCGCCAAAAGCGGGATTTGGCCGGTTAGGCACTCTCAGCAGATAGATGCAGGCAGTGAGGTGCCAACCTTGGGAAACAAAAAGGCCATTGCATCTGCTGGTATGCAACGGCCTTGTTTTCAATGGGGTGAGTGATGGGACTTGAACCCACGACCACCTGGGCCACAACCAGGTGCTCTACCAACTGAGCTACACCCACCGCAAGAAAGTACGGATAGTTAGCAAAATAATGTCGGGTAAGCAACCATAAAACGATCCGGATGCGGTTCACTCTTTTTTTTAGAAAATATGGCGTCCTAATTGCTCGCCGAAGTCCTATCGTGTTCAATTATTTAAACTTATACCTTCGCATCGATAACGGAACCGCCTTGACATCGACCCCGGTAAGATTTTAATTTGCAAATTGAACCGCTGGACTGCCATAAGGTCCAAACAACGATACGACAAATCGTCAACCCATACGATCGAGGCAACCATGACCGATCAGGGCCCCAAATATCTGGAGCATATCCTGGATGCCATGGAAGACGGCATCTATATCATCCGCAACGATTACACGGTGGAGTTCATGAACCGGGCCATGATCAATATGTTCGGTGAGGGCGTGGGCAAAAAGTGCTACGAGGTGGTCAACGCCAGCGAGGTGCTCTGCCCCTGGTGCCGGGCCAAGGAAGTGTTTACAAACGGCGAGTCGGTGCACCAGGAGATCTACATGCCGCGCACCGACAAGACATACCGCATCATCGAACTGCCCATTAATAATGCGGACGGCAGCTTTTCCAAGCTCAACATCTACCGGGATATCACCGCCCGCAGAGACCAGGAACTCAAACTCAAGGCGACCGAGCAGGACTATCGCCAGTTGTTCGAGGCGGTGGACGTGGGGGTCTATATCAGCAGCAAAGAGGGGCGCCTTCTGGACGCCAACCGGTCCATGCAGGAAATGCTGGGCTACCGGAGCAAGGAGGACTTTCTGAATATCTCGATCCAGAAGGACCTCTGGGTGCGCCCCAGCGACCGTACGGCGTTTCAACGCATGATCGAGGAGGACGGCAAGGTCATCAATTATGCGGCGGATTTCAAGCATGTGAACGGCAGCACGGTTCCGGTATTGCTGACCAGCCACGTGCGCAAGAACTACGCCGGACAGGTGGTCGGATACGAGGGCATCTGTGTCGACCAGACCGCCATCACCCGCATGCAGAAAGAGCTGAAAGAGGCGCATGACTTTCTCAAGAACGTCATTCAAAGCTCGCCCAACGCCATCATCGGCGCCACCATGCAGGGCAAGATCTTTACCTGGAACAAGGGGGCCGAAGAGACACTGGGATACACGGCCGACGAGGTGGTGGACAAGGCCGATGTACGCCAGCTTTACAACGGTGATGAGGCCTACGAGGTCATGAAACAGATGCGCAGCGAGCAGCACGGCGGCAAGGGCAAACTGAGATCCTATCCCATGACCTGGATGCACAAGGACGGCTCGGCCATCGAGGGCGCCCTGTCCGCCAGCATCATTTACGACCATGTGGGCAACGAAGTCGCATCCATCGGCTATTTTGTCGATTTGAACGAACGGCTGGAGATGGAGCGCAAACTCAGCCGCACCCAGGAGCAGCTGCTCCAGTCGGAAAAGCTGGCGGCCATGGGCCGCCTGACATCCCAACTGGCGCACGAGTTGAACAATCCGCTTTACGGCATCATGAACACCCTGGAGCTGATGAAAACAGAGATCCCGCCGACCAACAAGCGCCGCCGTCTGCTGGACATGGCGCTGTCCGAAAGCATGCGGCTGACCGATATGCTGCGCAAGATGCTCTCCTTTTCAAAACCGGATCAGGAATTGCGCTGCACGGTCGATATCAATACCATCCTGGATGAAATCCTGCTGCTGCATGAAAAACAGCTGCGTGAAGTGGACATCAAAATCGCCGCCGATCTGGAAAAGGGTCTGCCGCCCATCTGGGCCTCGAAAAACCAGATGCGCCAAGTGTTTTTGAACCTGGTCTCCAACGCCAAGGACGCCATGCCCGAAGGCGGCACGCTGTCGATTCGCACCCGCAGAAACGACAAACAGATCCGCGTTCAGGTGGCTGACAACGGCACCGGCATCAAGCCGGAGAACCTGGACAAGATCTTCGACACCTTTTTCACCACCAAGGTCGACAGCGAACGCGGCGTAGGGCTGGGGCTTTCGGTCTGCTACGGATTCATCAAAGACCACGGCGGCGACATTGAAGTGGAGAGCACGGTGGGGGAAGGGACCACGTTTACCATTACGCTGCCGGCGAGCGAACAAGAAATGAAGGAGTGCCCGGCAGACGAACACCTCAGGAAGTAGATGTCTGCTTTGACATGGACGACGCTTTTTAAGGGTGTATTCTCTATATCATCGACCCCCTTGTGCACCGGCTTCTCCCTCTCCCCGCCGGGGAGAGGGCCGGGGTGAGGGGCTTTAAGGCACCCAAAACCAGATCCAAGACAGCCTTCCGTTCTTTTTCAGACCGTCATGTTTTAATAAGACGCTTCGTGCGGCGTTTCCCCCTCACCCTAACCCTCTCCCCTGAGGGGAGAGGGGATTTTGAGAGTTCCAACCCTCTTCCTTTGGGAAAAATGGGATGTCGCGAGTTTCCAACCCTCTTCCTTTGGAATAAAGGGAATGTCGTGAGACCCCAATCCTCTTCCCTTGGAATAAAGGGAATGTCGTGAGACCCCAATCCTCTTCCCTTGGAATAAAGGGAATGTCGTGAGGCCCCAATCCTCTTCCCTTGGAGAAGAAAGAATGTTGCGGAGGTTCCGTTCCTCTCCCCCTGAGGGGAAGAGGAATGCTACGTGCTAAGGTGGTGTCAACGGCCAGAAAATCGGCAACACCAGCATCAGCACGGCCATGACCACCAGGGTCAGCGGCAGGCCCACCTTGACGTAATCGATGAAGCGGTAGCCTCCCGGGCCCATGACCAGCACGTTGGCCGGATGGGAGATGGGAGACGTAAAACTGGAAGAGGCCGCCATGGCGATGCCCATCATCAGGGCGTACGGAGAGATTCCCAGACCGGCCGAGGCTTCCAGGGCGATGGGCACCATCAGGACCACCAGGGCCGCGGTGGGAATGATGCTGGTGGCCGCAAAGGTGATGACCAGCAGACCGAATAATACGGCGTAAGGGCCGAAAGGCCCCAGCGCGTCGACCACTCCCTCGGCCAGCAATCGGGCCGCCCCGGTTTTTTCCAGGGCGGTGCCCAGCGGCAGCATGCCGGCGATCAGAAACACCGCCTTCCACTCGATATGGCGATACGCCTCTTCCATGGTCAGGCATCCGACCAGCACCATCAGCGCGGCACCGATGACCACCGCGATGTAGATGGGCATCCAGCCCATGATCACCGGCGTGAGAACGGCGGCCATGATGACCAGGGCGAGCTTGGCTTTTTCTTCCCGCGGCGGCTCCTGGGCGGTGTCGGTCAGGACCAGAAAGTCGGGTTCGCGGCCCAGCACATTGAGCTTTTTCCACGGGCCGTACAACAGCAGGGCGTCGCCGAATTGAAGGGCCAGGTCGCGCAGGTTCGAGCGGTGGGCCCGCCCCTTGCGCCAGACGGCCAGGACGGTGAGACCGAACTTTTCCCGAAAGTTCATCTGTCCCAGACTCCGACCGGAGAGTACGGAATGGGGTGAGAGCATGACCTCGACCAGACCCACCTGGTCGTCTTCCAGGGCGGAAAGATCGGCGGGTTTTGAGCCGCTTTCCACAAACACTCCCTCGAGTCCCTGCATCAGCAGGATCGAAACCATATCGGAGGCCCCCGAAACGATAAGAAGATCGTCGGCCTCGAATTGATCTTCCGATACCGGAACCAGCGCCGAACCGTGCTTGCGGACAATACACAGGATCTGGACATCCAGGGCATCGCCCAGGCGGCTTTTGCTGAGGCTCGAACCCACCAGCCTGGACCCAGCCGGTATCCGCAGGGCGCGCAGGCGCTCCTCGGAAACATTGCCGTGCTTCAGCTCGGCAGGATCAAGCAGCTGCGGGGCTTCGAAATTGGCATCGTCACCCAAATCTTCGATGCGTCCGGCCGGTCCATGCACGATCAGCACATCTTTCGGTTGAAGCGGCAGGCCTTTTAAGTCTTCGTCCAGGTGTTGGGCACCCCTCTGAACTTCCAGGACGTTCAGCCCATAGCGATTGCGGAAACCGATCCCGGACAGGGTCTGGTTGGCATACTCACCGGTTTCGCCGATCCTCACCGCGGCGACCTGCATGCCATGGGAGAAAAGGGCGTGCGCATCGACCGCGTCGGTTTCCGTCAACAGCTGGCCCCAGTGATTCATCTCCTGAACCCGGTCCTGGCGCCCTTCGACGATCAGTTCATCATTGGGTCGTATCACTTCGGTGATTTCGGGCGCCAGCAGGGTCCGCCCGCCGCGTGTGATGCCCACCACGTTCAACCCCAGCCCCGCACCCAGACGGCTTTTGGCCAGGGTCTTGCCTACCAGGGCGGAATCGAGGGGGATCTTTATGGAAAAGAGACGCTCCTGGAGTTCGTACTGGGCGCGGTAATCAGGATGGGCGTCCGAGGTTTCCCTGGCCACGCTGCGTTTGGGCAGCATACGGATGCCGATCAGGGTCACAAAAGCGATCCCGCATGTCATGACCGCCAGGCCGACAGGCGTAAAATCAAACAGTTTGAACGGAGCCAGGCCGTTGTTGCGCAGGGCCTCGCTGACCAGAATGTTGGGCGGTGTCCCGATCATGGTGGTCAACCCGCCAAGTAGAGATCCGTAGGCCAGCGGCATCAGCAAGGTGGAGGGCGCGTGGCCGGTCTTGCGCGCGATATCCATGACCACCGGAAGCATCAGGGCGGCGACGGCCACATTGTTCATGAAGGCCGACAGCACCCCGGAAATAAGCATAATAATGGCCACCAACATGCCGACATTCCGACCGGCCACCTTGAGCAGCTGCCGGCCCAGAATGTTGGCGATCCCGGTGCGGGTCAATCCCCCGCTGAGGATGAACACCGCCCAGATGGTGATCACGGCCGGGTTGCTGAACCCGGACAACGCTTCGGTGGGGCTGACGATGCCGGAGACGGCCAACACCCCGAGGACCAGCAGGGCCAGCACCTCGAGGGCCACCCACTCGGTGACCAGCAGCACGATGACGGCGGATAGTATGATCAACACAATCAGGATTTGAGCAGACATGGGCACGCCTTTCGATAAAAAGGCAGAATCGATCTCCGGCTCACAGATGCCGGACGTATTCTGCGCCATTTGACAGCAAAGTGCAAGCGTCAAATAAGCGGTTGAAATCCAATGATAACAGAGATAACATTTTATTCGTCGCTTCCGCCTTTTCTTCTGCCGCCGCCCGATACCTGCACAGCATATCGCCGTCGTCGGGAAGGATCACCTTTGCGGAAACAGAAAGGGGAAGGACAAGACACCAACGACCTGCAGGTGATTGCCATGATCGCTGCCGAGCTTCTCCCGAAAATAAAGATGGTCGCACCCGGAACCCTGCTGCGGCAGGCGCTGGACGAAATTCTGATGGCCCGCTTCGGCGCCCTGATCGTCTTTATGGATGACATCAAGCAGCAGGAGAAAATCCTGGAGGGCGGTTTTTATATCGGCGCCAGCTTTTCTCCAGAAAAGGTGTACGAGCTTGCCAAGATGGATGGGGCCATCATTCTGGACGAGAATGTCTCCCGCATCCTGGCGGCCAATGTCCAACTGACCCCGGACGCCTCGCTGCCCACCAACGAAACCGGCATGCGCCACCGCGCGGCCGAACGCATGGCGCGCCAGACCGGCAAATTCGTATTAAGCATTTCCCGCCGCCGGTCGGTGATCACGTTGTACTATCGCCATTTCAAACACCAGCTCAACGATATCGGATACCTGATCACACGCATCGGCCAAACCATTTACGAAGTGGAGCATTACAAAGAGAACCTGGACAAACTGGTCTCGCGGCTCAATGCCCACGAATTCGAAAACCGGGTGCTGCTGGCGCAGGTCATTGAACTCGTCAGCCGCTGCCTGGACATTCTGAGCCTGCTCGATGAAATCCATCCCTATGTGGTTGAAACCGGCATCGAAGGCCGCCTCCCGGCCATGCGCCTGAGCGCCGTCAGAGAAGAGATCGATGTCCTGCTGACCCTGCTGGTGGAGGATTACTGCGCCGGTGCGTGCTCCGAACAGGAGACCCGCCGCATCGTGGAAACCCTGCGCGCCGGCATACCGCCCGACGATCAGAAAATATCGGAAGCGCTGGGGTGGCGGATGCCCGACGGCATCGATCTGTATGACATCGGCGCCCGGTCAAGAGGCTTGCGACTGCTGAAGCTGATCGCTAAAATTCCGGCGGCGGCGGCCCGGAACGTCGTCGACCGCTTCAAATATCTATCCGATCTGAAACAAGCCGACACCGCCGCCCTGATGGAGGTCGACGGGGTCGGTGAAAAACGCGCCCGATCCATTATCGAGGCCATTCAATACCTGCAATCGCGACGCACTCATCCCTGAATAAATCCAATTGAAGGTTTATGTGGTTTCTGCTATTTTGAAGACTTACCCAAGCTGGATTGCATTCGCAAAATACTCATGATAAATTGCAGACAAAAACATGACGAAAAATATAGGTTTTATATCCACTCGCTTTTCCGGTACGGACGGCGTAACCATGGAGGCCAGCAAGTGGGCCCAGGTTCTCAAGGCGGCCGGGCACCGCTGTTTCTGGCTGGCCGGAGAGCTGGACCGCCAGGGAGAGGGCAGCATGCTGGTGCCCGAGGCCCATTTCAAACATGATAAAAACCAATGGATCAACCAGCGCATCTTCGGCCGAAAGGGGCGTAAGGCCAATGTCACCGAAACGATCCACGCCCTCAAGACCCTTCTCAAGGTAGCCATCGAAGAATTCATAGAACAATACAGCATCGATATGCTGGTAGTGGAGAATGCCCTGACCATTCCCCTGCACATACCCCTGGGCGTGGCGCTGACCGAGATCATCGTGGAGAGGCAGCTTCCCACCATCGCGCACCACCACGATTTTTACTGGGAGCGCACGCGCTTTACCATCAATGCCGTGGATGACTACCTGCGCATGGCCTTCCCGCCGAAACTGAACAACATCGAACACGTGGTGATCAATTCGGCGGCCCAGGAAGAGCTGGCCTTGCGCACGGGCATCTCGTCCACCGTGATTCCCAATGTCCTGGATTTCGACAACCCGCCCCAGCGCGATGCAACCGCATCCGAAGCCTTTCGCAGGCGTATCGGCCTGGCGGAAGATGAAAAGATCATCCTGCAGCCCACGCGAATTGTCCAGCGCAAGGGCATCGAACACGCCATCGAACTGGTTCAGGATCTGAAAGATCCCCGCTACAAGCTGGTCATCTCGCATTCGGCCGGCGACGAAGGCTATGAATATGCCGATTGGCTGACCAACCAGGCCAAAGAGCACGGCGTGGATCTGATACTGGTCGACATGGAGGTGGCCGATCCCCTCAAAGACAGCGGCAAAGGCAACTGGGACTACTCGCTGTGGGATATCTACCCCCATGCCGATTTTATTACCTATCCCAGCCTGTACGAAGGATTCGGAAATGCGTTCCTGGAAGCGATCTATTTTAAAAAGCCGTTGCTGATCAACCGCTACAACATTTTTATACGCGATATCGAACCCAAAGGTTTCGATTTGATCGTGATGGATGGCTTTTTGACCGAAAAAAATGTTCTCCAGGTCCGTGAGATTTTAGAATCCGACGCGCGCCGACGGCAGATGGTGAGCCACAACTATGCCGTTGCCAGGCGCCACTTCTCCTACGCAGTGCTGCGCCGCTGCCTCAACATGCTGATCACCAACTTCTATGGCGTGGAAAACGGCTAAGGGCAACGGCATGATAGAATTACACCGCCTTACTTGTCTTTTCGTCCGTGGGCCGCTTCCCCTGCCCAGGCACATATCCTGGACAGGCACCTGGGAAGAGGAAGCGGCCCACGAACTAAAATCCGGTGCAATCCGGTGCAATTATATCATGTCGTGACCCAAGCAAAGCGAGAAAACCACCTTGACCACCCAGTTCGCCATCGAACAACAGCCGCTTCCCGGCCGACATCTGCTGCACTTTTGCGGAGATGTCGTCATCTTTACATTGCATGTCGATCCGGCCTTGATGGGAAAGGCATTTGTCCGCACCAACCTGGGACATGCCGAGATGACCCGCGCAGAGATCATCCGGCAGGTGGAGTGCAACGAGCCGCGTCTGGGCCGGGAGTGGTTCGATATTCCCATGCAGCCCGTCGCGACAGGACGATTCGAAACACGTCTGGGATTGACCCAGGTGGGTCATTTCGAGGCCAAGTGCCTCTTCCTGCCCGACGGAGAGACCGAACCGCGCTGGCCTGAAGGCTCCAATACCGCGATCAACGTCGAACCGGCCGACACGGTCTGCGCCAATATCATCTACAACGCCTTCATTCGACAATTCGGCCCCTATAAAGATCAGTCCCATGCGTCTCGGATACCGCACAGCGATGCCGTAGACACCCTGGATGCCCAGCATTATACGGTCATCCCGCCTTCCGGAACTTTCCGCGACCTGATCGGGGAGCTCGATTTCATCATGCACCGGCTGGGCTGCCGCATCATTCAACTGCTGCCCATCAATCCGACGCCCACTACCTACGCCCGCATGGGACGCTTCGGCAGTCCGTATGCCGCACTGGACTTTACCGGGATCGACCCGGCTCTGGCCCGGTTCGACCCCAAGGCCACTCCTCTGGAGCAATTCATCGAACTGGTGGATGCGATCCACGCCCGCGGCGGCAAACTGCTTCTGGATATTGCCATCAACCACACCGGCTGGGCCGCCAGCCTGCACGAAACCCACCCCCACTGGCTGGCCCGCAACCATGCCGGTGAGATTGAAAACCCCGGCGCCTGGGGCGTGGTCTGGGAAGACCTGACGCGTCTCGATTTCAGCCATCAATCGATGTGGATCTATATGGCCGATGTGTTTCTGACATGGTGCCGCCGGGGCGTCGACGGCTTTCGCTGCGATGCCGGATACATGATCCCGGAAAAAGCCTGGCAGTACATCATCGCCAAAGTGCGCGAGCAGTTTCCCGAAACGATCTTCCTGCTGGAAGGGCTGGGAGGAAAGATCTCGGTAACGCGAGACCTGCTCAATCGCGCCAACTTCAACTGGGCCTATTCGGAGCTGTTCCAGAATTACGATCGAAGCCAGATCGAACACTATCTGCCCATCGCCAACGACATATCCGCCACGGACGGCGTTGCACTCCATTTTGCCGAAACCCACGACAACAATCGACTGGCGGCCACATCTCACCGCTACGCCCGCATGCGCACCGCTTTATGCGCTCTTCTGGCGCCGGTCGGTGCGTTTGGATTCGCCAACGGCGTCGAATGGCTGGCCCAGGAAAAAATCAACGTACATCAGCCCTGCGGCCTGAACTGGGGCGCCGACATCAACCAGGTGGATGCCATCTCCCGCCTGAGCCGTTTGCTCAGAACCCATCCGGCGTTCGGCCACCCATCACGCCTGGATCTTGCCAGCCACGGCCAGGGGAACTTCCTGGCCGCGGTACGCCGCCATCTCTCTTCGGAAAAGGCGCTGCTGATCGTCGCCAATCTGGATCAAGGCCAACCTCAGCAGATCGGCTGGGATCGCCGGCAGTGGGGAGCCGGCCTGTCCGCCGCCGTGGATCTGCTGACCGGCGAATCGATCGAGTTGTCCGGCGGCCCCGATACCGGATTGCTCGAACTGGCACCTCTGCAGATCCGATGCCTGGCACCACCGATCGAGAGCGACGCCTTGCCGGACGAAGAGCGCTTCGATCTCGCCCCCGCGGCGGTCGTCCATCAGCGTCTGAGGGCCAAAGCCCTCGAGGTCGCCCAGGTCTACGACCGCATGTCAGCCATCGATCCGGAGATTGCGGCGGACGAACTCGGGGCCGATCCCGAAGCGTTCTGCCGGCGCTGCAATCCGTTCAGCGACGAATCGCGGGTGGTTTTATGGCAAGACCCCGCCGACCTGGTGCGGCACGTGATGGTGCCGCCGGCGTTTTTTCTTCTCTTGCGATCCCGGCGCCCATTCCGAATCCGAATCATACACGAAGGCAGAGTCGTCTGCGGCCAGGAATGTCTGCCGGATCATTCAGGAGGGACGTTTGTCCTGGTGCCGCCCCTGTTCGATGGAAAAAAGCAGCACGAATGCGAATTGGAGCTGACGCGTTTCGGACCGAACGGACCGCGCCATCGGACCAGCCGGGTGATCTTTTTGGGCTGCGGAAGGGACACCATGGTTCAAACGTCGTTTTCACGCGACCAGTGCCATCAAGCACCACTACTGGCGCTGGCAGCCAACGGGCGGGGAGCCGCACTGAGGGCGCATGCCGAATGGCAGCGGCTGGAGAGCCGTTACGACGGCCTGCTGGCGGCCAATCTGAATCCGGACTACCCCGAGGACCGGCGCATGCTGCTGGCCCGCTGCCGCGCCTGGATCGTTTATCAGGGATACAGCCAGACCGTGAGCCTGGATTGCCTGCGATACTTCGCCTTCGATTATGCAAACGGTGTGGCCTGGCACTACCGGATTCCATGCGGGCAAGGTGAATATATCACGCTTCAGGTTCATGCCTGGCTGGACCGAAACAGCAACAACCGGCTTTGCATCCAGGCCCTGCGACAGCGCGCCGACACCGACCGCCCCGAGTTGGCGGACGATCGAACCGTCACCTTGATCGTCAGACCGGACATCGAAGATCGAAACTTTCATCACTGCACCAAAGCCTATGAGGGACCCGAGCACGACTGGCCCAGTGCCGTCCAACATCGAGACAACGGCTTTCGGTTTGCACCGGCCGCCGATCACGCCTTTGAGATGGCCGTCGACCAGGGTCGCTTCGTGCCCGAACCGGAATGGTACTATATGGTGCACCGGCCGCTGGAAGCGCAGCGGGGGTTGGATCCTGATTCGGATCTGTTCGGGCCGGGCTATTTTGCCAGTCCGTTGAACGGCGGCGAGAGCATTCGTTTCACTGCCGCGGCCACGGACGGCGGCGAGCCGCCTTCTGACGTTCCGGCGGCACCGCCCGTTCCGGAAGGCGGATCGCTTCCCCTGGACCGGGCTCTGTCCGCTGCATTGGCGCAGTATGTGGTGCATCGGGGGCCGTTTCAAACCGTGCTGGCCGGATTCCCGTGGTTTCTGGATTGGGGACGCGACACGCTGATTGCGGCGCGGGGATTGATCGCCGACGGCCGTCTGGAGACCGTCAAGGCGATTCTCGCTCAGTTTGCGGCATTTGAAAAGGGGGGCACCCTGCCCAATATGATCCGAGGCCGGGACGCCTCCAACAGGAACACGACGGATGCCCCCCTGTGGCTCTTCACCGCCTGCAACGATCTCACATCGGCCGAAGGCAAAGACGATTTCCTGGACCATCGCTGCGGCCGGCGCACCATTCGGACCGTTTTGTGCGATACGGCCAAGGCCTTGATCGAGGGCACCGCCAACGGCATCCGCATGGATCCCCATTCCGGGTTGATCTTCAGCCCGGCCCACTTCACCTGGATGGACACCAACTACCCGGCGGCAACGCCGCGCCAGGGATACCCCATCGAAATCCAGGCTTTGTGGTTTGCCGCTCTGACCTACCTGGCACGCATCGATGCGGACGATGGCCGCCGTTGGTCCGGATTGGCCGAACAGGTACGCCAGGCCATCGAAGAGCTGTACTGGCGGCCGGATCTGGGCTTTCTGGTCGACTGCCGGCACGGAGAGCCGGGTGATTCCGCCGCCGACTGCCGACCGGACGACGCCCTGCGGCCCAATCAACTGCTGGCCGTTACCCTGAACGCCGTCGACCCTGAAACCATCGGACGCAGCGTGTTGCGCGCCTGCCAATCCCTGCTGGTTCCGGGCGCCATCCGCAGTCTGGCGGACCGGCCGGTGGAGGTACCCCTGGAAATCCGGCACGGGGGTCGTTTGCTCAACGATCCCAAGTCCCCCTTTTGGGGGCGCTACGAAGGCGATGAAGATACGCGCCGCAAACCGGCCTACCACAACGGCACCGCCTGGACCTGGCTCTTCCCACTGTTTTGCGAAGCTTGGGTGACGTGCTACGGACCGCCGGGTGCCGCCGCAGCCATGGCCTGGCTATCCAGCAG
Source organism: Desulfobacteraceae bacterium (assembly GCA_050291625.1). GTDB lineage: Bacteria > Desulfobacterota > Desulfobacteria > Desulfobacterales > Desulfosarcinaceae > JARRKU01. The sequence continues at coordinate 34,480 of JBNKKC010000170.1, forward strand.
CCTGGATCTGATCGACAGAGGCTGTGTTGGTCAAGTGCCTGAAATTATTGATGGCAACTCGCCGCATACCCAGCGCGGATGCGACGCCCAAGCCTGGGGTGTGAGCGAATTGCTGCGTGTCCGTAAAAAAATAGAGGTAATGCTTGACGAAAAACGTTAGCGACTTAGTATAATGGGATTTGCGGATTGGATCGCTATTTGTCAGTATGCCGTTCCATTATCAGAGCCTCTGTTCGGATCCGATTCCAAGATGCCGTTCAACCCATTATTCCAATACCAACAAATGGAGGCCGCCATGTCCTTGAAGAAGCAGTATTTCAAAACCAAACCGTATTGCAAAGTCACGTTCCGCCTGAACAAGAGAGTCGTGCAGGGGGCGCATCGAGTTGCCATCGCCGGGGATTTCAACGATTGGCAGACCCAAACGACTCCCATGAAACCCCTGAAGAACGGAGACTTCACGGCGACCGTCCTGCTCAAACCAGGCCGCGAGTACCAGTACCGTTACGTCGTCGACGGACAGCATTGGGTAACCGACAGCGGCGCCGACAAAGTCAAACACTGCGATTTTGCCAATGATACTAATTCGGTGGTGGTTGTCTGATTCAGCCTTCAGGACAAATAATCTGGCCTAGGTCATCGGTCGTTGCGGTATGCCAAGACTGCTTTCTCCCTCTATCCTTGCCAAATGAATTGTTACAAAGCCCATATCACTCGAACCGGAGTCATTCATGAGACAAATTCAAGCCTATCAGGTTTTCCCGAGACTGCCGGAGTCACTTGCATTTCTCGGTGTATTGTCCCGCAACATGTGGTGGTCCTGGAAAAAGGACGCCATCGAACTGTACCGACGCATCTCCCCTTCACTATGGGAGGAATCGGGTAACAATCCCATCGTATTTGCCACCCTGGTTTCACAGGATCGGCTCAAAAAGCTGGCCGAGGATGACAGCTTTTTGGCCCACCTGGACCGGGTGAAAGAACAATACAAAGAGGCCGTTCTGTCTCGCATCGGGCCGGATGATACCCGCGGTGCCGGCGACGGGAAGATCGCCTATTTTTCCATGGAATTCGGTATCCATGAAAGCCTGCCGCTGTTTGCCGGAGGACTGGGCGTACTGGCCGGCGATCACCTGAAATCGTCATCCCATCTGGGTCTTCCCATGGTGGCCGTCGGTCTGCTCTATCGCCAGGGATATTTTGAGCAGTACCTGGATCTGAACGGATGGCAGCAGGAGAGATACCCGGAGATCGACTACTACAGACTGCCTATCGCCCGAGCGAAAGATTCATCCGGGGCCAACCTGATTATCCAGGTCGATGGTCCGAACGGACCGATCCGGGCCGATGTTTGGAAGCTGATAGTGGGCCGCATCCCGCTCGTGCTGCTCGATACAAACCTGGCCGCCAACCCGCCCGACATTCGAAACATCACCGCCCGGCTCTACTCGGCGGAACCCGGCGTGCGGCTGGCGCAGGAGGTCCTGCTGGGCATCGGCGGCATGCGGGCCCTGAAAGCCATGGGGATTCATCCCGCGATATGCCACATGAACGAAGGGCACAGCGCCTTTTCCAATATCGAGCGCTTGATCCAGCTCATGCAAATCAACAGCCTCGACCGGCAGACCGCCCTGGAAATCATCGCACGGACGTCGATCTTCACGACCCACACACCAGTAGCCGCAGGGCACGATGAATTCCCACCAGAACTGGTGGCACCCTATCTGCAGCCCCTGGCGAAGCAGCTCGACATGCCGGTGGAGGAGCTGATAGCCTGGGGCCAGTCCAGCGGCAACGGTCCCCAGGCGCCCTTTTCCATGTTCATTCTGGGATTGCGGCTTTCTCAACACTGCAACGGTGTCAGCCGACTGCACGGACAGGTGGCTCGCAAAATGTGGTCGCATGTGTGGCCCAATCGCAGCGATGCGGACACACCGATCACCCACGTGACCAACGGCATCCATGTCTCCAGCTTCGTGGCTCCGGAAATCGCCATGCTCTTCGAGCGTTATCTGGGCCCCGAATGGCACCTGAGCAGCCGCAAGACAGAGAACATCGAACGCATCGATGAAATCTACGACGAAGAGCTGTGGCAGGTCCATGAGATGAACCGCACCCGCATGATCAGCAAAGTGCGCGAACAGATGGTCCGCCAATACGGCCAGCGCAATGCACCCACCTCCATCATGAAGGCCGTTGAAAATGCGTTGGACCCGGATGTGCTGACCATTGGTTTCGCCCGGCGCTTCGCCACCTATAAACGGGCCCATCTGATCTTCCAGGATCCGGCGCGGCTCAACGCATTGCTGGCATCCAAAGACCGACCCCTGCAGATCATCTTTGCCGGCAAAGCCCACCCCCAGGACAACGAAGGCAAGGAGTTGATCAGGCAAATCATGCAATATGCCCAGAAGGAGGAATTTCGTCACCGTCTGGTCTTTTTGGAGAACTACCACATGGGCGTCGCAAGATACATGGTGCAGGGTGTGGATGTCTGGCTCAATACGCCGCGGCGACCGCTGGAAGCCTGCGGAACATCAGGGATGAAGGCCGCCATCAACGGCGTACTGAACCTCAGCGTATTGGACGGCTGGTGGTGCGAGGGATACTCGCCCGAGCGCGGCTGGAGCATCGGCAGCGGCGAAACTTACGACGACCCGGCCTATCAGGACGCGGTGGAAAGCCAGGCCCTTTACAATCTTTTGGAAAACGACGTGGTCCCCTGCTTCTACGATCGAAAAAATGGAAATATGCCGGCCCGCTGGATTGCCATGATGAAAGCCTCCATAAAAATGGCCATGGCCGATTTTTGCAGCCATCGCATGGCGCACGAATATAACCAGCGATTCTACCAGCCGTCCATCAAGCGGCGGGTATCGCTATTGGTGGATGACGCCCGGGAAGCCCGGCACCTGAGTACGTTTCATCAGCGCCTGAAAGAGAAGTGGAAGCAGATCCAAGTCGATCCGCCGGTTCGGGATCAGGACGGGCCGTTTCAAGTGGAAGATGCATTCGATGTGACAGCCAAAGTGCACCTGGGCGACATTCGTCCGGAGGATGTGGATGTGGAACTTTACTACGGCCGCATCAAGCGCATCGACGAACTGATCGAGGGCGCCCCGCTTCCCATGGAGATGGTGCAGGATCAGGGCAAAGGGGATTACATCTACCGCTGCCGGATGGTCTGTGGCGATTCGGGACGGTATGGTTTTACCGTGCGCGTGGTGCCTCGGTCGGATGATTGGATTAAGTATACCCCCGGTCTCCTAACCTGGGCCTGACCCCCAGTTGATTAGCACGCCGGAGGGCTTCAGCTCCGGCGTTGCCGGCAGCTTGCGGTAGCGAACTACAGCGGCGCTACCGGCGCCTTGGATCTGAAGCCCTCCGACGCACTACTCAACTGGGGGTAGTGTGTACGTTGGAAGAGGGATTCAGCTTAGGCGTTCCCGCTAAAGGCGGGATTACCGGGGTTCGCAGTAGCGATGCTACGGCTTCACCCACGGTGCCTTCCTGTCCCACGAATTGAAGCGGTGAAGACGAATTAAAATATTTATGAAATAAAATGGCCCCAATCCTTAACTTAACACTTAAAACTATTTCCACCTATGGCTCGTAAACGCAAAAAACCAAGAGTACTGATCGTTACGCCCGAAGTGACCTACCTGCCGGACCGCATGGGCAATCTGGCCAATTTTCTTACGGCCAAAGCGGGCGGCCTGGCCGATGTCTCCGCAGCTCTGATCAGCGCCCTGTTCCATCAGGGAGCCGATGTACACATCGCCCTGCCGGACTATCGATCCATTTTTCACGATCGACTGACGCCGGTGCTGCGCCGCGAACAGCGTATCTTACGGCGCGTCATGCCCAACGACCGGATTCATCTGGCCGAGGACCGCTCCTTTTTCTACCTCAACCGCGTCTACTCCAGCTACAGCGTAGAGAATATCCGGATCGCACTGGCATTTACGCGCGAGGTCATCAACAACATCATTCCGCGGGTGCGGCCCGACCTGATTCATTGCAACGACTGGTTGACGGGGCTGATCCCGGCCATGGCCCGGGAAATGGGCATCCCGTGTCTATTTACCATCCACAACATTCATACGGTCAAAACAACCCTGGCGCATATCGAGGATCGCGGCATCGATGCGGCCGCATTCTGGCATCATCTCTACTTCACCAACTTCGCTGATAATTACGAGACGGCGAGGGAAACCAATCCGGTGGACTTCCTGGTCAGCGGGGTCTTCGCTGCCCATTTTGTCAACACCGTCAGCCGCCGGTTTCTGGAAGAAATCGCCGAGGGCCGGCACGATTTCATCGAAGACCATCTGCGCAAAGAACTGATCAACAAGGTGAATGCCGGCGTGGCCACCGGAATCCTCAATGCACCGGATCCAGGATATAAACCGAGTGAAGACAAGTACCTGAAATATCGCTACACTCCGGACACGCATCAGGAGGCCAAAGCCAAAAACAAACTGGCGTTGCAGAAAATGCTGGGGCTCGACGAAGTTGCCGACGCCCCCGTCTTCTTCTGGCCCTCGCGACTCGATCCGGTCCAGAAGGGGTGCCAGCTTCTGGCCGATATTTTCTATAAGGTGCTGTCCAGGTACTGGGAGAAACATCTGCAGGTTATCTTTGTAGCGGACGGAGACTATCAGCAGGTGTTCAGGGACATCGTCAACCATCACCAATTCCACCATCGCGTGGCCGTCTGTGACTTTTCCGAGCGACTGGAGCATCTGGCCTACGGTGCAGCTGATTTTGTCCTGATGCCGTCGCTGTTCGAGCCGTGCGGCCTGCCGCAGATGATCGGCCAGATCTACGGCGCCCTGCCGGTGGCTCACGACACCGGCGGCATCCACGACACAGTAACCCATTTCGACAACTCCGGCGATGATCGGGGCAGCGGATTTAAATTCGACATCTACGACACATCGGGATTGATGTGGGCCATCGATCGTGCGATGGATTTCTATGCCCTGGAACCATCCAAAAAGGCGCAGCACATCTCCCGCATCATGACGCAGGCCCTGAAGACCTTCAATCATGAAGTCAACGCGAGCCAGTACATCGATCTGTACGAACAGATGCTGGACAGGCCGCTGATTGTATAGCTTGAGGTCAAAACACGATAATATATCTCTTTCCCTCAGGGCCGGAGATCGAAGAACGATATATTCCTCTCCCCTCGGGGCCGGAGGTCGAAGCACGATCTATTCCTCTCCCCCTCGGGGCCGGAGGTCGAAGCACGATCTATTCCTCTCCCCCTCAGGGGGAGAGGTCAGGTGAGGGGGTGGTTTTCCGCAAGGTCCACCCTCACCCTAACCCTCTCCCTCAAGGGAGAGGGAATCTGTCTGGTGCCTCTCCCCCAAGGGAAAGGGAATTTATCCGGTGCATCTCTCTCAAGGGAAAGGGTATTTGTCCGGTGGCTACCCCCCAAGGGAAAGTATATTTGTCCGGTGCCTCTCCCTCAAAGGAGAATGAAACGTGCCTGTTATCAACTGAGTGATTTTTTATGCTGACGAACAACGACCACCAACGGCTTCAGCGCCTGCTTGCACAGGATCCTTATCTGAAACCTTACCAAGCAGTCATCGCCAGGCGCATGGCCTACGAACGCCAAATGGTCAAGCACCTCGTCCCGGATGGTCTGACATTGGCCGAGTTTGCCTCCGGGCACGAATATTACGGCCTCCATTTTCGCGACGATCGTTGGATATTGCGAGAGTGGGCCCCCAATGCCGCCGCCATCCATCTGGTCGGCCCTTTCAGTCAGTGGCGCCCCCGGGACGACCTGGCCCTGCAGCGCATCAACAGCCGGGGCGACTGGGAGATTCAATTGCCGCCCGACAGACTTGCTCACGGCGAGCTTTTCCGCCTGCATCTTCAATGGCCCGGCGGCGCCGGCGATCGCCTTCCCGCCTGGACCCGCAGGGTGGTCCAGGATCCGCACAGCCTGGTCTTCAATGCCCAGGTGTGGCGACCGGACACCGCCTTTGCCTGGCAAACGCCTCAATTCACGGTTCCGCAATCCCCACGGCTGATTTACGAAGTGCATGTGGGCATGGCCCAGGAGGCCGAGGCCGTGGGCAGCTACGCGGAGTTTACCCGGCACGTATTGCCCAGAGTCCAGGCGTCCGGCTATAATACGCTTCAGATCATGGCCATTCCCGAACATCCCTACTATGGCTCGTTCGGCTACCATGTCTCCAGCTTTTTTGCCGCCTCATCCCGTTTCGGCCCGCCGGAAGATCTCAAAGCCCTGATCGACACGGCTCACGGCATGGGTTTGACCGTTCTGATGGATCTGGTCCACTCCCATGCGGTCAACAACGAGGTCGAAGGCATCAGCCGCTTCGACGGCACCGAGTATCAATATTTTCATACCGGCCCAAAGGGCCGCCACGCGCTCTGGGATTCGCGCCTGTTCGACTATGCCAAACCGGAAGTGCTCCATTTTCTGCTCTCCAATTGCCGTTACTGGCTGGATGAGTTTCACGTGGACGGTTTCCGGTTTGACGGGGTCACCTCCATGCTCTACTCCCATCACGGAATGAACAAGGCTTTTACCTCCTACGAGGATTATTTCGATGCCAGTGTGGATGACGATGCCCTGGCCTATCTGACCCTGGCCAACCAGGTGGTCCATCAGGTCCGTCCGGATGCCGTCACCATTGCCGAGGATGTAAGCGGCATGCCGGGCCTGGCGCTGCCCTGGGACAGCGGCGGGGTCGGCTTCGACTACCGCTTTGCCATGGGCGTGCCCGATCACTGGATCAAGCTGACCAAGGATACACGGGATGAGGGGTGGCACATGGGCGGCCTGTGGTTTGAACTGAACAATCGCCGCCATGACGAACGGACGATCTCCTATGCCGAGTCCCACGACCAGGCCCTGGTGGGCGACCAAACCCTGATTTTTCGTCTGGTGGGCTCCGCCATTTACGATCACATGCGCATCGACGACGACCACCTGGGCGTATCACGCGGCATGGCCCTGCACAAAATGATCCGATTGATCACCCTGGTCACTGCGGGCCACGGGTATCTCAATTTCATGGGCAACGAATTCGGCCACCCCGAATGGATCGATTTTCCACGGGAGGGCAACGACTGGTCCTTTCGCTATGCCCGGCGGCAGTGGCATCTGGCAGACGATGCCCAGCTCAAGTATCACCTGCTCGCCCGATTCGATCGCAGAATGATCGCCCTGGCGACATCGCACGATCTTTTGTCCGCCGGACCGGCAACGCTTCTGTGGGAGCACGATCAGGACAAAGTACTGATCTTTCAACGGGGCGCACTGCTGTTTGCCTTTAATTTTCATCCGGACAAATCCTATAAGGACTACCGGTTTCCGGCGCCGCCGGGTCGCTACGCCATCGTATTGAATACGGACGACAGGGAGACCGGCGGCCATGCACGGGTGGACAACACCCTGCCCCACTTCACCCTGCCCGCCGAAAACGCCGAACAGCCGCCGCATCGGCTGAGTCTCTATCTCCCCAACCGGACGGCGCTCGCACTTGTTTCAGGATAGAGGCATTTTCAAAACCTTGAATGAAGACCTTCGCGTTCCTTTTTGACGAAAAAGGAGAACCCTGAATTCTCTTTTTTCGGAGAGATCATGCCACGCAGCAGGTGCGGGATTTTTGGTAAGAAATGGTTTTAAAACCTGCTTTCAGGTTCAAGGTCTCCCCGCCCAAGATCGGCGGGACAGGCCTCGCTGAGGACCAGACGGGACAGGAAGGCGGAGCATGCGATTCAAACGTCCCGCCGGAAATCGGCGGGATAGACATCCATACATCGGGTATGTCGAGTGTTGAACCGCATGCTCCAACACAGAGGTTGGGCCTGAAAGGGGGTTTTGAAACCACTTTCAGGGAGACGGTCAGGCGCTCCAGCGATCATCGTCTTTTAAATCGTAGTCATCATCGTCATCCATATCGTCAAAATCATCGATCAGCTGAAAATAGGTGACTTTGAGCCAAAATTCGCCGTCTTTTTCAGACAGCACGCCGGACACTTCCACTTCTTCGTCGACGTAATTGCTCAATTTTTGGCCTTTTTTATCCAAAACCACAAAGTAATCGTTTTCACCGTCATAGATGACAAGCCCGAGACTGCCGTCTTCCAATTCCGCCTCTTCCACGAATCCATCTATGGTGATGCGGTCTTCTTTTTGAATTCCCTTTCTGGCCATTTTACCCTCTCCATTTGTCATGTGTTGGATATTCCGGGCGAATGTTGATGTGCCCGACACACAAGAAAGCAAAAGCCGTGCCTTGCCCGAATGAGCAAGGTGGAGAGGATCATCAACAGTATCAAGAAGATTGGGTCACCTTCGTTTTTTCTTGCGGATGATTAAAAGATTGCCGTCATAGGTCAGGATGCCCAGCATGATGGCGCATACCAATCGATAGATGTCCACATCGTAGTAGCGACCGTCAGCCATGGGGTTGGGCACCAGTGGATCGGCCACCTGAACCCTGCGGTTCTCTTTGCGGTAGCCGGACAGCACCACGAAGTGGCCGCAGGAGCAACCGCGGACATCGTCCGCAACCCATTTGCCGTTACGTTCAACTTCACGGGCGTCGTTATACAGATAGGTGGCACTCAAACCGGTAAGAATGGGGGTGCCTGACTTGAGGTAGGTTCGGATCAGGGACGGCGTGATCACCTTGAACCTGAGCTGCCCCCCGAGAGCGAGATAATCCAGGTAGGCTTGGGTGACCTCTTCGAAACCGGGCAGTTCTTTTTTATGAGGCAGCTGGGCCTTGAGTTTCTCCCTGATCCGGGTGGTGTCGAGATCGTTCCAGGTAGGGTCGAATACCGTTAAATTATAGGGCAAAATAGTGGCCTGATAGCCCCGGCGCAGCGCATGGATGGCCAGATAGACATTCAGCGTGCCGCCTTCCCGCCATTGAGGAACCTGGGTTATGACGTCATCCAGGGTGATGGCATCTCCGTAGTAGCGGTACACAGCATGGAGACAGGTAGGGCCGCAGGTGGTGGCGTCGGGCTGCCGGCGGATGTCGAAACAGAGGCTTGTCGTCATCGTATTCTGCCATTTCGCATTTGTAGAATACTTCCAGGTTTCATAGTCAAAAAAGACAAGCCATGTAAAACACAGCATGCCCGCCCTGGTGAACTTTCTACCGAAAACAATATTTATTCAACTATTTATGAGTTCATATACCATGAACTTTCAAAGGTATCAAATACATCTGATTATGCTTGTATATCTTTCCAAAACCGGATAAATGCCGCAGTAGTTCCATATGGCGGTGATTGAGCGATATGCGCTTCTGACCGACTCAAACCCAAATACGCGGAGGATCGATACTTATGAGCCGATTGACAAAACAACTATCCACGGTTTCGAAATCACTGATTCGAATTTCTGAACAACTGACAGAGTTGGCCATGCAGCTGGATATGGGCGAACCCTCGCCGGCCGCTGCCAAAAAGTCCAAAAAGACCGTCAAACCAAAGAAGTAGCAAACAATCCTGGGCATCGTAATGGCCGGGGCCCTGACGCCAGCGGCCATTACGTCTGCTTACAAGCCATCTCAAAAGCGCTAATCCATCCCAACGGCCTCCCAGAGGATATCCTGAATATTGGGAATCTTATAAAAAACCCGTTCCCACGATGCGGTATGGGGCGTTTCGAAAACCTTTTCTTTCAATTCCGACTCAACCGAGAGAATCGCTTCAGTCAATCCGGCATCCAAAAAAGGTTTAAACTGCGGATAGGTGGTGGCAAGACGTAACAGTTTTTCCGTGGTAGCGGGCTGGGCTGTCAGAATTTCACCGGCATGAAGAATGCACCGGCTGAAAACCTCCCGCGCCAGGTGCTCTTCATGGTCCCAATCATACTCGAGATTGTTGAACTGGGATTCGTCTGAATACATTTTGGTCAGCTTGTCTGTGACACCCGTATAAATGATCAACAGGTCTCTAAAAAAGGCCTCGCTTAAATCAAGGCCTTCACCTTTGACCATGGCGCTCATCAAGGTCGTGACGATATCGACGGCCATTCGGGTGAGCCCTTTGGACAGGTCATCCTCGGACACCGGCTGGTGTTTGTGGTCGAACGGCTCGCTTGAAAAACTGACCTGGGCGGCACTGGAAGCCTTGCGGTAAATTTCGATCAAGGTAAAGATTTCCGCACCCCAGTTGGTCGAAAAGCGCATTTTTTTCAACAGATCCGCCCGGAACGCCACCTCTCCGGATAGCTGGTAATCGAACTGCAGAAGAAAATCGATCATCCCCAGCATTTTCCTGTCCTTGGATTCGATGAATTTGGTCTTGAGCGAAAGCAGCAGCGGGTCTACCAGAAGTCGTTTGACGCGTCCGTACAGTCTGTTGTTCGAGATGCGGGTGTAGCAGGCCTTTGAAAAGTCGTAGTTGCAAACGACCACAGGGTATAGCAGCCGATCCAGCTGGATACAATCGAAGGATCGGATATCCGCATCCAGAATGCCCACCACTTTTGCATTCAACGCCAGCGCGATACCGATTCCCAAAAAGATGTTCTTGCCCTTGCCCGGTTCCAGCGAGACCATGCCTGCGTCGTTGAGCATCCGATAAATTCTACTGTAGACCGGGCCGTCATTCCATTGGATGACAGCCTGGCGGATGTGATGTTTCCGGATCAGCTCCTGCAACAACCGCATTTCCGATTCCGAGGCCTGGTCAAGGCCAAAGATGATCTTGTGCAGGTATTCTGCCTGGGACAGGTTTGCGAGAATGTTCTCAAAGACCGGCAAGTGCTCCGGCAGGGAATATTCACTGGCCAGCAAGGGGACGATGAGAATGGGCTTGTTGATATCGGCGTGTCGTTTCATCCTGGCCGCAAGTTGCCGACGATCCTGCTCGACAAGAATACGGAAGGTGGTCACCAACCCAAAATTTCTGGTAATTTCGCGCATGATACACCTCGGTATGTGTTTTTGATCCAATTTTGGACAAAAGGTGCATTGAGCGGCGTGATCGTTTTTTAGAAGGGAGGTTCAGTTTTCAAGTGGGGCAGGATCAATCGTTCTCTGATATAAAAAAGCATAAAATCCAGCCGATGTCCAGTCAAGCTAATTGACCGGAAAGGATAACAACGCTTAGCTTTAATCTCAGCAGATGCCATCCTATCGAGGTGGGCGCCTCGTGATTGGTGGTTCACCGCCCACCAGAGCGGTTCGCTTTCCTGGCTTTGTCACCGGGGCTACGGCAAAATGTTGACATTCCCGGCACCACGGCCGATGTTTCGACATCCGAAATACCGTTTTGCAAATATCTTTAAAGTATCGATTCTCTGTATCCCTTGGACACGCGATGGTATCCTTTTGTTCAGTCTCTTTCTCTTCCTGCATGGCTTGCTGCCCTTTGCGTCTTGACTTTTACCTTTGCAGACCATTTCTCCTGCGGCCATATCGATTCGAGGACTTTGAACCGCTTCAGGAAACAATCGAAGCATCCGTTTACGTACATCCTCCAGTGCCATAAGCAGTCCGGGAAAACCCTGTTGCGGCCGTTCAAATGTTCTCCTTAACATCATGGCAACTTCCTCTTTGCCGATAGTTGGCTTACTTGTACGATGATCTATTCAAAAGATATGCCATACTTTTAAGCAAACTGCATTATTGGTCGTCGCAGAATGACAATACCGCTTTTTCCCTTTCGCTTTGTCAAAAGAACTCTCGCGTCTGGGTTTGAGGAACTTAAGAGTCGACATAGACATTGCAGGACAGGCAGTGTCTTTTGTGCTATATTCATGATTTCGTCGGCGAAGGCAAACGATTGCCGATAAATGGTCATTGGTCGACGTCGCGGGAAGGTTCGGCATGAAACATGCTCTCCATATCAGCGTTCTCTTTTTTGGAATCGCAGCAAGATACATAGAGAACAACGTTGCTCATGGCTTCATCAGTTCAGAGGGTAAGGTTTTTGTCCGGCTCAAAGGCCTCGGCCTCGTGTTGTGCGCAATATCGCAAGGAATCGGAGCATGAAACCATCTCCGGAACACCCTGCACAAGAAATCCAGGTCACCTTCGCCCGCGACCTAGGCCTTTTTGATGCCACCATGATCGGCATCGGGGCCATGATCGGTGCCGGAATTTTTGTGCTCACGGGAATGGCCGCAGGTGAAGCCGGGCCTGCTGCGCTGCTGGCATTTGGTCTCAACGGCCTGGTAACGTTGCTGACGGCACTCTCATATGCCGAACTGGCTTCGGTTTATCCCAAATCGGGCGGCGGCTATTCCTTTATCATCAAAGCATTCCCGGGGCCGGCAGGATTCGCCGCAGGCTGGATGCTGTGGTTTTGTTATATCATCGCATGTGCGCTTTACGCTCTTGGCTTCGGCAGCTATTTCTGGGAATTCATGCATAGCTATTTCCCCTCCTTTGCCAATCTTGTCTTCAACCTGGCAGGTCACAAAACACCGGTCCTGATAATGACCGCTCTGGTGGGCATCATTTTCATCCTCGTCAACATGCGGGGCACGGCCTTGACCGGCAGCGTCGAGAATATCATCACCATGGCCAAAATCATTATTCTGGGCATATTTATCGCCTATGGGCTGAAGCGGATATTGCAAATCCCCGGCGAAGCGGCGGCAAGTTTCAGGCCTTTTCTGCCCAACGGCGTCGGCGGGGTGGTTATTGCCATGGGACTGACATTTATCGCTTTTGAAGGCTATGACCTGATCGCTACGGTGGCCGAAGAGATCAAAGCGCCTGAAAAGACCATTCCCCGGGCCACAATGATCTCCCTGTGCGTCACCGTCTTCATCTACTTGATGATCTTGCTGGTCTGCATCGGCGCCATTCAGCCCGAATCGGGTAAATCGTGGCAGTTTCTGGGGCAGTATCAGGAAACGGCCATCGCGCGCGCCGCTCGGAGCTTCATGCCGTTTTTCGGCACGGCGCTGATTATCTTCGGGGGGCTGCTTTCAACCGTATCGGCTTTGAACGCCACCATTTTGGCTTCATCACGGGTGGCCTACTCCATGAGTCGGGATAAAATGCTGCCGTTGTCACTCAGCAAGATCCACACCCGGCGCCGCACGCCCCATACGGCCATTGCGGTCACCGGCGTGATTGTGCTTGTCATGGCATTGCTGTTCCCGATCCAGGTCATCGGTTCGGCAGCCAGTGTGATGTTTTTGCTGACCTTTGCCCTGGTCAATCTTTCGCTGATAGCCCTGAGGCGCAAGTTTCCCGAATTAAAAGGCGGATTTCGTGTCCCCTTATACCCGGCAACGCCCATTGCCGCTATTGTCCTGAACCTGTTTCTGGCGCTTTACCAGTTCAACTTCGATCCCCGGGCGTGGTATATTGCAATAGCATGGATTATGGCCGGGTTGTTTGTTTACTTCATGTACTTTGAAAAAGTATCGGCCGCCGAGATACCTCAGGTCCTCGAAGTTCGCCAGTCGAAAAGCGAGAACACGTATCCGTACAGGATTGTGGTTCCCCTGCACAATCCCGATCACGTGATCCCCCTGATGAAACTGGCCGTTCCCCTTGCAAAAGCCTACCAGGGAGAAATCATTGTCCTTGGCGTCATCGATGTGCCCAAAAACCTTCCACCCCATGAAGGGATGCGCTTTGTCCATCACAAAACGCCGCTGTTGAAAAAAGCGATCGAATACGGCAACAAACAAGGGATTGACACCCGTTCGGCGATCCGTATCGCCCATCAGGTATGGGACGGTATTCTGCATACGGCCGAATCGGAAAAAGCGACGCTCATCCTGATGGGCTGGAAAGGATACACCACAACACGCGACCGGATTATGGGGGAAGTCGCCGATAAAGTGGTGCGGTATGCGCCCTGCGATCTGATCACCGTGAAATTATTGGGAGACCGCCCCATGCGGCGCATTTTGATCACAACGGCCGGCGGTCCGCATGCAGCCCTTGCCGCTGAATATGTCGGAATCTTCCTCGACTCCGAAGATTGTGAGGTGACATGCGGCTACGTCGTCGATCCCGATGCCGCAGAAGAGGAGAGAGAAAAAGCACGCCGATGGATCCAAAAAACCATCCGCACCACCAACCTTGACGGCAAAGCCGACACGCGCCTGCTGGAAGGCAGAAAAGTGGCCTCAACACTGATCCATACGGCTGCGAATTACGACCTTATCGCCCTGGGCGCGTCCAAGGAAGGGATCTTTTCAAATGTCCTGTTCGGTGAAATCCCCGAAAAAATAGCCCGTTACGCCCACTCGCCGGTTATGATCGTGCAGCGATACGAAGGTCCGGTCAAATCGTTTATCAAAAGAATAATGGGTTAGTGTTGAATCTTATAAGGAATGAAAGCGGAGGGTACCACCCATACGTTGCATATTTATGAAAGGGAGTGCAGATGTCAAACGAAGAAATCAACACACGTATCACAAGCCTGGGCAAGGCCAGTATACCGTCGCCTTTGACGCATGCAGCCGGTGCGTCCCGCTCGAAATTTATCAGCGACGATGAGGGCATCCTCATCAATATTCATAGCGAAGAGCTGGCATACTACCTGTATGAAGGCAAAAAACCGCCCTATTTCGAATTGGCCGGCGCCAGAGAGACGATCTATTTTGATCCCAGCAAATTGCGGTGCGCCATAGTGACGTGCGGCGGCCTTTGCCCGGGGCTCAACGATATCATTCGATCCATCGTTCTGGAGTTGTATCATCTCTATGGCGTACGCAACATATACGGCATTCGCTACGGTTTGGAAGGTTTCATCGCCCGATACGGTCACGACGTAATGGACCTCAAACCCGCTTCGGTCACAGGCATTCTGGGCATGGGGGGAACCATTTTGGGTTCCTCCCGCGGTCCCCAGGACATCGACGAAATCGTCGACTGTCTGGAGCGCATGAACATCGGTATATTGTTCACGATCGGCGGTGACGGAACCTTGAAAGCGGCCGTCAAGATCGCCGACACTATCCTCGAACGGAACCTGAAAATCAGTGTAATCGGTATTCCAAAGACCATCGACAATGATATTTATCTGGTCTCGCGATCGTTTGGTTTCGATACCGCCGTGGAAGTCTCCACACAGGCCATCGTCGGCGCGCATAATGAAGCGCTGGGGTATCCCAACGGCATCGGACTCATCAAACTCATGGGGCGCTACTCCGGATTTATCGCTGCGACGGCAAGCCTGGCCCAACAGGATGTTAACTTTGTCCTGATTCCCGAAGTGGATTTCGATTTAAACGGCCCCGAGGGTTTCTTGAGCGCCTTGGAAGAACGATTGGCGTCACGCGGTCACGCAGTTATCGTCGTAGCCGAAGGCGCCGGCCAGCGCTATTTTGAAAATACGGTGCAGGAGCGTGATGAATCGGGCAACATTCGCCTGAAAGATATCGGCCTCTATTTGAAGACGGCCATTTCCGACCATTTTCGTGCCAAAGGAATCGCCATTGCGCTTAAATACATCGATCCCAGCTATATGATCCGCAGCTTGCCGGCCAATGCCAATGACAGCGTTTTTTGCGGCTTTCTGGCAGGCAACGCAGTCCATGCCGGTATGGCCGGCAAAACAAAACTGCTCATTGGCCGCTGGAACAACCATTTTGTGCATGTCCCCATGGAGTCTTCGGCCGGCAAACGCAATAAGGTCAATCCCGACAGTGAGCTTTGGATATCCGTTCTGGCTGCCACCGGACAAGGGACCTTAAAAAATCAGTTGAATGGTGACCGGCAAACTTAACGCCTCTATCGGGCCTGATCTGCTTCGGACGGCGCCTGCCGGCGGTGTCGAAACCAGTTCATGGCCACGATGCAGACCAGAATCATCGAACCGCCTATCCAGAACCGCCAAATGGCCGGGTCGTCCAGAAACAGGATGCCCACGGCCGCGGTAAAGATCACTTCGGAGGACATGAAAAGGCCGCCCTCCCATCCCCTGCAGTAAAAGAAACCCTGGTTCATCAGCAGCTGGCCCGTGACCGAACAGAGGATCAGCCCAGCCAGCATGGCCCACTCCACGGCTGTAGCCGGCACGGCCGGCTGCTGCAGGTAGCCCGGCAGCGTGACCAGTACGCCCATCGTGCAAAAATAGAGATAGATGATCACGGGTCCGTTCGTTTCTCTCAGGGTCCGGATCAGCGTCACGGTCAGGCCGGCAAAAACGGCTCCCACCAGAGCGATCAGCTGGCCGTACAGGCCGCCGGTCAACTGGAAATCGAACAGGACGGCTACGCCGATCAGCACGCCCAGGATGGAGAGCATTTGACCGCGGTTGAGGGTTTCCCTGTAGATCAGGAAGGCGAAGACGGCGGAAAAGGCCGGAAAGGAATAAAAAATCACAGCAGCGGTGGAGACCGGCAGCAGACGGATGGCTGTAACGATGGACAAAAAAGAGATGGATCCCACGCAACCGCGGATGATCAGCAGTCTGGTGTTGTGACCTTTGTAAAGGTTTTTGTGGCGTCCGAAAACCAGGATCAGGACCAGGATGCTCCCGGAAAAGCGATAAAAACCGATGTCCCAGACCCGGAAGTTCGGCCCCATCTGTTTGACCAGGATATTGAGCGCCGTAAACAGAAGGGCGGCCGAAAGCATGAACAAAGGGCCGGCCACGGCAGCGTCAAGCTGCAGCGTGCGGCGTGGTGCAGGTTTTGGTTGCATTGCCGGTCGTCCTTAGCCGATATTTCAAGCCCTCCGGCTTTATAACGATGCTTGCCGGTTTAATAGTCGATCGGACGGCGGAGATATTGTCGGGCAGACGCCTACTTTTCCATTGCAGATGGATCGTCGCCGGCAGGCATTGCAGTACCGTCGATTATTTTGTGGATGATGCCCGATTGCCGATCTTTTTTAGCGGCATACATCAAGTGGTCGGCTGCGGCGATCATCTCGCTCACGCAGTCGGGAAAGGATATGAACGTCGCCGCCCCGATACTGATTGTGACGGGCCAGTTCTTGTTGTGCATCAGCTCCGAGATGCTCAGTTGAAGCTTTCGACTCACTGTGTACGAAGCGATTGGTGTGGAATCGACCAATAACACACAAAATTCGTCACCTCCCAGACGCGCAAAAATATCGATCTCACGAATATGCCTTTGAATGTGCTGTGTTACCAGGCACAACAATTCATCTCCCACATGATGGCCGAGATCATCGTTGACACACTTAAAATTGTCCAAGTCCATATAGAGAAGAGATAACGGATAATTGAAGCGTCGCGCCCTTTTTAATTCCCTCTCGGCGAGGTCGAAAAATGCGCGCCGATTGGAAATCCGGGTCAAAGGGTCGATATTGGCCAGGACCTTTTGCTTTAACAGTGCTTTATGCAAAGTGGCAGTGATCCATGCGATGATCAGGAACACCAGTAAGCGGAAGGTTTCGTTCACGACGGGGATGAGTGGGCGTCGGAACGCGTCGATGACGGCCAGATCGACCAGCAGCCAGAAACCGGCGCAACAGAAGGCCATCACCACACCGGCCCAGAGACCGACATACCACGTCACCAGCATGATCGGCAGCAGGTAAAACAAAGACAGCGTCAATTCCGGACCGGTCAGATAGTGCACCGTACCGATCCCGGCAGCCGTCAGGCAGCCGCCGCAAAACACGAGAACCTTGCGTCTCGCTGGCAATCTCGTCGATTTCATGGAACCATCTAAGCCAGAGTATCCCGAATGAGCTTGGCCATATCTTTTATGACAATAGGCTTTGTCACCAGTTTTTTAACACCGATCAACTCGGCTTTTTCAGACGTCATCTGGTCGGCAAAGCCCGTGATCAGGATCACCGGAATATCCGGTCGGATGGCCAATATGTTTTGGGCCAGTTCGTCCCCGCTCATGCCCGGCATGACCAAATCGGTAATCACCAGGTCGAAGGCGAAGGGATCTTTCTGGAACAGGTTCAAGGCCTCCAGGCTGTTGACCAGGGCCGTCACACGATATCCCAGAAACTCGATCATCTGTTTGCCCAGATCGACCAGTGTGTCTTCATCGTCGATAAATAAAATTCTTTCATATCCTCCACGCACATCGGCGTCTATGCCGGCTTCGGTCGGCTTTGCACTCTTTGCGGTAGGGAAGTAGACATCGAAAAGTGTCCCTTGACCCGGCGCGCTTTCAACGGTGATGTCGCCGCCATAGCTTTTAATGATATCATATGTCAGAGAGAGCCCCATACCGGTCCCCTTGCCCTTTTCTTTGGTCGTAAAAAAGGGGTCGAAGATACGTTTCTTAATATCCGGTGTCATGCCCGTTCCGGTATCGCTTACCCTGAGTTTGATATAGCGACCGGGTTTCAACTCCGAGGTTGGGGCGACAGAGGCGGTATCCAATTCAATTTCCGATAGACGTATCTTCAAAAAGCCGCCCTTTTTGCGCATGGCGAATCCGGCATTGACGCACAGGTTCAGCAGGATCTGATAAATGTGGGTGGCGTCTCCCATGACATAGGCTTCAGATTCTATGTTGCGCTCAATGGCGATGGTCGACGGCAGGGACGCCCTGATAAAGTCAAGCACCTCGTTCAAAACATTCTTAATTTGAACCGGCTGCAGCTCCTGCTTGTTTTTGCGGCTGAACTCGAGAATGTGCTTTATCAGGTCTGCGGCTCTCTGCCCCGCTTGAAGAATTTGCTGCTGATACTCGTACAATTCGGAGGCTTCTGCTGCTTGCGCGATGGACAATTCAGCATAGCCGATGATCGCGCTCAAAATATTGTTAAAATCGTGGGCGATACCGCCGGCCAGCATGCCGATCGCTTCCATTTTGCAGGTCTGCAGTAGCTGGGCTTCGAGTTTCTTGAGGTCGGTAATATCCCTGGTGCATTCCACATATCCTGAAACGGTTTTCTCTTTTCGCCCTTTTTCGTAATGCGGGGTGTATTCAATGTCCAGCAGTTTGCGATCATCCCCTGCAAAGGGAAACCATATTTGAAAACGGGTGTTTTTACCGCCAAGGCATCGATCCGCCATGGGTTTGATGATTTTACCAAATAACTCCGGTCCGAAGATTTCCGCAACCGTCTTGCCGATGACGTCGTCCCGATCTCGTTTCAATGTGTGCGCATAGGACTTGCTGATAGCTCGATAGGCGTAATTGCGATCGATCAAGGCCAGATATTCTTTTGACCTGGATACGATATGTTCGAATTCCTGCAGGGTTTTTTCAGCGAGTCGCTCTTTGGTGAGATCCCGGATATTGCCGATGAAGGCGTCAGGCCTGCCCTCAGGACCCAACAGCAACGCATGCCTGTCGCTAAACCAATGATAGCTGCCGTCATTGGTTTTAAGACGATATTCAAGGGATGATTCAACCAAAGGATCATAAACCTCCCCCCTGTAAAGTCGATCAAAATGCGCCTGCACTCTTTTCTGGTCATGGGGATGGATGAGATATAACAGATCACGGCAACCTTTCTCTATCCATTCAGCGGTTGAAAACCCGCCAGACCCGCCGGTAATAGGAATAAAGTATTCATATTTGCCGGTGGTCAGGTTGTATTTATAGACAACCTCGCTCGGTGCTTTAATGGCTACTGTCGGCATCATTGCCCTCTCCTTCTCCCGGGCGGGTGGGAACGTCATTCGTAGCTTTCCGGTCTTTTTTGCATGATATTATTTATGATATGAAAATAAGACATCAACAAGGCGCATGCCATACATCCAATTCGTAAAAACAGACTTATGTCATGTAAAAGCACTTGAGCAGATCCTTGAGGGCTTCCAGCCCGGTCCGCCCCCATGAATTGTAGTTACGCTCTATCCAGGCAAATTCAGCCACGGCATTTTTTAGATAGTTTTTCCCCTGCTCGGTGGTGGTCAGGCGGCGCGCTTTGCCTGTATCGAAGGTCCCGTCGGTGATGCACAGCCCGCATAGGTCATGGATCAACCGGGCATAGGTGCTTTTGGTCCAATCGTTTTGTTCGGCAAAAAAGTCCGGATGGCGTCCGGTCCGTACGGCGATGCGGGCCGGAAACAGGTTCATCCACGATAGGATTTGTTCAACCGTAGGCCTGCTAACGTCCTTCTGCCTGTTCGACCTCATCCGCCTCGGGGCGACTTTTTCTTCTTTTCTTGGCCGGTGGGGCATTTGGATCTCTCTTCTTCGATTTTTTTTGCGTGGCTTCTGACTGGGCGGCGGCAGCTTTGCGGATCCGGGTTTCGACTTTTTCAGCCGTCAGGCTTTCCGCGGCCGCAATCACGGTCAATTCTCTTCTGGCCTGACGCATCCGGGCTTTGAAACGCCTGATTTGAGGGTCCTTTTTAATTCGATCCGCATCCATGCCGTTGGTGGTCAACAGCTCAAGACGGGCGGCCAGCCGCTTTTCAGCGGACTGGAGATGGTTTTCAATATGGGGTTTGCGGTGCAACATGGAGTGATTTTCCTTTTTTGTTAGGCGTTTTACATCTTCCGGCCGGTCGAGAATTGGATCCCCCTGCCGGGACTCGACAGAAATCACCAGATCTCAATGTCTCGGGACCGGCTGTTGCAGCCATTGAAGCTTAAGACGGCACAACTCGCCTTCTCGTGCCGCATGCCGGACAATCGGTTTCTGGCATCTTTATGCAGTGCAATACTTATGCCGATAGTTTGGTGCAGATTTTCTATCGATCTTTTTTGGCGGGAAGTGGTTCTCCTGCTGTCGGCGCCGCTTTTTAACTGCGAATGCCATACTGACTCTCGGCCGGTTCTCCAATTGCAAAAAGGCAGGTTTGCCGAACCGGAATCCGCGAGTCCTGTTCTCCATGTTTCCCTGGCTTCGGAGGCCTATCGCCGTCTAGTATTGTGTCCTGAAAAATAAGGATTTTGATACAATACCCATGTTCTATGTTATAATTTCAGATGGGAGGGATGACCCATGGATCTTATCGAAAAAGCCATGCAGAGCCTGGATCACGAGATAGGGAAGCGGCATCACATCCCGGTGATTCCGTTCGAAGAATTCCTGCAAATTCTCTCAGAAGATCCTGATAGCGTGCTTCGCAATGTTTTTCAGGTTTTCCACGACATGATCAAGTCACATGTTCAGGCGCAAGCCGATGAATATCCCGACGATCCCGAATCGATCCAGTTTATCAATTACGATTTCAAGGAGTTGTTCGTCAGCGGCGTGGATCATCCCTTTTTCGCAGACCGCCTTTTCGGCAACCGCTTGATCCATCTTGCCGAAGCCATGCGGCATGGAGCCCAGCAAAACAAGATGTACATTTTCGAAGGCCCCCCGGGGTGTGGGAAAAGCACGTTTTTAAACAACCTGCTGGCAAAATTCGAGGAATACACCAAAACCCCGGAAGGGCTTCGCTACGAAGTGATATGGCGTTTAAAAAGGGAGACGCTCAGCGCCTTGGCGGATCATGAGGCAATGCCTTTTGACGAGCAGACCGTGGAGGACATCCCGGCCGAGAATGATTCCATCGTTGCCGAAAAGACGGATCACTATTTTCCCCAACAAAAAGATGCGGATTACCTTCACCAGGCAATGCCGCAATTCACGGGGCGCTATATCGAAGTGCCGTGCCCCAGCCACGACCATCCCATCCTGATGATTCCGAAGCATTACCGGCGGCAATTTATGGACGACCTGTTCATCAACGACGAGTTCAAGTGGAAGATATTCACTGAAAAGGAATATGAATGGCTGTTCAGGGAATCCGCCTGCACCATCTGCAGTTCGATATACTGGGCGCTTTTGAACCGTTTGAAAAGCGTCAGGGAGGTCTTTCGCATGCTCTACGCCCGTCCCTACCAGTTCAACCGGCGATTGGGCGAAGGGATCAGCGTTCTCAATCCCGGGGATAAGCCCCTGCGGCAATACATCCTCAGCAATCCCATGCTGCAAACCCGGATCAACGGATTGCTCAGAGACAGCAATCAGGTCAAGTACCTGTTTTCCAGATATGCCAAAACCAATAACGGGATTTATGCTCTGATGGACATAAAATCTCATAATATCGAGCGGCTGATCGAACTGCACAACATCGTCAGCGAGGGGCTGCACAAGGTTGAGGATATCGAGGAAAACGTCAACTCCCTGCTGATATCGCTCATGAACCCGGAAGATAAGCAGAATATCCAGAACCTGGCCTCCTTTTCGGACAGAATCGAGTATATCAATATTCCCTATGTCCTGGATCTGAACACCGAGGTGGACATATACCGCAACATTTTCGGCAGGCATATCGACGGGAGTTTTCTGCCCCGGGTGCTGCACAATTTTGCACGGGTGATCATCTCATCTCGGCTCAACATCCAAAGCGGGGCGATGGCGGAGTGGATCGGCGATCCTAAAACGTACAAGCGCTACTGCGACGAGAACCTTCTGTTGCTGAAAATGGAGATCTACACCGGCTATATTCCGGGCTGGCTGACAGAGGAGGATCGAAAGCGTTTTACGGCCAAGCGGCGTCGAAGCATCATCGAGGATTCCCTGTCAGAAGGCATCAAAGGGTTTTCAGGCCGGGATTCCATCAAAATATTCGCCGAATTCTACTCCAGGTACGCCAGGGAGGACGGCCTGATCGACATGGCGACCCTGTTCGCTTATTTCAAGAAGGTTCGAAAGGACCTGTCGGCATCCATTCCGGAAGGCTTTCTGGAATCCCTGCTGGACATGTACGATTATGCCATCCTGCAGGAGGTAAAAGAGTCTCTCTATTATTACAATGAAGAACAGATCTCAAGAGCGCTTCAGAACTATCTGTTCGCCATCAATTTCGAAGCGGGTACTGTGGCAAAATGCACCTACACGGGAGACAAACTGGAAATCGACGATGATTTTTTCAAGAGCATAGAAGACCGGCTGCTGGGATCGGCTTCCGGCGCCGATCAGCGGCAAACCTTCCGAAAAGATGTTCAAAAGCAATACAGCACGGTGACATTGCCGCAGGAAATCATGCTGGAGGGTCTGCCCCTGACCGAAACGAAACTCTACCTGTCCCTTCACGAACGCTATGTGTTTCACCTGAAGGAGAAGGTCCTGGACCCCATCATCAAAAACGAGAATTTCCGCCAGGCGATCAAGGATTACGATGACGAATCGTTCCAATTGCACGACAAGAAAATCCGAAGCGACGTGGCCTTGCTGATGAACAACCTCTGCCAGAAATGTCGTTACACCCCAAAAGGCGCAAAAGAGGTATCGATCTACGTCATCGACAAAGATCTGGCCAATAAGTTCGGTGCCTCATGATCAGGATAGGGGTATTGCTGAAAAACAATAAATGAATACCGGAATCGGCGAGTCCTGTTCTCCGCGTTTCCCGGACATCGGATGTCTGTCGCCAGCACATACTGCGGCATCATACCCATTGGACCGGCTGTTTTGGCTGAGTGCTCATCCATTTCAGTACTCACACAGATGAGCACTCACCATGCATTTTCTGCCGCGCAGGCGGAAATTCGGCATCCGATGCCATCAATGATCGAAAAAAGAGCTATTCGACGGTTGCCACTTCGGTTGCCTCGATGGTGCGCTGCCCTTCGGATTCTTTGAGCGTTCCGGTCACTCGAACCGTCATACCCTCCATCCCGGACAGATCTTTGCCGGTAACGGCATAAGTGCCGTCGTCAGCAGTGATGACCATCCCGTCCAGGCCGCTCTCCACCGTACCGGTGACCGTAATAATGCCATTGTCCCCGGATGTCCCCTGGGCCTGTGCAGACTCTTCCGGTGTTGCGGCGGGCTGTTCCGGCGATTGTGCCGTTGTGCTGCTTTCTTCCTCCTCCTGGGACTGTGCCGTTGTGCTGCTTTCCTGCTCCTCCTGTTCCTGCGTCGCCATGCTGCTTTCTTGTTTCTGCTGCCCGGTTTGCGAGATGTCGCTCTCAGGCTTACTGGTGCATGACGCAAAAGCCAATACCAGCAAGGCCATGACTATGCCGAGCACTCTTTGATTGACGTATCCCATTATTGTTCTCCTTTGTATTCAGTGTTGAACTGCCGGTTCGGAATATCGACACCGTCGGGTTTGATGCCGTTTCCCAAAATGTTTTATGAGTCCTGCCCCAGCTTTGGAGTGGCCCGTATGTCAACCCGTCAAACAGCCACCGGATTATAAGTGCAACCCCATGCATATTACGGGCCATGACTTTTTATTCGTTTTGCGAAGAGCCAATTGGCGAGAATTCCGATGATCGCCTGATCAGGAACCCGGAATTCCTGTAACCGCCACAATCCCGGATATGCAATGTCTGTTTCTTCTTGCGAAACCATCCATTCTTATTGAGGAATGTCGGGATAAAGTTTTTTTGAACATTCCGGACATAAGCCGTGACTGAAATCAGCATCGGAATGATCCCGAATATACAATTCGATTTGGTTCCAGATTCCCTTGTCATCCCGTATCTTTTTGCAGGCAGCGCAGATGGGGATGATGCCCCTGAGGGTTCGAATGCGCCTGAGGGCGTCATTCAGCTTGCCAATAAGATTGTCCTTCTCGGCCTCGATCTCCTTTTTGCGGGTGATGTCGACAAACGAGGCCATTCTTCCGACGATGGCGCCCGAACCGGAGGTGACGCTCGAAGCCGCCACCTCAACAATGAATCTTCGGTTCTCGCCGCTCTTTACGGTCAGCTCAATGGTATCGTCTTTGCTGATATCGATGACGGTAATCAAATCCGCAAAATTGCGTATCTCTTTCCCTGTAAATAACTCCATGGCCTGCTTGCCCATGACCTGAGCGGGCGAATACTCGAACATTTTGCAAAAGGCGCTGTTTGCAAAACATATCCTTCCTTCCAGATCGGTGATAATCAAGCCTCCAACCGAGGAGTTAACCGCGTCTAAAACAATGCTCAGGGCATCCGGCGCGGCCTCTGCATCGACATCCTTTGCAATGTCCGGCATCAAGGGTATTTTGCCGATTGCATTGTCCGGATTTTTCATCAATTCTGCTTTTTGCCTCCATGTACGGGATTGAGTATCCACATCCCCCAGGCCTGACATTTCCGGTCAAACCCTTTTGTTGGCGTTTTTCGTTTCTCTTCTGGGGTGAATGTCTCCAATATCGCAACAGATGCGCTGTTGTTGGCAAAAACGAAAAGCGTCATCGGGTCCGCTGAAGCGCAGGAGTCTGGTTTAGCGTATAGATGCCAAGGGAACCGATATCGACCTGATGCGACATCGCCGGCACTCCGGTCTGCCTTGCGCTGAGAAGTGGCACCGGGCAGCGGCGAAACAGATGGCTTACCGTCGACCCCATTATTCTATCCAACAGGACCGTGTGCTTGGACGTTCCCACTACAACGATGTCGATCATATTTTCGGCCACAAGATCGAGCAGGACCTCATGGGGCACACCAACGCGCACCACGGTTTCGACCTTCAGGCCTCGATAACGGCGGCTCAGGAGACGACTCAACTCTTCCCGGCCGGCCCTTTCCTCTTCACGCACATACTCGGATGCCGCTTTCTCCGGATCTTTGGGCACATCCGGAAAATGAGCGAAGGCCTGGCGCACGGCCTCCACATCGCGTTGAGGAATGACACGGGCAAGGATCAAGCGCAGTGCCATGACCAATGCCAGAGAAGCGGCATAGTTGGCCACATAGGAGGCCTGAGGCGAATCGTCGCATGCCGCTAAAATTCTTTTTGGTTTTTCCATGGCCTGGACCTCCGACCCTGTAATTCAGGCAAAATTAGCTTTTTGTTCTCTTTGATACTAATACAAACAGCATGCCAACCTGTTTTTATTTGTATGGCACGGCCATTGCTTTATTAACAAACGTTCGAGCGTATCCGACGGTTTTTGACTGAGGAGATTGCAGCCATGATCAAGCCGATCCATAAAATTGCCGTGCCCATTGATTTCAGCCCATACTCCAAAGCGGCTGCATCGTATGCCGCAGAGCTGGCAAAATATTCCTGCGCCGCACTGGCGTTGATCAATGTGATTGATCAGAGGGGCTTGGAAAGAATCAAACATCTCATCGGCATTGCCAATACGGTTACGTTGGAAGGCTTCGAAAAAGAGCGTTTGGCCGAGCGCACGAAACGGCTTCGATCTATTGCAGCTGAAATGGAGCAACAGGGGCTCCACATCGAAACCCATATCGTAGTGGATCTGCCTTTCAGGGGCATATTGAAATGTGTGTCCCAATCTAACAGTGATATTATAGTGATGGTCACCAAAGGCCGGACCAACACGACAGATGTGCTCGTGGGTTCCTGCGCAGAAAAGCTTTTCCGCCGCTCTCCGGTTCCCGTGTTGAGCATCCCGGCAGCTTTTGTTTCAACGCATGAAAGAAAATCGGGTAAAAACCCGACCGCTATCTGAAAAGTCGAATCAGCTTATCGTATCTCAGCAGTGACGACCTTGGGCAGCGGTTTGATGAAATTCTGTCTCAGGCTGTAGGTGTAAGCCCCCTGGGTGGGGATCATCAAGATATCACCGGTCTCGATGGCCGCCCCGAAGTAGAAGTATCCCCACACATCATGAGGCGTGCACAGCGAGCCCAGGATATGACAGGGTCTTTCCGATAGGGAGGGGCGCGTCAAATTCAACACCGGAAAATAGTCGCTTTCGAACCGTTCCCAACCGACGGCGTTGGTCCCGGCGTCGGTGATGACCAGATCCGGCGCCTTTTTATCCACCACGGTGACCAACAGGTGCATGGCTTCGTGGCTCAACCAGCGACCCGGTTCAATGCAGATGCGGCACGGCATCACGGAAACAAGATGTTTGCGGACGGCTGCGCCCAACTGCTGGGCAAAGGTTTCAATGGAAACGGCCGGGAGACAATAGTGAGGCGTTGGAAACTCGGGCGGGTGCCCCAGGGATTCACGCACGCGCCCGGCCGGCGTGGCATTGGGATGCAGCCATTCTCCCTGTTCGGGCCAGTAGCCGCCTCCGATGTCGACGAATTCGATCGCCTTCTGGTATGGGGACGGCAGTTTGCCGAAGGTCTTGCCGAGCGTTTCGATAAAGGCGATCTGATGTTGGGGTGATAGGTTCCAGCTGGTATGAAATTGCAGACCGGTCAAACGGATGTAAGGGTATTGGGCCGCCGCGCCAAAAAAATCCGCCAGTGCCTCCAAAGGGATGCCGAATTTGCGCCACAATCCGCTGGGGTTCACCGTCAGACGCACACCGCAGCGCACCGTCTGCCTCAGTCGGGAGGCAATGACTGCCAGACGCTTCAATTCACCCGGGCTGTCCAACAGGATCACCACTTTATCGGCGTGCGTCGCCGCCAGGGACAATTCATGGTCGACCTTTCCAGGCCCGCTGAAGACGATGTCCCGCGCGCCCAAATCAAGGGCCGTTTGGAGTTCGAGGCCGCTGGAGACATCCAGGCCGAAGCCGCACCTCAACAAGGTCCGGGCCACATCGGGATGGTTGTTGCTCTTTACGGCATAGTAGTACCCCGCCGAAGAAAAGATCGGTTCGAAGGCGGCTTTGAGCCGGGCGGCTTTTGCTCTCAAAACGGCCGTATCAAGCAGGTAGAGGGGAGAGCCGTGGGATTGGACGGCATTCAGGTAAAACCGGCTGTTTTCAAAAAAAGGCGCGACATAATCGTGAAGCGCATCTGCGGACAATTCCGGTGCCGGCTCGGATAACATGCGGCTCAGGGCGTCGTGCAGATCGGCTTTGGGCGAGGTCACGTCAAGCCACCTGTACCGGGATGCAGCCCAGAAGGGCGCTGCATTGGGCGGCAAGGTCTGTTTTGTCATCCGGCGCAAAGACCACGTGTCCCAGCAGCCATGAGTCGTAATCCGCCGGCGGCAGTTTGATGCGGTGGCCCGGCTGCCGGATCAGCTGGATCCCTATCACGCGGGGGTCGTTTTTCAGGTGGCTCACGTCGACACCTTTCAGCGTGCCGCCTTTCCGGGCCAGCAGCCTGAGCCCCACCAGGGGTTTTTCGGCGACAAGTGGGGGAGGCGGTGCTTTGTGCCGGGAAAAGTCGATCTGAAGTTTCAGCATGTCCAGACGGTACCCCCGGCGCATCAAAAACGGCAGACAGTCTCCCCCCGGCCGGGGGGCCAGCTCCAGCATCACGATCTCACCCCGGCTGACGATAAAATCCAGCATGCACACGGCACGTTGGATGCCCAGGGCCGCGGCGCTTTGATACAGGATTTGGTCGAAACGCTCGTTGCTTATCGTGTCCGGAAGTTGTGCCGGCACCAGGTACCCTAAAATAGTGCCGAAAGGCTCTGCCTGGGCTTTGATTTTATGCGCCAGACGAATGAGATGGGCCCGTCCCTCTTCCACGATGAAGTCGCAGCTGTACTCTTCGCCGTCCGAAAACCCTTCGGCCATGATCAAGGGGTCGGCGGCGGGTGTGTGGGAGCGGTAGAGGCGGTGGGTTCTGCGCTGCTGCAGTCCCCGGCGTATCAGCCGGTAGCTGTCGGCGCACGATTGGGCATCCATGCATTTGAAGACCAATTCACTGCCGCTGCCGCTGGTCGGTTTGAGCACCACGGGAGCACCGACCGACCTGAAAAAATCCGCGGCCTCATCGGCCGATCCGATCGCTGCTGCCGGCGGCGTGTTCAACTGATGCGCCCGCCACAGGCGCTTGGCCTGCAATTTATCACGGCAGTTGCGCACGGCTTGCACCGATGGATAGGGCAATGCAAAATGGCCGGCCAGCACAGCCGCCAGTTCCATGGATTCGCAGTCAAAGCAGGCAATGCCCTCCAAAACCAGGCCGTATCGGTTGAGATGCTCTTCTATGCGCCGGCTTGCCTGGCGGTCATCGGACAGGTCGCCGCACAGTTCCTCTTCGGCCGCGGGACACGGCTCGCCAGCCGTGCGGCGCACGTCGGGATCGGTGAAGAAAAGGGCCTGCCGGGGACACGTGCTCTGAATCCACGCGATGTAGTCCGCCGTGGTGCCCACCACCAGGACGCGCGGGCTAGACGGCGCAGGCAGCCGGCTGGCTCCCCGGCCGGCGCAACAGATGGGATTCATGCCGGGTCTCCACCATATAGGGCCGGTTTAACTGGTAAAGGGGCCGGGGGACGAGGTGAAAGCGCTGTTTCCAGTTAAAATCGCCGCAAAGAAAATCCACCACGGTGATACGCCGGGCACAGGCCCACTCCAGGTGGTGCAGGTTGATGATTTTGGCCACCCCCGGGAAATCGGCATGGGTGCCTCCGGCCATCACGGTGTAAGTGCCGTTCCAGACGGCGCCCATGTCCACCGCCGCCACGCGTCCGCCGATCAAAACGGTGGTGATCCGCAACAGGTCATTGGCTTGCAGCCAGGCGGCAAGACTTTCAAAAGCGCCAAGAAACCGGGTGTCGTAAAAATAGGAATGGCTGAGGTAACGTTCCAGGTTCAGGCGAAACATCCATTCCAGGTCGTGAAACTGGTTGTGGCGGAAGGTGATGCCGCTGTCTTTCAGGCGGTCGATCTCGCATCGCAGTTTTTTCCGCGATTTTCCGGTAAAGGTGTTCCAATACTCCTGAAACGCATATTGGTATTGACCGGGGAAAAAAAGATATCCGGTCTCGTCCTCGGTTGTCCGGAACATATGATCCAATCGGTGCTCCGGACAAAGGTAACGGATCTGCGTCCCGAGAGGGATTTGCTCCAGCAGCGCCCGTGCGGCCGCGGAATCTGCGGCAACGATCTTGTTCTGCTCAAGCCAGGTTTTGCCCTGCCACACCTCGCCGGGATAGTGGCCGAAACAGCGCTCGCCGTCAATCCAGCTCAGGGCCAGCAGCCCGCAAACCCGATCTCCCCGTGAAGCGACCAGGAAATGGGGTTCATGCTGATAATGCTCCTGAAAACATGCTCGAACCGGCCAGAGGTCAAACAGGCATTGCTGCGGCCAATGGCGTCGCCACAGCGATTCGGCCTGAACGAGATCGTTGCACACGTGAACCTTGAACTTCATTGGCCGGCCTCCCCAAATGGATTTTACCTGCAGGAACAAAAACGTCCATATTCACTTCGGTCCTGCAGGTTGTGTGCCACGCAGGTATAATTACAATAATTGTCTGTTTTTATTATATAATATATAATGAAAGGGCGGGCCTTGCGGTTGTTTTGCAACAAAAAATAGTAAGAATTTGCTTAAATAAGTTGAAAACGGTATTTCCGTGCTGTAAAATCGGTTCGACTCTGTTTCGTCCCGCTGTTGCGGCAGATCTCGGGTAGATGAGGCGCTTTGCTAACAATAATAAAAGGATATGTTGTTAATGGGGCTAAACCGGATCATCGCTGGGTGGAACAGGGGCCGTACTGGTTTGCCGATCATGAGACCCCTGTATGGCGATCAAAAAACGGAAATGAATTACCGATAATAGGAGACGACAGTGATCATCCGGGTTGCATTGGCGGTGAAGGATAAGAGGCTGCTCAACCATCTGGAGCGCAGGCTGTCGGCTTCGGACATCCGCATTAAAGCCATGGGAGGGCATCAAACGGTTTGGGAAAAGCTGATGCGAAGCGCCTGTGATGTGATCATCATCAGCGAAGGGCTGATCCCGGGATCGGCCGAAGACGGCATTGTCATGCTCAATGATCTGCCGGAAAATCCCACAACCATTGTGATTCTGGACAGCGACGCGGCCGAGGAGCATGCGCAATTAACGGCCGCCGGTGCCGACATGGTGCTCTACGGAGGCATATCCAAAAAGAGCATGTCTGAAGCCATCGAAACCGCGCTGGACTCCAGGCGCCAGTTCATCCAGGGCCGGCAATTCGACCGCCGCGGATCGACCGAGCCCAAGATGGCCGATTTTGTATCGGAAAGCCGGGCGATGCAGCTGTTCATGGATGATGTGATGCAGGTGATCGCCAACGACACGCCTATTTTGTTGCTCGGCGAAACCGGCGTGGGCAAGGAGCATTTGGCCAAAGCGATCCATGCTCAAAGTCCACGTTCCGCGGGTCCTTTTATCTCCGTCAACATGGCGGCCATGCCCGAACAGCTGCTGGAAAGCGAATTGTTCGGCCATGAGCAGGGCGCGTTCACCGGGGCTATTCGCTACCGCCGCGGCGCATTTGAATTGGCCCATGGCGGCACTATCTTTCTGGATGAGATTGGAGAGATGCCCCTGCATCTGCAGACCAAGCTGCTGGGTGTGTTGCAGAACTATGAGGTCAAACCCGTCGGGGGCGAAACGACCATCGATCTGGATGTGCGCGTCATTGCCGCCACCAATCAGAATCTGGAAGATCGGATCACCCACGGCCGGTTCCGGCAGGATCTCTATTACCGCCTCAGCGTGCTGATGCTCACCATTCCCCCACTGCGATTTCGCCGGGAAGATATTCCGATTATGGTTAGACGTTTCATGGCGTATTACCGCCATAAGATAGGCCGGGAAATCAACACCATCCAGGATCAGGTACTAAAAGCGCTGTGCGAGTATGACTGGCCGGGGAATGTCCGTGAGTTGATGAACGTCATCGAACGCGCCATCCTGCTGTGCAAGACCGACGACATCAGCATGGCCGAGCTGCCCCATGTCTTCCACGGTGGTTCCGGCGATGGAGCCGACCTTTTTCCCGGATCACATCTCGATTGGGATGAGTTAGGCAGGAAAACGCTGCCCGAGGTTCAACAGGCGGTCATGGAGATGGTGGAGCGGCGCTATCTGACCACCATGTTGAAAAAAACGCGGGGAAAACTGAACCGGACCGCCCGGATGGCGGGTATTCATCCCCGCGGCCTCTATAATAAGATGAAACGGTATGGATTGCGTAAGGAAGATTTCAAGTGACAGGGCTTACAATCCGGCGGCCCGCTCCCAGTTTTCCATCCTGGTTTTGCACTGAATACAGTGCTCCGCGACGGGTCTGGCTTTGAGACGCGACATGGGAATGTCTTCACCGCAGCTCTCACAGATGCCGAATGTCTCCTCATCGATCTTGCGAAGGGCGGTTTTGATTTTTCGGATCAGCCGGCTTTCCCTTTCCCGGAACCGCAGCGCCGACTCACGACCGCTGTCCACTGCCGCGCGATCAAGGGGGTCGGCAATCGTCTCACCGGACTTCGACAAATGGCTGACCGTTTCATCGGCACGCGCCAACAAATCTTCCAACTCCTGCTGTAACAGTTCTTTGAAATAAGCGATGTCCAAGGGACTGAGTGTCGGTTTCATATTAAAGTATTCTGTACTTTTTGATATTGATGGTACGAAACGATTTCCTGGTGCGCTGAACACTGCCGGTGGCTTCGATGCTTTCCTGCACCAGGTCGAAGAACTTATGACTGTTTTCGATATGATATTCTTCGTCGTCGGTGGCAAACAGCGCGACTTCGGTCACCTGATCGCCATCCCATTGGATGGGAGTGACCACACCGGTCAACGTTTCATTATTCCCATTTTTCTTTTTAGCCATATCGTCGGCCTCTCATTTCACTGGCTGATACGTCATGCCTCTATCGGTCTATTCGGGTACAATCTTGAAGCTCCGAACCGTCAGGATTAAATTCTCCCCGACGACCTCCACGGATCCGACGACCTCCACTTTCTCGCCGATATAATTCGCGACCAGGTCATTTCCAACGGGCGTATCCTCCACTTCATAGAGTCTGCCTTGGGCGTACACCTGAAAATTATCATTCACCTCGCCTACCAGCGTCACCTCAGTAGCTGCAAAAGCGATGGGCGAAAGGATAATTGCCACCATAATGCATATAACGCTCAATACTAGATCGGTTTTCATTGATGGATCCTTCGGCGATCACCTGCACGCAGGGGTCGCACATTCGGTGGACGGCGCATTGACCGGATCAGGCCGCCTTGAGTGAATCTCCCTTCTCGATATGGAACACCGTTCCGGTCTTGTCTGAGTGGCCAAAATAAAGGATTAATTCCGGATGTGTTGACAATGAATGATAGTCGACGACTCGAACACCGGCATCCGCTGCCTGTTTCCTGCTGAAAACTCGAAAATCGTAAATTTTCTTATCTTCGCCTCTCTGGCATTTAGCCATTTTAAGCTCCCAGACCCAATCCGGATCCAGTTTCTCTTTAACCACAAGATGCATGCCGATGTGAGACGGCAGCTCTTTTATTCCCGGCAATCGGGCGCTTCGACCTTCTGGGGCCTTTGCCCCATTCATATTGCGCCAAAATTTCCATCCCATGGCTTGCTGTCCCTTTACTTAGATGTTTATCCAGACACACGACCCTTTTTCATTCCAATATGATCGGACCTCGCGGTACGAGCGCCGCTTGGCAAATACAAGCGGCGCTCGGGGTCGTCAAAAGCGCCGGCAGCAGATGTGAACGATTGCCGGGTTTGACGCGCGGTGGGTATTACAGGCGCCGATATGTTCGCCCACCGGACGCATTGTCACAATCTGCGCCGGTACTGAAGATTTGCGCCATCAGCGAAGCGAACACCTGCGCGCGACACTCTATTTTTGAACGACGGAAAAATTGGTCACCGTAATGGTCTTCTCGCCGTCCGCTTCCTGAACCGTACCGGTAACCGTTACTGTTTCGCCCACCATAGCCGCCAGTTCATCTCCTTTTTCAGTCGAGGCGATGGTATAGGCGGTCCCGTCATCGGAAATGATTTCATTGGATTCCGTCACCTCGCCCGTGATGGTGGCCGGAGCATCTGCCAGGGCGGATACGGCTGCAAGCATCATGCATAAAACAATGGATAATACGGTAATGATTTTGATTCCTTTTTTCATCGGGTTCCTCCTAAATGGTCAATCTGGTTTGATTCCGGTTATGGCACCATTCATGTGGTGCTGAGGATGTTTATTTAGCCTATTCAAAAGGCGTGCCTAAATCATATGATGCTGTTTTTATAATAAATTTATTGCACCAAGGAAAAAATGGGCCCCGGTTTTTCTGGAAAAACCCGTCAAATGACCGCAACGGATGGCAAATTTCTTTGAGTATCACATATAACTATTTGTTAATTCTATATATACTAATATGAAACGCTGATTCCGATTGTCTCCTGCGATCGGAATCCATGGTTCCGATCATGATGCAGAAAAGCAGAAAAAAGGATTGCCAACCTTTTTCAATTCTAATATTAAACCAGAGCCTCAGCGACTGCCCACAATCCGGAGGACCGCCATGAGATCGGCGCTGTTGATTTCCAGGAACCCGGCTGACAGATCCAAAATTGGCTCAGCATTGAAAAACAGGTTTCATCTCAAGACCGTTTCGGATATTCCGACGGCGCTCAGCGGTCTGGACCGGTCACGCTTTGATATCATCTTTGCCGATATCGATCTGCTCCTGGAACAATCCCGGGATGCATCCATAGAGGGCGTGATGAAGTCATTCACGCTCAAATCATCGATGCCGGAAGTCGTGGTAATGGCCGGGCCCGAGCAAATGCGCCAGGCTGTCCAATGGGTCAAGGCCGGTGCTTTCGACCTGATCACTTATCCGTTGGCGGAGGAGCAGATTCGGCTGGTGGCCGATTCCATGGCTTCCTCCCTGTTGCAGCAGTCCGAGCTGGATTATCTTCGAACCCAGTTCTGGCGATCCGATGCCGCAGATGTGGTTCGCACCAAAAGCGCAGCCATGGCGGAGGTGTTCAGAAAGATCCAATCGGTGGCCCCCACCAAAACGACTGTCCTGCTGTCCGGTGAGACCGGCACCGGCAAAACCGTTCTGGCCAAATTGATCCACCAGCACAGCAATCGCCAGGATGCTCAATTTATCAGCGTGCATTGTGGCGCCATTCCCGACACGCTGATCGAAAGCGAACTGTTCGGACACGAAAAGGGCGCTTTTACCGGTGCCGTGCGCAAAAAGATGGGCAAGTTTGAACTGGCCGACGGCGGCACCATTTTTTTGGACGAGATAGGCACCCTGACCCCGGCGGCGCAAATCAAACTGCTTCAAGTACTCCAGGACGGCACCTTCAGCCGGGTCGGAAGCGAGGACATATCCCGGACCAACGCCCGTATTCTGGCGGCCACGAATGATGATCTGAAGCAGCTTTGCGATCAGGGCCGCTATCGCAAGGATCTATACTACCGATTGAATGTATTCCCCATTCAGATTCCTCCCTTAAAAGAGCGCATTGAAGATCTTCCGGATCTGATCGAACGTTTCCTGGTCCTCCTCAACCAGGAGTTCCAGAAAAACATTACGGGGGTCCATCCGGAAGTGCTCAAAGGTTTGTCTTCTTACGACTGGCCGGGCAACGTGAGAGAACTGGAAAATCTGGTCGAACGGGCCTTCATCCTGGAAAACAGCTCGGTCCTCACCCCTGAAAGCTTTCCCCTGGAACTGTTTAATGACCAGCTGTCTGCGGCGGTGGTACCTGTAGATTCGTATCTTTCTCTGGCAGAGGCGCGCCGGAGCGCCCATGAGGATTTCGAGCGCCACTATTTAAAAACGCTGCTGGCGCGCAACAAGGGGAAAATCAACATCTCGGCCAAAGAGGCCGGCATCAGCACGCGCCAGCTTCACAAATTGATGTGCAAGTACGGCATGCGCAAAGAAACCTTTAAAGGCTAAGGGCTCAAGGGCCTGAGGTCATGAAGCGATATCATACTCGACGGGATGCCCCTTTGCCTCGCTGTCGAACTCCATCGCAGCTTTTGTTTCCAGGTAATCCCGGATCAAGGGACCAATTGATATACCCATTTCTTTGAGGCCTGAAGTTCCAAACAGACGATTGAATTCAAAAAAGTAGAAACGGTCGTATGCGCAAGCCACATCGAATCCGGCATGATCGACAGCGAGTTGTCGGGCCATCTGTTCAACCAGAACGATTGCCGCTTCCGGGATCTTGGCCGGATCAATGCGTCCTCCCCGGCTCACATTGGTATGGAAAGCGCCCTTTCGGCCGCAGCGCCAATATCCGGCGACAACCCGTCGGCCGACAACCACCAATCGAAGATCGCGATCAATAGGGAGCAGCTCTTGTACATACAATACGTCGTGAGCATCCACATATTGCCGCCAGGCATAACGGTCTGAAATCCGCCAGACCCCTCTTCCCATGGCATCCTTTGCTGCTTTGGCAACGAATGGAAAATCGAATTGTTCCAGCACCCGGCTTCTTGCCTGGTCGGTATTGGCTAAAATGACTGTACGAGGCATGTGTGCGGGCCAAAGCAGCTGGACCGCGCGGGTCATTTCAATCTTGTTGTGACCAAGATGATAAGAGCTGATGCTGGGAAAGACAGGCCTTTTGAGACCATAGTATAGTGCGTTGGCAAGCCAATAAGGCGGAAACAGCAACCAGTCGGCTTGAAGCAATTGCTTCAGGTGTAAATGTGCGTTTTCGGGTTTGATATACGTCGTGCCAAGGATGCCCATGGTCCGCATGGGATCGAAAGTGATAAGGGAAAGCTGCCGCCTCATGTCATGAGCCCTTTTCGCCGACAGTACCCGGGCAGGGCAGACGCAAAAAAGGCTTTCTGTGAAAGCCCATCGAGAATTGATGGAACACCATCTCGAGTGGTCCCCGTCTGAAAAACCTCAACCAGATGACAGCGAAACAGATCCCCGCGCAGCAGAACAAGACGGCTGCAAACACAGTATGCAGGGTGGTGATGGGGAAGAGGGTCTTGCGCAGCCATGCGTGGACCGCACCGGCTGCCGCCAGATGGCCCACATACATGGTCAGCGACAGGCGGCCGAAGGCGGCTGCCGGCAAAACAATACGGGCATGGCGCGGTATCGCCGACAAGATGACGGCGAGGCTGATAACGGCTACTGCGCCGGCCCCTGCCGAGAGGATGAACAATGGTGTCACCGGGAAGGTTTCCGATCGAATCAAGGTCAGCCAAATATTGCCGATGATCTCTATATCCCGGGATTCGGACCAGGAAATCATTGCCGCTGAAAAGCATTCAATCGCCACGCAAAAAAGGGCGCCGCCGGCCGCACACCTCCGGAAAAACGCCAGATCTCTCGCCGACCTGCGTCCCAATAACAGACCCGTCAAAAAAAACGTGATCCACGGAAAGACCGGGTAGTAGGGACTGGTGACCAGGTCGGGCAACAGCCGGCCGCCCCATCCGAGCTCTTCCATAAACGGCAGCACATCGTAATAATCATAGCCGACAGTCAGCGCCGCACAGACCGGAATAGAGATGCCCAGGGCAGCCGCCGTGAGACGCCGCAACCACGCATCGGTTCGACCCAACAGCCAGATTCCGGCTGCAATGAAAACGGCATAGAAGTGAAGAATATCGGCCTCCCACCAAAGGGATAACACAAGCCCCGCCACCAGAAGCAACACACAACGCCGCATCACATACGGCCTCAACGGCAGTCCGGAAACAGCAGGCCTGTAACGATTCGCCATCAGCGAAAGCGATAGGCCCGCCAGCATGACAAAGGTCGCCGCAGCCCTGCCGTATAAAAACTCTATCGCCGGATCGATCCATTTCACGGGGATGGCGTATACTTCCATGGCGACGTCGAAATTCACCACCACCATAGCCCCTATGGCAAGCGCCCGGGCAACGTCAAAACCGTGTATCCGCCTTTCATCAATCACTGCGCCCTTCCTTTCTGTTGCCGTTCCACTTTCGGCGTGCATCGCCGGGAGAAATGATATTGCAGGTCCTTTTGCGCTGATAGTCTCAGCAAAGAGCTTTCCAAGAGTTAGAGGGATGCCAGGCCCAACCCCGGATCATGGGCCGGGTAGAGATATCCGTTTTTCAGGGTGATGCAACCGGCGGTCGGATCTTGCGGCAGATCCAGGTGACCGTCCAGGTCGGCGTAGCAAACATTGGGGCGGGCCAGTGCGAAATGAAGTCCGGCACTGATCGCCAGCGCCGCCTCGTCCATACAGCCCACCATGACCTCAAGGCCGGCGGCTCTGGCGACGGCATTGATCTGCAGGGACGCGTCGATACCCCCGACCTTCATCAGCTTGATATTGACCATGTCCACCAGGTCATTCTTTGCCAGCCGCAGGGCGTCGGTCAAACTCATCAGGCTCTCGTCGGCCATGATCGGCAGGTTGGTCCGACGGGTGACCGATCCCAGCAACTCGACATCTTTTCGGGCGGTGGGCTGTTCGAGCAACTCGAGATCCGCCGTTCGCGTGCGGCGGACGAATGCCAGGGCCTGGTCCCGGGTGTACCCCTGGTTGGCGTCGAAGCGCAGCTCCATCTGCGGTCCTACCGCCTCCCGAACCCTGATCAGACAGGCGATGTCATGCTCCAGGTCCTGTCCGCCCTTGATTTTCAAAGCCAGGAACCCTTGCGTCTTGTACGCTATCGCACGAGCCACGGTATCAGCCTCGGGAAGAATGCCGATGGTAACGCTGGTCTTGATGCGCGTGCGAAACCCGCCCAGCAGCCGGTACAAAGGCAGGCCAGTGCATTTTCCCAGCAGGTCGTACAGGGCCATGTCCACCAATGCCAGGGCAGCCGGCTGGTCGGGCAGCCGCCCGCGCAGCTTGTCCAGAATCAGCATGCGCCGCAGCGGATCCATGCCATGCAACAAGGGATCGACCACGTCCCGGCAAGCCGCGCGAACCGTAGCCGGCGTTTCGCCGGTGACGGCCTGATCCGGCGCCGCGCAACCCAGTCCCGACAATCCCTTATCGGTGTCCAGGCGAAGAAAAACGTTCTCGACGGAATGGATCTGCTCATAGGCAATCTCATAAGGTTCGGTCAGTTGAAACGTATGTGACCAAATCGTCATGCCTGTAATTTTCATGGTGACTGCTCCGATCATCGGCCCTGCGGGTGAAGGTCCGTCTAAAGTCTTCGCTGGTGAATCTGATCAAGGGATAACTGCTTGAGGTCCTCAACGAAAGAAACCAGATGAGCGATCATGGCGGTCCATATCTGCTCGCCTTTGGCTGGGGTAGCCTTGGATGGATCACCCATGACGCCCGTGGCGGAAATGGTCCGGGTATGAGCGTACCAGTTGATGCCCCGCTTTGAGGAAAAATCCAGGTAGCGGCTGGAAAATTGAGGCACGGCAGGTGCGGCCCGCTCCATCTGCACCAGCTCCGGACGAACCGCCAGTGACGTGCTGGTCTCGATTTCTCCCGCATGAACATCACTGGCAGTCTGCACGATGGCGGCAATATCCACGTCGCTGGTCTCGCCGGTATCGACACAAACAAAGATCCGGGCGTCGCGATTGATCATTTGGGCGGCGTAATGCAAGGCCGGGTCGTTCCCGCCGTGACCGTTGATAATGACAAGTTTGCGGATGCCGTTGCGGGCGGCCGACATGCCGATATCATAGATCAGCCGGGATAAGGTCTCATGGCGGATGCTGATGGTGCCTTTGAAGTCCTCGTGATGGTACGATATGCCATAGGGAACCAGCGGCAGGACCAGAGGCCGCGGATCCGAGCAGGTTTCGGCCACCCGGCGGGCCAGGTAGTCGGCGTCAAAAGCGTCGGTGTCCAGAGGCAGGTGAGGACCGTGCTGCTCGACGGCCCCCACGGGAAGCAGGGCAATATCCACGATTTCGAACAGCGCCTGAGCATCCGGCCAGTTGAGTTCCCCCCAGATATAGGGAGTTTGTCCCGACCGGCCGGCCCCCCGATCCGATGCGACACGGGTCGACTCCATTTCGAACAGGTACGGTTCAAACTGCGCCCGGTCATGCAAGACATCAAACGGCTCCCATTTCTTACCTTTGCGCAGGACGGCGCCGTCGGCATGCTGCAAAAAGATTCGCCACAGCACCGGCCGTAGAAGCCTGGGGATGGCGTTGACCGGGGATCGCTCGCTGTCAAAGCGCAGTTTGAGGATTTCGGGATGCGGCGCCGGTTTGAAGCGAACCACGGACTCGGCCTCGATGATCTCCTTTTCGATCAGCACGTACAGCAGATGCCGGGCGCCGGCATCTTCCTGGTGAATCCCCTTCTCGGCCAGCAGCTTCAAACATGCGTCGATTTGTTCAGGGGTATAGCCGCAGATGTGGGGATCGGCCCCGGCGGCCAGCAGCATGGCCACGATGCGACGGCATTTCTCGCAACGGCCGCACGGCTTGATGCCGTCGGGGGATTGATGCGCAGCATGACACGATGTCTGCAGTTTCAACAGCTCCGGGTAGCGCCGACTCAAAAGGGTCTCGATCAACAGCTCGGACAACGGCCGCAGGATTGAAAATTGTCTGACCCCCCAACCCTTCTGTAAAAAATAGCGGGACAAGGCATTGTCGAAGTGAATGCTCTGGTCGTAAAGGCCATCGTAATGGGCAATCCCCTTGTACCGCCGGCGGACCGTCGTATCGTATTCGTCGCCGACCAGCAGGCAACCGGCCTGATGTTTGCGAAGCAACGGCAGCGCCCCGAAAAGAAACACCGCAACCGTCCACAATCGAATCGGATACTCGTCGCTGC
The DNA here is from genome assembly GCA_050291625.1 of Desulfobacteraceae bacterium. Taxonomy (GTDB): domain Bacteria; phylum Desulfobacterota; class Desulfobacteria; order Desulfobacterales; family Desulfosarcinaceae; genus JARRKU01. The sequence goes on from JBNKKC010000170.1 coordinate 74,677, forward strand.
GCACATTGGCAAAATCGTTGCGTATAAAGGGCATATGCCGCAGCATCCAGTTGAACAGGCGGTCGCTGTTCACCCAGACACGACAGGTGTCGGGCACCTTCGTCTTGAAATGGCGGTAGGCATTCAGAGCGGTAAACCAGTGGCGCCCCGACTCGTTGATAAATATCGGGTAAACCCGGCCGCCGGACTGCTTCGCCACCTCGGCCATGAGGCCGTAGGTCAGCAAGCTGTCTTTGCCGCCGCTGGAGAGCACGGCATAGCGATCCGGCTGTGTGAACCACAGCGACCAATCCGGAACCGGGCTGCCCCGGGATACATCCGGAAACTCTAGCCGGGCGCTGCAATAGCGCGGCACCTTTTCCGCCTCCGTGGATTTGGCCGGACCAACGATAAAGGGATTGTCCTCCAGAAATTTTTTAACGTATATTTCTCGCGCCGTATTTTCGGCCATGGCCTCCAGAAAGCGCCTGTCAGGATCGTCGAACAGGCCGTGGAAGACCAGTCTGCGGCAAAAGAGCCCGTAGTTGAGTGCCGCCTGCACGGCCATCATGGAGGCAAGATTTTGCGAGACGGCATCCACGGGATCGAATACCGGCGCTTCGAATCGATAGATCAGGTCAAACGTTTCGACGGCATTTCCGATCGACAGCACATACGGTGCCGTCAGGCGGCCGGGCTCCAGCTTGACGGGCCCGACGCGCAATTCTTCAAAAATCTGCAGCTGGGTGATTGTGTCAGACATATCCTTTTCTCTCGCTTGGCTGAAGAGAGACGGACGCGCCGGGGTCACCGCCCGGTCCGCCCGGATCGGGCGGCGTCACGGCGGGCTGAAAGATGACCGGCAACCAGCTTCACCAGAGCATCCGCGCCATCCGACAGCACATCCATGGCCGGCAAGCCGGTCACCGACGCAATGGCGTCACACGTGTCGGGTATCCGGAGCGAAGACAGGTTTTCATGATTGACGGTGACGGCAATCACCGGTTTTCCTGAAATCAGCTCGATGGCGCCGATCTGGCGCGCCAAAGGCTGAATCGGATAACCGGGAAAACCGTCATACTCGCGCCGGGCCGGAGCGTGTTGAAGCACCACCAGATCCGGACGCCCGGCCGCCAGCAGCTCGAAGCCTCCCGGATAGGCGGGATTCAACAAGCTGCCCTGTCCCTCGAGAACCATCACCTGGGGCCTTTCCTGATCCCAGGCCCGGCAAACAGCATGTTCGATTTCACCGGACACGAAGTCGTTCACCAGTGCGTCCATGACCACGCCAAAGCGGGCGCCCTGCAGCCAGGCGGTCTGGCCGGTGCCGATCAGTTCGGCGGATACCCCTTTTTTTTGCAGCCCCTGCACCAGCAACCACGCCGTTGTCCGTTTGCCCACGGCAGAATCGGTTCCCAGTACGGCCACCTTCAGCGATTGGACCTGTTCGATGCGTCCGGAGAAAAAGTGCAATTGATGACGCGGCGGCGGTTTCCGGACATCCCGAATGACGGCGCCATGCGTTTGAGCCAGAGCGGACAATTCCGGATCATCAGATAGAAATTCGTGCAATCCGCTGTCCACGTTCAACCCGCGCTCAAGCGCCCGGGCCACACAACTTCGGGCCTGTGCGTCCAAACGCCCGCCGTCCGGCGCCACACCGATCACCATGTGAGTGACGCGACCCGGATGGCATTCCAGCGCTTCATCCAGATCGGAATAGAGCGGGACCCCGGCGGCGATGCCGTCAAGCACGCTTCCTGCGTCCTGTCCGGCATAGGCGTCGTCGATCACACCGAGAATGCGATAGCGACGGGTAAAGCGCACCAGCCCGTGCGCCGTTTTGCCGTACGTCGTATTGAAGGCCCCCTGACAATAGACCACGGCGTTTCCATCGACGCGCGCTGGTTCGATTTGATTCATTTAAACTCCCCTTCCCGTCAGTACCGCCACAAAACGATCGGCAGGCAACGGTGATTTTTGATGACCGTCAATCAGGGCGATCAATCCGGCTGTCGAGGCCGGCAGTACCTGCAGTCCTTCATTCTCGCGGATGGTCCGGGCCAATTGGCGCATGCCGCGATCCGTTGCATCCGCCGCCCATCCGCCGGTGGCGTATACGGCGTCCAGTGCCAGCTCGCCATCGATGGCATGCCAGTTGACCAGCGGTTCGTTCACCGTTGATTCGCGGATTTTTTGCGGAGGCAGGTCGGCGCAATGATGAAGACCCTTAAGATAGGATTTTACGATGGGGTTTTTGCCGAAGCTCGATCCGGCCACCATGCGCGGCATGCGTGATGTCTTTCCCCGTCGGTACAGACTCAAAAAACCCCTGTAGATGCCCGCGAGCGTGCTGCCGTTGGATACCGGTACGGCAACGACGGCGGGAGCATCCCGCAACTCGTCATAGATCTCGTAGGCGATGCCGCCGTAAGCCTGCAACTGCAGAACGGTATTGTCTCCGCCGGGATTGGCGTCATACCATTCATGGGCGGCGGCGTGGCTGGACGAGTACGCCACCGCTGCCTCATAGTCACCCGGAACCCTTCCGATCTTTGCGTCAAGAGAGCGCATTTCGTCGATGCGCCGGGTCCTGTAGTTCTCGGGTATGAACACCTGACAGCGTAGTCCGGCCAATGCCGCCGCCGTGGCCAGTGCCGCACCATAGTTGCCGCATGTGGCCACCGTTATCGTATCGAATCCCCGGCGCAGGGCATCCATGGCCTGCGCGAAGGCGATGCGGTCCTTTTGGGTGCCGGTGGGATTGCCGCCTTCAAACTTCAGATAGAGCTGACGGATTCCCACGGCACGCTCCACATTGCGCGCCCGTACCAGCGATGTATCTCCGACCTGTGAGTCGATGATATCTTCATAGGCCTCGAGGCGTACGTCCAGGTCCTGGTCGGGATCGGCGGCGATCCGGTGCTGCTCCTCGACTTCACGGGTCAGCGGCGGCCCTCCGCCGACGGCTCCGTCCAATAAGCTCTGCTGAAAGTCTTGCTCGCTCATGGCACTCCTTTGGGACCCTTCGGCATTCGATACCGCCACAGGTGTCTCATCCAAAGCAATGCGCATGCCAAGTGATATTTATACATGATATCGATATGTTGAAATCATGAGACGAATCGACAACCCGCCGGTAAGCATCCAAAGGCTATGAAATGAGCCCTTGGAGGCCCATTTTCTCCCAATCTCGGAACTGGGATGTCCGAAATGGAGGCAGCCTCCCCGGGAGGGAGCGCGTCCGGGATAATCAATGCCGACAGGGCCGTCAACATACCCATGTAAATTAATTCTTTTCCTGCCTGTTGACACCAAAAGCGCGGTGATTATTTTCCCGCTGAAAAATCAGCAAGCCGTACCTGATCCGGCTGGCCCAATTTTTGTATAGACTTTGTATCGACGGCATAGAACAGATTTTCTGCGCAGGCAAAGATATTGGATCAGAAATTGGAAGGATCTGCCGCAATCGAAACGTACCTGAAAAACCCGATGGCTCTCCGCCATATAGGCAACTGAATAACCCTGACAGACAAAACCAAATGGAGGAATCATTCGATGAAGATCCGGCCTATGAACGATCGTCTGCTGGTGCTGCGGACGGACAAAGAAGAAAAGAGCGTGGGCGGTATCATCATTCCGGATACCGCTAAAGAGAAACCCATGGAAGGAACCGTCATTGCCGTCGGCCCGGGAAAATGCGACGACAGCGGCAAGCGCACCCCCATGGACGTCAAAAAAGGCGACCGCATCCTCTTTGCCAAGTATGCCGGGACGGAAATCAAGATCGACGGCGTCGAACATCTGTTCATGCGAGAGGACGACATTCTGGCGGTGGTCAACTAGCAAGGAGGAAACCATGGCTGCAAAAATGATTTGTTACGGATCCGAGGCCCGGGAGCGGATGCTCAAGGGCGTCAACGTTCTTGCCAATGCGGTCAAAGTGACCCTGGGGCCCAAAGGCAACAATGTGGTACTTGAAAAATCGTTCGGCTCCCCATTGGTCACCAAAGACGGTGTGACCGTGGCCAAAGAGATCGAGCTTCAGGGCAAGTTTGAGAACATGGGCGCGCAAATGGTCAAAGAAGTCGCCAGCAAAACCAGCGATACCGCAGGCGACGGCACCACCACAGCCACCATCCTGGCCCAGGCGATTTACAACGAGGGTCAGAAACTGGTGGCCGCCGGCACGAATCCCATGGCTCTCAAGCGGGGGCTGGACAAGGGTGTCGAGACCGTTGTGACCGCATTGAAAACCCTGTCCAAACCCACTAAGGACAAAACCGAAATCACCCAGGTGGGGGCCGTGTCGGCCAACAACGATATGGTCATCGGCCAGCTGATCAGCGATGCCATGGAAAAGGTCGGCAAGGAGGGCGTGATCACCGTCGAAGAAGCCAAAAGCATGGAAACCACGCTGGAGGTTGTGGAGGGCATGCAGTTCGACCGCGGCTATCTATCCCCCTACTTCGTGACCAATGCGGAAAAGATGGAGACCGTCCTGGAAGAGCCCTGTATCCTGATTCATGAGAAAAAGATCTCCACCATGAAGGATCTGCTGCCTTTGCTCGAGCAGACGGCCAAATTGGGAAAACCGCTGCTGATCGTCGCCGAAGACGTGGACGGCGAAGCGCTGGCCACCCTGATCGTCAACAAGCTGCGCGGCACCCTTAAAGTAGCCGCCGTCAAGGCTCCCGGGTTTGGCGACCGGCGCAAGGCCATGCTGCAGGACATCGCTGTTCTGACAGGCGGCCAGGTGGTCTCGGAAGAGCTGGGCGTCAAACTGGAGAATGTGACGGTCAACGATCTGGGAAAGGCCAAAAGCATCCGCATCGACAAGGACAACACCACCATCATCGACGGCGCCGGCAGCCGCGATTCCATCGAAGGCCGGATCAAAACCCTGCGGGCACAGATCGATGAGACCACATCGGATTACGACCGCGAAAAGCTCCAGGAGAGGCTGGCCAAACTGGTCGGCGGCGTGGCGGTGATTAACATCGGCGCTGCGACCGAAACCGAAATGAAAGAGAAAAAAGCCAGGGTGGAAGATGCGCTCAACGCCACCCGGGCGGCCGTCGAAGAGGGCATCGTCCCGGGAGGCGGCGTCGCACTGGTACGCTGCATCGACGCTTTGGACAAGGCAGATGCCAAAGGTGAAGAGAAGACCGGTGTAAACCTGCTGAAGCGCGCGCTCAAAGAGCCGCTGCGTCAAATCGCCATCAATGCCGGCCTGGAAGGCTCCGTGGTGCTGAACAAGGTGCTGGAAGGCAAAAACGACTTCGGATTCAATGCGGCCACCGACACATACGAAAATCTGCTGGCCGCCGGCGTCATCGATCCGACCAAGGTGGTGCGCTTTGCGCTGCAGAATGCGGCATCGGTGTCCGGTTTAATGCTGACCACCGAAGCCATGATCAGCGAAAAGCCGGCTAAAAAGGCCTCTGAAAAACAAACCGAAGATATGGATGACTTGATGTAGCGCTTGACAGCGCCGAACAGGCGATGAAGATTGAAAACGCCCGGCGAATTAAAAGCCGGGCGTTTTCACGTTAGCGGCCCGTTCCCGGATTGACAAACGCCGCGGCGACACCTTCGGACATCGCATGTCGCATTTTCAAAGCGCGCCTATCCTATATCCTGTGCCGGGCCATTAACAATTCCTTTTGTTCCGCTAAGTTTAATCCACTTTTCAAATAGTTATATGGTTTGAATAAAAAATACTTCGCCATTGTCGCGCATTTGCGTTATGGGTAGGCAATTAGCATAGGGGAAAGACGAAATGGTAAAGACCGAACAGAGACGCTATTGGAACGACCGCACGATCATCGGGTGGAAAGAGTGGTTGAGCCTGCCGGACCTGGGAATCCCCGCAATCAAGGCCAAGGTCGATACCGGCGCCCGCACCTCGGCCTTGCACACCTTCCGGTTGGAGGAGTTTTCAGCCGGCGGACAGCCCATGGTGCGGTTTGGCATCCATCCATTGCAGCGGAGGCGGGACATCGAATTGTTCTGCGAAGCCCCCCTGATCGGGCGGCGGCGGGTCAAAAGCTCCACCGGACAGGTTGAAACCCGCTACATGATTGAAACGACGGTCATGCTGCACCGCATGCGGTGGCCCATCAACATAACACTGACCAGCCGAGACAGCATGATGTTTCGTATGCTGCTGGGTCGAACGGCGCTGGAGCAGCGATTTGTCATAGAACCCGATCGATCCTACTTATGCGGTCGCGCACTGGCCAGATCCTACGGAATAAAAAAAGCGAAGAGAGCCAAATCATGAAAATCGGCATCCTGTCACGGAAAGCGGAGCTTTACTCCACGCGGCGTCTGGTGGAAGCCGCGCAGGAACGGGGGCACAGCGTGTCCGTCATCAATCCCTTGCGCTGCTACATGAACATCACCTCCCATCACCCGGCCATTCACTATAAAGGAGAAAGACTCGAAGGATTTGACGCCATCATACCCCGCATCGGCGCCTCCATTACCTTCTACGGTACGGCGGTCGTGCGCCAGTTCGAAATGACGGGCGTCTTTTGCCTGAACGAATCGGTGGCCATCAGCCGCTCGCGGGACAAGCTGCGCAGCCTGCAGTTGCTGGCGCGAAAGGGCATCGGCCTTCCGGTGACCGGTTTTGCCCATGCCACCAAATTCACCGACGACCTGATCGCCATGGTGGGCGGCTCCCCACTGGTCATCAAGATGACCGAAGGCACGCAGGGCGTCGGCGTCGTGCTGGCCGAAACCGACAAGGCGGCCCAAAGCGTGATCCAGGCCTTTCGCAGCATGAAGGCCAACATTCTGGTGCAGGAGTATATCAAGGAATCCAGAGGCAGTGACATCCGCTGTCTGGTGATCGGCTCCAAAGTGGTCGCCTCCATGCAGCGCCAGGGACCGGAAGGTGAATTTCGGTCCAATCTTCACCGCGGCGGTCGGGCCTCCAAGGTGCGCATTACGCCGGAAGAGCGATCGACCGCCGTACGCGCAGCCAAAATCATGGGGCTGCGGGTATCCGGCGTGGACATGCTGCGCTCCAACCATGGCCCGGTGGTCATGGAAGTCAACTCCTCGCCCGGATTGGAAGGCATCGAACGGTCCACCGGCAAAGATGTGGCCGGACAAGTGATCGAATATATCGAAAAAAACGCCAGCCCCGGAAAAACCCGCACCCGAGGCAGAGGTTGATATGCAAAAAGCGCTGACGGTCAACGGAAAGACAATCAAACCCGGCAATCGGATGAAGGTCGACATCCCGGTGGCACGTTTGTATACGCACACCCACATGGACATGCCCGTGCATGTGATCCATGGACGACAGGAGGGGCCGAGGCTGTTTGTCTGCGGCGCCATCCACGGTGATGAAATCATCGGCACCGAAATCATCCGTCGGCTGATGAACCTTAAAAAGGTGCAGCGCCTGCACGGCACCTTGATCGCCGTTCCGGTGGTCAATGTCTACGCATTCCTGCAGCAATCGCGATACTCGCCCGACCGCCGGGATCTGAACCGGTTCTTCCCCGGTTCTGACAAAGGCTCCCTGACCTCTCAGCTGGCCCATAAATTCATGGAAGAAATCGTCCGGGGCAGCCACTATGGCATCGACCTGCACGCCGGCTCCAATCACCGCGCCAATCTGCCGCAGATTCGTGCCGACATCGAAGACCCCGAAGTGCTGCGATTGGCAAAAGCATTCCAGGTGCCGGTGATCATCAACGCTGCGTCACGCGACGGCTCGCTGCGGCAGTCATCCGCCGCGGAAGGCGCACGCATGCTGCTGTATGAGGGCGGCGAGGCCCTGCGCTTTGACGAAGAGTCGATCCGGGCCGGCGTCCGGGGAATCGTTTCCGTAATGGCCGCCATTGGAATGCTCAAACCCAATCGCCGCAACATATCCCGGATCGAACCGCTGATCGCCGACTCAACGACCTGGGTTCGCGCACCGGCCAGCGGCATGCTGCATATGGAGACGCCGCTGGGGCGTCGCGTGACCAAAAACAGCCGTATCGGACTGATCGCCGATCCGTTCGGCGAACAGGCGATCGATATCCGCTCGCCGGTCTCGGGAGTCGTGATCGGCCGACTGAATTTGCCGCTGGTGCATCGTGGCGATGCCATTGTCCACATCGCCCTCCTGGACCGCCTCAAGGGCATTGAGCCGGTAATGGAAGAGTTCAGGGAAGAAATTACCGATGCGTCATAACGAACGATAAAACCTTCGAAAATGCCGGATGAAGTGCGGCAACGGAGTGCCAGAATGCCTGACGCAGTTGAATATCCCATCAAGTGGATCACCCCGGCGATCGCTACGGGCTATGCCCCGACATGCAACGATGACTTGAACACCATTCGTGAGAACGGCATCTCAATCATCGTCAACTTGTGTGCCGAATGCTACGACCTCGCGGAGATTGAGCAAAGCGCCGGGTTCGATGTTTGCCGGCTTCCGGTCCACGATATGCAAGCCCCCGCAGCCCAGGACCTCGACCGGGCCATCCAATGGTTCGACAACCACCTGAAGGCCGGACGCAAGGGATTGATCCATTGCCGCTATGGTCTGGGCCGGACCGGGACCTTTGCCCTGGCCTATCTGATTCACACGGGCGACACGCTGAAGTCCGCCATGGCCAAAATCAAGGCGACCCCCGCCATGCCCCAGACGCGGGAACAATGGGACTTCATCGAACGATACGCCAAAGCGAGACACCTTCACACAGTTCCATCCTTGCCGGAAGCGGAAGAAAACGGCATCCAGATCTTCTTTAAAAGACAAATGGACCGTCTCAAATGGTTTCGATGATCCTGTTTGCTTTTTTACTTCAGAAAAGAGACGATGAAGCGTTTATTCAGAGCTTTTTGCGGGAGTGTCATTGAGCCGGAGACGCACTTCAACATCCGGCCAGCGCTTATCCACCGGCTGTAACGGCGGCGGAGCGATGATCTTGGCAAAGACCACGGCATCTCCGGTTACGCTTTCCAGATAGATGGGCGTCGTCATCACTGCGGGTATCTCCGAATTCTTGCCGTCTGACGGCACCAGCACTTTGATGCGATCCGGGTAGACCTGAACCGACTTGAGCGACCGCTTGCCGGGAAGCGACCCGATCAGCTGGGCATTGATCTTCACCTCTTTTTCCAGGATAGCCGCTATGGTGAGCTCGACGCTTGCCGGGACGATATCCACCACCTGAACACCCTTGGGACGCTGGATGTTGTCCGGGGTGATCAAAAAGATCTGCTTACCGGCTCCGGCCTGAGTCAGGTCCAGCTTCGCCGCCACCTTGTCGGTCGACATGGATTTGAGCATCGATTTGGTGCCGGCCAGATGCACCCGCACCTGCATCTGTTTATCGCTGATGAGCGCAAGCCCCTGCGATGTGGCCGTATACTCGATGGGGACGGTGACCACCCTCTCCAGGATTTCTCCCTGGGTGATGGTCAATCCGATCCAAAAGACCGCGGCCAACGCAAAACTGGCCCCGATTTGAGCAAACCCGGGCAGCCGAATCCGACCCGAGGGAATGGCGATGGGAGACGAGGCCGTCTGTTTCCAATGATCGACAATCGCGGCCACCATCTGTTCGCGATGATCCACGCGCTGATAGCGTCCGTTCAGGAACAGGGAGATGGCGCCGCGCTCTTCGGAGACGACGAGCACCAACGCATCGGATTTTTCCGCAAGCCCCATGGCGGCATGGTGCCGCGTCCCCATCTCTTCGGGCAGTTTGTCGGAGGCCTGCGATATGGGCAGGCGCAGGCCGAAGCGGGAGAAGCGCCCGTTCATTATTAGCAAAGCCCCGTCATGCCCCGGGGAATGGGGATCGAAAATGCTCATTATCAATGGAAAACTCGGCGACGAATCCAACGGATAACCTCCGGAGAGCCATTCGCGGATCGGTTCCTTGCCCGGCAGAATGACAATGGCGCCCCGGCGCAGCTCGGCCAATTTCATCAATGCGCCTGAAATGATCTGGGTCAGCTCGTCTCCGGCGCTGGCCGTGTCGATGCGCCGCATGGAAGCGGCGCGCTCGAAGACTTTGCGAAGCTCGGGTTGGAAGATGACGATCAGACCGATCACGGCCACCGGGCTCAGGTTGCTGTATATCCATTCGATGCCCCGCAGATCGAGCATGCTGGCCACCGAAAACAGGGCTACGGCCAGAACGATCCCGGTAACGATCTTCCAGGTGCCCAAGCGCAACAGGGTGCGGTAGAGAAAGTACAGCACCGCAGCCACCAGGCAGATGTCCGCAAAGGCACGGATGCCGAACATCTCTTTAACCAAAAACAAAGACCCCGTGGGTTCCATCAATGCGTCTCCATTGGGGCGGCGCTGATTACCGCTATAACCATCTCTTTTTCTTGAAATAGACGAGCATGACCATGGCGATGCCCACAATCAGCGCCCAGACCAGTCCGTATCCCCACGGCCACTCCAGCTCCGGCATGTTTTTAAAGTTCATGCCGTAAATACCCGCCACAAAGGTGATGGGAATAAAAATCGTGGCGATGATAGTCAGCACTTTCATCACCTCGTTCATGCGATTGCTGACCATGGACAGGTAAAGGTCCAGCAGGCCGCCCAACAGATCGCGGTAGCTTTCAATGGTGTCGATCACCTGAACGACGTGGTCATAAACATCGCCGAGGAACAGATAGGTGCCCTCCTGAACCAGTTCCGTCTCCTCCTTGATCAGGCGGTTGACGAATTCACGCAAAGGCCACACCTGCTTGCGCAGGTAGATCACTTCTCGTTTGAGTGCGTGGATGGCGTGCAGAACATCCATCTCCGGATTTTCGGCGATGCTGTCTTCAAGCGTCTCGATTTGCGTCCCGATCTTTTCCAATATGACGAAATAGTTGTCGACAACGGCGTCCATGAGGGCATACGCCAGATAGTCGCAGCCCGTTTTGCGGATACGTCCCCTGCCCTTGCGGATCCTCTCGCGCACCGGTTCGAAGATGTCTCCCGGAGCCTCCTGAAAGGAGATCAGCCAATGAGGACCTAAAACAAGGCTGACCTGTTCCGAAAGGATCTCGTCGCCGGTGTCGTTGAAACGCAGCATTTTAATGACCATAAACAGATAGTCGTCAAACGACTCCACCTTGGGGCGGTGCCCGGTATTGACGATATCTTCCAGGGTCAGGGCATGAACGCCGAAGTGCGCGCCGATGCTTTCGATCAACTGCAGATCATGAATGCCATCGATATTAATCCAGGTCGCAGTGGATGAATCCTTTAACGGGAACACCTGCTCGATAGCGTCGACCTGTTGCTCGCGCAGCTCATCACCGGTGTAATCCATCACGGTGATATACGTCCGATCGGTTTTCCTTTCACCGATATGCACCAACGTTCCCGGTGCGCTGCCAGCCGTTTTCATGCTTTTTCTGAAAAATCGGGTCACGAGACATTTATCCTTAAATCGAATTGCTGTTCCTGTAGTGGTCAATGCAACGCCGGAGGAAAGAGTGTTCCCCGGCCCGGTTCAGAGGTCGTGAAACATATAGTACGATTTCAAAGCGTGTGTCAATTTAGGCTGCAGGCAGCCCCGGCAGCCGGAATTCATCTCCATCGCGGATACGGCAACGAATGCCAATACGCATTGCCCTCATTTACAATATTCGGATTTTGCTCCTTCATAGCTTCTTCAGCCCGTGTGTCGGACAAGCCATGATCTCACCTTTACCAGTGGGCATGGCTTGCTCAAATGCCTGTTTGACTCGTACACTGCTCGACTCGCCGGAACCGGACATGGCGGTTCTACTCCAGCAAGAGATCACCGCCGGCCTGGCACCGGCGGGTTCCGAACCGGATGGCCCAAGACAAGCGCTGCGGTGCGCATTTGAAGCGAAGCCCCCCGTTATCTTGATTAATTCCGACGGTCCATGAGGTTGGGCTTCCCTCATCAGGCCTGTGACAAAAAAACTGGCACCGCCTTTGCTTAGAAACACGATGCATACACTCATCGACAGGACAAGACAAATCCATCGAAAGGAATCCAATGGAAAAGCGCTACAAGGTCTTAAAAACCGCCATGACACTTCTGGCCTTACTTGTCATGGCACTCGGTTTGCCGCCGGGGGCAGTCGACCGTTGCAGCGCACAGACACCGTCGCTGCCGTCGGTTGCAAAACCTGCGGCGGAAGCGGTCTGGAGTGCTGAAACAGCGCAGCAAATGGCGGCCAAGGCCGACACAGAGCTCAAAGCCGCCCTGCGCAGCCAAACACCGGACAACGCCAGCCGACTTGGTATCGACATGGAAACCATGCGCGGACGGATCCAGCAATGGGTGGCGTTGAAAGCAACCTATGAAGACATCGCGGCGGAGATCCAACAGGCTGCCGACGTTTCCAAAGAAGCGGAGGCCGTGCGCGAAGAATTGAACGCCTTCAAACAGCGCGGGCTTCTGCAACAGCCGCCGTATAGCCTGGATCTGTACGATGACATTTTAGATGAGAAGGAGGCCGTCCAGCAGGCGCTCGGCATATCCGATTCGGCACTGGCCGCCGCACGACGAAACCTCGAGGATTTTCAATCCCGCCTGGATACAGCCCGGCAGCAGTTGCGCAGTTTTACCGACAACACGGCTAAGGGACAGATGACTGCAGACGCCTGGCAACGGGAAAGCGTCGAACTGGAAGTCAAGCTGTCGGACGCTGTTCTTCGTCTGCAGCAACACCGGCAAAACGTGCTGCATCTGGAACGTCAGGTACTGACCGAACGGATGGCCCTGATCGAGGCTCAGCTTGGGTGGCTGCAAGGCCGGATCGTCTTTCGTCCCCAGGATCTGGCGCGGCATGTGGATCAGCTTGAGACGAAGAAGAAAGAGCTTCAACAGTGGCTGAGCGATATGCGGGAAAAAAAGAAGATCGTAGACCAGAAATGGCTCAACGCCCGGGCATCGGCGCAATCCGAGGTCTACGCCGTCGAGGAGGCCCAGGTGCGTGCCCGGCTCAAAGGCCTCGATGCATGGCGCAAAACCTATCAGGCCGGCATCGACCAGACAGCTGATATGGTGCGTCTGACGGACCAGCAGGCACAAGCCTGGAAGCATCGCCACGATCTGCTCAACGCTGAAGTGCCCCGCGACCGGCTGCTGCAGCTGCGCAAGCAGGCGGACGGGCACATCGATCAACTCGGCCGCATCCTGGCGGTGGAGCAGCAGCGACACAACACGATGTGGCAGCAGATCAGCGCTGCCGATGAGGATCACGCACCTTCGCCGCCGACCGCCGGCCCGGACAAGGATTCGAATCCGGTCAAAGCACTAAAAGCAATGGCGGCAGAGCGATCCGACTATATTGGAATGCTGACCATGAACCTGCGCCTCGAGCAACGGCTTCGGGACCAAATCGATGCCAGATTGGAGCGAAGGCCCATTCGCTACAATACCGAAAAGCTCTGGGCCAAGGTGCGCGGGATTTGGAACTACGAGGTGTGGGTCATCGACAACCGGCCGCTGACGGTCAAAAAAATCGTGGTGGCGCTGATCATCCTGATTGCCGGCATTACGGCGGCAAGGATGCTCGTGGGACGTCTGACCAGGCGTCTGCTCTACCGCCTGCAAATCAAAACCACGACGGCTGCGACGCTCGACAAATTGTTGCACTATGCCGCCTACCTGATGGTCGTTCTGTTCGCACTGCGCATGATCAACATTCCGTTGGCGGCCTTTGCGTTTCTGGGTGGTGCCATCGCCATCGGGATCGGGTTCGGCGCCCAAAACCTGATCAACAACTTTATCAGCGGTTTCATCATCATGGGGGAGCAGCCCATCAGCATCGGCGATCTGATCGAAGTCGAGGGCGTGTTGGGACAGGTGGAAGAAATCGGCGCCCGCTGCACCCAGATCCGCACCGGCGAAAACATCCACATCCTGGTCCCCAACAGCAGTTTTCTGGAAAAAAACATCACCAACTGGACGCTGTCGGACCGCATCATCCGGGCCCATGTCACGGTGGGAGTTATCTATGGATCACCGGTGGATCAGGTACAGACGCTGCTGTTGCAGGCCTGCCGCCAAATCAAAGCCGTCCGGGAATCGCCGGAACCGTTTGTGCTGTTCACCGATTTCGGCGACAATGCCCTGATGTTCGAGGTGCATTTCTGGATCAGCGTGCAGCGCATCATCGAACGCCGCTTGATCGAAAGCAGTTTGAGGGTTCTGGTGGATGAACTGTTTCGGCAAGCCGACATCGTTATTGCCTTTCCACAGCGTGACGTGCACCTGGACAGCCCGGCGCCCTTGAAGATCCAAATGATTCCCGCCGATCGCACGGACCCGCAGGACCATGCCGCCTGACGCCGATACGACGCCCCGCGCGAGCCTCAACACCGCGCCAGGTTGCCGGCGGAATGGCTATTGGCCTGTTTATCGGTTTCAGCCCGATTGCGTTTCAAATGGCGCTGGCGGTTTTTTTGGCGGCGCCGCCCAAGGCGATCAAGTTTGCGGACATTATCGGATCAAAGGCAATCCGAGCATGGCGGCCGGCCGGGCACCCGTGCCGGCCCCCTCTCCAGAACTCTTTTTCAGCGCCCGCCGGTCACACACGGCGGGCGCTCTATTTTCGGCAACGATCATGCGTCTGACACGACCTTAAACCGCCGCTTTCAGTTTCTTGCCCGCCTTGAAGGTCACCACATTGTGCGCCTTGATTTTGATGGCCTCGCCGGTCTGAGGATTTCTTCCGTTGCGCGCTTTTCGGCGGCTTTTGGCAAACGTGCCGAAACCGGTCAGGGTTACCTTGCCGTCTTTTTTCTTGAGGGCGCTGCCGACACTGTCGATCAGAGACTGTAAGGCAGCAGCTGCGGCTGTTTTTGTGATTCCTACATCCTTGGCCATTTGTTCGATGATTTCTGTTTTGGTCATTGGCATCTCCTAAATCGTAGAAGGATTTGATTTTGCCGATACGGCATGGGCGCGAAAGATGGTGCCACCCGAAACATTTGTCAATAAAGAACTGTTAGTTCTGATTTCTTTCAAAAAAAGGAAATTGCATTTCAGCATTCCGCCCTATCGCCTCTGTCATATCTTCGACAACGACGACCTCCGCTTTTTTCAGCAGGTTGAAGTCTGTGGCCGAGGCAACAGTATAAGCCCCCATCATGCGACCCGCAATAAGATCACCCAGCTGCAATTCCGGCAAATGAACATCTTCGGCGATCAGATCGATGCTGTCGCAAGTGGGACCGGCCAGCACACTGGGAAACCGGTGCGCGTCGTCCGAAAAGATCTCGAGGGGGTACCGCACGTGGTCGTAGATCTGTCCACTGAACGAGCCGTATACCCCGTCATCCATGTAGTACCAGCGCAAGCCGTTTCGTAATGCCTTTCCGATCACCGATGTGATGCATGTCATGGACGGACCTGAAATGAATCGGCCGGGTTCCGTAATGACGTTGACATAAGGTGGAAGTTCCATGATTGCGCCTCGAATGGCTGCGCAATAGGCATCGATATCGACATGACCACCGTCGTATGCGATCGGATATCCGCCGCCGATGTCCAGGGTGCTGATAGGTGCGGCACCGGTATCGTGGTGGCGACGAATAACGGCATTGCAGGCGTGAATGGCGTCCACCTGCCGCCGGGCATCCGAGCACTGGGACCCGACATGAAAACACAGTCCCTTAACATGGATGTCCAGCCTTGCCGCCAGCATCAGCAAATCGTCGACCTCTTCCAAGGCGCAGCCGAATTTCTTGGACAGATCCACTACTGCGGATTTGCTGCGAAAGCTGATGCGGACAAGAAGACCGACACGATGTTTGTAAGGCAGAAATTTAAGCAATTCATCCACATTATCTACCACGAAGGTGGTGCATCCATAGCGCAGTGCATCTCGAATATCGCTGTCGCGCTTGATTGGGTGGGAATGGATCGTACGTCGCGCGGAAATTTTTAGCTCACGGATCAACTCGATCTCCCCTGAGGAGGCTATATCAAACCCGGCGCCCATATCGGCCAGCAGTCGCAGGATGGCCCGATGCGGCAGCGATTTAACGGCATAGAACACCTCTACGTTCGGCAAGGCACGCTTTAAGAGCTGGAATTGCTCTCGTACGGTGCCGGCATTTAGGAGCAGCAAGGGCGAACCATGCTCCCGGACCAGCTCACGATAGCAGGCACTATCTTTATATCGAGAAAAGAAAAGGGTGTTCATGGCGCTATTTCCCTATGGTTTCAAGGATATATTTAGGCAAGGCAAAGGCCGAGCGATGGATCTCGGGCGTGTAATAGCGCGTTTTGATCCCACTGGCCGCATACCGCCTTTTAAGCGAACCGATGTCCACATGTCGCAGCGTCAGGTTATCGGTGGCCCAGGCAAACGTCATGATCCCACCGACATAGGTCGGCACGGCAGCCGTATAGAAGTGCCAGTCGTCGAACAGACGGTTCAAACGCCGTGCCGCGGTTTCGACCTCTTCCAGTTGCATAAACACCACACCGTTCTGGGTCACCAGCACGCCCCCAGGCGTCAGGCACCGTTTGCACCCGGCATAAAACGCTTCTTTGAACAGCGCCTTGCCAGGGCCAATGGGGTCAGTGCTGTCCGAAATGATGACGTCGAATGTTTCCCGGGTGGACTGAACAAAATGAAGCCCGTCATCGATCACGATCGTGACGCGCGGATCATCGAAGGCCCCATCGGAGTGGTTGGGCAAATAGGTGCGACACATATCGATGACCTGCTGATCGATCTCCACCTGCGTCACATGCGATATCTGTTTATGGCGCAAGACTTCGCGCAGCATGCCCCCGTCTCCGCCTCCGATGATCAGCACACGCCTGACCATAGCGTGGGCCAGAATGGGGACGTGGGCAAGCATCTCGTGATAAATAAACTCATCTTTTTCGGTGGTCTGAACAACGCCGTCAAGCACCATAACCCGGCCGAAGGCTGCATTGTGAAAGATGATCAAATGCTGGTGGTCGGTCTTTACCTCATGCAGCAGTTCATCGATCCGAAACTCTTGTCCATATGCGTCGTAAAGGGTTTCAGAAAATTTCGGCATGACCGCTGACACCTCTTAAGTTCTCGGTAATTTTCATTATTTCAGGTGAAAACGCTCGCTTTAAAACAGCGATAGCCTCTTCGGGTTTTGCTTCTCCGCACATAAAAATATCGAACGCAGCAAAATTCCGCTCCGGCCAGGTATGAACGCTGATGTGGGATTCGGCCAGCACGGCAACACCGGAGATGCCCCCGCTGGGTGAAAAACGGTGCAGATGAATGTGCAGCAGTGTGGCGCAGCACTTGACCACGCACTTGCGAAGCACGCGCTCCATGAGTTCGATATCGTCGAGGTATTTGGCCCCCCAAAAATCCAGGATTAAATGGGCGCCGGCAAACGACACCCCGTCTCTATCGACAAAGTGGTCGGCGGTCGCGCCGGAAAGCGAGGTCGTGCTGGTTTCAGGCCAGGTTTTCAAGCAATCGGTCGGTTCAAGGGAACGTAAAACCCTATGGGCAGCAGCAGTATCTCGTTTCATCCATTGGGCCCCCCTTTCGAATGGCAGTTGGTGAAAATGCCGCCAGTGCGGCCATTCAAATGAAAAAACTGAGCGGATTTAATCTATGAAAAAGCAAAGTGCAAGCCTTTTTCCAATATGGAATCATTTTTTTTGCTGCCGGCTTCGCGATCGCTTGGCCTCAGGTTCGATGCCCGGCAATCATAAACTCAAGCCTCTAAAAACATACCATATTCTAGTAATTTCCCGGTACTTTCTGAACGACATCATGCCGCTAAGTCTGTGATGCCTTGGTTCTCTTTCGAACGCTTCGACTCCTCGTTTTCCGCTGGAATGAATCGAATGGGTTCCATTATCGCGTCCCTTTGCTCACCACCCGCACAATCCATGGCGTCGGCGCACTGACCATTGTCCATCGTCTGCTCCGACTTGACGGTGATGCCTGTCATCACCACATCGACCACCCGGCTATAAATGAAAAAAAACAAGACCATCCAACCCGTCCGGAGCCCATTCCATTTGGAATGGCTTTAGCCCAACCGATCATTCGAGCAAGCCGCATGCCAACATATAACTAATTGAAATTTTTGATATATATAATTTAAAACCAGAAAACCGGAACCAAGAGTTCCAGTTCGAATGCCTGAACCGGTGTGAGGCGGCGGCTTTCCTTCCGACAACGGTGGGTCTGCCAGTGGTTTGCCGACATCTTACCGGACAGTTCACCAGGGCAGACGGTGCAACGTCATCTTATGGCGGAGGTATCAGGGGTCGCGCGGCAATGGCGGTGCTTCTGCGAGAGCCCTGAGGCGATCCCTGCAAAACCTAATTCAAGATTCACGTACTGTCATAAAAAATATTCTATGAACGTAAATTTAATATTTTAATTAAAATTACTATAATAACTATAATTCCTAAACTTTTTAGTCACATTTTGATTCAGTTATTTCCTTTATTTCTATTTTTTTCTTGACATCGCCGCTCCAATCGGTCTATTGAATGAACAACAGGCTTTCATAATCAGAAAGGGGGGAGCCCGATGGAAGATACATTGACAGTCTACAAAGCCAGCCAGCTATGCAATGTCTCATCCAAAACCATCATCAACTGGATCGAGGCCGGTCACATCAAAGCCTACAAGACAGTCGGCGGCCATCGGCGCATCAAGCGCGCCGACCTGTTGGATTTTATGCAGCGTCAGGGCATGCCGGTACCCGACGAGGAACCCACGAACAACCGCAAACGGATCCTGGTCGTCGATGACGATCCGATTATCGTGGAAACCATCGTACAGGCTCTGGAAGAAGATGAGCACGACTACGAGGTGATCTCTGCGGCCGATGGATTTGAAGCGGGGCTGCAGGTCAACCATTTCCGCCCGGACCTGATGATCCTGGATATCATGATGCCGGATATCAAAGGAAACGAGGTCTGCAAAAAGATCAAATCCAATCCGGAAACGAAAAGTACGATGATTATTGTTCTATCGGCCTATTTGGATGAAGAAAAGTTCGAAGAGATGAAATCCTACGGCGCGGACATGTGCTTTTCCAAACCGCTGCCGCTTCCTCAGCTGAAGGAAGAGGTCGCTCGATTGCTGCAGCTGACATAGCCGCTTTTCGATTGTCGAGTCATCATGAAAGGAGGCACGAGATGAAGCTTAAGGAAGCGCTGGGGACCAAGAAATTTATCGTCACTTCGGAAGTTCAGGCGCCCTTGTTCGACTCCCAACCCGAAGACCTGGTGGAGTGTCTGAAGCGCGTTCGCGGGAGGGTGGACGGCGTTTCGGTGTCCGACGTCGAGCTTGAAGGTGTGGTGGGTGATACGATCCACACCTGTGAGCTGCTCCAGCAGAATCGTTTCAACTCCATCTACCAGACCACCACGAGGGACAAGAACCGCGTTCAACTGCAAAAGGATCTGACCCAGGCCCACCAATCGGGTGTGGAGAACCTGCTGGTGTTTACGGAAGACTACCGGATTTCCGGCGACAGCCTTCAGGAAACCATGTTTTTCCACGTCGATTCCGGAAAATTAGGCTCCGTGCTGGACCATATCCGTGAAGGCCGCACTGTGGAAGGCGACGAACTGCCCAATCCCGTGGATTTTACACTCGGATCAGGAGTTGAATCGCTGTGGGGTCGAAATATCCCCAAAAAAGGCATGGAAGAGATGGAAACCATGCGGGAGCTGGGCACCGGCTACTTTTTGACGACGCCGATTTTCGACGTCGATCAATTCCGGAAATTTGTCACCCAGGTCAATACGTTCGACGTGCCGGTCATTGCGGAAGTTTTACTTCTGCGAAACCCGGCCATGGCCCGCTTTATCAACCGCCATTTCAAATCGGGCATGGTGCCCGAATGGGTAGTGGAGAAGCTGGACAAGTCGGCCGATAAAAAGCGTGCCAGCATCGAACTGTTTGCCGATCTGGTCAAGGGCCTCAAGGAGCTTTGCCAGGGCGTGCACATTATCACCATGGGCGGTGAAGACAAGCTGCAGCCATATCTTGATGCCGCGGGGCTGCGGTAGACAGATTGTTTGGATATGATAACGATCAAAAAAGAATTAAAAACAAGATAGCTTCTCAATAAAGACAAATTGACATCGCCCTGACCTGAACGGAATTGGGATGACTCGACCTGTGTGGATGATCTTCTTCGCTGCAGGTCGAGTTATCGTGTTTATATACTCGATTGTTTTGGTATGGATTAGGATAGGCGTTCAGAGAATGTCACTACCCTAGAACAAGGAGGACAATCCAATGACAGTGCCCATTGAACTCGATGAACTGGATAGCGAGTTTAAGTCGGCCATTCTGGACAAGGTTCCCGCAGGCAAATTTGATCTATGCCTGACTTGCGGGACCTGTACCGGCGGCTGCCCGGCCTCGGAACTGCTTGACATGGACCCGCGCAAACTGGTGCGCATGCTCTTGCTCGGAATGGACGAAGAAGTCAAGAAGACCAACTGGGCATGGGTCTGCACCATGTGCGCCCGCTGCTTCAAGCAGTGCCCCATGGAGATCAACATCCCTGCCTTGGTTTACAACATGCGTGCCAGCTGGCCGCGCGAAAAACGCCCCAAGGGTATCCGAAATTCCTGTGACCAGCATATCCGATCAGGCAGTGCCATGGGCGTACCGAAAGAGGACTTTGCCTGGACGGTTGAAGATGTGGCGGAAGAAATCCGTGAGACCCAGCCGCAATTCAAAGATATGCAGGTTACCGTCGATCGCAAGGGCGCCTACATGGCCATCAACCAGAATTCCCGCGAACCGGTCACCGAACCCGACGAATTAGCGCCGCTCTGGAAGATTCTGCACCTGGTTGGTGCGGACTGGACCTACCCGTCGGTGATGTGGGCGGGAGAAAATTACTGCCTTTTCCTGGCTGACGAGGAGGGATGGAAGTATATTCTGGAGGAGTTTGTCTATCATATCGATAACAATCTTGGCTGCGAACTTGTCGTCAATACGGAGTGAGGGCACTCATTCTTTGCAATCCTGGAAGGATTGAAAAAATTCAACATCGAGCACAAGTTTGAGTTTACCAGCATTATCACTCTTTACGCCCAGTGGATCCGCGAGGGCAAGCTCAAGGTCAATTCCGACTGGAACAAAGATCTGAAGATTAAATTCACCTGCCAAGACCCCTGCAACATCGTGCGCAAAACCTGGGGTGACGCCATGGCCAATGACATGCGCTACGTGATCAAAACCATTGTGGGTGAAGACAATTTTATCGATATGGTCCCCAGCGGCTCCAACAACTATTGCTGCGGGGGCGGCGGAGGCGCCCTGCAGGGCGGATTTCCGGAACAGCGCCGGGCCTACGGCAAGATCAAGTTCGACCAGGTAATGGCGACGGGCGCCGATTACGTGCTGGCGCCGTGCCACAACTGCCATGCCCAGATCGAAGACATTGGCGAGCACTTCGGCGGCAACTACCATGTGGCGCACATCTGGACCTTCATGTGCCTGGCCATGGGGTGCCTGGCGGAGAACGAACGGACCTACCTGGCTCCGGAACACCAAAACATCGGCCTATAGAGAGGAGGAAGACCAATGGCACAATCTACCACCGGGGCAGTCATGGTCGTCGGCGGAGGTATCGCCGGCATTCAGGCCTCCTTGGACCTGGCGGAATCCGGCTATAAAGTCTATATCGTGGAAAAGGATTCGGCCATCGGCGGAAAGATGGCCCAACTGGACAAGACCTTCCCCACCAATGACTGTTCCATGTGTATTATCTCTCCCAAATTGGTAGAGGCAGGACGGCATCTGAACATCGAGCTGATGACCCTGACCGAAGTGAAGGAAGTCAGCGGCGAGCCCGGTAATTTTACGGTGACACTCCAGGAAAAACCGCGTTTTATCGACACCGATAAATGCACGGCCTGCGGAGAGTGCGCCAAGGTTTGCCCCATCGAGATCCCCAACCTGTTCGACATGGGGCTGCGCGAGAAGAAAGCGGCCTACAAACTCTACCCCCAGGCCATGCCGGGGGCCTATGCCATCGAAAAAAAAGGTACGGCACCGTGCAAGGTCACTTGCCCGGCCCATGTAAGCGTCCAGGGATGGATCGCGCTGATGAACGACGGCCGCTATGAAGAAGCCATCGCGCTGTTCAAGCAGGAGCACCCCTTCCCCGGCGTCTGCGGCCGGGTGTGCCACCATCCTTGTGAGGGGGCCTGCACCCGCGCCCAACTGGACGAACCGCTGGGCATCATGTACCTGCATCGCTATCTGGCCGATGTGGACCGCAAATCGGGAAAACCCTACCTGCCGGAGAAAAAGGAATCCAAAAACGAAAAAGTCGCCATCATCGGCTCGGGTCCGGCCGGCCTGACATGCGCCTACTTTCTGGCTATCGAAGGCTACGAGGTGACCGTGTTTGAAAAACACGAGATCCTGGGCGGTATGCTGCGCATCGGTATCCCCGAATACCGCCTGCCGCGCGACATTATCGATGCGGAGATCCAGACCATCAAGGATCTGGGGGTAGAATTCAAAACCGGTGTCGACATCGGCAAGGACGTTACCATCGGCCAGCTCAGGGAGCAGGGTTACAAGGCCTTTTTTATGGGCATCGGCTCACAGGAGTGCAAAGTCCTGGGGATCGAAGGCGAAGATTACAGCGGCGTGGTTCCGGGCGTCGACTACCTGCGCAAGATTAACCTGGGCGAAAAGGTCCCCCTGGGTGACCGGGTGGCGGTCATCGGCGGCGGCAACGTGGCCATGGACGCGGTTCGCACCGCTTTGCGAAACGGATCGTCCAAATCCTTTATCATCTATCGCCGCAGCGAGGCGGAAATGCCGGCCAGCCAGGACGAGATCGCCGAATGCCGTGACGAAGGCATCGAGATCATGACCCTGACCAACCCGGTGCGCGTGATCGAGGAGAACGGCAAGGTCACGGCCATCGAGTGCATCAGGATGGAGCTGGGCGAGCCCGACAAGAGCGGTCGGCGCCGTCCCGAACCGGTGGCCGGTTCCGAATTCACTATCGAGGTGGATGCAGTCATTCCGGCCATCGGGCAGGAGAGCGACTGGGCCTGCCTGACCGATGAGTGCGCCTGTACGCTCAGTGACTGGGGCACCATGAACGTAGATCCGGTGACGCTGCAAACCGACGATGCCGATATTTTTGCCGGGGGCGATGCCGTGACCGGTCCGGCCACCGTTGTGGAGGCCATTGAGGCCGGCAAACAGGCCGCCATCTCCATGGACCGCTTTATCCGGGGTACCGACCTGGCCGAGGGCCGGGACCAGCATGATGAGGCCGTCACCGATGTACCCCTGGAAGGGCGGCCAAACATACCGCGAAATAAGATGCGCCACATGGCGGTGAAAAAGCGGATCGACAACTTTGAAGAGGTCCAGCTGGGATACGGTGAAAAACTGGCAAAGGCCGAGGGGGCGCGCTGTCTGGCCTGCGGGCTGTGCTCAGAATGCTACCGGTGCGTGGACGCCTGTCTGGCCGGAGCCGTCGATCACGATATCCAGGCGAAGGAGAAGACGGTCAATGTCGGCGCCATCGTGCTGGCGCCCGGGTTTGCCCCGTACGATCCAACCCAGTACCAGACTTACAGCTACGCCAACCACCCCAACGTGGTGACCAGCCTGGAGTTCGAACGCATGCTGTCGGCGTCGGGCCCCTACGCCGGCCACCTGGTCAGGCCCTCGGACCACAAGGAACCGAAAAAGATCGCCTGGCTGCAGTGCGTGGGATCACGCGACATCAACCACTGTGACAACGGCTACTGCTCGTCAGTATGCTGCATGTACGCCAACAAGCAAGCGGTCATCGCCAAGGAGCATAGCGACGGATCGCTGGATACGGCCATCTTCTTCATGGATATGCGCACCTTCGGCAAGGATTTCGACAAGTACAATCTGCGGGCCGAAGACGACCACGGGGTGAGGTTCGTGCGCTCGCGCATCCATTCGATATACCCGGCCGCGGAAAACAATCTGCGCATTGTATACTCCAGCGAGGCGGGCAGCATGGTGGAAGAGGTCTTCGACCTGGTTGTGCTGTCGGTGGGTCTGACGGCCGATCCGGGCATGGTGGATCTGGCCAAACGGCTGGATGTGGAACTCAACGAGTACGGCTTTGCTCAAACCAGCAGCCTGGCGCCGGTGCGCTCTTCCAGGGAGGGCATCTATGTGTGCGGCGCCTTTGCCGAACCCAAAGACATCCCTCACTCGGTCATGGAGGCTTCGGCCGCTGCGGCCTGCGCCACTGAAAACCTGGGCGATGCGCGCTGGTCGCTGACCCAGGAAAAAGAGCTGCCGCCCGAGCAGGACACCTCGGGCCAGCAGCCGCGCATCGGGGTATTTGTCTGCAACTGCGGCATCAATATCGGCGGAGTGGCCGACGTACCGGCGGTGCGGGAGTATGCCCGCGACCTGCCCGGCGTGGTGCATGTGGAAGACAACCTGTTTTCCTGTTCACAGGACAGCCAGGTTCACATCAAAGAGGTGATCGTCGAAAAGAAAATCAACCGCGTGGTGGTAGCGTCCTGCTCGCCGCGCACGCACGAGCCGTTGTTTCAGGAGACCATCCGCGAGGCCGGCTTGAACAAATACCTGTTCGAGATGGCCAACATCCGTGACCAGAACACCTGGGTCCATATGAACAATCCGGATAAGGCCACCCAGAAAGCCAAGGATCTCGTACGCATGGCCGTGGCCAAAGCCGCCTATGTCGAACCGCTGTACAGCGTCTCGGTGCCCATCACCAAGGCTGCCCTTGTGGTCGGCGGCGGCGCGGCCGGAATGGAGGCGGCATTGGGTATCGCCGATCAAGGCTGCCAGGTTCACCTGGTGGAATGTTCCGGGCAATTGGGCGGCAATGTCCGCAATCTGCGCGCCACCTGGCAGGGCGAGGCGCTGGGGCCCTACCTGGAACAAGTCGTAGCCCGTACGGGATCGCATCCCAACATCACCGTGCATCTGAACAGCGAGATCAAGGACACCCACGGCTCGCTCGGTAATTTCGAAACCACCATCTCCAACGGTGAGGGCAAACCGGATCGGATCTTCCACGGGGTGACCATCCTGGCCACCGGCGGACAGGAGCATAAACCCACGGAATATCTGTACGGCAAGCATCCCAACGTCATGACCCATCTGGACATGGACACCGCATTGACCAAAGATGACGAGCGCCTGAAAAAGGCCAAAAGCGCGGTCTTCATCCAGTGTGTCGGATCGCGCAACGCCGACCGCCCCTACTGCAGCAAAATCTGCTGCACCCACAGCTTGAAGGGGGCCCTGGCGCTCAAAGAGAAAAATCCCAGGATGCGGGTCTATATCATCTACCGGGATATCCGCGCCTATGGATTCAGGGAGAAACTCTATCAGAAGGCCAGGGAGTTGGGTGTGATCTTCATCCGCTACGATCTGGATCATCTGCCCAGCGTGGCCATGGATGCGGACGACACCTTGCTTCTGACGGTCATCGACCATGTGCTGCGGCGACCGCTAAGGATCAAACCCGATTTACTGATCCTGGCGGCGGGTATCGTCGCCCGGGACAATAAGTCGCTGTATGAACTGTTCAAGGTGCCGGTCAACGCCGAAGGCTTCCTGGTGGAGGCCCATGCCAAATTACGGCCGGTGGATTTTGCATCGGAAGGCATCTTCCTGGCCGGCTTGGCGCACTATCCCAAGCCGCTGGAAGAAGCCGTGGCCCAGGCCAAGGCTGCCGCCTCAAGAGCCATGACTATTTTGTCCAAAGAGGCGCTCATGGTGGGCGGGGTGGTTGCCACCGTGGAAGAGGGCCGCTGTGCCGCCTGCCTGACCTGCGTGCGCACCTGCCCCTACCATATCCCGGAGGTGAACGAACATTCGCACGCGGTGATCGACCCGGCCCAATGCCACGGTTGCGGCACCTGCGCGTCGGAGTGCCCGGGCAAGGCCATCACCTTGAGGCATTTTACCGATGAACAGCTGGTGGCCAAGACGCAGGCCTTGTTTGAAAAAGCGTAAAACCGATCAGCCTCTCTTTCCATGTGGCTGCGGCAGAACTTTAAATTCCTCCCACTCTCAGGATCGGAGGCTAAAGCAAAATAAATTCCTCTCCCCCTCAGGGGGAGAGGTCAGGTGAGGGGGTGGTCTTTAGCATGGTGCTCCCTCACCCTAACCCTCTCCCTCAAAGGAGAGGGAGTGTAGGCGATGCATCTTCCCAGATAGAGGGGGCTTAGGTGGTGCCCCCCTCAAGGGAGAAGAAACAAGGCGAAAATGATTCAACTGTGCCATATACCAGTCAACGATTCAACGAACCGATAAAGGAGCTATCATGAGCGAAGCGTTCGAACCCCAAGTCATTGCTTTCTGCTGCAAATACTGTGCGTATGCGGCG
Organism: Desulfobacteraceae bacterium; assembly: GCA_050291625.1. Taxonomy (GTDB): domain Bacteria; phylum Desulfobacterota; class Desulfobacteria; order Desulfobacterales; family Desulfosarcinaceae; genus JARRKU01. The sequence goes on from JBNKKC010000170.1 coordinate 101,003, forward strand.
GGTGACCTGGCCGGATCCATGCGCCTGAGCTATCCCGCCAATGTCAAGGTGATTCAGGTGCCGTGCAGTGGTCGCGTGGACATCGTGCATCTGCTCAAAGCGGTGGAAGGCGGCGCCGATGCCGTTTATGTGGCCGGCTGACTGGAGGGTGAATGCCATTTCCTGGAAGGAAATCTCAAAACCCGCAAGAAAGTCGAATATGTTCAACGCACCCTGAAAGAACTGGGCATCGAGCCGGAACGGGTGCAGATGTTTAACTTGTCTTCGGCCATGGGACCCAGGTTTGCCGAAATCGCCACCGAGATCACCGAGCAGACCAAGACGATCGGCCCCAGCCCGCTGAACGGTATGGCGACAGCTAAAAAAGCCGCCTAGTGTCATGGCCCGGAAGTTGGTTTAAAGATATTGATTCAATAACATTTGAAGCAAAGCGCCCGCTGCTTGCGGGCGCTTTGCTTTTAGGGGGGCATTATCCAAAACCATCATCTCGACGTATGCGGCGAATCCTTCGATACGCTGCGGAGCCGATGCCACCTCAATTACGCTTCTGCTCCAGGCGCTCGACGGCCTTTTGAATCGTTTTGCGGATTTCCTTCAACTTGAAGGGCTTGGCTATAAAGTCGAAGGCGCCCTTGGTCAACGATTCCCGGGCCAATTCCAGCGTGGCGTAACCGGTGATCATAATCACCAGGACATTTCGGGACTTTTTAAAAACCGTTTCCATCACCTGTATGCCGTCGATCTCCCCCATGCGGATGTCGCTGATCACAATGTCAAAGTCTTCTGCCTCCAATCGCTGGAGAGCTTCTGTCGGATCGGAATAAGTCTCCACCTGGTGACCGTCTTTTTCGATGAAGGCCTTGAGGCGTTCACCGACGATGGGCTCGTCGTCTACGACAAGGATCTTACACTGGATGCTCATGTTCTTCTCCTAGGGATTCGTCTGCACCGTCTATTTCTTGAAGTGGTTTCAAAATCACTTCTAATTACTTAACATCCGCGCGGACTCGACCTGGTCACTTTCCGGACTCCTGACCACCTGCATGGTTTTCTGGATTCTTCGTCTTTGATTATAGGCGTGCACAACTTTTACGAGGATAACCAGGGCGCCGCTGATACCGCTGGCAAAGAGGAAAAACTTGCTGGTGATGTTAAAGGCACCGTCCCAGTGGGCCGGGTATTCCAGAAAGTTCAATTGCCGTAAATAGACCGGAATAGCAACACCCCGGCTGAATACACACAGCAGGATGATCAGGCTTGTCACCACGCGGATATATCTTTCGTTGACCGCTTTGACACCGTACACGCCAAGATGTATGCCGATCAGCGATCCCACGTAGAGAAGCATGGTCAGACGAAGATCCACGAAGCCTTGAAAGGCATAGCTCAGGGCGCCGTACGCTCCCATGAAGAGCGCCAGGAAAAGCTCGGTCCCGGCGGCCACGGCCGTCGGGACGCCGAAGATATATATCATGGCCGGTACGCCGATAAATCCGCCCACACCAATGGTGCCCGCCAGGTAACCGGTGGCAACGCCCACCCCCATCAGTATCCACAGGCTGACCTTGGTGTCGGCCACGGGAAAGTGGATAACCGGCGGCAAATTCAACCGGTTGAGATATTCGGCGATCTTCATGGACGGCCCGCCGTCGGTGTCTCCATTTTTGCCCGTCTTTAACACATCCCGAAGCATGGAAACGGCGACGGCCGACAGGATAACAGCGAATACCAGGCTGATGTAAAGGTTGGCACCGGCGCCTTGGGCGGCCCCGTGACTGTCGCCCCCGCCTTTGAACAGGAAGCTGTTGATGGCAACTGCTATCTGGATTCCGATGATGGCGGTGATCAGCATGAAGGCCGCCAGCTTTTTGTCCACATTGCCGGCTGCGGCGTGCTTGCGCGAACCCACTATGGCTTTGCCGAACTTGTGAGTGATGTTGCTGGCCACGGAGATGACACCATCCACCCCCAGATTCATCATGCCCGGAGTCATGAAAAACGCTCCTCCGCTGCCAATGAAACCACTCAAAATACCGCCGATGAATCCAATCAGGACAACCTGCAGCGCCGTAGCCATATTGATGTCGATAAACTGTAGCATTGGCAATTCGTGCATACAACTCCTCCCCGACCATTTTTGAACATTGCGCTATTATATTCAAATCTTCGCGTTAATCAATGTTGATGAGTTTTAAGGCCAGTCCCGTCACCGTTCCGTAGATATAAGCGACTAAAGGAATAAAGAGAACGACGGCCAACGAAGCCAGCCACTTGAAATGCTGGTGCAGGGAGCCGCTCAAAATATTGATGACCGCATCCTGGTTCGTGAATACCGCTCCGTAGATCCCAATCAGAAGGAGCATAAAACCCACCAGCGTAACCGCCTGGCGTTTGCCGAAAAGAAACCGCTGCTTGAGCTCATCCGCGGTGATGACCGGAGCCTTGAGGCGTTCCCGAATGCTCATGGCCAGTTCCCGGGTTCTGCGGGTGCGGGTTGAATGTGCTTTTGAAAGGAACATGTCGCCGATAACCACCAATGCATAATGCCCTTTGCCCTGAACCCTTTCAAGAATTTTTTCAGACCCGCCGCAGACAGCATGCCGGCCACCGCAGCGTCCCCGATCGATCAGCTCTTCCTCAGTGCTTCTCAGGCCGCCGTCATCTTCAACCTCATCCGGTTCATCATCCTCCACGCCGCCGTCATAGGGAAGCGGACATGCCGAATGTTTGAAGCCATTGTCCGCATCAGTGCCGGTATCCTGTGCATCTAAATTCGTCTGCCCGGAAGGGATCAGACGAAGCAGTTCAACCGCTGCACCCCATCGTTTGGCCAGTTGCAGAATCTGATCAAAATTATCGGATTTCGGTTCAAAACGCTCCTGCACCCACAAAATGTTGGTCTCGGCCATGGTGCATTGAATCTCTCGATACCCTGTCAGGTCGGCCAGGACCTGGGGGATATCCTTGGCGAGCGATCCCTCGTGCGGCGGGTAAGTGACCGTAATGATCCCGCTGTTCGCCTGAACCTGAAGGTTGGCGCGCAGGGTGCGCTCATCCAGTGCCAGGCGCAATTTGGCCTGTGAGGTCAGGTGCATGTCGTCCAACACCTTCATGCTGGCCGGCGTGGGTTGAAAATCGGGCAGTTCGGCCATGGCACACACAATGCCTGCGGCGTTGGAAAGCCCGATGTTTTCAAGATTGAAAAATACATCGAACTGACTGGGATCGCGCCGGTCCACACGATGGACGTTGCGAATCCAACGCCCGATATCGTCATCGAGCTGGTTGAGGTAGGACTCGGCCTGTTCCGGTGTCATTTGCAGCTTTTGGGCGGTACGTTGAATCCTCACATCCTTGGGCATCGTCAATCCCACCCGCAGTCGATGGCTGATCCCCGGCAGCAACAAGTGTCCGGCTCGACCATGGTAGATAAAATTGCCCTGACGAGCCCTTTCACACAGGTAGTTTCTCAAAAAAGCAAGGTAGAGCTCCTTTTCACGGGCGAGTTTTTCATGCAAGGCCGGACGCTTGATCATTGACAATTCCAACCGGCCGACTTTGATGCCGGCTTCCCGTGCCAGGTCGACCAGATCCTCGTGGCAGATAACCGGCCAATCGGTCTTGCGGGCCAGGGCCGAAGCCAGCTCCTCCCGCCCCCCCTGATACATACTCGAAATCATAACGATCGCCATTTGCTCGAATTCCTCCTACAGGTAGCTGATGTGATCCTTTTCCTTCACTTGAATGATCTGACCCGGAAATGTGTCTTTGATCTGAAAAATAAGCTGCTTGCAGGCCCCATTGCCCGCTCCGAAAACCAGAACATCAATGCTTTCGTCCTTGATCAGGTCGACGACGTCCTTTGTCAGTTCCTGGTGAGTAATGAGATCTGAAACGGTCAGACCTGCCTGGCGGGCGCTGTAGATCAAGTCCAGCAGGGCCTTTTCAAACCATATGGCCTTCGAATTCGCCGAGAGCCCCTCCGCATCGTGCCGGAGAATATATACCTGGGCCCGAATTCTTGCGGCCAGTGCCAAGGCATAGTAGACACTGTTTAAATCGGTGTCCGACAACCAAACCGGGACCAGTATTTTCTGTTGTACCATCATTGTTTTCTCATGTTGGTCGGCTGTTGGTTTCACGGATGACGTTAACAAGATCCGTGCCAATATTAGATATTTCAATTTTATCTGGAGGTTACAAAAACAGGCGGCCTTGCCCCCTCTTTGAGATGTTCCATATTGAAACGCCCTGGCCCCACGGATACGATGATGAGTGACAAATTTTAAATAAAAACAGTTTGTTGGATGGATTGTTTCGTATTGAAACAAATTGGCAGGCAAGCGTCTCGCCGGACCTTGGCCGGAGAGGTTCCAAACAGGAATTGCATGGCGGCCGGTCCGGCGGATTATTGCAGACCGAAGCGTCTCATTTTTCGCCACAGGGTCGTGCGCGGCAGACCTAAGATTTCGGCAGCACGGCTTTTGTTGAAATTTGTCTTGATCAGGATCTCTTTGATATACTGCTTTTCTTTCTCTTCCAAAGTCAGACAGTCCTGCGTGTCCAGATTGCTGATGCTGAGTTCCCTCAAATCCGGAGGCAGGTCGCGGATTGTCAGTTTCGGCTCGTCGCTCAATGCGACGGCTCGTTCGATGATGTTCTCCAACTCGCGAACATTTCCGGGAAACGGGTAGCTGGTCAGAATCTCCAGGACTTCCGCGGTGACGCCTTTGACGACCTTGCCGAATGCGTTGCCGTATTTTTCGACGAAGTGGCGGACGAGCAGCGGAATGTCATCCGATCTTACCCTTAAGGGCGGCAGCGGGATATTAACCACATTGAGTCGGTAGAAAAGATCCTCCCGGAAGTCACCTGCGCTAACCAATCCTTTGAGCTCCCGGTTGCTTGCCGCGATCAAACGGACGTCCACAGCGATTGGTTTAATGCCTCCCACCCGCAGGAAGGATCGCTCTTGAACAAAGCGCAGCAGCTTGACCTGCATGCTCAGCGGCATTTCGCTGATCTCGTCGAGGAAAATCGTTCCCTTGTTGGCGGCTTCCAGAAGTCCGACCTTGGTTTCTGTAGCACCGGTAAAGGCCCCCTTTTCATGGCCAAAGAGCTCGTTGGTGATCAACTCTTCGGTGAATCCTCCGCAGTTGAAAGAGATAAACGGCCGGTCCTTTCTAGTGCCACGCTGATGCAATGCCCTGGCGACCATCTCTTTGCCGGTTCCGCTTTCGCCACAAACCAGCACATTGCATTCAAGAGACGCCACTTTATCGATTAATCGGAAGACCTCCAACATCACCCTGCTGTTGCCGATCATGGTTGCCGGCCGGCTCTGGAAAAACAAGGCCTCTTTGAGGGCATCTTTTTCTTTCACCAGCATGACCTTGTCCAGGGCACGGCGGATCAAGAGTTTGAGTTCGGCGAGTTTGAAGGGTTTTGTCACGTAGTGAAATGCGCCTTCCTGAATGGCTTCAATGGCGGAATCCACTGAGCTGTGCCCGGTAATGAGAATAACCTCGGTCGTCGGACTGTGTTTGCGTACAATTTTAAGCAGATCCAGGCCGCTCATTCCGGGCAGACGCAGGTCGCAAAGCAGCAGGTCGAAGCCTGCCTGCTTGAATCGGTGCAGGGCCGACTCACCGTCCAGAAACGTCTCGATTCGATAGGGTTCCTTGGAAAGCCCGCGCTTTACTTCACGGCCAACAATGGGTTCATCGTCGATAACGGCGATCCTAAACTGCTCCATTCGCTTTCAGACCTCGTTTCGGTCGGACAACGGTAAAATAATGGAAAAGCAGGTACCCTGTCCGGGTTTGCTCTGAACTTCCATCCGGCCCTTGTTCTTCTTAATGATATTGTAGCTTACTGACAGGCCGAGTCCGGTGCCGACACCTTCTTTTTTGGTAGTGAAAAAGGGATCAAATATCTGGTTAAGGTTTTCCGAAGAGATGCCGGGTCCGTTGTCCATTACATCTATGCGCACTTCGTTGGGAATCTCCGCCGGTCCGATCTTTACGGTCAGTTTGCCTCCGCTTTCCATGGCTTGAATGCTGTTCATGAAAAGGTTCAGTAAAACCTGCTGCAACCCGCCGCGGTCCAGCCGCGCGATGGAAAATCCGCCGATGACCTCTTTATGGAACTCAATGTTGTTCAGCTTCATTTCATTGTTGACCAATCGCGCCGTCTTATCGACGATCTCCTCGAGGTTGAGTTCCTCCAGCTTTGGATGGCTCGCCCGGGAAAATTCGAGCAGGTTCTTGACGATGTCACTGGTCCGATCGGCCTGATCCATGGCTTCCCGGTACAAGCGCTGACACTCTTCCGGATCCATGTTCACCCCATCTTCCAGCAGCGATTCCAGAATCAGTGACAGGTTATTGACCGGGTTGTTGATTTCGTGGGCGATCCCGGCGGTCAGCGTGCCGATTGAAGCGATCTTGCGGGACTGAATCAGCTGTTCCTGCTCTTTTTCCAGCTCGCTAACCATGCGGTTGATGGCTGCTACCAGGCGGTGGATTTCATTGCGGGCATCGAAGCCAAAGGGAGTAATGCGTTGAAACGCCCCCTGGGCCACCGCTTCCGATTCACGGGTGATACGGGCCAACGGACGAACAACTTTTTTGCCGATCATGTAAATAACGAATCCCAACAGCACCACCAGTAAAAGCAGGCTTATCATCGGCAACGGAATCATCTGCTGGATGCGCCGATGGATGTCACGACGCTCAGCCGTAACCAGTTGATCGGCCAGCTTGAGAAGGTGCCGGCCATTGCCCTGGATCTGCTTCTGAAGTTCGGCGCAACCTCCCTGATCACAGGAGTTCTGACGCAAACGGGCCATTAATGTTCCGTAATCACGAATCCCTTGGACGAAATCCATGTAGTTGTCCCGGCCGAAGGCCTCGACCAGGGCAGCGTGTTCCCTTTCAAGCGTCAGGACCAGCCGGTTGCCGGAGGCGATGTTGTCTTCAAAACTGAATGCCTGCTGATTGAGGAAATAGTTCTTTTCATAGAGCCGCATTTCCAGGATGCCGGACTTCAGTTCATCTGCCAGTTCGAATAGCTGCATCGAGTTCGACAAGCGCCTGAAGTTGCCGAAGCTGACAGCGATGAAAACGGCGATAAAAACAAAGCAGATCGAAAAGGCCAGCATGATCTGCCCGCGAATGGTCTTGGGAATCAGATTCATCGGAATAGTCTATCCTTTTATCGTCGATAGTGAATCCTCATATGAGCATCTTTGATCAGTTCGCTGAGCTTTTCAATATCTACAGGTTTTTGAAGGTAGCCAAACGCCCCCAAACGGCGGCACTGTTCTTCATCGGCCGGAGATCCCTGACCTGTCAGGATAATGATTTCAATCCCGGGTCTTATCTGCTTGACCTTCCGCAGGACCTCAAGGCCGCTGATGCCCGGCAATTTAAGATCGATGATCATGACTTCCGGATCGTCCTCTTTTACTAGCTTCAGTGCCGACTCTCCATCATAGGCAACGGCGGAACCCATGTCGCGCAATTGCAGGCGCTCGGACAAAGTTTGCGCCAATTCCCGCTCATCATCCACCAAAAGGACCCGATCCGGCAGGTTGAAATCATGTTTATGGTAAATATTTGTCGGCTGATTATCACGGCCGGTTTTAACTGCCACCGAATCAACCCCATAGACTTTGGACGCGATGGATTTGAGTTCATCTTCCAGCCGGCCGGGCAACAACACCCGCTTGTGAATGCTCAACGTTACGGCCCCGTTCCGGGCGGTCACCTCCACATCGTGCCCTTCTTCGATCAGGGTCACCTCGACCTGAGCGGCCAGCCTGAAATCGTCGACCGCTTGTCTCGATGCGTCGGTTGGTCGCATGACATTCTTGAGGATATTTTCTTCGATCAAGGCGCTGGCTTGCTCGACGGTGGTTTTATTCATGGGGATGAACACATCGTAGAGCTTCGGATCCCAGCAATCCACCGATTTACGAAATAGAAAATCGACCCATGCGGCACAATTTACATCATGGTCTCGCAAACGCTTGATCGCCTCTTTTTCATCCAAACCATCGGTTTCGGCGGCCACCGACAGCCGATAGTCCATGTCTGCGATGAGAGCGACGCGCAGCAGATGGGAGATCGCTGTCGGGATCAAATGGACCGCGTACCCGCTAATGATCAGATTTTCCTGGGTCATCATGTTGGCCAGCGCCAAGCGCATGTAGGCAATCGACGCTTCCTTTTCATGAGTAAATTTGTTGAAAAGCGATGGTTTGGCCGAAAAAGCGCGTTGAATTCTATCAGCCGCGATGCCGCTCAGGTTGTGGGCCGCCGATACGATGTCCTCATCCGAAAGCGCCTTCAAGCCCGTACTGGCACGGACTTGATCCGCCACGTGTTCGGCTTTGCAGAACACACTGCTGAACATACCGATCACAGACATCTGAGCTCTCCTTTCCCTGATGATTCCCCCCGACAATCACAGCGGTTAGCGATGGGACTCTGTCGCTTGCGCCACCGAGTATGGCAAACTGATTTTTGTGTGTCAATCTCAATGACATGACGGTTTGATTTCAAATTCACGGATTGATTTTCGACAATGATATCCTTTCCCCGATAATGATCACAACGTCTCCATCAAGCAATGTATCGTCGGCCTTGGGAATATATCGAAAAAATGGCTCATTGTTCTTTCGGATCGCAATAATCTGGCAATTGAACTTATTCGTCAGATCAATATCCCGCAGTGTGCTGCCGGCCAATTTTTTTATGGTGATCTCCCTTATAATCATGTCGGAATCAAAGGGCAGCCGTTGAATGATCCCCGGCATATCAATTCTATCGGCCAGCTGGCTTGCGGCGATATGCTCCGGAATAATGACTTCATCGGCGCCGATTTTGCGCAGCAGTTTAGCATGATCTTCGTTAATTGCTTTTGCCCATACATTGGGGACCTTCAGCTCCTTTAAATACATGACCGTCATTGCGCTGGCGGAAACCGAATCGCCCACACTGACAAGCGCGTGTGAAATATCGGAAAACCCAATCTGCTCCAAAGCTTCCTTTTGGGAAGCATCGGCCTCGTAGACCTGGTCAAAAACTCTCTGTGCGCGTTGAATATTTTCGCTGTTCGAATCGATACCGATGACGTTATAATTCAAATTTATCAGTGAAACGCCGAACTGATGCCCGAATTTGCCAAGCCCGATGACACAAATTTGCGGTTTGATACCCATATCTTCCTCTCCATATCAGCCAATCATCATATTTTCTTCCGGAAGCTTGTAGAATTGAGGCTGCTGAATGCTCTGCAAAGCGCCGATCAGGACAAAAGGGCCGAGTCTGCCGATAAACATCAAACAAATGATGACCCATTTGCCTGCGGTAGAGAGCGTCGACGTCAGTCCGGTGCTCAACCCGACGGTGCAGAATGCCGAAACGGATTCAAAAAGGATTTCTAAAAACTGCCCTCTGACCTGATGATGCGGCATATCTCCGCCCTCTGTAAAATCCAGTAAAAATACAGCGAAAGAAATGATGATGACGGCAAGCACAAACAACACCAGGGCCTTTCTTACGGCTGCTTCGTCAACGGCGAATTTGCCTATTGCCGTTTGTTTCTTGCCCTTTAATTGCGACCAAATTGCAGCCGCCAGGACGCGAAAGGTGGTCACTTTGATCCCCCCTGCGCATGATCCGGGCGCTCCGCCGATAAACATCAGAAAAAGAAGAATGACCAAGGTGACATTTGTCATTTGTCCGATATCGAGCGTATTAAAGCCGGCAGTCCGGCTGGTCACGGATTGGAACAGGGCGGTTAATATCGCGTCGTCCGGCGCCAACATTCTATTATATCCGACAAATTCAGATAAATAAATCGCAACCCAACCCAATGCGATCAAAAAAAGAGACGTTCGAAAAACAATCTTCGCAAACCAGCTGACACCTCTGCCGTGCCGGAAAGGACGGAACATCAGAATACGCAAGACATAATTTTTGAATTCAATGAATACGGAAAATCCGATCCCTCCTATGAAGATTAAAACGATGAACGTCAGATTAATCCACCACACACTTTTCCATGCCATCAGATTGTCGGCAAATAAAGAAAAACCGGCATTGCAAAAGGCCGATACGGAATGAAAGATCGCCGAGAATGGGGAAAAGACTGCGGGTGCTTTCAAGTATAGCAGCACAGCGCCGACGACTTCGATGACGACGGTCCAACTGACAATTTCGATAAGAAATTTCCCGAGATTGAATCTGGTGTCATGCAATAAAACCTGTCCGACTGCAATTCGATCTGTGATCGTCGTCTTTCGTCGCCAAAGGTAAATTGATAAACTGGTAAAGGTCATAATACCCAGACCGCCAATTTGCATCAGACATAAAATAACGGTTTTCCCAAAGGCCGTGAAATATGAACCGGTATCGACAACGACCAATCCCGTCACGCAGGCTGCGGAAGTTGCCGTAAATATAGAATCCGTCCAAGATAGTGAATCGACCCTCATTCTTTCCGAAATATGAAGAAGGATGGAACCTGATAAGATGACGAAAACGAAAAAGATAATGGGGAAAATGATCGGTGAGCTTATGATCTTCAACTTTTTAATTTCATCCATGCAAATACAAGCTCCGAGTAATTTGATCCCACCGCCAGTAAATTGTTTGGAAGATAAAACGATGCTCAAATCCGACAGCGCTTCAATTCACCGAACACCATGTCAAACACATCCACCAGCCTTAAAACACCAACGATCTCTTTGGCTCTGGTTACCAGCAACGAGTGGTGTTCGCCCGATATCAACCGATGAATGGCCTCATCCATGGTGGCACTTTCCTCGACGAATTCGCCCTGCGACGGCATATACATAAAATCTTTTACTTTTATCCCGACAGCCTTTTCACAAAGATTCTGCAGCGGCTTATCCCAAAAGCTGTACTCTTTCATGGCGGCATTGACAAAAAAGTCGCTCAAACCGAATCGGTTCAGCGCACCTCGCTTGCGCGAGCCTTTTTTTTGGTAGTGCGGTTCCAGGGCCTTGATGACATCGTGCTGACTGATTTTTCCGATGACATGGTTGTTCCTGTCCAATACCAGGATAGCGCGGTGCCGGTAACGCGTCTGATCAAATTCCAATTGAGCTTTTTCAAGCGCCATCACCGCATCTATCAAGGTGGCATCCTCCCCGACGGTGGCATACGCGTCGATCGGCACCATGATGTCTTTTACGGTTTTATATTTCATCATACACCTTCCATTAAAAGCAGGAGCAGCTGCATTGAAAACAATGTCCATCAGCCCCACACATCAGCCGATGCGAAAGACGAAAACCACTTGGATCGCTTTTCGGGATAAGCGGATACCGTGTGATTCTAAGAACGATTAATGGGGGGAGACCTCATGCTGAAACGGAGGCTATCAACTTGTTTCAAAAAGACCGATACAGGGGGATCACTTTTTTTTTCTTTATTATCGGGATGAAAAAATTGTGAAATAGTAAAGCCGATGGCCGCTGATTTGAATTTTTTATCTTTCGATGCTTCTTTCTCATTTCTTATCACGCCCTGAGCTGTAATATCGTGTGTGTCTGGAAAGATGGCGGCATGAGCAAAAAAATGGTTTTGAAAAAGGAGAAAGAGGCTCAATCCGCAAAACATGTACATGAACATCGCAAATAATGCGTATATGGTTGAATACTTGCCGGATCTCATCGATTGTGCGCCTTGAGTTAAACATAAGCCATACAATTTGAATATACACACTATCAAATTTAACAATTTTTATCAAAAAACAACTCAGTCGCCAACGCCTGGCCGGACGACATCGCTACGGGGCCTCCAGGACGCGAATCGATTCGACAAAGATGGCCCCGTCTCGCCGCCAACCGACAACCTCAACCCGGATGCCCGAAGAGAGTTCCGGCAACTCCCGGCGGTCTTTGAATTTCAGCGGTACCATGCGGCCGCCGTTATCCGGTAACAGATGATAGTGCACCTCTGACGTCATCTGCTCAAAGTTGTCCGCGATCACCACCATCAACTCGCCGACGAAACGCCGCCCCTGAACGACATCATCACCGGTTGTCGGTGCCGTACAGCCCATGCCAAGCAAGATAAGGACGATCCAATAAGCTGCAGCCCTTTTCACTCTTGTGTTCCTCTATTGTTTTCAAGCAATCCACGGATAAAACACCCTGAGCCCCCGCCACCGCCTTTTTTATCATCCGGCCCGGGATCGGCCTGCACGCTGATATCCTTTTCGGCAGAGGCCTCGGCACCGCCATCGTCTCTGACCGTCAGAATGACGGTGTAATCACCGGCGCTTTCGTAGGCGTGCTCCGGGTTCTGATCGGAAGAGGTGTTGCCGTCCCCGAAAGCCCACTGGTAGCTCTGGATCAGACCGTCGGCGTCCGTACAGAACTCGGTGAAGGCGACCGTCAAACCGGCGGCCGCATACTCAAAATCAGCCTGCGGCGCGGCATTGGCCGATGCGCTGAGCGTTATGTCCTGGGTGGCCGTATCGGTTGCCCCGTCATCATCGGTCACCGTCAGCGAGACCGCGTAAGTACCGGCGGCCGTGTAGGTGACGTCCGGGTCGGCCTGGTCGGAACCGGTCCCGTTGCCGAAATCCCATTGATGGCCCGCAATCGTGCCGTCGCTGTCGCTGCTGGTGTCGGTGAATTGAACGCTGAGGTGGTCGGCTGCGAAGGAAAAGGCTGCCTTCGGCGGCGTGTTGGGGACGGCAACGGCAACGCTTTTGCTGATGGTATCAGAGGCGCCGTCGTCATCGAATGCCGTCAGCTGTACCGTATAGGTGCCCGCCGCCGCATAGGCGTGGACTGGATTGGCCTGACTCGATGTCGCACCATCGCCAAAGTTCCATTGATGAGCGGCGATGCTGCCGTCGCCGTCGCTGCTGGCGTCGGTGAACTGGACCTGCAGACCATTGGTCGTGTATGAAAAATCAGCGGTCGGAACGGCGTTGCCGTTTATCGACACCACCACCGTGGCCTTCTGGCCGCCTACGGCGATGGCCGTCACGGTTATCCCGTTAATGGAATCGGTAAATGCGTCATCTTTGCCTAAATTGGTAATGTGGGCGGTTTTTTCTCTGCCAGATCCTCGGTAGCGATGAACATTTACAGCGTCGGCATAGTCGGAATTGGATGGATAGGCGGAGATCTCCCGTCGATAGGAGATGTAATAGTATTCCTTGGTATCGTCCTTTGGAATCTTAACGACCTGAGTCCCCACCACATCGATGCCGGGGTCCAGCTCGAGGGCGTCGATCTCGAAGGTGCCTCCACCACTGGTCAGGACGAGTGTCCCCGGATAGGCGTCGAACCATCCTAACTGATCGCGATGGGGGGCATTGGCCTGGGCCCACTTGGGCCAGCCCATGATGCCCGACTGGTCGCCGTACTCTTGATTGAGGATGCCGTCATTTTCCGGATCGGTGGCTGAATGATGCCAATCCAAATTATGGCCGAGTTCATGGGCATATACCGGTCCGCCGCCGCTGCGTATCCACGCCTGGCAACCACCCAGACACCCCAGGCTGCCCATTCCGGACCAGCTGCAACCCGTTTGGCTGGGCAGGGCATAGACTCGGTGCTGGTACAGCGACAGATCGATCTTGGCATCTGCGGCGGCCTGATCCGCTGCATCGGCCCAAGCATGGTAGTTGCACGTATCTGTTGCATTGATATCGTCAATATCAAACGGCCCGAACACGTCGTACTCGCCGTCGCTATCGGTATCGGGATCGAATTCGAGCTGCTGAAACGAACTGGCCCGATACAATCCGTTGACATTTTTGGTATCCGTGTACATCAGACCGGCGACATCATCGACGTCATACTGGTTCTGAGCTTTATTAAAATCCAGAATAAATATGACGGCCCGCCGGGATACGGTTGTCAGTGGCGCCAGATCATCTTCTTCGGGGGACGTTTCCGCCAGACCGAGCGCCGTCGGCGAAACGCGTTCAACCGATTGCACCTGAATAACATTGCCGGACATCCTCCCCGTGATCGCTACCGGATCCCCTGTGAACAGGTTCACATCCGGAGGATCAGAGTCAAATTGCGGGGAGTGCAGCCGAACGGTGCCGTCCTGCTGTTGAATGCGCACGGCGAAATGGGTCCGGCTTGAGCCCGATTCAAGATCGTCCGACACGAGAACTTCCATCCGGCCGTAGTATGTGTTGGACGCTGTCCGGCCCTGGTCCGCCGCAAATAGATGTGGGCTGAGAACCACTCCGACAACGATAAAACAGCTGAACACATACCATTTTCGTAAGTGCATCATCCATCTCCTCGACAAACAGGACTGGGTCATCGCCTCCAAGGCTGGCGGCTGCTGATTATATGTATAGCTGATCCGAAGACCAGCAGGCGCTCATTTAAGTAAATCGGCATGGGATCTTGACCGGCGCAACTGCGCAACTTCAACCGTCCAGAGTCATGATGGGTTGAATGTCTGTCAAGGCCAGGAATAGAGATCTTTTCAGGAGAAGTAGTCGCTTAAGCCGCGGCGAGTATGCCAAGGCCGCATGCTGAAGTCAATAGCTATTAAACTGGTGCATATTGTTACGGCATGATGCAATTTGCATCACACCTTCAACGCATTACGATTATTCCACATTATTCGATATCCAGTCAAACTGAGTCGCTTTGCATCAAAATCATCAATGTTGCAGTTTACCGCACTCTTGCCGCACATTCAATTTATTAATTATATATTCAGATAGTTATAAAAATACAGGTGAAAGCGATGAGTTGGCCTGGTTTGTGCTCTTTCTATAGCCGGACGATGCGCAAAAAAGGCAAACCTGCTGAACATCATATAGCACAACCAAAAGGAGGCGATCATGGCTGAGAAACTGAGAAAAACATCAGGGCGTCCATCGGTATTCGGCATGGCCAATGACCAATGCGTATGGAGCCGCGCGGGTGTCGTTAAACCCATGAAGTGCGTCAATGCGTTTGATTGCCTCGGTTGCTCCATCGATCGCAAAATCCAGGCCGATTTTCAGGCGCGCGAGCAGCAAAGGGGTGCCGGGCCCGATCCCAGACCCGTGCGTATGCGTATGTTGATGAATCAACGCAAATGCCGTCATATGCTCAGCGGCCGAGTAACCTACAAGCTGTGCGGACACAGCTACGACTGCGTCAAGTGCCCCTACGACCAGATGTTGGAAGATACCACGGCCATTACCAGCCTGCATGCGCCGGCTTACGACACGGCGTCCGGATTCAATGTCGCCAGAGAGTACTACTACCATCACGGCCACACATGGGCACGGGTAGAGTATGGCGGCAGGGTGCGCGTGGGCGTCGACGACTTTGCCATGCGCATGCTGGGCCCGCAGGATGAAATCAAACTGCCGAGACTCGGCGACAACCTGGAGCAGAATCGCCCCCAGGCAACCTTGTACCGGGACGATCACGAAGCCGATGCTCTCAGCCCCATCGATGGAAAGGTGCTGGCCGTGAACTCGAAGATTACTTCCCAGGCACGGATTGCCAATCAATCGCCATATGCAGATGGATGGCTGATGGTTCTGCAGCCGGCAGACCTGCGCAAGAGTCTGAAGAATCTTCTGTTCGGCACCGAAAGCCTGGCATGGATGGATGATGAAGCCAACCGGCTGGCCGCGCTGCTGAGCGAAGAAACCGAATATCAGCTGGCCGCTACCGGTGGTGAGGCCATCAGCGATATCTTCGGTGCAGTCCCCGATATCGGATGGGATCGGCTGGTAAACGAATTCCTGATCTAGGCCACACCCGGACCGCAAAAAGAGGCTGGACGCACAACCGACAAATGCGGATGCACCAGACAAGCCGGTGCATCCGCATTTTTCTTTAAACCTTTTGCTATCTTTTTTATGCAACGTCAGGGTCCGTTCAACAAGGGCGTCAACCGACGCGCCAGCTCATATTCGCAGGCCGAACAAAAATGCAGGGGCAGCTGATCGAGCTGCTCCAACTGCTTGCTGAACCGCATCAGACAAGCCGGATCCCAGCAATGCTCCAATCCAAAAACGTGCCCCACTTCATGTACGCATATTTTGGCGATCCGGATGTAGGTCTGTTCGCGGCTATAGGGATGGATCAGTCGACTGATGGATACGACGGCGGCTTTGCCGCCCAGTTGAGATTCACCGTAGACGTAGGTCAGGATGGGAATGCACAGGTCTAATGACGTCAGCCCCAGTTTGAGCGGTGCTCCAGCGGGATCGGCGGCAAGCGTCTTCAGGATCTTTACGGCATCGTATTGCCGCCGCGAAGACAAGTAGGCGTAGTCGGGTTTGGGCTGCGGCATGACCACCTCCGTCGCCAGCCCCAGAACAGCCTGGATATTGGCCGCTACGATGGACATTACCAACGGATCGACCCGCCCCAGGGGAATCAGATCCAGCAACGCCCGCTCATTGTCTTTTAAATCGGCATCGACCAATGGTTAGAGATCCTAAACATCACCTGTTGGAAGTGACTTCAGATTACCGTTTACGATCCGACCCCATCCACTGATGGCATCAGACACGGTTGAGCTCATAGCGCTTCAATTTCCTGGAAAGGGTGACACGATCGATCCCCAGTTGCTTTGCTGCACGGGTGATATTGCCGCCGCACGCCTCCATCGTGGCCTGGATATGCCGGATCTCCATCTCCTTGAGGGTCATGGTGCCGAGCCTGCAATCATCTTCGCGATCCTGCAAAAAGTGTAACTCCTGGGCTCCGATCATCCGGCCGCGGGCGATGACCACGACCCGCTCGATGACGTTGCGCAGCTCGCGCACATTGCCCGGCCACGGATAGGTACACAGAATATCCAGGGCCTTCTGTGTCATCCCTTCGACCGGCTTGCCCGTTTCGGCAGCATAGCTGCTGATAAAGTAATCGGCCAGCACCGGAATATCCTCTATCCTCTCCCGCAGCGGTGGAATGTCGATGCTGAAAACATTGATGCGGTAGAAAAAATCTTCACGGAATTGATCTTCCTTGATCAACCGCCTCAAATCCCTGTGGGTGGCGCTGATTAATCTGAAATGGGTTTCAATGGGTTGATTGCCGCCGACACGCCTGAACTTTTTTTCTTCCAGCACCCGCAGCAGGCTCACCTGCATCTTGGGGGAAATTTCGCCGATTTCATCCAGAAAGAGTGTGCCGTTGTTGGCCATCTCCAGGCGCCCCCGCCGGGCTTTGACGGCCCCGGTGAAAGCGCCGCGTTCATGCCCGAACAGCTCGCTTTCCAGCAGCGTCTCGGATTGGGCGCCGCAATTGAGGGCCACAAACGGGCCGTAGGATTGTTCACTGCGCATGTGGATGGCGCGGGCCACAAGGTCCTTGCCCACACCGGTCTCACCGGTAATCAATACGGGCGAAGGGGTAGTGGCCACATCTTCAATGACCGACAGGATCTCATGCATGGCGCTGGATTGGGCCACAAAACCATCCATAAAGGTCTCCTGCCGCTCCATCAACTGCTCGCGCAGGGCCTGATTCTCCTCTCGCAGGGCTTTGTTGGCCGCCACCCGCTCCACGAGCAGCGACAGCTCGTCAGGGTCGAAGGGTTTGCAGAGATATTCCACCGCACCGCGTTTCATGGCTTCAACTGCGGTCTGGATCGAACCATGGGCGGTGATCATGATCACCGTCGCATCGGGCTGGATGTCTCTCACTTTCGCCAGAACTTCCAGCCCGTCCATTCCCGGCATCTTGATATCCAAAAGGTACAGGTCGTAGAGTTTGTCCGCCACACATGCCAGGGCTTCAGGCCCGGATTCGGCTGTATCCACATGGTACCCTTCCTTGGTCAACCAGGCGGAAAGCGCCTGACAGATGGTCTCTTCATCGTCAACCACCAGGACTTGCATTGCTTGCGCCATGAGCATCCCCCTGTGTCTCTTCTATCGGAACCTTTTTTGTGGGCAGCGTTATCTTGAATACGGTGCCCTTGCCCGGCTCGCTATCCACTTCGATATTTCCGTTGTGTTCGCGTATGATGCCGTATACCATAGACAACCCCAGCCCGACACCCTTGCCGGCACCCTTGGTGGAGTAAAACGGTTCAAAGATTCGGGGCAGGTGCCGCTCATCGATCCCCAATCCCGTGTCGGTCAATGCGAGCCAGACCTTGTCGCCGTTCTCTTCCCGCCCGCCGGAGAAGGTCATGGTACCGCCTTCCGGCATCGATTCCATGGCATTGAAAACCAGATTCATCAGGCACTGCTGAATCAATGCATAGTCGCCCCATGCGGTAAAGGGCGGCTCCGGCAGCCGGACATCGCACTCGACATCGGCCATCTTCAATTGATGGGCCGTCAAGATGACAATGGTCTTGACCATCTCGATCAGGTCGACATTGGCGGCCGTTATGTTTTTCTGGCGCGCAAAGGTCAGTAGATTCTTCACGATTTCTCCGCAGCGCAGGGCCTCCTTAACCGACAATTCCAGGTATTGCGTAAAGTCATTCATGCCGTTGGGCGGCATCTTGTCGTCGCGAATATAGGACAGGATCAATTTATTGAAGGTGACGATGCTGGAAATAGGGTTGTTGATCTCATGGCACACCGACGCCACCAGCCGGCCGATGGAGGCCAGCCGGTCTTCCTGGGCCACTCGCGCCAGGTCATCACGAATGGCCCGGGCACGCTGTTCGATGCGTTCGCTCACATCGGAGGTAATGTCCCTGACGATCTCCACCAACTGCACGATTTCCCCCAGCACATTGAACAGCGGATAGGAGATGGCCTGGATAACCTGGATCTCACCCTCCGGGGTGATCATCTCGTGAACCGCTCTGGCCGGTCGACCTGTCTTGAGCGTTTCCTGTGCCGGGCACACCCGTTCGTGGCCGGTACATGGATTCAAGGAGCCGTGGATCACTTCGAAACAATATTTGCCCAGAATGGCTTCGCGATCCTTACCGCGTGTAATCAGGTGGGATTTATTGCAATTGATGATCCGAAAATTGCGGTCGATGACCATCACACCGTCCGGTGAGGCCTCCAGCAGCGTCGATGCGAACGATGTAGCCAGACTGATTTCCGACTCCCGTTCGCTGACCCGTTCATACTGATGGGCGATATCAAATAAAAGCATCGAGGCCTGACGGTCCAAAACGCCCACGGATTCGGGTTTGTGTCTCTGAAGCTGCGCCAGAATCCCGGGATCGCCGCTCAAGTCAAGAATGAGGTCCAACGGTTCGTTATCGAGTAATTCTTCCGCGTCACTATAGATCGAAATTCCCATCTCGCCGGCGTATTTATTGAAGGCAACATCCTTGCTGACCGGGACCATTCCCATAAGTTTAAGGTGGAGCCCGTGCGGATGCACGGAATCGAGCATGCGCAGAATGGAAAGACAGCGGCTGCCTTTGGCAACCACACCAACCCGTAGCAACAGGCTGTGTTTAAACTCAGCGGAAGAGGCCATGGTCTTTCCCCAACACGATAGTTAAACATCTATGCTCTAACTATACTTCTTCGACAAATCGAGCGCAAGCACCCGTCTTCGGGATCGGCAACTGCAGGGAAAATTATTTCGTACGGGAGCAACGTTTCACCTCGACATGAAAGCCATCCACCAGCGGGCCCATCACCTCAGGAGGCCGCTCCCGCGATGGCTGCAGGGCGAACTATTATGGCGATATTTTATTTATGTTAAAATTGAATGAGAGGAAACCCGGCCACAACACCGGACATCTCACCCCTGCAGGTGTCAATTGTAGCGCCGCTTGAAGATCTCTCGAATGCGCCTGGAAAGCTTTTCCAGATCAAAAGGCTTTTGGATGAATCCGTCGCAGCCCCGCTCAAGTATCCTGGCTGCCTTGTCGTCCAGGCTGTACCCGCTGCACAGCATCACCGGAAGATCGGGTCGACGCTCATGAATGAGGCCGAATGTCTCTGCCCCGCCCATTTCCGGCATGATGATATCCAGGATGACCAGGTCGATCTCTTTTTTCTGATCGTTGACAATATCAACGGCTGCCTGTCCGCTCTGGGCCGTGATCACACGATAGCCCATGTACTGCAGCATCTCCTGGCCCACAGACAGTACCATTTGCTCGTCATCGACCAGCAAAATGGTTTCAGAACCGAGTTCCATCTGCCGCACCACATCGTCATCGGCCTCCACAGGCTTTTTCGAGCGCGGCAGACAGATATTAAAGGTCGTTCCCATGTTGGGCCGGCTTCTGCATATGATTCCGCCGCCATGATTGCGAATGATGCCATAGGCAGAGGCCAGCCCAAGCCCCGTACCGCGCTCGCGTTGCTTGGTGGTAAAGAAGGGATCGAATATCTTTTGCACGATCTCTTCATCCATGCCCATGCCGGTATCGGTGACAGAGATGCCCACATAATCTCCCGGCTGGATCGAGAATTCCTCGGTCTCGGCGCTGTCCAGCGTCAGATTCTCCGTTATGAGAAAAAGGTCGCCTCCGTTGGGCATGGCCTGCCAGGCGTTGACATACAGGTTCAACAATACCTGCTCGATCTGTCCGCGGTCGGCCTCGACATTCCACAAATCCGATTGCAGATCGAGATGGATGCTGACCTCCTTCTTCGTCCGCGCAAACATGCCGGCCGATTCTCTCACGAGATCATTGAGCAGGATCGGTTTGGCCTCATATTTGCCGCGCCGGGCATACCCCAGCAATTGCCGCGTCAGCTCCGCGCCATTTTTGACGTACCGCTGAATGTTGCTCAGGCGCTCGTGATTGCGATCCTCTTTGGAAACACTCAGCAGCATCAGCGATGTGTTGCCCTGAATACCCATCAGCAGGTTATTGAAATCGTGGGCGATACCACCGGCCAAGGTCCCGATGGCTTCCATCTTCTGCGCCTGGCGCAATTTGGACTCCAGACGTTGCTGCTCGTCAAACGCCGATTTGCGCCGGGTGACATCGATACCGTGCGCCAGCAGGACCGACTGGCCCTGGTAAGTCGTGGGCACGACCGTCAGCTCCAGCCAGCGCAAATCCCCCGACGAAGTGATATAGCGGCACTCCATGGTACCGAGATGCAGCCTGCCGACATATCGCTTGCGAACCATGCGGCGAACCGCTCGCCGGTCATCACGGTGAATATAGTTCAGGGCCTTCTCCCCGAGCACCTCACGTGCCGAGTAGCCCGAATCTTCCAATGCCCGCTGATTGGCAAAGACGATTTCGGACCTGTGGATCAGCAGGATATGGGACAGGCTGTTCTCGGTGACGACCCGGTACAGCTCCTCCGATTCACGCAGGGCCGATAAAATCTCCTTGATTCGCTGCTGGTCGTTCTCCAGGCTTTCCACCATGGAGTTGAAGCCGGCGGCCACCTTTCCGATTTCGTCCGTGCGGACGACATCAACGGTCTTGAATTCTCCGCCGGCAACCTTTTCCGCCGCATGCAGGATCCGCCGCAAGGGCTGATTGACCCTGAAATAAAAGGCCAGACCCGCCGTGGCGATAATGACCAACAGCACCACAAACGTGCTTCCGAAGATGATGTTGCGGGCCATGCTCAGCGGCGCAGCATAATCGGTTTCATACATATAGCCGACGATGTACCAGCGCCATATCGGAAAATAGTAGGCCGCAACGCGTGCCTGCCGGTCGAAGATGGACTGTTTGCCGATCGCACCACTGATATCTATTTGATCGATCATGATGACCGGCGGTTGCCCCGGCGTTGCCGTTTCGCCGACAATACGCCCCTCTTCATTCAGCACCACCAGTTGAATTTTATCAAACAATTCGCTCAGCGCCCTGATGTTCTTTAGTGTCTCCCGCTTGAGCGATGCAACCATCCCAAGGTTCGCTTGCTGCCGAATATCGAGCAGGTAGTTGAAACTGTTTTCGCATTTTTCGAGTCCCAGGTGGGTCACCAGCTGCAGGCTGGCTTCCGTCCGTCTCTGGATAAAACCCAACAGCGGTGGGACCAGGCTCGAGGTTGCCCAGATTGAGATGATCACCCCCACAGCAACTACCGGCAATATAATCGCAGTAAAAATCCGATTGAACATTCTACGCCATTCCTGAAGTGCGATGAATTGTGGTATCTACTATGCTATATATCTTATTCGTTTGGGTTTCGTCAATTTATCCTCTGATCGGAGGATTCTGTGTGCGGCCCTTCAGCAGGCGTGGTTTCAAAACTACTTCCAAGGAATCCATCCATATTGATGAAACATGTGGAAAACGGAATTGGGTTGCCACGAACGCTTTGAGTAAGCTATCGTTGCGACTGTTCACCAGGCAAAATGACACGGGGCCAAGGAGTTCACAATGACGTCAGATGCAAGACCTGCGGCAGACGAGACGCATGACGCCGACATCGCCATTGCCGGGGGCGGACTGAGCGGGCTTTCAGCCGCCCTGACCGCAGCGGAAAGCGGTCTGAAGGCGATTGTACTGGAAAAAATGCACTTTCTTGGCGGCGCCGGCCTTTTCCCGGAAGGTTCCCTGGGCATCGGCACCCGTTTCCAGAAGAAAAACGGCATCGAAACGACCAGCGCCGATGTTTTTGCCAAAGCGATGGACTTTCACCATTGGCGCTGCAACGCATCGGTCATTCGCACCCTTCTCAACGCCTCCGGCGGCACCATCGACTGGCTGGTGGACCACGGTGTCGAAATAAAGGGAATTCGAACCATGTTTCCGCCTGAAAAAAGCCTCCGGGTGTGGCACCTTTTTAAAGGCTCGGGAGCGCGGGTTGTCAAGATTATGTCCGAGCACATTCAAGCGAAAGGCGGCATGATCCTGATCAACACACCGGCAAAAGAATTGTTGACCGATGAGCAGGGAGGCGTGACCGGCGTTATAGCTGAAAACGATGCAGGCAAAACCCTGGCCGTTCACGCAAAAGCCGTCATCATCGCCACCGGCGGTTTTGTCAGCAACAGGCAGATGCTGAAGCGATATGTGCCGGATGTCAGCACGCCGGGCATGGCGAAACTGATGTACCGCGGACCGGCCGTGGACGGCAGGACGGGCGACGGAATCAACCTGGCCCTGAAAGCAAATGCCGCCCTCGCCGGCATGCAGGCCATTGCCGGAAACAGCCCCTATCTTGACCACGAACCGGCCATCCGACAGTTCAGAGGACCCGACCATCTGCAACAGACGCGTTGTGCACTGAGCCAGCCGTTTCTATGGATCAACAGGCACGGGGACCGGTTTTACAATGAATCGCTGGGTTCGGTTTTCAGCGATGTGACCAACGCCATGACATCCAACGGCGGCTTGATGTGGTCGATCTTTGACGACAACATGCGAAAATATATGATCGCAAACGGGCCGTTGACCCCGTTTAACGCCATCGTGGTACCCGGTCAAAAAATGACGGCCCTGGATAAAGGCATTGAGAAGGGTATCGAATCGGGATTTGCCTTCAAAGCCGATACCCTGGCGGCGTTGGCGGATAAAATAGGGATCCGGCCCGGGACCCTGCATGAAACCATTGAAAAGGTGAATCGCTATGCCGACCAGGGCAACGATCCGGATTTCAGCCGCAAGCCGGAGCATCTGATTAAATTTAATACGGACAACGGCCCATACTTCGCCCTTAAGGGGCTTCGCACCTTTTTCCTGACACTGGGGGGCGTCAAAATAAACTCCCATATGCAGGCCCTGGATGTCAATGAGCAGGTCATTCAAGGACTATACGTGACCGGCCAGGACATGGGCGGTCTTTACGACACGACCTATGACCTTCTGGCAGAGGGTTCGGCCAGCAGCTTTGCCCTCAGCTCCGGCCGGATCGCGGTCAACCATATTGCCCAAATGGTGGGAAGCAAATGAGCGCTGCCCGGAAATTCTACTTGCTCGGATTCGTCATCTATCTCTTTTCTTTTTTTCTGCCGGCAATATTCGTGAATGACACGCCGTATTATGGCTACGAGAGCGCCTACCTGGCGTTTGGACTGCTTTTCGACCCGATCGAGGTCATCGATGACTATCTCCTTTTCGCAGCAAATCTTGCAAATGCTTGCACGCTTCTGGTTTTCCTCCTGCATTTCAAAATGAAGTTCGCCAGGCTGCTGCCGCTTCAGTTCATTGCATTTGCGGGCGCCGCATGTCTTGCCGTTGCATCTCTTTTTCAGGTAAGCGAACTGGGACCGTTATTGATCGGCTACTGGAACTGGCTGTTCGGTATCTTTTTCATGCTGGTTGTCATGACCGTCTCTATCAAAGCAAATAAAACGATCTGAAGGAGCCGGCTGCTTCTCAGATATCGGCAGTATCCTCGTGTGCAAATTTGGTGACCTCAACGGCAGGTTCGTATACATTTTTGCACTACCCGGCACGTCATTCTGCGCAGCCCAGCGACACGCCCACTTAACCAACTGGAATTACACTAAATTATTGAATGGTATTTTTCGGTTTGACGGCATTAAATTTGCTTATTCCATGCATAATTCCCACGAACATCCATTTGGGCTGACAAAGATCGGCATCCAGCCGGATTATCGATGCAAAAGGAGCTGCTCATGAAACGACTTTCGCTTGTTATGGTGATTCTCTCTTTTTTGATGTTGAGCGCATGCAATGGTTCGGACGACAGCAGCACGAACGACGATCCCGACAATGTGCCCAATGACCCGACGGCGGGCCATGTCTCCACCCTGCTGACCGACGTGGACAGCAGCGCACCGGCCGAAACGCTCAAAATCTGTTTCATTCACCACAGTACGGGCTCGGCCTGGATCAGTGACGGCTCCGGCGGGTTGGGCGCCGCGCTCAACGCCGCCAATTACTACGTGACTGAAAGTGACTACGGGTGGGATGCGGAAGCCGGCGACAACCTGGGCGACCACACCGACACGGTCCATTGGCCGCAATGGTTCACCGACGCAAAGATGCCCTATGTGTATGCCAACAATGCCCATTACGACTACACCAACACCATCGCCGATCCCTTGGGAGAAAACGATATCATCATGTTCAAATCATGCTATCCCAACAGCGAGGTCGGCGATTCGATTGATGATGAAAAACAGCTCTATCTGGATCTGTTGAATTATTTTGAAAATCACCAGGACAAGATGTTCGTGCTCATCGTGCCGCCGCCCGAGATCGTGATCGACAGCGGCCCGCTCACCCGCGAACTGGCCAACTGGCTGGTGGACTATGAAAACGGGTGGCTGAACAGCTACGACTACTACAATGTGCATGTCTTCGACTACTACAACGTGCTCACCGATCCCAACAATCACCACCGGGTGGAAGGCAACGACGTCGTGCACACCGTTTCCGCATCGCCGGTGGACGCAGCCGCCCCCAATGAATTGTATTACTATACGGGCAGCAACGACCACCCCACGGCCGAGGGACACCAGAAGGCCACGGACGAATATGTACCCCTGCTCAACGCCTATTATCATATCTGGCAGGACAACTAGAGCGGCGGGGATGGGGATGCCGCGGCAGGCGTATCAAAGCCTGATCCGGCATCCGGCATGAATGAGCAAAAACATGCATTTTCGAAATTATGAAACAGTCTGGCAGGCCTGAGTCCAGTTGAAAGCCCTCTGGATTCCGGCCGGCGCCGGAATGACTCAAAGGAAAATGCCATTCGAATTGAATAAAATGTTGACCCCACACACCGGGGCACAACACTAGATGCCGCAATGCATCATTGCATGTTGTGGGCGGGAACGGATGAGATACCTTGTGTCGCACCCGCTGAAAACAGCCCGGATATCGTAGATTTTATTGGCGCCGCTTCTGTTGACGAGATGGTAATAGGCCCTTTCGATTCTGTCAAACTGCGGCGACGGCATTGCCGCATCGGCCCCCACCTTTGCATGACACCACTTGGATGAGGCATCGAACGTTACATTTTTTCTGCAAACAAACGGCCGATACCGATAGATTGAACATGAATTGGAGACTAAAAAAGGACATGGGATTTCAGGCAATATCGCCAACTTGCTTTCATTTCGTTTTATCTGCAGCGACCTTTCAATGAAATATACATCCAGTTCCGTGACAGAAACGGGAATCCAGCAGCAATTCGAGCACTTCCTTTTGCAGGGAGTGTAATGTTGAATAAAACCATATAGATCGTCCATATAGGCATATAATTTCCAGAGCATTTTGATGGGGTCATGGTTGCTTTTCATACAATTTTTAAGCAGTTTCTTTTCGCGGACAACCAGGCTCCGGGGGATTTGACTCATGCAGGCATGATACCTGTCATATGCTATCTGTTGCGATGTCTCTAACATGTTCATAGCGGCTATGCGTACCTCTGCGTTATCATCTCGATGATTTGTTGCGTCTGCTGATGTGTCGATCATCCTCAGTATGCGAACAGCACAGAGCAGATGCGATACGCTGGTTCAGGACATCAACCGATATGAGATGCGAATGACAGGGTGGATAGATCTCTCAAGTCAATTATCGATCAGTAACCTGACAACTTTATATTTTTTTTTGAATTTATTGATTGTCGGGCGATGGAAGGAATCCCTCGCCCGGATTTGCACGCTGGATTGCTCAAAGCTCAAGCCCGCCCCTGCGTATCAAATCGACAAATGGAATATCGGCAGGCGCAAACTCATACCCGCCAAGATTCTCGGGTTCGACCCAAGCCATATCGGCATGTGCATTCAGCTTGATATCACCGGAGACGAATCTGGTCCGGTAGGCCATCAGTTCGACTGTGTAAAAGTCGTATGGGTATATGCTGGTATCGATGTGCCGCCCGACGATCACATCGATACCGAATTCCTCGTACAACTCTCTTTTGAGACACTGCTGCGGAGTTTCCCCCTTCTCGATTTTTCCCCCGGGAAATTCCCACATGCCCGGCATTCTGCCGGGCGGCTTTCTCTTGGCGATGAAGACCCGGCCGGAGTCGGTCATGATGGCGGCGGCAACCTGGATCATCGAGATCACTAGTCGCTTACCAGATCCCCGGACTGACTGATGGTCACATATTTGATCTCGCCGGACTCCAGATAAAAATCCTCAGAGCGGGTCGCTCCTGCATCAGCACCCACTTTGTATATTTCGACGTAATAACTGTCTTCGTCAAGATCCTCAACGTCATTGCATTGATCTGAAACATCGGACGATCGCTCAATATCAACGTCAGCCACCACGCTGTTGTCCAATGACCGTTTCAACGTCACGCGATATCCATCATCATCCGAATTGCATACACTCACGATGGCCCCATCATCGTATATGCTTCGATCGCTGATATCTCCATCGTTGTCGATATGAAATGATTTGTGATCTCCTTTGTCCATATAAAAATCGTCTGATTCATCCACAACGCTGCCACCATCCAGAACAGCCAGATAATATCGCCCTTTGTGGACATCTTCAAATGTATCGCACTGATCACCAATATCATACCACTCGTCAAGATGAAAATCATCGACAACCACGTCATCGGCGTCTCTTCTGAGTTCGACATTATATTCGTTGTCATCATAATTGCAGACCGTAATTTGCGTTTCGTCATCATCGTCAAAACAACTCAGAAAAAAGGGAATGATCAAGAGGATAAGAATAAGAAACAAAAATTGTCCGGGTTTTACATTCGTTCTCTTCATTGGAATCTCCTCGTTTTCAATTTGTCGGGAACGGCGATATCCGGATCGATCAATCTTGATTGATGATACAGGATTAATAAGGCAATTGCCCCCCTCCAGTCAATCCGATAATTTCCGGGGCAAGCCACCCGATACGCAGGATCAAAACGGGCGTGCGTCAGATCCCGTCCGAGTGAGCCGCAACATGCAGATACGCCGGAAATATCAACAGCCATCGTTGTTTGGAACCGGGCATCACAATGCATGGTCCCATCGTTCATTTGATGAACAGCCTACTTAATTACCGGCAGATCGGCAACAGCTGAGTAATATTCCTTAATTCTGCGCATAGCCTTGAACAGGCGCTCATGTTTCTCACGAACATTTGTCACAACCATGACGGCATTGTTGTGACCGGGATCCGCAACCACCTGAGCGATAAAGCCTGTATTTCCTCCAGGATGCCATAGCAAACCTTTTTTGGAGCCTATATCCAGGGTATACCAGCCCAACGCATAATTCAATGAGGGCACGCCATATCCGTTCTCCTCCGCGTCCTCCCTCCAACCGGCATCATTCGGCGGTGTGTGCAGCTTGTTCAGCGTATCACTGCGCAGCATCACCTTGCCGTTTATGTCGGGCTTCAAATGGAAAAGGACAAATTTCGCCCAATCCTCTACAGATATATGAATGGCGCCAGTCGGGGCCATATAGGCGGGAAAATCCCTGCTGACAGGCGTGGGAGACCGCCCGGATACCCTGTGGCCGGAAGGCTCGTAGGTGGAACTCGATTTCAAAGGAGGGCCGAATCCGGCCGTATGCAATCCCAGGGGTTTGAAAATCTCCTTGATCAACAATACTTCATATGATTCCCCGGCAATTTTCTCGAGCATTGCCCCGGCCATGATATAGCCGCTGTTTGAGTAATACACGGAATGATCAGGTTCATCGATCAATGCCTGTTTGACCGTTTCTTTTAAGTACCTGGAACGCATTAATGTCGGCAATCTGCTGTCCACGCCCCACTTTTTACCAAAGCCATGGCGGTGATCGATCCATTCCGGCAGGCCGGCCCGGTGCGACAGAAGCTGAAGCAGTGTCATGTTTTCATATTCTTCCCGCATCTCGAGGTGCGGATATGCTTCCCTAAGCGTCGTGTCCCAGGATAAAACGCCTTTCTCGATCAAAACAGCCGCCAGCGTTGCGGTGAAGGCTTTTGAACATGAGGCGATTAAAAAACTGTCGTTGACCGACACCCAATTTTCTGTGCCGAATTGACGGGTTCCCACAGCAGCGGCGGCATATATGTCACCATCAATGATGACCGCTGCGGCCAAGGCGGGCAACCGCTGGTCGGCGCGAACCGATTCCAGCAGTTCAGCCAGGTCCGAATCACCGGAAGAGGCCAATATTGGAGCCGGTGCGGCAGCACACCCACAAAAGCATGCCCAAAGTATCAATTGTAAGAGAAAAAAGAAAATAAACCTTTTCATATTTGTTACCAATGCAATAAGTTGCAGCACATAAAAAAGGGTGGGCGTACTTTAAATTAAACGTTTCATTTAAAGATCAATCGATATTATTCATTGCGGAATGGCCTGAAGTAACAACCATTTAATGGTACTACGCCCGATAATCCACAGGCAACCGCAAAAATGGCGTTTTTGCTGTTGAAGATAAAACGATATTTATCGGATATGGGACGCACCTGAATACCGCAAGAAATGAAAAAGGCCCTGATTTTTCAGGGCCTTTTAGACTTAGTCGGACTAAGCTGGATGCTGGAATGGTGGCGATGCAGGGACTTGAACCCCGGACACTGCGGATATGAGCCGCATGCTCTAACCAGCTGAGCTACATCGCCACAGGGTGCCCCCCGGCGTGCGGTTCGCGCCGTTGGACAAGCGGGTTTCCTAACAGCTCGCACCTCACAAGTCAAGCACAAACATGCTTGCCCCGCGGGGCTTATTGCGCCTGCATCGAACTGATCACTTCGATGGCAAACTCATCCAGACCTTCCGGCAGATCGGAAAACACGAGCATAAACGGAATGGTCTGACCCGGCAGCGCTTTGACGGTCGCCGCCGGCCCGTTCGGGTTGTTGATACTCTTTTTAATCTCGGCGATGGTCTGCTGGGATATTTCCTGATCCTTAAGGCTTACGCCGGCATAGGTAAATTCGGTTTTGGCCAGCACTTTGCCCGCTGTGAAGAGCTTGCCCTGCAGACGGATCAGCTTCCGGGCCGTGTCTTTGCCGTTTCGTACTTTTCCGGTCACGACGAACAGGCGGCCCGATTTTTCATTCTCGATGAATTTGCTGTTGATATCCAAGGTCGCAAGGTTCATGACCCCGGCGGGATCCTTGGGCTTGGGATTCAGATAATCGCTCAAATAGGGAATTTCAATTCCCATATAGCTGACGGCATAAAACAAATAGCCGGCGCCGCCCAGCAGCAACAGTATCAACAGAAGCAGGAGGCCTTTGCCGGATCGCTTCTTCTTGACCGGCGCGATCTCTTCTTCCAATTCCTCTCCAGCAGGTTGTGCGACCGCTGTCTCTTCAAGGGAGAAAGCGGGTTCCAGATCCGCAGTTTCAGTACCGACGGTTTGCGAAATCGCGGCAGCCTGTTCCACCGGTTCGTCCGACACCTCGAACTCCAGCTCGATATCACCCGCATCAATGGTCTCGGTCGTTGTGGAGGCTTCTTGTTCTTCCATCAGATCGCCAAGATCCGATAAATCCAATTCATCCGGCTCATCCCCTTCGAGAACCGGCTCAACTTCGACGGTACTGGAACCGGATTCGAGTTCCAGAGCAAGATCCTCCAACTCAATCTCCATTTCTGGCTCCGGTTTCGACTCCATTTCCAGCGCCGGTTCCGCCTCCTGATCTTCGAGAGTCAGCTCTTCTTCGAAGCTGAGGCCCTCGTCAGCCTCTTTATCGGCAGCATCGATGGCGGCTTCAATATCGGCAAGATCGAGTTCGTCGGCATCATCCAGCTCCAGCTCGCCGTCTCCGGCCCATTTCTCAGCGGAATCATCTGCAACCTCTGTCGGCTCTGCAGCGAGTCCGAGCGTTGCGGCGGTGTCGTCCCCTTCGAGCATCTGTTCGATATCCGAAAGGTCGATCTCATCATCACCCTTGTCGGAAACGGCTGCTTGTTTCGGCTCCTCAAGCCCCGGCTCGTCTTCGAACTCTGAATCCAGTTCGAATGTCAAGTCTTCCAACTCTTCACCGGCCGCTTCAGCCGCCGCGCCGTCATCTTCTTCCAGCTCGAGTTCGAGATCAAGCGCTTCACTGGTTTCCTGGGAGCCTTCCGAGACCTCCGGTGTATCGCCGAGCATGGCATCCAGATCGGACAAATCCAGGTCATCTCCGCTGTCGGCTTCGGCGACAAGATCGTCCGCCGGCATTTCGAGATCGAGCTCTTCGTCTGCGCCGGATTCGAGTTCGGCATCCAGGTCGAGCACAGGCTCTTCATCCAGATCCAGTGCGAGCTCTTCGTCAAGCTCGAGCTCGGGCTCTTCTTCCAGATCCAGTGCGGGCTCTTCGTCAAGCTTGAGCTCGGGCTCTTCTTCTATCTCAAAATCCGGAAGATCATCGACGGCTGTATCATCAGCCAGTGAAAGTTCAATATCTTCGCCTTCACCTGATTCCGGCAAGTCAAGAGGCGCCTGTTCCGATTCCTCATCCAAGCCCAGCACGGCATCCAGATCCGACAGGTCCAGATCATCCGTTGCCTCTTCAGGACCGGTTTCAGCGACGACCGATTCGTCAGAAGCCAACTCCAAGGCAGGCTGCTCATCATCAAGAGACAATTCAAGATCCTGATCTTCTGCCTCCGGAGCTGCCTTCGCGGGCGTTTCCTCTTCCAATGCAAGATCGACATCCAGTGCTCCGAGGGCATCAGGCGCCGCCTCATCTGCAACCGGCTGTTCTTCTATCGCAGGTTCGTCTTCATCCAGGGACAAATCCAGCTGGTCAAGCTCCTTCTCCAATTCTTCATCTGTGGAGGCGACCTTTACTTCCTGAGTCTTGTCTGCTTTTACTTCGATTTCATCGGCGGCAGCGACAACGTCATCTTCGAGACCGTCTTCCAGTTCGAAATCCATGTCGAGATCGAGATCGTCGATCTCCATATCGGTTGTTGCTTCCTCGGTTGGTTCAGGTTGCTGATCTTCATCCCCCGGTTCCAATGAAAAATCCAGGTCAAGATCCGTATCATCCAACACTGCCGCAGCATCTTCACTTTCCGTGACTTGCTCTGCCGCTGCCAGGGCCGGCATTCCTTCGTCCAGCCCCTTATCCTGCTCAAGAATTGAATCCAACTCGGCCAGATCGATGCCTTCCAGTTCCTGGTCCAATGTCGCCTCTGATACTGCCTGGGGTACCGCCGATGCCGCCGCTTCCATGCCTGTCGCATCGGGCTGCGAGGTCTCGGTATCGGGCGGGTAAATGACGAACACATTGCGGCACTGGCAACATCTCGCTTTGGATCCGGTCGGCTTCACCAGGCTTTCATCCAAACGAAAGATGGTATCACACTGTTGGCAGGTAATATACATGGCACACCTTCATTTTGTCATAATTACTTCGAAAAAATTATTTTCATCCCGATTGGTCCGGGATCGTGTTTACTATCATAAAGCGCCGTTCGGCCGTCTTACAGTTTCAAATGATATAGACCGGGCAAATTGCGATATCGTCCGGAGTAATCAAGACCATATCCAACTAGAAAGCCCTGCGCCACTGTGTGACATACATAATCCGGTTTCATGCTGATTTGACGTCTTTCCAGTTTGTCGATCATCACGCAGGTCTTGATCGAACGCGGTCGGCGGGACTGCAGCTGGTCGATCAAATAAGTCATCGTCAGTCCCGTATCTAATATATCATCGACTATCAAAACATCCTTGCCGTCGATATCGGATTCAATATCAAGGAGCAGGCGAATCTGACCGGAACTTTCTGATCGATCTCCATAACTGCTGAGTCGAACAAAATCGATAGTAAACGCATCAATGGAGAGCTGCCGGATCAAATCAGCCATAAAGATAAAAGCGCCATGGAGCACACCGACAATCACCAAGTCCGAATCCTGATAATCTGTGGAAATCAACTTGGCGGTGCTTGAAACTTTCTGCGCAATGGCTTCCTTGTCGAGCAATAAGATTAATTCAGACATATTATTCAGAGCAGGAAGATCTCCCGGCAGCAATTTCCCGAAAGCTTCGGTCATCATACCGGCCTCCCGCCTTATTTTCATCCTGTTAAAGATCATGGCGCAGCTGTCCGACTGCTTCCCATAATAATGGATAGCTACATGATGATGGCGCTCTTGTCAATAAATTTAATTCCTTACAAGCCTGCGTCGGCCAATTGCCGGACCAGATTCTTCTGCTCAGCGGTGAGTTGTTTCGGCAAATCGATCAGGATGACGACAAATAGATCTCCTTTGCCGGAGCCTTTCATATGGGGCAAACCATGGCCGGCCAGACGCATTTTGGTTTTGTGACGCGTGCCGGGCGGGATCTTGAGAGTCAGTTCTCTACCCTCCAGTGTTGGAACGGATACTTGCGTACCAAGCAAGGCCTGGGTGAGCTTTATGGTCTGGTAGACGTATAAATCGTGATGATCCAGCTTGAATACCGGGTCTTCAACAACCTTGACCTTGATGAACAAATCGCCGGCAGGACCGCCGTACGGGCTGGATTCACCCTTGCCCGCCAATCGCAGCTTTTTGCCGCTGCTCATTCCTTTGGGGATGGTTACCGTGATTTTTTCAGATCTTCCCTGGTGCTGGAGGGAAATTTGCTTTTTCGATCCGTTGGCGACATCATGAAGGGTGATCGGCAGCTCATATACCAGATCGGACCCTTTCACGGGCCGCTGCTGCCGCTGCTGACCGCCAAAAGAGAAGCGGAACCCGCCGTCAGCCGTGCGCGACCCTCCGCCAAAGCCGAATTCCCTGAAAATATCGCTGAAGTCAAAGTTTCGAAATATATCTTCCTGACTGAATCGCTGCTGGAAGTCGGCCGAACCGTATGTATCGTACTGTTTGCGCTTCTCAGGATCGCTCAGAACAGCGTAGGCTTCGCTGATTTTTTTAAACTTCTCTTCAGCTGCTTTGTCCCCTTTGGTGTGATCCGGGTGATATTTCATGGCCAGTTTGCGATAGGCTTTTTTGATATCACTGTCACTGGCGTTTTTATCGATCCCCAGGGTTTTATAGTAATCCGTTGCCGCCATTGGTCTATTTTCCTATCCAGTCAATGTGAGCCAGCAGGCTGTATGAGTAGCTAACCAGCTGATAATCAATAAATTTTCGACAAAATAATAATTCGTCAAGCCGTGGCTGTCAAGCAGTCGCCCTCCGCTTAAAATAGAATGCCTTTCCGACCTGAAAGTCAATGGTTGATTGAACGATTCGACGGTGGACGTATCGATAAATTGACCATCGCCGGGATCAGCGCAACCGGTCAAGTCTTAAACGCTGACGTTCATCAAAAAGGCGTCTGGATCCGAGCCAGACGGCCACCATGGTGCCGAAGCCCGTACCCCCGGCAATCAGAAACATGATCAGGATCTGGTATTTGACCGCTTCCATGGGCGGGCTTCCCCCGAGGATCTGGCCGGTCATCATGCCCGGCAGGCTCACGAGGCCGGCGGCGGCCATGGAATTGATGATGGGAATCAAACCGCTGCGAATGCTTTGGGCGCGTATGCGACCGACGGCGCGGCTCCAATGGTGGCCGAGCATCAGGCGGCCTTCGATCTGGGTTCGCTGGTCCCAGGCGGTTGCGGTCAGCCTGTCCAGGCCTATGGAGATACCGTTCATGGTATTGCCCAAAAGCATGCCTAAAAGCGGTATGGCGTACTGGGGAGCGTACCACGGCTCGACGCCCACAATGGCATTCAGCGCGAAAAACGCGATGGTGAACGATGAGATAAACATGGACAAGGTCCCGACACCGAATCCCCAGCTGCCGGCGAATTTTCGTTTCTGACGGCTCATCACCTCGCGTCCGGCGGCGATCAGCATCACGGCGGCCATCAAGGTCATCAAACCGATATGAACGTAGGAAAACAGCGCCTTGAGCACGATTCCGATCAGCAACAACTGCACAGTGGTTCGCAGCGCCGCGATCAGCAACTGGCCTGCCAGTCCCAACTGCATCCGCCAGGATATGAGGGCCAGCAGGACAATCAGTCCGGCAGCCAGGGTTAAATCGGAATAGTTTAAAGGGATGACGCTCATTTTCCTGCCCCGGTTTCGGATGATGGGAGGCGGACGGGTTTGAGCCGCGAACCGTCGATGATAAAGAGACGGTCACAGTTGCGCCGGAGTTGCGCCAGGTCGTGGCTGACCCACAGCACTGACGGCTGATGGCGCTTTCTGTACTCGCCGATCGCGGCTTCGACCCGCTCGATATTGCCGGCATCCAGATTGGCTGTGGGTTCATCCAGCAGCAAAACGCGCGGCATGAGCTCCAGCAGCCGCACCAGAGCCAGCCGCTGCCGTTCGCCACTGGACAGGCGCCGGATATCCCAGGACAGAACGCTTCGATCGAACCCCAACAGGTCCAGCCATTGCTGAGGATCGCTATCAAAGTGAGGCCCTACGGTATCGTGCCACCACGCGCTTTCCGATGGCAGCAGGCCGACCTGCCGCCGCCACATCTCCGGCGGCGTCTGATCGGCGGACAGGTCGTTCAAGCGAACCTGCCCGTCATGGGGATCCATATCGGCCACGGCCCTGAGCAGCAGCGTTTTGCCCGATCCCGATGGTCCGCTCAGCCCGGCGCACTGCCCGGCGAGAACCTCCAGGCAGACATCGGCCAGGGTGTGGACGCTCAGGTTTTCGATTGTGAGGCTGTTGGACATCGGTTCCACTATATCGTCTGTGTTTACGACCGCAGCGCCACCATCAATACCGAGATGGCCGCCGGCGTCATGCCTGAAATGCGGGACGCCTGGCCCAAGGATGCCGGCCGGATCATGGTCAGTTTTTCCTTCAGCTCATTGGAGAGCCCGTGCACCTGCCGATAGTTGAAATCATCGGGCAGTTTGATCAGTTCCAGATGCTTGAAGCGCTCGATCTCTTTCATCTGACGCTGAATGTAGCCCTCGTATTTTATCTCGATCTCGACCTGACGGGTTACCCGCTCATCGAGGGGGGGCCGGGCGGGCGCCAGGTTCGCAGCTGCATCGTACCCCAGTTCGGCCCGCTTGATCAATTGATCCAGCTGCACCCCGTTTGTCAATACGCTGCTCGCTTTGCCGCTCAGATAGGCGTTGACTTCGGGCAGGGGTTTTACCACGGTTCGCCTTACCCGGTCGATCTCATTGCGAATCTGCTCTTTTCGCTCAGACACCTCCCTGACCTGTTCGTCAGTCACCAGTCCCAGATCGTGGCCGATTTGTCTCAGGCGCAGGTCAGCGTTGTCCTCGCGCAGGATCAGGCGATACTCGGCCCTGGAGGTAAACATGCGGTACGGTTCGCGCGTGCCTTTAGTCACCAGATCGTCGATCAAGACCGCCATATAGGCCTGGGAGCGATCGAGGATGAACGGCGGCCGCTGCTGCAGGCGGCAGGCCGCATTGGCGCCGGCCCAGAGGCCCTGGGCCGCAGCCTCCTCATAGCCGGATGTCCCGTTGATCTGGCCGGCCAGGTAGAGGCCGGCAATCTTTTTAGTCTCCAGGGTCGGCTTGAGCTGAATCGGGTTGACGTAGTCGTACTCGATCGCATAGGCCGGCCGCATGATTTCGGCGGCTTCCAAACCCTCGACCGCCCGTACGACATCGATCTGGATCTCGACGGGCAGGCTGTTGCCCAATCCGCTGGCATAGATCTCCTCCGTATCGATTCCCTCCGGTTCAAGGATCACCTGGTGATGATCCCTGTCGCCAAAGCGAACGATTTTATCTTCGAAGGAGGGGCAATAGCGGGCCGGCACGCCTTTGATCATACCGCCATACAGTGCCGACCGTTCCAGGTTTTGTCTGACCAGGCGGTGGACCCGCGGGTTGGTCCGTCCGATGTGGCTGGGCACTTGCGGCAGCGCAAAGCCCCGGCTCGAAAACGAGAAGGGCCTCGGCCGGGGATCGAGCTCCTGGGCGCTGAATTTGCTGAAATCGATGCTCGACCGCGCCAGGCGCGGCGGGGTGCCGGTCTTCATGCGGCCAAGCTCGAAACCCGCAGCGTGGATACTGTCGGCCAGGGCATAGGAGGCGAATTCGCCGGCCCGGCCCGCCTGAAACGATACGTGGCCGATATGCACCAGACCGCTGAGAAAGGTGCCGGTAGCCAGGATGACGGCAGCGGCCTGGTAGCCGAAGCCCACCTGATCCTCAACCCCTATGACCCGATTGTTTTCGATGACCAGCCGCTCGACCAGCCCCTGTTTCAGATCCAGGTTCGGCTGGCGTTCCAGCACCGCCTTCATGGCGATATGGTAGCGTTTTTTATCGTTCTGGGTCCGCGAGGACTGGACCGCCGGACCTTTTTTGGTGTTGAGGACACGGTACTGGATGGCGCTCCGGTCGGTCACTTTGGCCATTTCGCCGCCCAGGGCATCGATTTCGCGGACCAGCTGCCC
This sequence comes from Desulfobacteraceae bacterium, assembly GCA_050291625.1. Taxonomy (GTDB): domain Bacteria; phylum Desulfobacterota; class Desulfobacteria; order Desulfobacterales; family Desulfosarcinaceae; genus JARRKU01. The sequence goes on from JBNKKC010000170.1 coordinate 138,138, forward strand.
TTTTGCCATGCCGCCGATGGAGGGGCTGCAAGGCATGGCCGCCACTTTGTCCAGATCGATGGCCAGCAGCAGGACGCTGCATCCCATGCGGGCCGCTGCAAGAGCCGCTTCGCAGCCGGCATGCCCGGCGCCGACGACGATAATATCGTATTTTTTTTGATAGGTGCTCATGGTTCGGTTGGACACGAATTAGTGACCGTCCGGAAACAACCCTTTTCCGGATGGAGGTGCTCGGCGTCAGCCATCAGCTGTTAGCCTAACCAGTTATTTTATTTATTCTTTGCTACACCCAAGACCTGATGCCTAAAGGCTGCCATCCATTTTTATGGATGGGCACTAATTATGATAGCGGAAAATAAAGGTCAAGATTCATCCGCCGAGACATCATCTGTGCTATGACAGCATTTATTAATGCTGATTCATTATACCCATCCCTTGCGGAGAATGCACCCAAAACGCATCCTCTCGCAGAGGGGGGCACCCCAAACGCTTCAGCTCTTGAGGAGGATGCACCGCCAAATGCTCCCTCTCCCTTGAGGGAGAGGGTTGGGGTGAGGGTGGAGCACGCCGAAGACCACCCCCTCACCTGACCTCTCCCCCTCAGGGGAGAGGAATTAGGAACGAATCGTGCAGCCCGGACATGGGTAACACTTTAAACCGATGACATGGGTTACACTTTTTCCGGATGGATCCGACACACAGTTCCCTCTCCCTTGAGGGAGAGGGTTGAGGTGAGGGTGGACCTTGTCGAAGACCACCCCCTCACCTGACCTCTCCCCCTGAGGGGGAGAGGGATATATGGTGTATTGACCGCATGCCCCGGAGAGGGAAAGGAATTAGCGCGAGCGCTTCCTCTTACCTTCAGGGGGAAAGGAATATAAATGAAAAAAAGATATTACGACCTGAACTCCTATTTCCGCAACCGCTATGGAGAGCGGGTTCACAAGATTTCCATCGATGCGGGCATGAGCTGTCCGAACCGGGACGGCACCATCAGCACCGGTGGGTGCATCTTCTGCAATGCCAAAGGATCGGGAACCGGCAATCTGGCCAAAGGGCTATCGATCGCCCAGCAGCTGGAGCAAAGCAAGGCCCCGGTCGTCAGGCGGTTCAAGGCACGAAAATTTATCGCTTATTTTCAATCTTTTACCAACACCTACGCCCCTTTTGAAACACTCAAAAAAATGTATGCCGAGGCGCTGGCCGTGCCGGATGTCATCGGTTTGGCCATCGGCACCCGACCCGACTGCATTTCCGGGCAAGTGCTGGACCTGCTGCAGTCTTATGCCCAAAACTACTTGATTTGGATCGAGTACGGCCTGCAATCCGCGTACGATGCCACGCTGGCGCTGATCAATCGCGGCCATGACGTGGCGTGCTTTGAACGCGCCGTTGACGCCACGGCCGGCCGAGGCATTCTCATCGGCGCTCACGTCATTTTAGGGCTGCCCGGCGAGTCTCGCGACCACATGCGGCGAACAGCGGAGTATATTGCCCGGCTGCCCATCGACGGCGTCAAGCTGCATTTGCTGTACGTCATCAGGGGCACCCCGCTGGCGCGGCTGTACCAATCCGGTCAATACCGATGTCTGCAACGGGATGACTATATCGATCTGGTTTGCGATGTATTGGAAAGGTTGCCGGAAAAGATGGTCATACAGCGCCTGACCGGCGATCCGCACCGCCACGAACTGGTGGCGCCGTTATGGGCGCTGGAAAAAAATGAAAATGTGGCGTTGATTCAACAGCGGCTGGAACAGCGCGACACGTGGCAGGGGAAACGGTTGACATGACCAACATGTTGACCTACAATCAGACCATGATAAGCTTAAACATCAATGAAATAAAAACGCATTTCTCGCGTTTCATCGCAAAAGTCAGCAATGGGGAAACGGTGATCGTCTGCAAACGCAATGTTCCCATCGCTGAAATCAAACCGATTGCGGCACCGCCGGCTGAAAAACGGCCGATTGGCCTGGCGGGAAAAGAATATCCTGACTTTACGATCAGCGATGCTTTTTTCGAACCTCTCCCGGACGATATGATCGCTGCGTTTAACGGCGAAGACTCGTGAAACTGTTGCTCGACACGTGCACGTTCCTGTGGTTGACCAAAGGCAGGGAAGCGCTCTCGCCCAGGGCCATTGAGGTGTTTACCGACCCGAAAAACGAAGTTTATCTGAGTTCCGTTTCCGCCTGGGAAATCATTTTTAAATATCGTTCGGGCAAATTGTCTCTTCCGCTTTCACCTGATCAATTCATACCCAAAGAGCGGAAAAGACATATGGTCGCCCGGTTGGATTTATCGGAACAGGATACGTTTCACCTGCTTAAATTGCCCACTCCCCATAAAGATCCGTTTGATCGCATGCTGGTATGCCAGGCCATTGAACACTCACTGACCATTCTCACCCCCGATCCGCTGGTGACGCAATACCCGATTCGTTCTCTCTGGTAGCCCGGGGCATCTTTAAATGCAGAAATAGCTTAGATACATATATTACGGTTGTATCAGGGCTCGGTGTAGGTATAATCGACGGCCACTGAATAGAGACGTTGGGCTGTGTTGCCCAATAAGACTTCGATAAAATAGGCCGCTGGAAATTCCTCAACTTGATGATCAATACCCGCAACCTCAATAATCTGATCGGTATCTCCGGTTGCAGTTTCCTCCGCCAAAGGATCGGCATCTCCTTCTTTTTTCAGCCTGACGGTTACGGCGCCCTTTACGCGGGCCCGGATTCGGGTAATGGTCACGCCGGAGCGCAAGGAAACGCTATGATAGAAGGCGCCACTGTCACCGTTTAATATGGCCAATGATCCTACTGCTGCATCCTTTATAAATTCGGTCGCATAATTTTCGACGACAAAGTTGTTCAAAATAATAGCAACTTTCGTGGCTTCGCCTTTACCCGGTGTAAATCCCATGGCCGAATAGGTCACGCTGGCGCTTCTGGTTTCCGATAAAGTGAGTATTTTCTGGTGGTTGTCGTCAACGGCATTTTTTACGGCCTGAAAATTATCGTTGACGTCTTTGGCCTTGGCCGGCAAACCATCGGAGAACGTATTGAGATTTGTCACCTCTGAGGCACTTGCTGAAAATGACAAACCGAGAAAAATCGCCAGGAAAAAGATTGTGATACGGATTCTATGTGTCATGAATCCACCCTCCATGAAAGGTAAGTCTATTCGCAAGCCCGACTGTCCTGATGGCCTGTCTATAAAAATGGTTGCGCCGCAATGAATACAGAAATATCAAATATACATAAATTGGTTTTTGATTCGATAGTTCATGGATGAGCTGTCGTATCAGGGCTCAGTATATTCGTAATCCAAGGTTACCGAATAAAGATAGACATCTTTTCCGTTTAAAAGCACTTCGATATAGTAGGTTGGCAGAGGTCCGGTTTGCGACCATTCGATGGACTCAGGATTCTCTAAATCTTTTTCGAATACTTGCTCAGGGTCCCCTGTAGAAACGTTCGTATTCAAAGAAACCAGAGTTTTGGGATCCTGACCCAGCTCCTTTTTTTTCAGATCGACAGTTACTTGTGCGCCGGCAGACTCATCTTTAATATGCGCACGGATATGCGTAATTGTGACACCGGAGCATAATGTGATGCTATGGTAGAATTGTCCGAAATCACTGACGGATAAAGATCCATCATATATATCTTTCTCAAACTTTATATTGTTGTTTACAGGAGAAAACCCCATCGCCGAATAGGTCACGACGCCGCTTTTAGGTGCTGAAAAGGTCACTGCGGGAACTGTCAGGGGCCCGTTTACGACGCCGCCGTCTTTTAAATTATTCTCGTTCACGGCCTTTTTAACGGCCTCAAAATTGGCGTTGACCTGATCGGCATCCGCCGCTGTACCATTCGAGAAACTGTTGGGAATGGTCAACTCCGCGGCCGTCGCCGCTAAAGAAAAGCTTAACAAAATAGCCATGCCAAAAGCCGTGATGCGTGCTGCGTATATCATGAATCGGTCCTCCAGGAACCATCATCCTATTAATTTATATTAAGCGGCTCCATTACGCTGGCTTACTGCCAGGCGGCCTCCCCCCAATTGTGCTGGCCCCAGATCATTGCCGGCAATGCCGTGCTGCCGGTCTTGAAACTCCATTCGTACTCGGCCATAGAGTTGCCGGCCAGATCCTGCACCACTTTCAGCAGGTTCATGCTGTATTGCGTCTGGGTTTTCAGATTTTGAGCCGGCACAAATTTGGCCCGCCAGAGCTCATCGTCATCGTTGTCTTCGTAGCTGACGACCCCGTCGACGGCATTGCTGCCGTCGTCGCTCAATTGAAACGCACCGTACAGCGAGACGGCCGAAACGGGTTCGTTAAAATCGACGGTAATCGCGATGTTGATGGGAACGCCGGCTGCACCGTCCTGGGGAGCCGTGGATAAAATCTGGGGTGCGGTATTGTCCTGCGTAATATTGATCACCTGCACCGTGCCTGCGGGTGAGATCTGACCGGGCAGTATGTCGATCCCGCCTTTCTGCCCTCTCCATTGCACATCGCCGTCGACAAAACCTTCAATCAACAGAACCAGGTCCGTCGTTGGCGCGACACCATCCAGAATTCCTCCGTGATCCTCGCAGGGCCAGGTGTCCGACGCGAGGAGGGTGCCGTCGATACGGCTGAGCGAACCCTTTATGTCGTCGATCCCGTATTCAGCACAAATATCCGCTTCGGCATTTGACAGCAGCAGATGGGCCTGCTCGGATCGATCGACAAACTGCAACTGAAAGGATAGACCGCCGGTTGCAACGGCATTGGATGCCCCGTCTCCGCCTCCGCCGCATCCTGCCAGAAGTGCCAGGCATATCAGCAGAGATGTCCATATTCTGGTCTGATGAATCATTATCGCCAATACTCTTCTATGCATAATTGTCTGTTACCACTCCACTTCCACACCGCCGGGCTCCTGGTCCTCCGGCGGTTTGCTGCCCCCGCCGCCACCACCGCCGCCCGAGGCCCCGATGGCAATTGCCAGCACCGCGACCGCACCCGCGGCAATCCATAACATGCGCTTGTCGGTCGGTTTGCCGTTCTTCGATTTGGCTCCTGGCAAAAACTCTTCCGACGTGCCGGCAAATTGCGGCTTGTTTGCGGTCACTTTTGCGGACTCGGCATTGGCCGACCCCACTTGCGGGAATTGAAAATGGAGCAGGGCTCCTATTGCCAATAAGATGATCAGTTTTTTGAAAAAACGCATGCAGCGCCCCCTGGAATGAATCTTGGATGGAGCTTATGTATTGCCTTTTAAAATATCGAACTTCTTCAAATCCAGAAATTCGTCATCCATGAAAACCTTGACTATCCATGCACCCGGCATGGTCCCGGCCTTGTCGCCCTTGATGGTCATCGCGTGCCAGGCGTTGAACTCTCGAATGTATTTTTTACTTGAGATCTTAACCGGCACGTTGCCGGTCGAATAGTAGAGTTCGCCGTCGGGACCGTACCATTCCCATCTCAACCTGATCTGATAATGCAGGTTTTTTATGGACAGCAGGGCGACGGCCTCTTTATCGCCGGTAGAAAAGGTCGTGGTGGACTCGACCGGCACGGCGATGTCTCCCCGCCTGTCCACGGCTTTGGAGAGCGAAATTCCTAAAAACGTAACCGCCGGCTTGACAATCGCCGACGTGCCGGCGCTGCAGGCCACGAGCCAAATTGATGCGACGACCACCGCCGGCAGGCTGAAGCGCTTTAATCCCGCAATGGATCTCAGATACCTTGTTTGCATATCGATGTCAGTACCGCTCGTTCTCTCTTCATGCCCGGTGCGTACACGCGCAGCAGAAGTGTTATGAATCACCCCAGCGATTACCATGCATTATTAAGACTGATTGATTGAAGCCTATGGAAACTCTCTCGTGGTTACAGCTACTGGTCGATCACTTTGAAAACTTGCGGTATAATGACCTTAGAGAGAATATTGAATCAGTGTGATAAGTATGCCAATTTAGAGATGAAATGTCAACAAACAAGTCGACGATCCGGATTATCTGAAAATGGAAAAACGTTAATCTCCATGCAGGTGATAAAACGGCGAACAGCTTGGGCAAAGTACTTCTGCTTATTGGAACAATTGTTCACACAGGACAACGGCGTGGTCTATCAAAATGATACGCGCACGTTCCAATGGCCCTGCCTTATGGATATGAATGAGGCTAGTGAAAAAGAGTCGACTGCCATATGCGCTGTGGATTCCGGGACAGATCGGATTCCGACTGCCGGTTATCCTTAACGGCGGACTCCGTGGAAAGCTGATGCGCCTCCTTTTCGCCGGCGGCCGCCTTAATATCCGCGGCGGGTGCGCGTTTCATGGATAGCGGCTGGGAATGGCCCGATGCTTGTGTAAATGCCCAGGAGAAGGTCTGCGAATGGTCAAAATAGTAAGTGACGCGATTTCCCCTGGAATTTTCGCACTCCCAGGCGACCACGGGTTGACGTTCCAGCTTGCGGTGAGACAGGGGCTGCACACCGAAAAGGTGAAGGTATTCGTATTCCTGCACAGGCGTGGTCACCCGAATAGCGCCTTTTACGGATCGGCCCATTTTATGGGTGATCTCGCCTGCGGCGACCAGCTGGCGGGCTTCGATGCGGCTTAAAAATTCTCTGGCTTTATAGTGGTATGGATCCAACCCGAGCGCCGCTGCAAAGTGGGCTTTGACCGATTCGGCCGGCACATCGGCATAAAATCCGGCGATCCCCATGGCCGTATGCCAATCGGCGTAGTGATCGCCGCCCAAAGCACGCGCCTGTTTGAGTCTGAGAAGAGCATCGTTGAATTGACGTCGACGTATCAGTTCATCGGCTGCCTTGATATGGGCGTTGATCATCGATAGATTGGGATCGTTTGGTCCATACACGCGGCTGGGCTTGCGGGGGGTCGCGTTGGCCAGGTAGACTTCGGCGCGGCGGTTGCGGGCCCTGCCTTCCACCTTGGCGTTGTCGGCCATGGGATTTTCCGGGCCCTTTCCCAGGGCCATGACGATGGTGGCATCGATGCCGAAAGAGTCGATGATCTCTCTGCGCACCGACTGCGCCCGCTTTCGTGAGAGGCTGTAGTTATATTGCCTGCTGCCGCGGTTGTCGGTGTAGCCGAGAACAAAAACACGACCCGATACGCGGACGTCATATGCTTTGAACAGGCGATGCAGTTTTTGTTTATCCGTGTCGTTGAGATAGGCCTTGCCGTTGTCGAATTGGACAACGACCGAGGGGCCCGGCGCCGCACCGAGAACCGGTGCCGCGAGCAGTGCCGCCAGCAGAGAACCAAGGAACAGCAAACCGAGTTGTTTCATCATCGCCAACCACCACGTCGTCCATTGTTTTTAGCGTCACTTATTATATCGGCGAGTTGCCCGGAAATCTTAACCCCCTGAAGATGGCTTTTGCAGCGCCAGGGCAGCCCCCGATGCCGCATGAAAAGTGTGGTAAAATGTTCTAAAAGGCTTGTGAGCATTGAATAAATGGCTCATTTTTCAGGATGTGGGCGCAACATACAACAAGTGAACTGGAGGATCAGGGAGGGCCTTCCAAGGTGACAATCGCAAAAAACGCCATTAGCTTGTAGCCATCCATTGATTCCCTCTCCCTTGAGGGAGATGCACCATACAAGCTTTCTCTCCCTTGGGAGAGATGTGCTATACAAGCTCCCTCTCCCTTGAGGGAGAGGGTTGGGGTGAGGGTGGACCATGTCGAAGACCACCCCCTCACCTGACCTCTCCCCCTGAGGGGAGAGGAAGGTTTGAATATAGAGCCTCTCCCCCTGAGGGGAGAGGAATATGTGACTGACCTCGCTATGGATTAAAAAATCGAATGGACTTACACTGGCATAATTCCATCGACCAGATCGAACCAATGCAGTGGGATCGTTTGGCGGCACCGCTGGAAACGCCGTTGCTGGAGTGGCAATGGCTGCATTTTCTGGAAGATTCCGGCTGTGTGGCGCCCGCCCACGGCTGGCATCCATGCCATTTAACGCTCTGGGAGGGGAGGCACCTGCAGGCGGCGGCACCGCTGTACATCAAGACGCACAGCGAAGGCGAGTTTGTTTTCGATCACTGGTGGGCCAAACTGTCGGACGACTACGGAGTCCGCTACTATCCCAAACTCGTGGGAATGAGCCCGCTGACACCTGCCGTGGGATATCGTTTCTTAATGGACGCGGCGCTGGAACCGGCCGTCGTCATCCCGAAAATGATGGCCGCCATCGATCATCTGTGCCGCTCGATGGAACTTTCCGGCTTCCAGATCAATTTTGTCGATCCGGACTGGTACGCCAGGATGTTTCCGCCGGATCTGCTGCTATCCTGGCATCACCAAAGCTTTCTCTGGAAAAATCAGGGATTTATCGACTTTGCCGACTACCTCAAGCCTTTCAAATCATCGCAGCGACGCAACATTCGTCGGGAAATGCGCCAAATGGATCGCCAGGGCATCGAGATCCGGTCCCTGACCGGATCGCAGATATCACCGGATACGGCGCCGCTGATGTTTCGCTACTATTTGAAAACCAATGCGCAATACGGACCGTGGGCCGCCCGCTATCTGAATGCCGATTTTTTCGAAAAAATATTCGATCACATGCGGCACCGGCTGCTGCTGATGGCCGCATATCATCCGTCCAGCGGGACTGCGCCGATCGCACTGTCCATGCTGCTGCGCAAAGGCCCCCACCTGATCGGCCGCTATTGGGGCAGCGCCGGACATATCAAGGACCTGCACTTCAATATGTGTTTCTATGCTCCCATCCGATGGGCCATCGCCAATGGCATACAGACCTTCGACCCGGGCGCCGGATCGCCCCACAAAATCTATCGCGGTTTCAAGGCGGTGGCCAACACGAGCCTCCATCGCTTTTACGATCCCCGCCTGAAGGCCATTTTTCGCCGGCTTATCGACGATGTCAACCAGATGGAGCACTCCAATATCCGGGCGCTCAACGAGCAGCTGCCATTCGCGAAAAAGGAATCGCAATCGATCTGTTAATCAGGCCTCATCCGGCTCCATGGTAGTCTTGAGGGGATAACCGTTCTCGCGGGCCAGGGCGGTCACCACCGTCACCTTGGTCTCGGCGATCTCTCGCGGATAGATTCCGGCGACGCCCCGCCGGCCCTCGTGAACCCGCCACATCAGCTCCGTGGCTTCGGCCACTCCTTTGTGGAACAAGGTCACCAGGATCTCCACGACAAAGGCTTTGGGCGTAAAATCGTCATTGTAAAGGACGACCCGATACATGGGCGGTTCATCGATTCGCGTATCGGATAATTCCTCGACTTGTATATCGATATCGGACGCCTGATCGCTCATGGATCACATCCTGTCTCCGATGTCGGGATACGCGCTCGTTCAGTGCGCGGATGCCCGATTGACGGTCTGGTCTCGAACGGCTTCTGTGATAACTTAACGCCGATTTCGGTGTTATCAACTTCTAATCAATTGGCTGTCGGGCCCTATTGGGATATCGGCCTGAAACGCTTGGCCAGGGGGTACCGCCGCCCTTCACCAAAGGCTTTGGGAGTCACCTTGAGCCCCGGAGCGGCCTGGTGGCGCTTGTACTCGTTTTGATCCACACGCCGGATCACTTCCGTGACAACTGCGGGGTCGAATCCCGCTTCGACGAGGGCGCGGGCGCTCTGGAATTTTTCTACATAGCCTTCCAGAATCGGGTCGATGATCTCATAGGGCGGCAGGTCGTCCTGATCGGTCTGGTCGGGCTTTAATTCCGCCGAAGGAGGTTTATCGATAATCCGCTGCGGAATGATCTCCTTTCCCCGGTTTAGCCGGCGGGACAGATCATACACCATGGTTTTGGGAACGTCGGATATCACTGCCAACCCGCCGTTCATATCGCCGTAAAGGGTGCAATAACCCACAGCCAGCTCCGACTTGTTTCCGGTGGACAAGACCAGGCAGCCGTCCCGATTGGAGATGCCCATCAACAGGGTCCCGCGAATGCGGGCCTGGATATTTTGCTCGGTTAGTCCGGGATCCTCCCGATCCGCATCCGGGACCAGGCTGTCCAGAAATCGCTCGAAGATCTCATCGATGGGTATGATGGTGTAGTCGACACCCAGGTTGCGGGCCAATTGCCGGGTATCTTCGAAGTTCTCCTGTGATGTGTAAGCCGACGGCATAAACACGGTGGATACATTTTCCGGCCCCAGGGCTTGAACGGCGATACAGGCCGTCAGGGCCGAATCAATGCCGCCGGAGAGTCCGATCACCGCCGTTTTGAATCCGCATTTGGTGACGTAGTCTCGAGTTCCCATGACCAGCGCATTGAAAACGGAATCCCGCTTATCTTCAGCCAGTTCGTGCATATCTCCATGTCCGCTCTGTGTGTCGAAAACAATCAGGTCGTCAACAAAATCTCTGCCTCGTGCCAGCACCCGACCATCGGCGCCAAAAGCGGTGCTGGCCCCGTCGAACAGTAGTTGGTCGTTTCCTCCCACCTGGTTGACAAATACGACCGGTAATCGATGTTTGGCGGCTATCGTGGAGAGCATATGGTCCCGAAAATCAACTTTGCCGATATAATATGGAGAGGCGGCGATATTGATGAGCAAGTCCATACCGTTTTTAGCCAGGTGGTCTATCGGATCGACATCGTACAACCGTGTTTCAAAGACATCTTTATCGTTCCAGACATCTTCACAGATGGTCACGCCCAATCGATGCCCCTTGTACTCGTAAGGCAGACCGGGGCGCCCCGGTTCAAAATGACGGCACTCGTCGAACACATCGTAGGTCGGCAGAAGCTGTTTGTGGACCTGGTGCAGCACCCGCCCATCCTCAAACATGACCGCCGCGTTCAGCAGCGGCTTGCCCGATTGATCGGGATTGGACGCCACATAGCCGAGAAGGATCCCGATGCCGCCGATGGTGTTGACCAAATGCTCCACAGCCTGGCGGTTGGCCTCGATAAACGATTTTTGTTCCAGTAAATCTTTGGGCGGATACCCACAAACCGCCATCTCCGGAAAGACCGCCAGATCGCATCCCCTGGCCTTGGCCTTTTCGGAAAAGGCAGCGATCCGCTGGCATTGATACGCAAAATCACCGATCACAGGATTGAGTTGTACGAGCGCGATTTTCATGGCGGCCCCCTTAATGAGCGGCTAAATATCCCAACCTCCCGGTGATTGTCAACCGGGAGACGACGAGAGGAGTGCTGGATGATAACCGATTTATCCCGCTCATCAACGAATCGGTTCCGTCACCATGCTTGTTTGAATATGAATCATTCTTATGTGAGTGCGAACGTCAACCATAAAAGCTCAGGAGTGACATATGACCGAAAAGCCCAACGCGAGCGGCGTTGCGTGGAAATCCGATGCGCTTCTGATCAGCACGGGCAGGGCCGCCCCACACATCCCTGCAGCCGCGCGCCTGCCACCCTGCAGGGCAAACCAAATTATTTTCCACTGCGTATTGCCAAGAGGGCAACACATCGGATACTATACATATATAGTATGTATTTAAGCACGCCGTTCCTATGAAAGTGCTGTCATGATGACATATAGCGCCCAAAGGCCTCTGTCCATTCACGGATGGTTATCCATCATTGTTGCGCTGGTGATGGTTGCGGTTTCCGGATGCAGCTCAGACAAAGGATATCAACCTGTTGATTTTTCATTAAAAACAAAAATCGAGCACCCTGATGAGCCGGCCGTGTCGGACAAAACGCTGCGTGTCGCCATCGCAGCCATGATATCGCCCCGGGAAACGTTCAGCTATTATTATGCCTTGATTAATTATATCGGCTGGCACATGGATTACCGGGTGCAGCTCGTTCAACGCAAAACTTATGGCGAAATCAATGCCCTTTTTCCCAAACGCCAAATCGACCTGGCATTTGTCTGCACGGGACCATACGCCAATCGCAAGGAGCAATATGGATTTGAAGGATTGGCCACGCCGATCGTCCGAGGTGAACCGTATTATTATTCCTACCTGATCGTCCACAAGGACAGCCCGCATCAGCGTCTGGAAGACCTCAGAGGCCAGGTATTCGCCTATACGGATCCCGAGTCCAACACGGGCGCTCTGGTTCCAAACTATTGGCTCCATCAGATGAACGAATCACCGGCCTTTTTTAAAAATGTGACTTATACTTACAGTCATGACAACTCCATCCTGGCGGTCGCCAAAGGCCTCGTCGCCGGCGCGGCCATCGACAGCCATATCTGGGAGTTTTATCAGCAGCGAAGTCCGTTTTACACCGCCCGCACCCGCATCATAAAAAAATCGGAACCGTTTGGCAGCCCGCCCCTGGTCGCATCCATATTTCTTGACAAGGCCGTCCGATCAAAAATCGTCGACGTGGTCCTTTCAATGCACCGGCAACCCGAGGGAAAGAAGATTCTCAATGAACTGATGATCGATCGATTTGTACCGATCGAAGAGCACTGGTACCAGCCGGTTCGCCAACTGTATTCCCAACTATCCTTATCTGGAAAGAGCGATGCGTCAGGCAACCCTTAAAAACACCCTGCTGTTCGCTGTGGCGGTGTTGGTGACCACCCCCGGACTGATCATTTCGCAGGTTGTCAGCCACCACTATAGTACCAGTCTGCTGGAAGGCGCCGTGGCCCAGGCGGAAAATATTGCACACAAGCTGGCCCTGGACGCCGCAGACAAGATATTGATCAACGATCTGGTGGCACTGCAAAAGATACTGGATGATCAAATGGTGACCAACACGGCCATCGCCTATCTCTTCCTGGTTCGCGACGGCCGTGTATTGGCCCATACGTTCAAGAACGGCGTTCCCGTCCAGTTGGTCAATGCCAATGCCGCAATCAGCACCCAAAACGGTCATGTCGAAAAAATCATATCCGAACAGCAGCAGCGGTATCTTGATATCGCCTGGCCCATCTTCGAAGGAAAAGCGGGGACATTGCGGTTGGGATTATCTGAAAAACCCTACCGGCAGCAAGTGACCGGGCTTTGGCTCCGTATGAGCACCATCACTATCGGTGTGCTCCTTATGGCGCTGCTGGCTTGCAGCCTGCTGATCCACCATCTGCTGCGTCCTTTTCTCCGGCTGAAAGACGCCGCGGAAAAAATCGCCGACGGCGATCTGGATATCGAATTGGAGGTCAACGGCCGTGCTGAAGTCACCAAAGTGGCGGTGTCGTTCAATCGCATGCTGGCTCGTCTCAGAGACTATATGCAGCGCCTGAAGGAGACCAACCGGCAATTGGAAAGCAAAAACCAAGCCCTCGACCGCGCCCATCAGCAATTGCGCACATCATTTGAGATTTCCCAGGAGATTGCGGCCTTGCCGGACCTGAACAGTGTATGCGCGTACCTGTTGATAAAATTCAAACATATCGTGACCTGCCAAAATATCTGCCTGCTGGCCTTCGGAATGGATCGCGAAACGCTGTATGTTTTTAAGGATCATGAGGTGCATACCCTGTCCGGCAAGGTGACGACCGATACCGAAGCCCTGTTGAGCGCCCTCGATCGCCGGGCATTTTTAAAAAAGGATGCGCTGAATCCCTTGCCGATGCAATCTGAAGAGCGGCCGTTTGAACGGCTGGCCGTGTTTCCGTTCCGGCATCACCGGCAATTGAGGGGAGCGCTGGTGATCGAATGCCCGGGGCAGTGTCAATGCGTTCAAAAAGAGCTCGATGTCATCGATATGATTCTCAACCAGGCCTCCGGCGCGATTCAGCGTGCCATGTGCCAGGAAGAGGAGATCCGGGCCTTGAAAGACCGGATTGGACCCAGCGCCCGATACAGTGGAATGGTCGGCAAGGATCCGAGGATGCAAATGGTATACAAATTGATCGAGGATGTCGCGCCCACCGATGCGACCGTCTTGATTCAGGGGGAGAGCGGCACCGGTAAAGAACTGGTGGCACGAGCCATCCACGATAAAAGTCCCCGCGCAGGCAAACCGTTTGTGGTGGTCAATTGCTCGGCCTACCCGACCACCTTGCTGGAAAGCGAGTTGTTTGGCCATGAAAAAGGCGCATTTACCGGTGCTTTGCGGCGAAAAACAGGCAGATTCGAACGCGCCGACGGCGGGACGGTATTTCTGGATGAAATCGGGGAAATCACAGCGGAGTCCCAGCTTAAGCTATTGCGCATTCTTCAAAGCCACAGCTTCGAACGGCTGGGAAGCGAACAGACCATCAGTATCGACACCCGGATTTTGGCCGCCACCAACCGCGATCTGATGCAGGAAGTCCAAAACGGTCATTTCCGGGAAGATCTGTACTATCGGCTCAACGTCATCCCCATCAACCTGCCGCCGCTGAATAAACGGATCAACGATATCCCCCTTTTGGCACAACACTTCCTGCAGCGGTTTACCGCCGAACAGCGCAAACAGGTCGCTGATTTCAGCTCCGAAGCCATGCGCATGCTCCTGGATTATCATTGGCCCGGCAATGTACGCGAGCTTGAGAACACCATCGAGCACGCCGTTGTACTGGCTAAAAATATAAACATCACCGTCGCCGATCTACCCGTAACGATTGTCAGGACAAAGGTCTCGGTAACGCCGGCCAGGCAATCCATTGAGGCCAATGAAGTCCAGCTCATTCGAGATGTTCTGGACGAGTGCAGCTGGAACAAAACCACCGCTGCCGATAAATTGGGTATCAGCCGAAGCACGTTGTACGAAAAGATCAAAAAATACCAAATTTCAAAACCGACCCTGCATTGACCTGCCTGCAAACCGTCCGATTTTCACCGGCCGGACGATGTCGCGTCCGGAGACAGGACGTCAATAACATACCTAAATGATTATTTATTTTATGGGACCGCCATTCCGACGTCCGATTTTCGGTCGTTTGCTCGCAGCCAACCATCGGCTATCGCCGCATGGTTGCATGAAAGGCGCGGCCGCCTGCCTGCAGTGATCAATATTTATTCTATAAATTCATACTGTTACAAATAGAGGGGCGAACAGGGGCACCGGTTATTACGCCCCAATACATTCGGTATGCGATTTGCTACACATTCAACCATATCGACCGGACAGCTCGGCGTAGTACCACGGCGCCTGCCACCGATCAAACGATCCACAGGGGAAATAAATGATTCTGATCGTGACCAAAGATCAAACGGAAGGCGATCGAATCGCTGCCATTCTGGCAGACAAAAGCTATACCGGCGAAACCCTGCCATCCATCGAAATCCTTGAATCGAGACTCCAAAGCAACCGCGATTCAGTCGTATTGATCGACATCGACTCCGTGCCCGTCGACAGTCGATATATCCGCAGTCTGATGCTGAAACATCCCGCGATCACCTTTTTCTTTATGTCCCGCGGCAAGCTCCACCCCGAGTTGAAAGAGGCCATCTGTCACCACATCTACGCGTGCATGAATATGCCCATCGATTCCGAAGAATTGATTTATTGGATGCGCTGTGTCGATCACAACCGGAGTGAATCGCGCGGTCCGCCCTGAGCGATCTGGATTGGACGCCCGGCAGACACGTGAGGTCATCGCCCTCCTTGCAGGACAACCGGTAATTCGCAGACAAACGGAGGAAAAATGGAAAAGAGAAAATCAATCATGGCCGACTTTCTGGCCGATCTGAAAATGTCCAGACGACGATTTATCAAAGCGTCGGCCGCAGCCGGAACAGCCATCGCCGCCGGCACCGGATTGCCTCTTGAATTGAAGACATTGGCGCACGCCAGGGCAAGCGGAACGGATCAAGGCGCCTGGCTGCCGGCGACCTGCCAGGGTTGTACCTCCTGGTGTTCGAAACAAATCTATGTCGTGGACGGTCGGGCGGTCAAGGTGCGCGGCAATCCGAATTCGAAAGTCAATGGCGATGCCGGTTGCCCGCGAAGCCATCTGGCACTCCAGCAGGTGTATGATCCCGATCGGGTCAAAACCCCGATGAAACGCACCAATCCCAAAAAAGGACGGGATCAGAATCCGGATTTTGTGCCCATTTCATGGGATGAGGCCTTGAACACCATCGCCGACAAGATCATGGAGCTGCGCAATAACCACGAAACCCACAAGTATATGCTCATGCGCGGGCGCTATTCGTATATGCGGGATGTCCTGTACGACCGCATGACCAAAATCATCGGCTCTCCCAACAACATTTCGCACAGCGCCATCTGCGCCGAGGCGGAGAAGTTCGGACCTTACTATACCGAAGGCTACTGGGGCTACCGTCAATACGACGTCAAACGGGCGCATTATATTCTGCTGTGGGGGGCGGACCCCCTGGCGGCCAACCGTCAGGTTTCCTACTACTCCAAAGTGTGGGGCGACGCCGTGGACAGCGCCACCATCGCAATCGTCGAACCGCGTCTTTCGGCCACAGCGGCCAAAGCCGATGAATGGCTGCCCATCAAGCCGGGCCACGACGGCGCATTGGCCGTCGCCATCGCCCATGTACTGCTCACCGAAGGTCTCTGGTACAAACCGTTTGTGGGCGACTTTGTCGAAGGCGAGAACCTTTTCGTGGCCGGACAAACCGTGGATGAGGCGGCCTTTGAGGAAAAATACACCTATGGCCTCGTCAAATGGTGGAACCTGGAGTTGAAGGACAAGACGCCCGAGTGGGCGGCCGGCATCACCGGACTGGATGTGGAGCAGATCAGGCGCGTGGCCGTCGGATACGGAAAAGCGGCGCCCCATGCCATGTCATGGCTCGGCGGGGGCCCCTGCATGCAGGTCCGGGGCGGATTTACCAGCATGGCGGTACATGCGCTGAACGGCATCGTCGGCGCAGTAGACAACATCGGCGGAACGGGCACGGCCAACAAGGAATATACATCCAAGTTTCCGAAACCCGATGACTTCATGGATGAGATCGCCAAGAAGGGAAAGAAGCATGGAAAAATCGATCACAGGGGCCGCCTGCAGTTCCCATGCCTCAACAGCGGCAAGCCCGGCGGCGGAGTGGTCACCAACAACGCCGCCGACGGTATCCTCAACGAGGACCCCAACGAGATCAAGATGGCCATCGCCTATATGAACAACTTCACCTTCTCGTGTCCGCAACCGGAGCGCTGGGAAAGAGCATTGGCCAAAATTCCCTTCCTGGTTCACATGACGACCAATGCATCCGAATTTTCATGGTTTGCCGACATCGTGCTGCCCTCGACCCACCACATGTTTGAAAAATGGGGATATGTCAAGGTGCATGGAAACGGGTATCGGCATGTGACGCTCATGCAACCGATCATCAAGCCGGTCTGGGATTACAAGATCGATGAGACCGAAGTACCCTACCTGATTGCCGAAAAGCTGGCCGAACGCGGATTCGACAACCTGCTGCGTCACTATCAGACCTATAAGGACCCGGAAACCGGCAAGGCGCCGACCAATGAAAAGGAATTTGCGCTCTACGCGCTCAAACACGCCACTCAGAATCTCTGGGATCCGGCAAAATACAAGGGCGGAGACAAATTCAACGGGTGGGAGGACTTCCGCAAGACCGGGGTCTGGAATTCGAATCCGTATGGTTATCGCAAACGCTGGGGCAAAATGAAAACCAAGACCGGCATGTTCGAGTTTTACAGTGAAACACTCAAGGAGGCGTTGGAAAAACATGCGGAAAAACATCAAGTCGATGTGGATGCCGTCATGGAAGCCACCCACTATCTGGCCCGCGGTGAAATGGCTTTTGTCCCCCACTACGAAGAACCTTATGTCCTTGGGGACATCAAGGAATATCCCTTTGTGCATGTGGACCACAAATCCCGTTTGAACCGGGAAGGCCGTTCCGCCAATTGCAGTTGGTACTACGATTTCAAGGATATCGATCCGGGCGACGAAGCATGGGATGATGTGGCCAAGATCAACCCTGTGGACGCCAAGAAGCTGGGGATCGAATCGGGCCAACGGGTCAAACTGACCTCGCCTACCGGCAGCCTGGTATGCACGGCAAAGCTCTGGGAGGGTGTGCGTCCCGGCACGATCGCCAAATGTTACGGTCAGGGTCATTGGGCCTACGGACGCCTGGCCTCCGAAACATTCGGCAAACGGCCGCGGGGCGGCAGTAGCAATGATCTCATACCGGCGCAGTATGAAGCGTTGAGCGGAAGTTCGGCCTATTACAGCGTTACGCGTATTAAAATAGAAAAGGTTTAAGGAGGTGATCACATGCCCAGATATGCCATGGTTATCGACTTGCAACGCTGCGTCGGCTGCAGCGCCTGCAGTATCGCCTGCCGAATTGAAAATAACGTGCAGGACGGTGTCTACTGGTCCAACAAGATCACTCAGACCTCGGGCACCTTTCCCAATGTTCGCTACCACTATATCCCGACCCTATGCAACCATTGCGAAAATGCCCCTTGCGTCAGAGGGTGCCCGACTCGGGCCATGCACAAACTCGAAAACGGCATCACCATGCACGATCCGAAAAAGTGCATCGGGTGCAAGTACTGTGAGTTCAACTGCCCCTACGGTGTGATTTACTTTAATTGGTCGAAACCCCACAAATTCTGGCAAAGCGGAACCGCAGTGATAAAGGGGGGGACCTCCGCACCGAGTGAGCAAGTCCGGAAAGTCGGCGGCAGAGCTACTCCCTATTACAATCCGGAAAGGGATACCACGCTGCCCGGCATCCGACCCAAAGGCGTTGTCGAAAAGTGCACCTTTTGCGACCATCGCGTGCGGGAAGGCAAATTGCCGGCCTGTGTCGATGCCTGCCCGGCCGACGCGCGGATCTTCGGCGATATCAGCGATCCCAACAGCGACGTGCGTCGATTACTGGGAAAATTCCGACCCTTCAGGCTCAGGGAGCAAATCGGCACCGAACCGCACGTGTTCTATATTCGCGATTTCAATCCCGCCAACTACCAACCGACAAAAGGAGGTGTCTGATGACTGATACCACCCAAAGCAAAAGCCTTACCGGAATCTGGCTGGGCGTGCTCGGCGCCGCCATTCTTGTCGGTCTGTATGGGGCCGCCAGGATTCTTATGGAAGGCCACGGCCTGTTCAATACCAACGATGTGATTATCTGGTCGTTGCCCCTTTGCGTCTATATCTTCCTGGCGTTGAGCAGCTCGGGTTTGACCCTGCTGGCCGCCATTCCAATGGTCTTCGGCGTTCAACGCTATGCCCCTTTTGCCAAGCGTTTGGTATTCTTGGCCATTGCCACCTTGTGCGGCGGCTTTGTCGCCATCGGGCTCGAGTTGGGAGACCTGACCCATATTGTTTATCTTATGCTATCTCCAAATTTATCATCTCCGATCTGGTGGATGGGCGCTATCTACAGTGTCGAACTGGTGATTCTGGTGCTGAAGCTGTGGCGGATGCATATCGGGGACTGGGACAGCGGATTGAGCAAAACCCTGGGAACCGTGTCTTTTTTTTGTGCCCTGATCGCACCCTTGATGATCGGCTCGGTCTTCGGCATCACCGAATCCCGCGCCACCTATTTCGGCCCCATGATGTCCATCTACAGCTTGTCGATGGCACTTTTCAGCGGTGTCGCCCTGTTTGTTCTGTATCGCATGCTTTACGATAAAGTGCTGAATAACGGCGCAACGGACGCGTTTGCAGCGCCGTTTGAAGACTTCATGACCATCTTTAAATACGCCGCCAGTGTGGTTGTCGTACTGACGATTCTGGGCAAGGCCATCGAATCGACAACGGTGGTGCCGGATTTTCTCTCGATCCGGAAATTCGCCCATCCGTTCGGCACCATTATGGGATTCCACACCGAGGTGGTTTTCGGACTCTTTCTGCCCTTCATCCTGCTGCTGATTCCATCGGTACGACATACGGCGGGGGGCAAGATATTTATCAGCGCCCTGGCGCTGGTTGGAGCCGCCGGCATGCATATGCAGATCCTGATTGCCGGTCAAAGCCATCCCATCGGTCCCAAGGCGGAACATTTTCCCGAAGTGCTGAGTTATTATCCAAGCATATGGGAATGGCTGGTCGCCTTATTGTCTGTGGCAATCATATTGGCGTTATACACGCTGGGCGAGCGCTATCTGAGGCTCGAGGCCGAACCGGCCGAGTAAAAGGTTCAATCCAGGCCTGGTTCTTTCCGGCATGCGGTCCGCGGCAAGCGCCGTCCGGAGGAACCAGGCATGGTTGATCGATTGTTACCGAATCAACATGGAGAACGGGTATGACGAGCTATCATGAGATTATTGCCTATGAAGTGTCGCGGCACGCCATCTACAAAGGCTTGTCCCGATGCTTTCAGTATCCGGACAAAGAGATGGAAAAAGTTCTTCAGAGATTGGAGCATCACTGTTCGGCCCTTCGGTCAGGCGCCCTGTCAGCCGTTCAATCGTTGATAGAAGGCTTCAATGGACGCAACGACCTCGAGCGCATGCGACTGGACTTTGCCGAATTGTTTATCGGACCCTACCGCCTGTTGGCCCCGCCGTACGGTTCAATCTATCTGGAAAGCCGGCGCAGCATCATGGGGCGCTCGACATTGGAGGTGATCCGGTTCTACAAGCAAGCCGGTCTCGAGATTGCGCCGGCCTACAAGGAGGCGCCGGATCATATCTCTGCGGAACTGGAGTTCATGTACTATTTGATTTTTGAAGAGATCCGCATGCTGAAACGGCAAGACTTCGATCACGTAGAGGCATCCCTCGTCAATCAGCGTGATTTTCTGCGAGATCATTTAGGAATCTGGATCCCGCCGTTTTTGCGGATTGTCAAAGCGGAAGCCCAAACCGATTTCTATCGTCATCTGGCGGACGCAACCGGATGCTTCATTGCCGAGGACCGGGAAGTCCTTTTCAATTTAAAATTGGCAAACGATGCCCGCCCGTGTGATGCAGCCCATGCCGGGCTGTTCAAGAACGCGAGGCAGACTTTGATCGCTGAAAATGAAACAGGGTACGGTGAATCCGGCGAAACGGTTTGATTGTTGCACTTAAAGCGGATCTGAACATCTTTTGAATCACTGCGGTGCCATTCAGGCACTTATGAGGCATGGGTTTACGATACGGTCCAATGCGGCAGGTCTTATTGTATGGCCGACCCTGTCCGATAAAAAATGTGTACGGAAATCGGACACATTCAATATATTGATTTTACAACGGATGAGCATTTATTCCACCGTTCTGTATTTAATTAAAACAAAACCATCGCAACACAATCCGATGAAGCGTGTTTTTCACTTTCCGATCGGGGCTTTTATTTCATGCCAGGATGCCATCGAATCGATACCCATAGAGCTTTTTTACCATATTTCCGGTCCATTATTCACTGTATCAATCTGAGATTGTTTCCGCCAACGATAACAAGGTCTACCCTGGCATGTCCTTTGCTCTGAATAATGCCTGTTCTGCCAAGCCTTTGAGCCCTTTGTTGAAAATAAACACTCATGCGATATTGAAATGCAGGCTCAAGAACCGCAATGAATCGATTTCGAACGACAACAACAATCACGACAGCCATCATTTTGATGGCGGGTCTGTTCACGTGCCCCCATGGATTTGCCGATTTTTCGGGATCTGTACATGATTTCAGAGGCGAACCCTGGCTTATGCCCTCAGGGCCGTGTGTCGCCTGCCATACGCCACACTTCTCTTTGACGGATGGGCCGCTTTGGAATCACATGACCACCGCTGAATCCTTTGTTCTTTACACCAGCGCCACGCTTGATTCGACACAGGGCCAACCGGCGGGTCCGTCTAAACTATGTTTGAGTTGCCACGACGGCATTACGGCGGTTACGGCATACGGCGGCCATCCGCTGGGGGAAAACGAATATTATGTCTCCAGACCTTTGGGAACCGACTTGGGGGATGATCATCCCATATCCTTTACCTACGATACGTCCCTTGCCGTGTTGGACGGCGAACTTCACGATCCGTCCACCGCGCCTTCCGGATTTGGCGGAACGATTCAAAATGACCTGTTAATGAACGACTATTTGGAATGTACATCCTGCCATGATGTGCACAACACCGTTTCGGCAGGGAATGACTTTTTGCTCAGAAAATCCACAAGCGCTTTATGTTTGACATGCCATAACAAATGAGGCGCTTTGGGGAGGTTATGCGTGCGGTGGTTCAATCCTAAAAATCTGATGGCTGCAATTGCGGTGCTGACCATTGAATTTCTGATCGCCGGCAATTCCTTCTCCGGCATTGTCGGCTCCGCACACGATTTTACCGCCAGCGGGAAGTGGACCCAATATAACCCATTTCACGAAGCAGAAATCTGCATTTTCTGCCATACCCCGCATCATGCCGCGTCCGACGCACCGCTTTGGAATCATCAGCTGACGTCTACAGTGTTCATGCTGTATAGCAGTGCGAGCTTGAACGCGACGATATCTCAGCCGACCGGTGTTTCCAAGCTCTGCCTCAGCTGCCATGATGGAACGCTTGCGGTCAACGCCTATCGCGGAAGCAATCCCTTGGACGATGGACGGACCGCGATGTTCATACCGGGAGTGAGTGGAGATCTGATGAACGATCACCCCGTCTCGTTTACCTACGACAGCGCCTTGGCCGCTGCCGACGGAGCGTTGCACGATCCGGCAACGGTGGCTTCAGGAAACGGTGGTACGATTTTATCCGACCTGCTGGTCGATAACCGGTTGGAATGCTCATCATGCCATGACGTTCACAATAAATACTCCGGAAATGCATGGCTTTTGACGCGACCGCGCGAACTGCTTTGTCTGACATGTCATGATCCCTAGCCCGCTGAAAAACCGGTTTGCGCCATGCTCCCAAGCGGGCCGCTGCATAATAAGAGACAAGGATGGATCGAATACCGAACCTATTGAATATCATCTAGATCGAACACCCCGGATTGAAACGCACAGCAGGATTTCATCGAGAGGCCACCGATGCTCATTGACAATTACGGACGACATATCGACTACCTGCATATCGCCGTCACCGATCGCTGCACCCTGGACTGCTGCCATTGCATGCCCGTATTCTCGCGCCGGCCGCACTTGTCGCAAGCGGAAATTCTAACCTATGAGGAGTTGTATCGGCTGGTCGAAGCCGCAACGGCGATGGGTATATCAAAAATCAGAATTTCCGGCGGCGAACCCCTGGAGAGAAAGGGTGT
Organism: Desulfobacteraceae bacterium; assembly: GCA_050291625.1. Taxonomy (GTDB): domain Bacteria; phylum Desulfobacterota; class Desulfobacteria; order Desulfobacterales; family Desulfosarcinaceae; genus JARRKU01. The sequence goes on from JBNKKC010000170.1 coordinate 161,174, forward strand.
GGTCGACTTCTGCGCCATGTTGGGCACGCTTTCCGGTATCGAAAACCTGGCGCTGACCACCAACGGGGTCCACTTGTCAAAAATGGCCCATCTTCTGAAAAAAGCCGGTGTGAATCGCATCAACGTCAGCCTGAACACGCTTCAATACAATCGATTCGAGAGGATCACGGGCCGGGACAGCTTATATGATGTGCTCTCTGGAATACGGCGGGCGGAGCGGGCCGGGCTTTGCCCCATAAAGATCAATACCGCGGTGATGCGCGGAATCAACGACGATGAAGTGGGCCGTATTGCCGAACTGACCTACGATCACCCGTATCACGTTCGCTTCATCGAGCTGATGCCCTTTGAGACGCGCCGGTGCGGCCATTACCGGGATCTGTACATGCCCATCGGCGAGATCATCGAAAGAATTCCAATGATCGGCAGGGCTCAAACAGGACCGACCCTGAAAGCCAGCGGCCCTGCCCAAACGTGCATGCTGCCCGGAGCAATAGGTAAAGTGGGGTTCATCGCACCGCTGAGCTGGAATTTTTGTGCGCGCTGCAACCGACTGCGCATCACTGCAGACGGCAAGATTCGACCCTGTCTGTGCACCGAAATCGAACTCGATGCAAAAACACCGCTTCGCAACGGAGCGACCAAGGGAGATTTAATGGCTCTTTTTCGCAAAGCAATGGATGTGAAACCACGCCGCCACTGCCTGTCACGACCTGCACGAACGGATCGCCATCTTCAAGCCGGACAAGCCGTTTGCGCATCCATGTGATGCATAACCGTAGCAGCCGTTATCATTATCGGTTTGCAGGATCTGGAAGGAAATCCATCAAAACAATGGTTAACAAGATGCTTCACAAAACCTATCAATCGCCCGCAACGAGAAGCCTTCTGATTAGCACGTATTTGATCATACTGCTGCCCTGGCTGGCCGGCGCGGCCGCTGCCGTGCAACCGCCATCGGCTGTGGCCAAAGTGAATGAAACGATTTTATCGGAGTCCGACCTGGAGAGGGCAATGAATGAAATCATGCCGGCCGGCGTTTTTCATGGCGGGTTTTCCTCTAAAAAGCGCGCTTCCTATCGGCCCCAGGCCATCGAAAGAATGGTCGAAAAGGAGCTTTTTTACCAGGAGGCCGTCCGTATGAAAATGACGGTAGATCCAGCGGCCCTTGAGAACAAACATCAAAAAATCATCAGGCGTCTGGGCGGCGAACAAAAATATCAGGCCGCATTGAATCGCGCGGGCATCAACCAAAGCCAGCATATTCAAACCTTAAAAAAGCAACTGCTCACAAAATCCTTTATTGAACGCGAAATTACGATGAAATCAGTAGCGACAGATCACGATGCCCGCGCACACTACCGATCCAATCGGGCAAAGTTTCAGCGACCGGAAGCAAGAAGGCTAAGGCACATTCTGATTGCCGTCAAACCCAGCTCGAGCATGGAGGAGCGACAGAGCAAAGAGGCTTTGGCCCTTCAAATCCTGGACAAAATTAGAGCCGGCGAAGATATGGCGTCTCTGGCCGCAAAGTATTCAAATGATCGATACCGGATCAAAGGCGGTGATTACGGTCTTGTCCACACCGGCCGTTTGGTCCCGGAACTCGAAAAAGAGGTATTCAAACTTCCGCTGAATCGTGTCAGCGGCTTGATCAAATCGATGTACGGCATCCACATCGTCCGCGTGGAAGAGATAAAGCCCCCGGAACAGCTACCATACGAACAGGTTTCCGACAGAATCAAGAAGATGTTGACCCACGACAATGAAACCCGGATCCGGCAGTCGCTTCTGGAGAGGCTTCGTGGCGAGGCGGCCATCACCATATACTAGAGGATTCGATGCATACCCACTATTTGATGTGGCATTGCAGACACAATCCCCCTTCACGATTATCGGTCACCAGCATGTTCTTTTCCTTTGAATACGCGCTGTGGCAGGTGCCGCAGCCGATCCTCCCGTCATACAGACGCATTTGTTCGCTCAGAAAGGCCGGAGAGTTGAATCTGTTGGGATTTTTTGCCGCTACATCCGCGAGCGCAGCGCCCACAGGATGCTGGCCGGGTCCGTTTGCGGAACGACCCCGCCTGCCTTTTCGCACCACGGCCTGCCAGGGGCGCAAATGCCGGTCATGACACTGAGCACACTGCAGGGTATAGGCATCCAGGGCAAAGTGGCGGCCGGTATTGGAACGTGAGGCCGGATGGGCTTTCTCAAACAAGGCATGATCGTTGCCGCTCTCGCGATGACAGGTCATGCAGAATTGCGCGCCCATGCCGGTTTTTCGCAACAGGAATCGCCGGAAGATGTTGGCTTTGAGCGATGTTGGATGGACGACGTGGCAGGTCAAGCAACTCAGCCGATCTTTAACCAGAGGCATTTCCGGAGGAAGATCGCTGCCGGGCTTGATGTCCACTGGATGTGACATACCCCCCGTCATCCCAGGATGGCAGGTAATGCAGATTTCGCTCGAGACCGACGGTGAATCCATCGCTTGATTCGTGCCATCGGCAGTATCGTGACAAATACCGCACTGATTCCTGAGAAATTGATGTGGCTGCCTGACATTCCCATCCGCATGCGTTGCCAGAACAACCAATAAAGAGAGCAATGCCCCGATGTAAGGAAATTTAATCATCAATGGTCTCACACCCAATTCAAATCTCACCCACACAAGGGTTGTTTGTGCAGACGAGCCGGATATTCACCCGGCCCTGCGCATATTGAGCTTCAACAGCATAGGGCTGATCATCCGGATAATGTCATCCCCGACCAATGACCCTGATGATATATCGGCACCTTTGGGGGTCAGGATAAGTAAATTGTTATGGAAAATGAATTCCTTCAGAACGAAGGGCGGTCTGACAGCATGAAATGTTCACGCTTCCCATGTGAGTTTCGTTGGTCAAGACGGGTCGTGCCGCAACCGGAACGGAGAAGACGAATAATGGTTTGATTTTTAAATGTCGCAGGCCATGTCACTGCAAAGCTGCGAATGAATGAATACGGCTATCTATAACGCTCAAGTACAACGAGAGGTGTTGGATCACCGTTGGGTGCTTTGGAGATAAGAAACGTCAACTCGAGTTTTTATCGATAAGCGCTATCAAGAATTGGATCCGATCCTTTCTTTCCATGACGTCCGATCAGGGATAGGTCTCCGGCCGGTGGTCCTCGCCGTGGCACACCAGGGTGCAGCTTCCTCTGAATCTCCCCGTATCTTCGAAAACAGGCTGTGACTGCCCGCTTAAGGGGCTGACCACGCTCAGGTCGAAATTGATCAGATGGCTGTGATTGGCCGCCGTGCCCTGGGTCGCGCTGATGCCGTGCGGATCATGACAGACGGAGCAGGGCGTCCGCTCTTCAACAATGTGCTTCCGATGCTCGTCGAAGCTGTCGTCGTTTAAAATGCTGGTCCGGCTGTGGCATTTATAGCACAGGGCATAGGCATTGGAGGACTCCGTGGCCATATCCCGGGTTTCGTAATTGCGCTCCAAAAGAAATTCATACACCGAGCCGTGGGGCCCGTTGCCGGACTGGGGCGTATCCGAGTTGTGGCAATCGGTACAGGTAATCGTGCTGTTCACCGTGTATGAGGATAACAGACTGGGGACGTCGGGATTCTGACCGGCGGCCTCGATAGGGTGGTACGACGGGTTGGACGGATCAAATTCCATTCGCACGTTCAACTGACTTAATTGCCGGGTGATGGGCAGTGAGGAGACGACATTGTTGTCTGCATGACACTTGAAACATATCTCGTAGAGATAGAGTGCTTCGCTGACACGCTGGTTGCCGGCGTTAATGCCGGACACACCCTTATTCGCCCCGGATACCAGCGAACCGCCCGATGACGGATCTTCATTGGCCCTGTGCGGATTATGGCAGTCTGCGCACTCGACGTGTTTGGCCGGGTTGCCGGTCTTGAAATCCTCCGCGGCATCGTGGACACCGCTGTAGTCCTGCACAAAATGCCCATAGCTTTTTGACAGGTCCGCCTCGATATCGGTCTGGGCCACGTTGCCGTTGTGGCAGCCCAGGCAATTGTCCTCTTCAAAAAATTGATTCAAGAGGCGTTCATGATGCGGCACCGAATGCGAACTGTGGCAGTTGATGCAGGCATTTTCGGCAACGGTGTCCGCCGTGCCTTTCGGCCAGGGATCCCGCCCCTGGCCGTTCCATTGGGCTGTTGAATATGCATGGGCGGACAAGGCCCAATCCGTCTTGTCATGGCACTCCAGGCACAACGCGGAGTAGGTGTTGGACATCACAAGAAACATGCCGTTGGCATTATCATGGGGATCATGACAGGCCGTGCACTGAAGCTGGCCGGTTGCATCCAGATGGACCGCACCCGTGAGCTGCGACGGATCCTTCAACTCGCCGTTTGCCTGGGCCAGTTGGGTATTGTATACGAAAGAGATCGGATGGTCGTCCGACAAATCGGTGCCGAGCCGCGAGGGCACGGCCGGCATAAAGCGCAGTCCTCCGGCAAACTGGATCTCTTCGGGCTCTGAAGCCAGGGCACCGAGCGCAATGGTTCCGTCATGACAGCTCAGGCACAGCTTGGAAGCGCCGGTGGGTTGCCCCACATCGGCATAGAGCGTCGAACTCTCATACGGAATATAGACCTGGGCGGGCATCGACCGATTCCACAAATAGGTCGCCGACGAATTGGAGTGTTTCACGGTATGGCAGAAGATGCAGATCCGGTCCTCGGATACGGATTTGACATCGCCCGGCCCGCTGATCGAGAGGTTGTGTTTTGAATTGACGATGGTCTCGCCATAGATCACACCCAAAGCGAAAAAAAAGGTGTACCCAAATACGATGCCGACGGTTACCATTCGAATCATTTCGGGGCCTCCCCCTGCTTGAGGTATTTGAATACCTGCACCCGGTTATTATAGGAATCGGAAATGTAGATCAGATCATTCGCGTCGATGGTGATGCCTGTCGGCAGCCAGAATTTGCCTGCATCACTGCCGGGCCCGCCAAAATCCATCAAAAGCCGCCCGGCGGAATCAAATATTTGCACCACGTCAAACAGCGCATCGACCACATAGATATTGCCGTCGCTGTCAACCGCGACGCCCCTGGGTCTAGCGAAAGACCCGGGCCGGTTTCCTCTGTTGCCGAAAACCGCCACCGGCATGCCCCGGGACGAAAAGACCTGCACTCTGAAATTCAGCGAATCGGAAACCACGAACCGGCCGTCCGATGTTGTGAAGATGTTCGTTGGATAATGGAAATGTCCGGGCTGCCTGCCGGGCAGGCCGAAAAAACCCTTCACCGTCCGGCTGTCCAACGCATAGCGCACAATATTGGCGCTGAGCGTGTCCACCACCAGCAGCTCGGACGTTTTTTTGTTGATGGCAATCCCGGTGGGGCGCTCAAGAACTCCCCGCCCCAGCGGACCGACAAACGATTTGCCTCCGTTTGAATAGATTTTAACCGCCTTTGCCTGGCTATCGGTGATGTAGATCAATCCAGTATCGTTATCGATGCTCAAATCAACCGGGAACTCGAGCGATCCCGGCTCCTTGGGGAATTGATAATAGTTGTTGCCCGGCACATCGAATACGTGGACTGTTTTAAGAAATGTGTCGACAACATAGACTCTGCCCGCCTGATCGACTTCGATACCGTACGGGGAGACCATGGCCGATGGTTTATTGCCGATCAAGTAGTCAAAAAATTTTCGAAGTATCGATTTTCGAATCCCCAAATCACGGGGCGCCGATACGCTGGCAACAAATTGAATCCGTGGTATTTCCGGAGGCGAGGGCCATATCAAATGCAGCGACTCCGGCTTCAGGCGCTCCGCAGAGTCCGCACAGCCCCACAGCAGCAACAACATTACCAATAACGATAGACATTTATAGCGCTGATTCATCTCCATACCGCTATCCTACCATCGCTTACGAAAAATCTCGAAAAAGAGTATCTTCTCACTTCGCCGATCCCCCGATATCCGATCCTCGTGATCTATAAATCGGTAGCTGATACCCAAGTTCCATATTCGATAGGAAAGATTGATGCCGGCATCGGTCTCCCTGTCGGTGCTTTCCTCAAACGTGCCGCTTGTCTTCCTCCATGATGACAGCAGCTCAAAGGCCAACCAGCGCAGGGGCCGCCAATCATGATTGACAATCACCCCATAGGCATCTTCCGCTGCATCGATGTCCGTAAAATCGGTCTTCTGATAGCGCCCCCGGATGCCCCAGAAAATCGAACGCAACGGCCGCAGCGTCAGGCTCTCTTCCGCAACCCATCTGCGCGTGGAGACGCCTGAATCGGTGACGGTCTGATCAAAATCGATCGATGTTTCGGTCCATCGCCATACCCAGTTCAGCCCTGCACCCCAGCTTTCAGAGTCACTACTGTTCTCGGGCGGGATACCGGAAAGAAGGCGCTCATCGGTGCAGCGATAACGGAGGCTCAGCGTCAGTGCGGACCACAAAAAAAGACGGGCATCATAAGATTGTGTATAGACGCTCGAATCGTAGGCCGGATTGCTCAAATAGCTATAGCTGACCAGCACACCGCCTCCATCGGCAATGGCGCCGAACGGCAAACGGCTGATTCGAGTGGATCGTTCAATCACCGTAATCCGATAGTCGATTCCTTCGATGTATATAATCGTTCCTGACGGATCTGTCACGACAATGCTACCGACGTCGATGTTTTCTCTGTTCAGCAGGGTGACCGTTCCGGTGGTCAGTACATGCTCTTCATCGGTGATTTGCGAAGAACGCTCCACGATCTCCCGATCGATCACCTCATATTCGTTGGACAAATTGATGTGAAGGTGACCTCCGGGGATCCGCCGGTTGTAGCCCAGATCCAACAGTCCCCCATAAGTGATTTCACTGTTCTCATCGAAATCGTCTCTGGCATAGCTGCCGGAAAGCCGTGTCACCAGATTCTCATACAACAGGTGAGTTACCCTCGCCCGGGCGGAGGCTGATCTGTTTTCGCTTTCATCCCATATACTGCGTTGATATCGCGCTTCGTAATCGGATTCGAGTGTTTTCCCATGCTCCCACAACAGCCGTTCCGCCAAATCAACCGTTGCATAATCGAGCGTATCGCTGAGGGTGCGGCGATACGAGGCCAGAGATTTGAGTCTGACCTGTTTGGCCTGATCCAGGAAATGGTCGCCTCGAAGAGAATGATCCGTGCTCTGCACATCGGACGCGTACGTCTCATCGGTTGTTCGTTTCCGTTCTTCATAACTGCCGTTATAAAGAAAGCCGGCAACGCTCGTCAGCGCATCCAGCGTATCATAGTTGTCCGTCGAATTATAAAATCCTTTCTGTTCGCTTTCGGAATGCGAATAACTGAGTGTGGTCGGCATCCTGCGGTACCTGAACCTTAAATCCGCACCGTATTGCGTCGTGTCGGTTTGGGTACGGCTGACAAACGGGCTGCTGTAGGTATCCTGATTTCGCAGGGCATATAGATCCAGTGAAATGGGTTTATCCTTGAGGACCGACAGGCGCGTATCGTATCCCAGCAGAAACCCGTCTGATTCGGTCGCCGGTTGCTCATCCAGTTCCGATTCCAGCTGGCGCCACTCCAACTTTACATATTGGCTGAAAGCGATCAATGCAGGATTGTAGATCGAACCATCCACATCCATTTCCAGCCATTCATTGTACTCGTGGTTTGTAACGACGGTTTCGGTGTCGGTATCACCGTCGGTCCTTCGTTCGTCGGTGAATTCATAGGATGCCCCCAGGCCGATTTTCGGCATGCTGATTTGAAAATACTTCCAGCCGGGCGTCTCTTCTCTTTGCAAAGATCGGCGCATTGACCTCCATTGGATCGGCCTCAAGGTATTGTCTTTTGTTTCGACGGCGGATTCCGGGGCCTCATCCTCCACCGGTTGACTTCCGACCTGGGCGCAAACAGAAGACGGATCTTCCATGCAAGCCAGAATCAACAAGACAAGCAGAAAATATCGGCACAACACGACACAGCAATTCATCACATCTGCCCAATAGCGATTCACGTTTTGATCGCCCCAGGTTCAACGGCTGAAAAGATATCCATCATCTGCTATTCCCTATGTCACTCATGCTTTCGGATACCAACGCATCATCCGGAATCATCCACGGGATGTTTTTCTTCCTTAAAGTCCCGCTTCAGCATCATTCTGTCCCGGCCAAAGTGCGGATTATGACAGATCAGGCAATCATCCACTTCGTTCATCCCATACGCGTCAAGACTTGGGCATCGCTGATGACATGACCGGCACAGCTTAGCTGGTTTCAGGCGCATTTGATTGGGGAACCTGCTCTGGTGAGGATCATGACAGACGCCACAGTCTCCCTCGGGTTTGGGTGAGTGAAACCACAGATGCATTTGTCTGGCTTTTTCCGGCGCGAAGTCGTCGTGACACATGGTGCATAGTTCGGTTTTCGGTTTCAGCAACGGCCCCGGCATTCCCCCTCCTTTTCGGAAAACCGGCGGTTCCTTTTTATCGCCGACCATTCGGAATCGGAGTCCGGCAGGCACTTGATGACACTTGGCGCAATTTCCCTGAGCGTAAGGCGTATGAGAATAGAGCAGGAATTTGGGGCGTTGTTTTTCTGCAGGCGCCAACAGTGCCAATGTATGGGGCATTCTAGCGCGTTCGTTCTCCCCACCCTCCAGGGGCGGAACACCGGTAAAAAAAAAGGTCTTGACCTTGTATCGCGATGCGCGATCGCACCCTTGATTCCATAGGGCGAACAGTGCCGCCATGATTACAATCAGAGCACGTCCTAAGTTTTTTCGAAAACAATGCATTGCTTCCCCCGCTGCCGATGCACATCGCTCCGCGGTGCATTGATCGATAATGACCACCAGCACCGGCAACCTCCCTGACTGGGAAAAATCAGCGTGAGTCTCCCAGCCAGTCCCCGAATCCATAAACATTTATTTTTCGACTACCAAACATGTTGCTGACATAGAGCAGATATTTGACGCGAAAGTTCTTATCGATAAAATTTTTGAAATAGGCCACGTTATGATAGTCGATATTCACGGCCGACGGAAGATACAGGTTCCCCGGCTTATCGCCCGGGCCGCCGAAAAAGAGCAGCAGCTGCCCGGTTTGGTCATCAAAAATCTGGACATTTTCAAATGCGGCATCGGCCACGTAAAGATGCCCCTCCTTGTCGATATCCAGTCCTTTGGGACGCGCAAAAGCCCCTATGGAATCACCGAGGAATCCGTAAGTTTTGATGAAATTCCCATCGGGATCGAATTTCTGGACTCGGAAATTAAAGGCGTCGTTGATCAATACATTTCCCACAGAATCCACAACGACATGGGTCGGCTTGTAGAGCTCGCCTTCTCCGGCCCCGGTCGCACCGATGACGGTACGGATGTCGCCGGTAGCCCGATCGAGACCGAACACCCTGTTTTTGGCCATGTCGCAGACATAAATGCGGTCGCCGAACACGGCCACGTCAACGGGTTTGTCAAATACCGTCTTATCCCCGTAATGCCTCAGATAGGTATTGTCCTTTCCGTATACCAGCACCTGGCGCCGCTTCATGTCGGCAACGTATTTCAGCTCATCGGGTGTGACCCAGATGCCGGAAGGCTCGTTAAGTTCGCCCATTCCTGTATCGTTGATATAGCTCATCTTCTTCTTGGCCAGATCGAGAATCAGAATTTTCTTGAAGGCCCGATCCATGACATAGATCTTGCCGTCGGAGGATGCCACATCATAAGGTTTTTGAATGGTCTTTTCCGATCCTTGGTCACCCAGCAGGAACCGGTCAAACGCACTTTGTCCTTCACCAAAGTCACCCTCTGTTGAGATGGAGTAGAGGTATTGCAGCCTGGGCCGATCGGGAGGGGGCGGGAAAAATTTCACGGAGAGCTCATCCTCCGGCAACTGTTGTTTTGGGGCTGCACAGGCGGATAATAGGGCCAATGCCAGAAAACAACACATCAATGGTTTCATGAAGTCAGCTCCTTTCACGAATCTGATATCTTTGATCGGCCATCCGCTCCCTATCAGGTTATGGCAGCGCACCCGTTCAGACAAAAAAGATGCTGAAGAAGGTTCGTCGCAACCGTCAACACGCACGCAACATGACAATGTCAAAAAGAAAAGGGGCCCGCGCCCCTTTTCAAATCTCGATTGATATAACACTCCGGACAACGAGGACCCAGGCTTGAACGGAGCAAGTCGGTTACTTGTTATGGCACTGCAGGCACAGTGCCGAACCTTCATTCGACAAGCGCAGCATAAACGGTTGGGTGTCCGCCCCGCCATCGCCGTTGTTATGCGGATCATGACAGGAGGAACACTCCACATAGGCGTCATACAAGCCTGTCGTGTGGCCGTTGTACTCGTAAAACGGTATCCGGAAATTTGCCGGATCCTCACCGATATTATCGTGACAGTAGCCGCATTGTCCGGGAGGCGCCGGCCCGACGATGGTCTGATGGGTCCAGATAATGCTTATCGGATGGTCATCCGAAAGATCCTCGGTCAGATTCGCGCCCGAAGAGATGTAACTGGTGCCGCCGGTTTGATTACCGAAATTATCCAGCGCAACGGTGCCGTCATGGCAAGAGAGGCACAGCTTGGAAATGCCAAGGGGCTGTACCGGTGTCGTATCCATGGTATCGCTGGAGTACAAGGTGTAGACGGCTTGGGACAATTGGTGGTTCCACAAGGGAGCAATACGAATCTCCGGATCCTGCCTGGCATTGTGGGGTGTGTGGCAGGGCTGGCAAATTTGCCCTCCCGACCATCCAGCATGTGAAGGATTCGAAAAATCATGGGCACTGCCCTGTATTTTAGCAAAAACGCTCGTCGAAAATACAATAACCACAAAGAGAAGCGATAACGTGAACGCCCAGATCAATTTTCCCATGGTTTCATCCCGGCATCGTCTAAAGGGGCTTGGCCCCTTTAGACGATAGAAACGGTGGATCGGTTATTTATCATGACAAGTCAGGCAAAGCGCCGAATTGGCATTGCTTATCCGCAGAAACGGCGAATTGGTATCGTCATGAACGTCATGGCATGAGGCGCATTCAACTTGCCCGCCGAACAGCATTTCGGCGACCGCCGGTGTTGCCGCCGGATCGAAGAGATCACCATCAGCGGTAGCAAGGGCCGTGTCATACACAAACGATACCGGGTGGTCGTTTGTCAGATCGACGCCCAACGCGGAATTCCCTATCATGGGGCTGCCACCAGGCCCGCCACCATAGTCCAGTATGCCGGTGACACCGTCATGACAGGAAAGACAGAGCTTTGAAATCCCGTCCGGCATCGGACCATCGGCGGGCATGGTGGCGTCAAGGGTCGAGCTGGTATACATGGTGAAGCTCTGAGTCGTCAGCACATGGTTCCATAACGGGGCATCAACTCCGGTCGAGCCGTTATGCGGCGTATGGCAGACCACACAGAGCTGATTGTCGGTTGTGGATGCGCTCAAATCATGCGCTGTTCCGGCGATACCCGCGAATGTTGCGGAGGTCAAAGCCAGAATGAAAAGCGGGGTGGCCAACAGCACGAGCAACTTTTTCATCGTTTCACTCCTTTCTGTTAAACGGTTTCAATTGATCGAACAATCAATGAATTTATTCCAAGACAAGCCGGGTTAAGAGCGACACCTGCCAAACTGCCTTGCAGGCTTCTCAATTGTCACGGCTTGTCGCTTCGAACCTTATTATTCATGGCAGCCATTCCTAAAGCAGTTCATCCGCATCCAGGATCGGTGCTCAATCACACCGTGTTCAACCCGTAAAACTATTTTAAAATGGATAAAGTCCTAACTTGCTGACCGAAACGGAGCAATTAGCATGCCATCCGCAGTCCGAGCATGCCCGGCAACCCTATCGGGAATCTTATGCGTGGAAAATCATGTAACCTGTTGTATATTTAGTTTATTTTAAACACAGAAAGACAAAGCCCTTTTCATTGACCTATTTGAATGGATGAATTGATGCGGTCTTGCGCTTGTATGGATATCAGACACTCAAACTGGAAGAACGAAATATTGAATATGATATTATATAGTTAACCACGTGAGAAATTCAGACATCGTATTTGGTGCGCCATACAGGCACACACTTTTCGGAAGGCCATCGCTGTCGCAGACTTAGAACCTCGACAAGATGCTTCGGTGAACTGATCACTCCCTCAGTCTATCATTGAGCGCCGGTCCGCCCTGTGCGAACGCTGTGCCGGGATCTCTCCCATAAATGCGAGCGGCATGCGGCGGACGGATTCCGTTGGTCTCAGCCCAACACCGATTTGGAACACGTCTTGGCATACTGCTTGCTGTTTAATAGGGACTCCCAAACCATAATGCATGAAGGTTGGCGTATGACACCCATCACCATTCAGGATGAACCGATGCCCTTATTTTCCGAAAGCCGGATGAACCGCTGTTATCATTGTCAGTGCTGTGCCAATGGCTGCCCGTTTATCGAAGCCATGAGCCACCGGCCCAATGTGGTGATCCGTATGCTCCAATACGGTCTGATTGACGACGTATTGGCCAGCAGCACCATATGGATTTGCGTCGCGTGCAACACCTGCGCCATGCAATGTCCCATGGCCGTTGATATTCCACGACTCATGGATGATCTGCGCCGTTTGGCTTTGAAACAGGAAGCGCCGGTGGCCGAGCCCGATGTACTGCGCTTCCATCGGGCGGTGCTGGAATCGATTTCGCGTTACGGCCGGGCTCACAAATTGGATATCATGATGCGATTCAAGCTCAAAAGCCGCCAATGGGCCCGGGACTGGCATGTTGGCCTGAAGATGCTGGCCAAGCGCAAGCTCGAGTTTAAGGCGTCAAAGGTTCATCGCATGGAAGATGTCAAACGGCTCTTCAAATTCCAACTGCAGGAGCAAACCAATGACTGAAAAGACCTACTCCTATTTCCCGGGATGCTCCATGGCCACGACAGCGAAGGAGAACAACTCATCCCTTGCCCATTTGGCCTCAACCGTTGGTATCACACTGGTGGAGATAGAAGATTGGAATTGCTGCGGCAGCTCCTCGGCTCACAGTGTTGACCGGGATCTGGCAGATCATCTGGCCATGCGCAATTTATCGCTGGCACCTGACGACCGCCCCCTTCTGGTGGCCTGCCCAAGCTGCAACCTCAACCTGCAGCATGCCCAATACAAGCTGTCCACCAATGAGGCGGCACGCATCCGTTACAAGAAACTGTTCGGGCGTGAGCCCAACCGACATTTACAGATCATCCACCTGTTCGAAGCATTGGATCAGGTCGATTGGCGACGTTTCAGCCGGTTTGGGCAAACCGTTTTACATGGCATGAAGGTTGCTGCCTATTATGGTTGCATGCTGGCCCGTCCGCCGGCCCTTCCGCACTCAAACAATTACCACGGTTTGATGGAACGCATGTTAACGCGATTGGGGGCCACCGCCTGCAACTGGGGGTATGCCTCCCGCTGCTGCGGTACGTTTCTTTCCGTGGTCAGGCCCGATGTCGTCGCCCCGATGGTGCGGGAGATTATCGGCGATGCCATGCGATCCGGTGCGGATTGCATCGTTACGGCATGCGCCATGTGCCACATGAATCTGGAAGTACGGAGCACGCCTGATTTACAGCTGCCCATTTTTCATTTAACGGAAATATTGTCCATGGCATGTGGTGATTCCGACGTGGATGCCTGGTTCAATCGCCACCTGATCGACCCCCGTCCCTACCTGAAACAGCACCAGTTGATCCAAGGGTAAGGGCATTTGTGCTTCAGGAGAGAACATGATCTGGAAATCGCTGCTGACGATTGTGGCCCTGATTGCGGTCAACGCGGTTCGGCTGACGGCCTGTCCGTTGACCGATATCAACAGCGCCAGACAATATCTCGCCGACGGAGACTATGAGCGCTCGGTTGCCGTCCTGGAAGCCTGCATCCAGGACGATGAATCGCAAGCGGAAGCCCATTTCCTGCTCGGTGCCGGCCGATTGCGTCTGGCACAAATCACGGAAGCGGAAAAGCACTTCGACCTTGCCGTGCAGAGCGATGCCGCCTATCGGGAATCCGTTGCTGAACTCTATATGCAAATCGGTATCGAAAAGCTGGATCAGGGTAAACTGAAACAGGCTGCTCCTTTGCTCGAGAGAGCCGCCGGCTTCCAAACGGACGTGAAGATGGAGATCGCCACGGCGTGCTTTCAAAAGGGGAAACAAACCCTGAACAAGCGTTATTTTGATTTAGCTGTTCGTTTGGCGCCCCAGTATCGATCGGCCATTTTTGATTTTCTCATGGACAAGGCAAACAATGCGTCGGATAAACGCAGCGCCCCCCTTTACGAACTGGCCGTTGCCTATTGCGGTGAGACGTGCGGATTGATCAAGCAGGCCGGAAAACGCATAGCGGTCATGGTCGACCGCATCGAAAAAAACAACCCTCAGGACAGCAGGATCAAACGCTTTAAAACCATCGCTTCCAAAATGACGAATCTGCCGCAACACACCAAGAGCTATTCACCGGGCATTTATCCGTTTAAACTCGCCAAAGGAGAGTGGACCCATTGGATCCGGTGCGACAACCCGGTTGAGCGGAAATATGAATTTCGATCCAGCAACCAGAAGTATGAAGTGCTTCTGAGAAACGGCAACAAATTTCGCGCCTGGGCCGGAGACCGCCTTCCTGAAACCATCGAATCGGACATCAGGATCAAAGCGTCGGAGGATACGGTTATCTTTCTGACAATTCACTAGAAGTGGTTTCAAAACCTCCCCTCGAACCCAATATCGGCGTTGGGCAAAACCGTTCAATCCTCGACATACCCGATGTATGCCTCCGGTTGAACGTATTTTGCCCGCCTTGATCTTGGGCCCGATGGAAGATTTTGAAACCACTTCTGGAACGTGGTATCTGTTTGTTGCGGCGTTTTTCCACATCATGGAAGAAGCTGTACTTGTAGATCGCATCCCGGCCATGGCACTCTTTACAGGGAAGGGTCTTCGATTTGCCCCGCAGAAAACTGCTGCTGACATCACCTTCCCTGATGGCGCCTGTTCCGGCTTGGTCCGAATCACTGCGCCATCGATGCGGGTTGTGGCATGACAGGCAGGAAATATTGCCGGTGACGACCGGATCCGGCGAGTCGGCCGCGAAAACAGGGAAATAATTTTTAAGCCCTTTCTGGTGACGGCCGAGCGTGACGATATCGCTTTTCGGATGGGATGCAATCAGGGGGATTTTTTTGGGCGCCGGCCCATCACTTGAATGACACCCCAAACACATTTGCTCTGTGACAGGCCCCGACTTGCCCAAGTCCCTGGCCCATAACTTGTTTTGGTGCGTGCTGTTATGCACCAGATGGCAGGCACTGCAGGGACCGGACTCGTTTGCGTTCCGATTTTCATGATTCAGCGCCTGTGGTGCCGTAACCGTCAAATCATGATCCGTCTTTATAACAGACGCGGCGTCCACATGGCATTGAACGCACAACTCCGACTCGGGAGACACGCCGAGCCTTAAAAACTGATGGCGCCTGTTCTGCCGCTTTTCCGACGTTGAAGGGTCACGGATCGGAATCGATTCGGCGTTGTGCGGATCGTGGCAGGTGGCGCATCGAATGACGCCTGTCCTGGAGCGTCCGCCATCTTCATCGTAAAGCGGCAATTGTGTCGCTATCCCTGCTGTCGACGGTGCGATGCCGAGGGGGTGGGAAAAGCCTCGATTGATTTTAGCGCCTCCGATGCCCCCGTCCCGGTGGCAGTTCACGCACATGCCCCGGCCGGATCCATCTGCGTCAACGGCACGGGCCCACAAGAATCCTTTTTGCGATCCGTGGACCCGGTGGCAGTTGCCGCATATGCCCGATTCGGCGGGGGTTTGCCCCAGTGAATTGGTTGCGTCGGGGGCGCTTTTCTCAAGATTATGTTTTGAGCGCGCAATGGAGAACTTGTCGGGATGACATTGCCCGCAAATTTGCGGAGAGGTTTCCCGTAAAAAATACCGACCGGTATCTGCTTCCGGCGCACCCGGCGATCCCGGCTGTGAACCGTGCGGATTGTGGCACGTGGCGCAGGTCATCAACCCACGGCTCATATCCTGTACGCCGGATCGGCTGAAAAGAGGCAAAGTTAACGTTTGAATGTTTACGCTGACGGCGGCAAACGGTGCATTGTCCATCTGAGACCGGACAGGGCTGACCGCCAGCGGGTGCGTATTTCCGGTCAGGTTCACTTTTTCCGCCACATTGCCTTTGCTGTGGCAACTCGTGCACAAGCGGGTGGTGAAATCCTTTTGGCCGGACAATTGACGCGCCGGCTTGTGAGGAAGATGGCATGCCGAGCATACCCCGGCCTGCGCCACCGTCTGCCCCTGGACATTCTTTTCCTTCGGCGCTGAACGTTCCAGGTTGTGCTTACCGTCCAACATCAGCCGTTTATCGGGGTGGCAGGTAAAACAGAAATCCGACTTTTCATTTTTTATCAGCAGTAAATGGTTTTCCGTCTTATTGTGATGCACTTTGTGGCAGGTTTGGCAGGTCAACATGTTGTTATCGCCCAATTTGGCACCCTTTTTGAGCAGTGTATCCGGTATTTGGGCGGCTTCAGGCACTACATTGACTGCATGAAAGGGTTGTCGCATGCCTTGTTCATCGAATATGGCCTTATCATCATGACAGGCCAGGCAGAGCTCTGAATTTCCGCCATTTAAAACCAGCATTCCGGAATAGGGAGATCCATGGGCGGTGTGACAGGTCTCGCATACGGCCTCGTTTTTATGGGCCGTCCCCACGGTGCCGCCGTTGTCTTTTATTCGTTGCGGGATGGCTCTATCGAATTTGCCGATAGGATGGTTGCCGCCAGCCATTCCGCCGTCGGCCGCGGGGTGGCACATCCGGCACATGGCGGAACCACGGTTCGATGTGCGCATGAAGATGGTATCCTGGGAGTCGGGTCCGCTCGGAACGCCATGCGCCGTATGGCAAGTGGCGCACTGCATGCGGCCCTGCTCATCCAGGGGAAAAATGTCTGGAATTTTCATATGCCCGGGAGGGGGCTGATTGATTTTGTGTCCGGTTTTACGGCTTAACTTGTCACGAGAGTCTCTGACACTGCCGTCATGGCAGGAGAAGCACATCTCCTCAGTGGCCACTACCTTCTCCGACTGGTAGGGCACCAGAGGCGTCCCTTTGCCTTCTGTAAAAAAGGTATCGATCCAGCGGTAGTGACAGATGGCACACCCTTTTGCCGAATTGGGGTTCTTCGGCGCTTCGACAGTGGCCGCCTCCACACAAGGGAGACCGGTCACCAGGAGAATCGTCATGACGATATATCGAATCAAGGCGCGCTCTTCCTCAGCTGATAAACACTGACCCTGTTGGCCAGCATTTCAACCACATAAAGCCTGTTGCGGGTATCGACCCACAGGCCTGTTGGTGTCTTGAATCGCCGGATGGCCGATTGGTCGGCCTGACCGACGACTGAGACAAAATTGCCGTCCTCATCGAAAATCTGGATGACGCCGGTATAGCTGTCGCTCACAAATATCTTCCCGTCGGGTGCCACCGCGATACCTTTGGGTCGAAAAAACTCACCGACATCGACGCCCCACCCCCCGACATAGGCCACAAAAAGCCCCTCAGGGTTGAGCACCTGAACACGCGTATTGATCACATCGACCACATATAGATAATACTCGGCATCAAGAGCGATCTGAAAGGGATAACGAAAGTTAAGCTTCTCGCTGCCCGGAGTGCCATAGGTCTGCGTGACCGCTTTTTTCGACAGATCCAGCACGGCAATGCGGTGATTGTCATTGTCCACCGCATAACATCGGTTGCGAGACTCATCAACAGCCACATCGGTGGGGTCGGCCGGACGGGGTCCGTCGTTTCCGATACTGATTTGATCGATAAATTCGCCTTCAGCGCTGAAAATCTCTATCCTGTGATTGCCGCTGTCGGCGATATAAACCGTTCCCGAATGATCGATGTCGATTCCCAGCGGAGACTGCAGCTGTCCGTTGCCATTGCCTTGGGATCCGAATGAAAAAAGTTTTTTGCCGTTGGAAGAAAAGACTCTGACAGCATGGTTCACGCCATCGACGACATAGATCCGTCCCTGATCGGATACAGCCACATCGCTGGGGGTCTTCAATCCCTGATCGATCTTGAACAAGAAGGTCGCCCGGGTAAATTGGATGGCCCTGCAGGACGTGCCGGACCCTATCACCAGGAGCATGCCGATAGCCATTGTGAGAAGACTACGCCAGGCGACACCCATGGGGCCGGCCAGGCTTGCGCCGCCCCTGCGGTCGGTATCGATCGTTTTGTTATTCATTTGATCCATTGTTCACTTTTTTATTCCAGGCGAACAGTTCTTTTTCACGATGGCGTCCACACCACCGCAGACACGGTTCGATAGCCGTTTTCAATTGTTGAACAACTGGGGCAGATAAAATGTTTTATATTTGGTAACGAGGCCTTTGAGATTGAGATTCTCGAGTTGCGATTGTTTTTTCGAATCAAAACCGAGTTTGGCATAATCCAAAATACTATGCGTCGAGTGGCATTGGTCACACGCGACGCTGATCTCTTTTTTATCGATATCGCGATGAAAAAACTGCAGCCGCCTGGATGTTTCGTCGTCTGTCATCGCAAGTCGTTTGCGCTCGAATGTCACGGCTTCGGCAGTATCCCATGTATTGACCAGTGAATGCCGTTTACCCTCTTTGGTCGTATAAATCGCAATCCGGGAGATAAAACTCATCGGCTTTTTGGTTTTTCGGCTTGTCGGATTAAAAAAGGTCCCGAAAGGCTCGCCGCTGAAATGGGCGTTTTGTGAATCATGCCATTGGTAAGTCGTCCCGCTGAACTTCTCTTTTTTGAGATGACACACCTCACATGTCATAAAGCCAATATGCATGTTCAAGAATCCCCTGACCAGATTGTTGGCCTGGTGCGGATAGAGACGATGACAGACACCGCATGAGCTTTTTTCTTCCAGGCGACTGATGAATGATTGCCCTGTTTTATGGAAGGCGGCCAATGGATAGTCCGGCGGCAGTCGTTTTGCATCGCTGCCTTTGTGACAGACCGTACTGCAGTCCACATGGCGATTGCCGGTGTGGGGCACCTTTACGATAGTGGTATGGCAACTGATGCACGGAAAATGTCCGTGAGCGGAAGCCGCATACTTGGACTCGTCGATATGCAATGCTTTTATCGAATGGTCTTTATCGATGCTCACCAATCCGGGATACTGATGGCAGGTTAAACAGCCGCCCTCGTCCAAAGCCAAACCCATGCCGCTGTATAACAGGACGGTCGAAACAGATATGATCGATACAGCGTATCGGAAAAATCTGGCCATCACCATACTTTCATTTAGGCGACTAATGCAAGTTTTTACCGGAACCGAAATCAATTTCGGCGGGCATGTAGAAGGTTTTGTATTTATCGATCAGCCCAACCACTTCCGATGAATTCAAATGAGCCACCCGCTGGGGAGGAAAACCAAGGGCTGCAAAATCCAGGTACCCCTTTCGTTGGTGGCAGTCGGAACAGAAAACGGGTTTCGATGAAATATTGGTATGCAGCTTGATTTTCGCCTGGGCGATTTGATCCGGTGAATAGACATTTTTATATTTTAGGAATTGGCGGGCGGCGTTCTCATCCACCGGCCGCACCACAATCTTGACGTTGTTCGGCAAGGTACGAACCGGAAAAATCTTGGCCGGGTATTTGCCATATGCCCCTTCGACTCGGTCTTCAATGCTGCCGGTAATCCGGTCGATCCAGGCAAAGGAAATGTCTGTCTCATCGGAACGTTTTCGGGCATGACAGACGGCACAGGCGATGAAGCCGTTGTGGAAGTTCAAAATGGAACGGATTTTCTTTTCCTTGCTGTGGGGATAGGTGCCGTGGCAGTTTAAACACAAGGGCGCCATCGGTTCCGAGCGTGTCACGTACTCGTCGACCATGTGAAAATGCCCGCGTGGCAGGATCTCTTTCTGGATGAAAATGGTCTTGAATACATCGTGTTCGGACTCGTGCTCAGAAGGCTCGAGATATTTGCTGACGGCGACATGCGGCAGGTAGACCAAATGCAGCAACCAGGCTCCCAGAACAAGAAACGGCAGAATGCATCCCCACTTCATTAAAAGTAAACAAAATCGTTTGAACGCATTTCCAGATTTCTTCATCCCAATCCAACCCTCTCCGGCTTTGGCGGCATCAATGGTTTCGCCACCTTTATGAAGCTTGTGTCCATCCATTTATTCCCTCTCCCTTGAGAGAGGTGTCAGGGGTGAGGGTGTCACGCCTTAACATCATACCCCCTCACCCGGCCTCTCCCCCTAAAGGGGGAGAGGGGATGGTATGGATGGGCGTTAGTTTATTCTGCTTAACTGATCCATCTTGACACGCTTTGCCGCGGCCGCCCCGGTTTCAGGCACTGGATCCTGTCCTTGTATATAAATCTTTTGCAAATCAGGGTCGGCCATGATTCTATCATAATGCCTGGAATACTCCGATTTCATGGTCTGCTCGTCAATGACGCCGGTGAGCCACACCTTATGCATGGGAAAACGGTGCGGTTTCAGAAGCACGTCATAGAGGTGCCAAACCATGATCGCCAGGCACGCCAATATAGCCTCCATTCCGTGAACCAACGCAGAAATATCAAGATAAAATTTGCTCCAAAAGGACTCGGTCCACAACAGTATACCGGTGACGCTCATAATGGTGGTGCCGGCAATCAACGCGAAATATTCGAGTTTGTGCTTGTAACAAAAGCGGTCAAAAGCCGGCGGTGACGCATCCCACCCGACATAATACATCAGGCTGTGGAACATCTGCTTGACATCCCGAAAGGTGGGGCGCATGTCAAGGAACCATCGTCGACCGCCAGGCCGGGTCATCAAGTACAAAACATGGTACAGGCTGACGGAAATCATCAAGACACCGGCGCAACGGTGCAACAAGCTGCGGATGAAAAAAACGATCTCCCGATAACCGCCGAAATAGGTTAAATACTTTTCAGGAACGCGCAGCATAAATCCGGTGAATGCCAGTACGACAAAACAAACGGCAAAAATGAGATGCTGCCATTTTTCGGATCGGTTCAGGCGGACAAAGAATCGTGGGCCGTCTGTGGCGGGGCCGGTCTTTGTGTCTGCGGGAATGCGCTGGTTCAATGGATTGCCTTTCATTATCCCAACCGATGTCATCGCAGGGTTATTTATCCCTGTGATTCAGGTTGTCATGATGTTTACGCGAACGGAAATAATCCAGCAGCTGGTGAATGCTCATAAAGCCAATCACACAACCGATCATGACCTGGTAAAACAGCCGGATCAGCTTCAGCACCCGATAATGGAAGACTTCTGCGCTCTCAATATCTTCCTCGGCGCGTTCGATGACACGAGCCCGGTTCGGATCGTCGACCGTGTCACTGGCATTTCCGGCCCTGAGCTGAGCCTTCAACCCGTAGGCATGCACCCTGCCGCGGGCAAATTCCCTGGTCGCATTCGGATGGCATGACTGCAGCCCCCCTTGATTGCTGCATGTCTGAACTCTATTGGCTGGATGCAGCGCTGAGAGCGGATCGGTTCGGGGCCGCAGATCATGGGTGGAAAAACCGACCGGAATATGACAACTGATGCAATCGGGAGCATTACTGACCTGGTACTTCACTTGAACCCAATGGTAGGTGTCCTTATACGTTTCAATGGATTCGAGGCCGTGACGGGCCATTTTCAGGCTATCTTCGTGGCAGCTCGTGCAAAGTTCGACGATTTCCGATTGCGTTCGCCGTTTCCGCATGCGGTGCGTAAAATGGGAATAGAAACGCTTGGCCCAATCCTTGTTGGTATGACATCCCATGCAGCGGGTCAGCGTTTCGTTGGACAACGCCTGGTTTTTGCCCCACATAGCCTCGAAGGGGTTGTAGATCCTGTTCTTGTGGCAATATTTACAGGTCGGTAGATCCTCCGGGTATGGTTTGGGATCGTCTTGGGCTCCCGGCCCGTGAACGCTGGACCGGTATTTATTGATCATATTGATATGCGAAAATTCTTTATTGGTGCTTGGTTCTTCGATATGGCATTTGGTGGCGCAGTCGACCTTTTGGACATCGGTGTGCGGGATTTGATCGAGTCCGATGTGGCAGTTTTTGCACCGCAGTTTCCCATGCACCGAATGGGCGAAACTGCTTTCGTTCACATAGAAAATTCTCTTGTTCCCCTGATTATCGTATCGCCCCATGCCGGGGTAACGGTGGCACAACAGACAGTTTTCCGTATCCGGCAATGTCACGGCTTCAGCACACATTGCCCCCCCGGCCATTAAGCTGATGATCACCGCAAGCCATCCGGCAGCGAATTGGGCCCATCGGGTTCCCACTGCAATTCTCCTATATGTTGTTGGCGCGGCTTGTCTCCGCTGAACAGATCAATTCATTTGCCCGGATTCACTGCCAACGCCCGGATTCAATATGCTCGGCATGTAAAATTTGGTGTAGTTGTTGATCATACCGACTACTTCCGTGCTGACCACAGACTGGTATCGCTTCGGCGGATATCCCAGCGCTATAAACGGCAACAGCGGCGATTCCTTTTGGTGACAATCGGCACAAATGTGCGGTTGCTTGCTGACATCCGCATGTATAATTTTTTTGGCTTTGGCCTTTTGGACGTCGGATAGTGTCGACTCAGCTTTTTGATATTCCTGTGCAAAATCTATTTTATCCTGGCTGTCGATTCTTGCGACGACACCGTTGACACGAATAAACGGTATGATCTTGGCTTCGTAATCCTGGACCGGTCGCCCATCGGATACCGGACTGTCGACAATATCGCCGGTCTGCCGGTCATACCATTTGTAAACGCCGGTTTTTTCATCCTCGCCTATCTGTGCATGACAGGTTTGACAACTGAGAAAGGCCGCATGCATATTTCCAAAAGCGCGAATGCCTTTCACTTTATCGTGGGGCAGGTCCCCGTGACATCCGACGCAATAGGAATAGCTGTCCGATTTGAATTCAAGATCGATATGGTGAAAATGACCTTTCAGATGTTGCTGCTCCAATACGCGATAGCCAAGATAGTGCTTGATTTTTCTATTTTCATCGAGAATCGATTTTTGGAAGGAGACTTGCTCCAATTTCGGTTTGTCGTTTATTGCCGCAGATGCGATCTCTTCTGCATGCTTTTGAACCTTGTATTCTTGTACAAGATGCCCAAAAGTGACATTCCACACGAGGATAACCAGTCCGATCGTGACAACCATTCCTGCAAAGAGATAAAGCTTGGTGATCAATGTCTTCATGCAGCGGTTTCCTTTCCTTCCTTTTGAAATGACCGTGCACCGTGCTGTGGAATGATTTCATCCTCCAGTCCCGCCTGCGTCATCAACTCTACATAGTAGTCGTAATGTTCTTCCACCATAATCCGCTCCGACACATATCCGGTTAAAAAGGCCGCGCCCATGGGAAAAACAGTTGCTGAAAAATGAACATTGTACATATGCCAGATGAGCAAAAAGAGCGCGGCCAGAAGCGCTTCATCACTGTGCGCTATGAGAGCGTAATTCAAGATCTCGCCGGGAAGAAGTTTTGTTGCGTGCTCCTGCCCCCACATCATCAACCCTGTCATGCCGAGGAGCGGGATGCCCCAGAACGGGGCCCAATAATCGAATTTATCCTTCCAGGTCCACTTGCCGCCCCTGGGGGGCCTATCCGTGATGAATAGATAATATTTGACCAATTCGATGATCTCTTTCAAATCCCTGATCGAAGGCACTAAAGGCAGGTTCAGAAAAAACTTGAGCAACGCGGCCGTATTCAAACGTTTTTTCCCGCTCGAATCGGCCTGATAGCGGCGATACAGCATATGGATCATGTAAATGATATGATAGATAAAGAAAATGATCATGCATGCGCCGGCCATCCGATGAATCTTGGGGGCCACATGGATCCCTCCCAGGATGCGATAGACCGGTTGCGCCCAAAAGGCATCGTGGAACTTCAACGGCATACCCGTTATCACCAGAATCAACACCAGGCTCGCCAGTATCCCATGCTGAATTCTCTGATGAATCGTAAAACGGAAAAAGTATTTGCGGCCCTTGACTATTTTTATTGGCTCATTGCCTATCGTATCCACCATCGATACATCTTCCCTTCTAGGAGCCGTTATGGCCCACCAGCTTCCGCAGCATATCGAAAAACATCAGACCCAGCAGGGGAAGCAATGTCCCTCCCGTGAGCACGATAAAAAACAAACGAAACGTGAACTGCATGGGGCTTTCCCGGGGATCGAAATTCGCATGGACTTTATACCGCGCCAGATTGGCAGAGGCGTTGGGATGGCACTCCGTCATGGCGCAGACATAGCGCTTGTTCAGTTCGTTGGTAGGGGAGCGTGTATCGACCTGGCTCAGCATCTGGTGTACCGATCTGCCGCGCTCCACGTGACAATCCAGGCAGTCCGGAACGCGCTCGTCCAAAAAGTTTGCCGCCTTGCCGTGAAATGTTTCACCGTACGAATATACCGCCATGGTGGACAAGCCATGGCGGGCTGCGATCTCAGGGTTATTGTGACAGCGCGCACATATTTCAGCGATGTTTTTAGGATTGCGGATCTTGTGCAGCCGAGTCGTCACATGATTGTAGTACCGGAAAATAAACTCATCTGTTTTGTGGCATACGCGGCAGCGGCCGATCGAGGCTTCGGATATACCCGGGCGAACCTTTTTGAAAAAAGACAATGGCCGATAGAGCGGATTGTCATGACAGTCTTTGCAGTCGGGCAAATCCTCGATATGTTTCTTGGCACTTTGCCTTTTATCGAGTTTGCTGTGGACGCTTTGTGATAGAAAATCGCCGACTTCCTTGTGAGAAAATTTCGTCTCGCTTGACGGTTCGATGATGTGGCACTGGGTGAGGCAATCCACTTTCTTTACGTTTTCATGAGGAATTTTTTTGATATCCGTATGGCAGTCCTCGCACTTGACCTTCGTGTGGACGCTCATGCGAAAGGTGCCTTCGTTGACAAACAACAGGCGGAACGCACCGTCTTCATCAACCCGGCTCAGTCCAGGATATTTATGACACATCAGGCAATTGCCAACATCGGCTGCGATGCATTCTGTCAGCGCACCGAAAAGAAACAACCAAAGTCCAAGCAACCCACACACGAGATAAGAACAGCTTCTAACTTTGAACATCTTGACCCCATATTTCAGTATTGATCGAAGCAGACTCGCTTTGTAATTCCGGGATTGAATTCCAAGGAAGATACAGCAAATGACATGCCAGCCGCCGATATCGGATCGCATCGCCGCCGGCACGATCGGCAAATGAATCCCATCGGTCCCGATGAATCCAGGCACGGCCGCGGATTCTGCTGTATGACATCGGGGTCGCTCACCGGCTGCATCGGATAAGCATCATCGCCCATCCAATTCCCGGCGGTGTTGGCCAACAACAGGATCTGTGCGAAATACAGCCAATAATTTGCCCTCATTGACAAATATTCTTTAAAATAAATCGGTTACATATGTAAGAATTTCGTACACCTGCTTTCGTGTACCGACAGCAAATGGTCCATCAGATTGCAATGGGGCGGAACGAATCGTCCAAGGCGGAAATGAAAAGCGAATCGGTTCGGAAGTCACGGAAAACAGCCGCGGCGGGCCTTATTTGTCATGGCAGACGATGCACATATTGCCGCGCAAGCGATGTCGGAATTTTACATCAGCGCCTTTGGCGGCCGGTCTGGATCTGTCAATGACGCCGTCCGCGTGCGGATTGTGACATGTCACGCAGGTCACACGTCCCTTTCCGTCCAGCGGCAGGATCACTTGATACTTTACTTCCATCTTTTTCATTCGGGCCAGAGTCTTGGCCTTGGCAGTCTTTCCATAGTGCTGGACATTGCCTGAATGGTTGCCTTTTATCATGTGGCAGCGCTGACATAACAACCCAAGTTCACCAATAAATTTCAAGGCGTTCGAGGGGTCGTTGAATTGTGCCGGAGGTTCCAGATGACAATACATGCATGTGTTGGAAAGAATCTCTCCCCGTTTATCGATCTGCTGATGGGGATCTAATGGATCATAATCGGTCCGGTTGTGACATTTAAAGCAAAACGCCGATCGGGTTTGAAAGGGGCCTCCCCGCAGCGTGCTTACCCGGATGCTGCGTTTCCGACACTGCCGAAACATATCATGACACGTGAAGCATGCTATCTTGCCTTTGAACAGCGGCAGATCGCCGGCTATTTTGATATCTCCGTATAGCCGGGGATCTATGTCGATGGGATGCCAATAGCTGGTGTGGGTATTGACATGGCACCTGCAAAGAAGGTTTGGGTCACCGTTGAATTTCAGCCGCATGCGTCGGCCTTTGGTGGGATTTGATTCGTGGCATTGCGTACAATACCGGCCGGTGAAGTGAATATTGGTTTCAAACGACAACGGCTCGGGTTGCCTGGCATCCTGCACCGCAGCGCTCCGCTGAAAGCCGCTGCTCCGGACAGCGTCTAACTGACCGGAAATTGCCAGTATTCCAGCCGCAAAAAAAAGTACCCATTTCCACATCCGTATGTCCTACGATGACTTATGATTGCATTGGTCGGTTCAGCTGCAACGGGCCCAATCTCGATTTAAACGGAGCCATTGGCAAAAATGGATCTCAGCCAGTAATGGACTTCGTCCGGATCGATTGGTTTGTTGATACAAGCATAGATATGATAGCACAGGGCTTCCTTCAAGTCGGGATGAAATCTTTCATCCGATGTACACAGGAAATAGACTCCGGGATATTTGAGCGTTATCTGACGGATGGTGCGATTGTCGACAGGAACCGAATCGATGTCGATCAGCACGACCATGCATTTGTTCTTACCGAGCAGCGCTTCCATACCGGACAACGAATTTAGGGCATATGCACGACAATCAATCTCTTCCACGAGTGAACATAAATCCTGGCAATGTGTTGCATCCGCGTCAAGAACCACCACTGCTCTTTGCATGACCTTTCACTCCTTTGTTGCTTCTGAATCATTCAGGATTGCGACTGGCAATAATTATGCAAATGCAGTGCCAGAAAAATCAGACGCTGCAACGGCAATCACCGCCCATGGACCAATGATGAAGATATATTCCTCTCCAGTTTGTTGGATCAATGTCTGTATGAATGCCGGTCATTCGGCATGAGACAGGAGGCCGCCGTACAGGGGCGGACAATGCCCTCATCCAGCCGCTTGGGCTGAAAACAAGGCTCTTTTCTCCAACGAAACTCGGAGAAAAGAGCCGAAAGAGTTAATACCGTGGACGTTCAAGGGTGGAATGGTCGCTTCATGCAAAACACGGGAAGGGAGTTTTTGGAAACGTGGCACCTGTCACTCAGCAGGTTTTGATATCCTGTATTTTTTGATTTTGTCATACAACGCACTCCGGCTTATATTGAGCTGAATCGCGGCCTTGCTTTTGTTCCAATTCTGTTCTTCCAACGCTTTTATCACCGCTCTTTTTTCATTGTCCATGAGCGTGCCTTGCGTGGGAGTTTCATTGCGACCGTCCTGAGTATCCGTGAGCATGCTCGGTAAATGGTGGACCTCAATTTGACGGCCTTTGCTCAGAATGACCGCATGCTCGATGCTGTTTTCGAGTTCACGCACATTCCCGGGCCAATGATAATTAAAAAACTGGCGCAGCGCCTGCAAGCTGATGCCCTGTGTATCCTGACCCTGTTTGGAGGCGAACTGGTGCTGAAAGTGTTCGATGAGAAGCGGAATGTCGTTGCGCCGGCTTCTCAAGGGAGGCAGGGTGATCGGGATGACGTTCAATCGATAATACAGGTCTTCACGGAAGTTGCCTCTTTTGACCTCCTCAATCAGGTTCTTATTGGTGGCCGAAAGAATTCGCACATTGACGGCCAGTGTCTGCGTTCCACCCAGTCGTTCAAATTTCTGCGTTTGCAGCACACGCAGCAGTTTGATTTGAGCGGACAGCGGCACCTCTCCGATTTCATCCAGAAAGACCGTCCCGCCGCTGGCTTGTTCGAAACGCCCCGATTTTTGACTTGTCGCTCCGGTGAAGGCGCCTTTTTCATGACCAAAAAGTTCGCTTTCCAGCAAGGTGGCCGGATATGCGGCGCAATTGATGACGATAAACGGCTTGTTGCGGCGGGTGCTCTGACGATGGATGGCTCGGGCAACCAATTCTTTGCCGGTACCGCTCTCTCCTTGAATCAGCACTGTGGCGTCGGTCGGCGCAATGTCATTGATCAGTTTGTATATGACTTGCATTTCCGGTGCCTTGCCGACAATACCGCAGAATTCGAATGTATTTTCAATCTGATCCTGCAAGTTCCGTATCTCTTCGCGGTGACGTACGGCTCTCTTGATCACCCCGGACACCTGCTCCAGGATCAATTCGATCAGGTCGAGCTCTTTATCCTCGCAACGGCAATCGGCTTGGCAGCCGATGATCAAGGCGCCGTCGGATTTGCTGCTGACCTGCAGCGGTATGATGGTTTGTTTGCCGCCGCTGGGAAACGTGTCGGGGATGACCGGCGGCATGAACATCGCCTCGTCGCTGGCGGTGATGCCATTTAAATTATCTATGACACCGGATACCTGAGAGGTGACAAGGTGCTCCTTGATGATCGCTGTGGGGCTTTCTTCCGAGATCACATATAGAATGTCGCGGTATTTGTTAAACACCGCCAGAACCATGGAGTGCTTGTTCAGGATGCCCCCCAGCTCATTGAGAAGGAATTTACCGATGCTGTCCAGCGACTCCATCGTTCCGATCTCTTTCATAATTCCGCAAAACGTTCCCAACTCTTTATGAGAATGTTGCAATTCGATCTGGGCAAGTTTACGGTCGGTCACATCGAGGGCCACTTTCAGGATGACTTCGCGGTTATCAATCCAGCGAATGACACGGCCCTGGGCCTGCCACCATTGCTTGGTCCGCGTGTTCTGAATTTCCCAAGAGTGTGAGTTGACGCCGGTTGGTTCTCTATCCTCGGAAAGCAATTTCCGGTTGGGGCAAAAACTGCATCGTCCGGTTTGCCCGACTTGCAGTACTCGCCAGCATGGCTTTCCGATGATTTCGCCAAAGCATTTCAGCGCCGCTTGATTGGCATACAGGATCTCAAAATTCTGCATATCGATGGCAAACACATACGCTTCAAGCTCATCCAGAAGGCTGATGAATCGTTTGTGAGATACCGCCAGATCATTGGACTTGATGGCCATATCCCGTTCCAGCGTGCGCTTGTAGCGATTGGAAACAAAAAGCGCATAAGATGCGGCGATCAGCAATGCCGCAACAGCCACTCCCATCAACAGCATCTGCTTGAAAAAAACGCCGTTGACGGCGCCTCTGGCTTTTGATTTAGGGGTAACCAGGACCAGCGGCCAGACCTGTTCATCGATAGTCAATGGCGCTGCAGCAACCAGCTGCATTTCCGGATCAAGTGCAGATGCCGGGGCATCTGCGCTGCTTTTCAAAAACGATGATTCCAGCATCAACCCTTGACCGGATTTCATCCTCGGCATGATCGCATCTAATATCGAATAGACGGGGTGGTCGTTTGAGACACGCTTGCCGAAAAGATGATTTTCCATCGGCCACAGCAGATGTCCGGTATCGGTAAATAAATAGACACGATGGAATTCATCCGATTCCAAGTTGGCGATAAAATTGCGGGTCAGCATTTCCAGTTTGAAGGTGCAGATGACAAGCCCCCCAAAATTGTACAGTGCGGATTTAAGCCCTTTCTTTTTGGACTTGACGGCAATGGGAACGCACAGCAGCAATCCTCTCTGCCCGGCATCAACGCCTTGAAACTCGATGAAATTCAAGCAATATTTTAAGCTGAAATCTGCAGTGGATGCGTTGGCCTTCGCTCGTTGAAAATATTTTCGCCATGAGAAATCAGTGCCCACCAGATGAGGCGCCCTGGCGGCGTAACGCAAAAACCCGTTGGCATCGATGATCCCCAGATCGTTGACCCCCATGTCCTGCAGCTCGATAAACTCATGCTCGATGATCGATCGGGTCACCGGATCATTAAAAAGATAGAGATTCCGGGTTTGGGCGATTGAGCGAAGTGTAAAGACAAGAACCTCTATGTAATTTTCCATTCCGGCAACGGTCTGGTTGGCGATTAACAGCTGCCTCTGGTTGAATTCGGAACACGTAGTCCGCTCGGAAGCTTTGAAAGACTGGTACCCGATAATCAGGATAACCCCGATGAATAGCCCCGAGACCGTGAGAAACAAGGAAGGACGATTGGTATATGATCGCAGCAGGTTCTTGATGTCCATAGTATTTTTAAGCCCAAGGATTTTTGAATTTTAACTATCGTTCATTGATTCATCTGTAATTCGTCGATACGTTTGATCTATTAAAAACTTAAGAACATCACGGACGCGCGCTAAATGAAATACGCGCGGTGTAACATAAGATAATTCTGGTAGGTACGATGGTCCCGAATAGGTATGCCGCCAACACATGAACAAGAAAAAATTCAACCCAACTAACCGAAATAGAATCAATAAAAAAGGCTTTCCATGGATTGACTCAGGCGATCCAAAAGGCCTTTTCCGTTTACTTGTATATCTATATATATAAACCATACCTAAATAGTCAAGATTAAATCTGGTCTGCAGGTCCCTGATTGGCAAATGTCGAATTGAAAAAAGAGAGCCGGGAAAGCGCCTTGAAGCCGTTGAACGCCCTTTTTCAACGACACGCATATGGAAATGGTATGAGGCGGTTCATTCCGTCCTAATCGGGCAGCAGGTCGTAGAAATAGCGCATGGCGTCCGATCGCGTCACGATGCCGATCACCCGGCCGTCCTGGATCACCGGCAGACGCCCGATATCGTGCTTGACCAGCAACTGTGCGGCCGTCATCGGACTTTCTCCCGGACCAATGGTTTTGACGTTGGTGCTCATAAAGGCTTTGACCGGACAGCAAAGCTGGCGTTCATTTCGGACGCGTTTGAAATCGCGGCGGGAGAGGATGCCGATCAGAAGACCGCCATCCATCACGGGCAGGCCGGTGCAGCCGGAATCGCGCAGCTTTCGTCCGGCTTCCCGCATCGTGGCGCCGGACTCGACGGAAATGACGGGAAAGGACATCAGATCGCCGACCTGGACCGATGTTTGCTGATTGCCTTCGATCAGGCTCAGGATCATCTCCTCGATGACGTGGGGATTCACACCCTTTAACACCGCACTGCCGGCGGCCGGATGCCCTCCGCCGCCCATGCTTCGCATCATGGCGCCGATATCCAGCGTCCCGACGACGCTGCGGCCGATCACCATGCATTTACCCGGCTCCGGATTGTCGAACAGTCCGAAGGCGGCATCCAGATTGGCGATATCGATGAACATCTGCACGACCATAGCCAGGTTCTGCACGTGTCCCTGTATGGTGACCTTGCCGATCCCGATGCGATAGCCGTTGACTCTTCTGCGTTCGATCTTTTGCAGCAGTTCGAAAAGCACCTCTTTTTGCTTCTGACCGTACGCGGGGCTCAGGAATCGTTTAGCCAGCGCCAGGTCGGCGCCGTGTTCAAGCAGATAGCCGGCGGTGTATGCATCCCCGGGACGACATGAGCTGAAGGTCAGGTTCCCGGTATCTTCGTATAGACCGATCAGAAAAAGTGTCGTCGCAACGGGCGACAATTCGATCCGCCGCTGCCGCAAGGTGCGGGCCATGATGGTGATGTTGGCTCCGGTGGTCTCGCAGCACTTGAACACCGGCGACAGGTCTCCGTCACCGGGATGATGATCCCACAGTTCGACGGACAGCCTTTCACGCTCCCGCAACTGATCCATGCGGTCCAGCCTGCTCCAGGAGTTGGCATCCACTACGATCAGTCGATCGATACCGCCCAAATCGACCTGGTCGGTTCGAGGAAAATCAAACAGATCCTTGTGGATGGAAAGGAACGATTTGACATTTGGATTGACTTGCCTGGGCAAAACCGGCAGGGCCTCCGGGTAGAGCAGCTTTGCAGCCACCAGTGAAGCCAATGCATCGAAATCGGTGTTCCTGTGGGTGGCGATCATTTGGTTCATGACTATCTGCTTCAGCTTTCAACCTGACAATAAAATCCGCACAAAGCGAACACAATACCGTCTAAACCATCGGCAAAAAATTATGAAACTTGATTAGAAGTGGCAATTAAAGGCATTTAGCTTCAATCAAGTTCCACATTGTGGGAGCGGCGTCCCGCCGCGATATATGCCTCTCGGGGCTCTGATGTCGCGGCGGGAC
>JBNKKC010000171.1:0-39898 GCA_050291625.1 Desulfobacteraceae bacterium
GCCAAAGGGCTGTCGCGGTATATCCATCTAAATCCAGTCAGGGAGAACGCAGTTTCGCAGCTTTGCAAAAGATTTGGAAGCAAAATTGAGCAAGATAGACAGCTGAAAAAAACCGGAAACTTGAAAAAAATAAAAATGTCATATATGGAGACCTGACCCCTTTGTCTTGATGCTTACAATCAACGCCAGCCCACAATCTCAGATCACCAGGAATTGATACGCAGGTACTTGGGCCTAGTTCGCTTTTCCGAGGCCGACCAGGAGCGGCTGGGTACGTTTATATTTAAAGAGGCATGCTGGTCGGAGACGACCAGGGCTATTTTAACCAGGACAAAGCAGTTCCTGTAATTCATCAATATTTTGGGTAGTTTGGAAGCAACCCAATCCATTGTTAGCATTGTTTTTATCGAAATTTATATGAGAGTTTTTGTACCTTTGTTGGAATAAGGCCAGTGGTGATGTATGCAAAACCCTTGCTCGAGTCACTGCGCCGGTCTGGCTCCTGCCGGTTTTCAAGATGGATACCCTGTTCGGGGTTGAACTGGTCATCTATGGTATCGTTGGTTTCTTTGTTTTCATTCATGATGTTCCTTTAAACTTTATTCACCAATTTAAGGTCTAACAACCCATGGAACAATATATTCTTCAATATTTCGAAGAGGTTGTGTGTCCGGTGTTGCATCCATAAAGGCGATGTGGTCGGTGAGCGATAAAAAGGCCCTTCAGCTGACGTTGTTGCCAACATTCAAGCATGATTGAAATCAACTCGGAGGCACAGGGCAACTATTCAACTACTTTCACATTTACTGCGGAAGGTCCCTTTGGCCCCTGTTCTACGTCAAATGTTACCCGATCGCCTTCTTTAAGCGACTTAAAGCCCGCAGCATCAATGTTTGAATGATGCACAAATACGTCAGGCCCATTTTCTCTTTCAATAAACCCAAAGCCTTTCTTGTCGTTAAACCATTTCACGCAACCATTTTCCATCGCGACAATCTCCCTTAGCTTAAATTAATAATACAAGCTACTATATCAAACGATACAACCATAAAGCGATGGTCATGTCGGAGTATCGATCGATATTCTGAATTAAAAAAGCATGCCTCTCATCCTACCTACCGCTGTTATAATAAGCCGCTTCCATATTTATTCATGTCCTTCCACCATTGAATGTGAAAATATCAGCCGAGTTTGCGGGTGCTTCAGAGTAAATGTGCTACTCGATTATCTCTAGAACCGCGCGCTTTTTTATTTTAGCCGATACCGCACTGACGATCGTTCGAATGGCTTGTGCATTTCGTCCGTGCTTTCCGATGACTTTGCCCAAATCACTTTTGGCAACTTTTAACTCCAAAACTGTGGTCTGACTCCCCTCAATTACAATTACCGAAACCTCGTCGGGATTGTCAACCATGGCTTGAGCGATATAATGGATCAGTTCCTTAATATGCATATACGGCATCCTTTCTTAAAAAATAAGCAGGTCAATAATTCAAAGGCTTACACAGCGTTTCAGATTTGATTATATTAAACAACATCGGTTTAAGAAAGGTGGTTTCTTATTGCCTGCCGTTTTGTTTTCATACCATGTCCCTTATCAGCGTTTCGTTCACCTGGATAAGATCTGTGGACCGTTGCTCGACTTGCCTTTCCAGATCGGTTTGCAACTCTCGCACTTTTTTCCGCATGCCATTTTGAGGTCAGGGCCATGGCCATTTGTTGTATCTCGTTGGGATAAAAAGGTTTTTGAAGATAAAGCAATTTGTCCGCTGGAGGCACCCAACATGAAATCTCATGAGGGGTTTTGTCGGCGTATCCGGTGACAATCACAATCTCAATATGGGGGTCTATCTCTCTGATACGTTGCGCCGCCCAAACGCCGTCCGGCACCGGCGTCGAGCTGGCCAGTTTGTGCCGCATCATTTACCGGCACGGCGGCCGGACCTGGATACAGGGGTACCCCCATAGATCCGTGCATAATCGGGCGGTTGAGCTTTTTTGGCAAGAAAATTGCTGTCTATTATTAAAATAAGGGCTCAAATTCTTTCCTGGCGGCTGATGGATCTATTCCGGAGAAAGGTTGAAAGAAGAATTGTCCATACAGATTAATATGAGCATGAATAAACGGCGATAGAAATTCCAGATCTTCCTGATTGATTTGATACCCCTCTTCTCTGAGGGATCGAATAGCCCGTTGTATGTATATCGTATTCCATATAGCCAAACTGAGAATCATTAAATTGATGGCGGACACCACGCAAAGCCTCATATCAGGATCTTTTTCTCGAATGACACCTTGTCTCGCGTAACGTAAATCCTTTGCCAAAGCGTTTCTTGACTCACTCTTATTATTACCTTGTAAAATTCTTTTGCGATATTCTTTGTCTCCGGCGATCTCAAGGATATGACGGGTTCTGACCAATCGCCCAAAATTCCGCAGACCCTTAAAAAGCGAGTGTTTCCGATTAAAGGCACTTACCTTACGGATGATCTGCGACGCACGGGTTCGGCCATTTTGGATGGTTGCACATATCCGTTGTATCGCCTCCCACTGGCTGGCGATTGATTTTAAGTTAATCCTTCCATGGAACAATTCCTGAAATTCCACATCAAATCCTTTACCATACCATAAAGTGAGATCGGGAAACCTTGCCATTCTAATGGCAAGTCGAAACCCCAATAAGTATGTGAGGGCAAACACGATATCCGTGTAGCCGTGGGAATCCGTGTAATGCTCTCTGGGCATAAGGGACAGTGCATGATACAAAAGGCCATCCAGCACATAAATTGCCTCCCTGGCCGATGCTGGAATTACCTGGGTATAAAACGGCGCATAGTTGTCTAATATATGCGTGTAGACAATAAAACCTCGCCGTCTGCGGCGGAACCGCTGACGGTGATAAACAGCGCCCAGTGGATGACCAGCAGCGGCAAACCCCTGGCCATCTGAACTCGAAGTCCCACCCTCGCCCCAGATCTGTGCGAGGGGGAGTCTCGAATAAAATTCAACTAGGCTGGCAATGGCCGGTTGTATCGTCTGGGGTCGAAGGATATCCTCGCGGAGATTTTCCAAAAGGGCAACATTTATCGCACGTAACTTTTCCGGGGGCAGACTCGCATCGATTCGGGCAATTTTTTCTATAGGGGATAAAGCTTCGTCCAAGTAGATGTTCGACATCAGCCGAAATGCATGAATCACGCGAGTCACCATCCGGCGATGTTTTCTGTAATATTTATCCGCCCGGGTTTGGGCGCGTTGATAGATCCCTGCAAGGATTTCATCATTCATCTGGATGACGACATCAATCAGATCAGATTCCAACTCGGTCAGGGTAACGACGGCAATGGCATATTTGCGAGACGGCGTGTATGTTTTCAAACGCAATGCGTTTAAACGAACGCCTTGTTGAGCAAGATAGCGAACATGGGAAATGGGGATACCACCCAGGTCTATCTCGTTTAATGATAGTTCCCGGATGCCTTGATATGCTGCAAAGCCATCGATAGCTTGCCGGTGGTGGGCTATAAATGTTCTTATCAATGACGGAATTCCAAAAAGCGCCTCCGGGTCTTGGACGCTGCAGATACACTAGAAGCGCTAAAAATGTTACCGAACAATCGGCTAAAAGCTTTGGGGGGCAGTCGGAAAGGGCAATACAGCATACGAATCAACGACCAATGGCGTATTTGTTTTAAATGGGGCGAAGCTGGCCCCGAAGATGTTGAAATAATAGATTATCATTGAGGGTAAATGATCATGGCACGAGAACCAATACACCCGGGAGAAATATTGGCTGATGAATTGACAGAGCTGGGTATTTCAGCCGCAGAGCTGGCAAGGCAAATCAAAGTACCCGCAAACAGGATTTCTCAGATAATTTCAGGAAAAAGATCCATTACCGCTGATACTGCTTTACGGCTTGGCAAGTGGTTTGGCACGGGACCTAAAATATGGCTAAATCTACAGCAGGCCTATGACCTTGACGTCGCCACACTTGAGATGGGATCAGATCTTGACATAATTGAGCCGCGAAATGCTGCATAATTCTTTACCGCAACCTTTATGCCAAATAGCACCAACCGCCCGATTATGCATGGATCTGAGGGGGTACCCCAATTTTATGCCACTTTATTTTCCAGCACCCCCACTTTCTTGATTTCCAACCGGATTGAATCACCACTGGATAGAAAACGGCCGTTTTCGATACCCGTACAACCCGGTATGGTTCCGCTGCCGAAAAACTCACCCGGATGAAGTTCTTCTTCCCAGGACGCATAGGCAATTGCCTCAGGCAACGAATAGTGCATCCCGGCCATCGTGTTCTCGGCAATTTTTTCTCCATTGATCCAAACACTGGCCTGCAACTGGTCGATCAATGGTAAAATGTCGTTTGCGGAAACAACCACATTTGAAATCGAATTAGCGAAGTTTTTTGATTTCGTTGGACCAAATCCACTGGTCATCTCATCCAGTTGAACATCCCTGGCCGAAAAATCATTGAATACGACGAATCCACCGATGGCGTCTGCCGCCTCTTCTGGAGAAGCATTTTTCAGGGGCTTGCAAAGTACGGCCCCCAGTTCCAGCTCATAATCGAGTTCCCGGGTATAGGACGGGATGCGAATCACATCACCATGGGTGCAAAATGTCAGGTGGTTGCCAAGATAGTAGATTGGATATGAATACCACCGCTTTTTGGGCCTCAACTTCGGAAAGGGCTTGCCGGCAATCTTTTCATATATATTGATGGCCGGCATCAGGCGCGGTACATATTTCCTTACAAAGCCCCTTGCCGCATCGATGCAGTGTTTTTCGTATAACATGAAAT
Organism: Desulfobacteraceae bacterium; assembly: GCA_050291625.1. Taxonomy (GTDB): domain Bacteria; phylum Desulfobacterota; class Desulfobacteria; order Desulfobacterales; family Desulfosarcinaceae; genus JARRKU01. The sequence goes on from JBNKKC010000171.1 coordinate 4,830, forward strand.
CGCGATAAGATAACGGCTGAAACGGCAGGACATATACGACCGATGCCAAATCGTTTGGAGATAAGGCGTCACTCCTGGAAGAGACGGATTCAGACAGAATGCCCGGATTGGCTGAATCAAATTCCAGGATTTCCACGGCATTGCTCAAATGAGGCTCTGACACTAAATCACCAACACGATACCAGGTATCGCCATCCATCGAGATGACGGGAAATGGCTCCGAGCCGGCATGTTTAACTCGACATATCTTCAAATCATACTCCTTGGACAGATGATGAATGATCCTATCGCCCGATAATCACTCGGTGTGGGTCAACGGCTTCCCTCAACACCTGCAGTTCAGTATCAGTCGGCGGAAGGGTCTCATCGATTCTTGAGGCTTTAAGCAACTCGAATCCGCAATTGTCCTGAACGTCCGTCAACGAGTAACCCGGATTGACGGAGATGATCCGCATCCGTTTGGAATGCGGTTCAAAGTCCATCACCGCCATGTTGGTGATAATTTTGTAGGGTCCGCTGCCCGGCGGCAATCCCGATTGTTCTCTGGAATCACCCCCCGCGAGCCACCCCGGCGTGGTCAAAAAATCCAGCTTCTCGACAAACCGTCTTGGATCCTGAGGCGTCATCACCATCATCTTCCAGCAAAAGGATGCGAAATCATTCGCGCCCCCACTGCCTGGTAATCGCACCTTGGGTTGGGCATGATCGCCGATGACGGTAGAGTTGAGGTTTCCATAGCGATCGATCTGTGCACCGCCGAGAAACGTATAGTCCACGAAACCCCTGGCACAATACTCCATGGTGTCTTGCATGCTGCCGGCCTTGACGGCCCGGAAGGTCGTTCGCGAGTCGCCCACCGAAATGGGCATTTCCGGCAGTTCCGGGGCGATGCCGCCGGCTTCGAAAATGATCATCAGATCCGGAGCATGGGTTTTTTGCGCCAGCATGGCGGCGGCGCAAGGGGCTCCGGTGCCGACCCCGACGGTCGCCCCGTTTTCCAGTTCCCTGGCTGCTACGCAAATCATCAGCTCCATCGCATTGTAATCTGCCACGATTTATCCTTCTTATTTTAAAAGCAGTTCCCTGGCCCGCAAGGATTGCATTTTCGCCAAGCCGCCATTGCGGCGGATATAGTCTTCATGATTGTTGCAGCTGTATATATTACGATCGAGAAATGCTCTGAATTTCTCAGGTTCCTTCTCCACCGATAGCCACTGCCTCAGATGCTCCTCATCGGAAAAGTATTCACCGAACATGGTGCCGGGATAGGCGCCATAAGGCACTTCACATACCGCATCCACAAGATGGTATGGAATTTGGGTGGCCGAAGGGTCCTGCCGAATCTCATCGGTGGGGATCAACCGCTCGGTGGTGATGATCAGCCGTTTCGAGGCATTGGCCAGTTCGATATCGGCTACGGCGATCCCCCTGAATCTGCAGTTGCCGTAAATATCGGCCTCGTGGACGTGAATGACCGATACATCCGGAGAGAGAGCCGGCAACAGCGTCAGCTTTTTTCCCGTGTAGGGGCAGCGCGCCGTTTTGGCGGCACTATAAGTGAATGTGTCGGTTCCCATCATGTTGCGCGTCGGCAGGTAAGGAACCCCCATGGCGGCCGCCTTGAGCCGGACGGCGAGGGCGTAGTTGGTCCATTCCGTGATTTGAACGTTGCCGCTTTGCAAATAGTTCCGGGAACATGGGGAGAGCCCTCTGGCTTCCAGACCAACGACATATGCCACGTCGATCCGATTGAAAACTTCTCCGGCACTGAGTATTTCCATGTCGTGGGTCGCGGTGTGACCGGCAAACCCCATCTGTTTTCTTCCCTGGCGGACGATCTCGTGGCAGGCGGCGACGGGCGTCCGATTGGCCCCGAAGCCGCCGATGCCAAGGTAATCGCCGTCATGAACGAAACGGCGGATCGCCTCTTTCAGTTCCATGACCTTTTCGACCATTTTGCGATTCTTGCGGCGAAAGAAGGCCCTGGCCTTATCCGGGTCCGGATCGGTGAACAACTCTCCCAATCCTTGTTCGATTATTTCCACATCCGCTGCTCCTTCTATGAATGGCTCTCGACGACATCTCTGGCGATGGCCTCAAAGACATCATCGGAGAGCGACCATTTCCGAACGATCGATTCCCGCTTGACCCGTTTTACGATCTGGGCGATTTGTTCCTTTGTGGCGCTCATTCCCAGCGTCGCCAGCCGATCCCGAATCACCGTCGCGCCGCTCATCTTCCCGATGATGATCTCCCCCTTTTTGCGACCGATCAACTCGGGCAGGAAGGGCACCGTCGTAAAGGGTTTATCCGTTTGCTGCATGCGCAGGGACATGTCGGCCACCATGCCCGAGGCAATGGTGAACTCGTTGTCTCCGGTAATCGGCTTGTTGGAGGGGATCGGAACCTTGGCCAGCTCGGAGACCAACCGGGTCACTGGATAGATCCGATCAAGCCGGATGCCCGTATCCACTCCGAGCAGCAGTTCCGTGTTTACCGCCACCTCCTCTGTCGCCGCGTTGCCGGCGCGTTCGCCCAAGGTATTGATGGCCGTGTGAACCGTGGATGCGCCGGCGGTGATGCCCGACAGCATCACCGCCGTGGCCAGTCCGAAGTCGTTATGGGCATGGAGACCGATGGTCGTCTCGGGAGCCCAGGATCGGATTTTGCGGACCAGGTGGGCGGTGGTCCATGGCAGCCCGTAGCCCATGGTGTCCGTATAGGTAATCTGGTCGACGCCCGCTTCGCCGGCAACGGCCTTGTATAGTCTTTCCAGGAATCCGAGGGGCGCCTTGGTGGCCTCCCAGGGCATCACCGAGGTCCAAAGCCCCTGGCGCTTGGCGTGAGCGGCCACGCGCACCAATCGATCGATCATGGCCTGCTCGTCGAGTTTCCAAACCACCTGACCGAACCATGGGGCCCCCGGGCATTCCACGACGACACCATCGGCCCCGCTCTCCGCGGCGAAATCGACCTCTTTCTCCTCCCACCGGCACAGATAGATCACCTGCGTGCGACAGCCTGCCTTGCGCATCTTGACCAGTTCCCCGGCCACCTCCCGATCGTCCGGTGAAATGATCGGCAGCAGTTCCGCGCTGTGAACCCCCAGATCGTTCAAGGCTTCGTATATCCTGAGCTTTTCATCGGGCTTAAGGATCACATTGGGTGCCTGCTCGGCTTCGCGAAGCGTGACGTCATGGATGTGGACCCGCTCCGGAAGGGAGAATTGCGACCGGACTTCTTCGAGATAATTGAACTCGGTGACCCAGTACTTGTCGGTCAACCATTTTTGACGATTCGACATCTTTGTATCCCTTCTCTGTTTTTGTGCATGAATAAAAAAAGAAGTACCCGTACTATCATTGGGGATTCACCCGGCCAAGACGCCCGGGCGCAGTCGGTCCCCTTGCGCCGCCGTTGCCGGCTGTCGGCTTTCCCGGAGTAGAAAACAGGCCAGTGCCGGCAGAAGGATGAGTGTACCGAGCATGTTCCACAGGAACATGAAGGCGAGCATGATACCCATATCGGCCTGGAACTTGATCGGGGAGAAGGCCCATGTGGCCACGGCTATCGAAAGGGTGACACCGATAAGCATCACCACCTTGCCGGTGAACAGCAGCGACCGGCTATAGGATTCCGAAAGACCCCGTCCCTGGCGCAGGTGGCCGAGCATGACGCTTAAAACGTACAGCGCGTAGTCCACGCCGATACCGACCCCCAGGGCGATCACCGGCAGGGTCGATACTTTGACTCCAATCCCCAACGCCACCATGAGCGCCTCGCCCAGGATGGAAGTGAGCATCAGCGGCAGCACGGCGCACAGCACCCCCCGCCAGGAACGGAAGGTGGCAAAGCACAAAAGCACCACGGCACCGTAAACCCAGAAAAGCATCTGCCGATTGGCTTTCTTGACCACGATATTGGTGGCAGCCTCGATGCCGGCGCTGCCCGCTCCTAAAACAAAGGTGGCGTTCGGGGTCTGGTTGCCCGGGATGAAAGCTTCTACAGTGTTCACCACCCGGGTGAGCGTGTCTGCCTTGTGGTCACCCAGGTAGGTGTAAAGGATAAGCAGATCGAAGGAATCGTTGTAAAGGCCGCGGGGGGCGTGGGCCGTGATGGTGTTGATCATGGCCTGGTTGCGCGGCAGTGCGTACCATTTGGGGTTGGCTTCATTGTAGCCGGAGAGCAGTCGCCGGCACAGGAGCGCCAGGGAATTGGTGGACTCGATCCCTTTCTGATTGCGCAGGGTCCATTCCAGGGCGTCCAGTCGCATGACCGTATCGTAGAGCCCGCAGGCCCCCGGCGGGGTCTCCACCATCACCGCAAACACATCGGTGCTGGCGCCGTAATGGGATTGCATGAATGCGTTGTCTCGATTATAGCGGGAATCCTGGCGCAGTTCCGGCGCACCGGGATCCAGGTCGCCGATCCGCAGGTCCCTGCTGACCATGAACCCTCCCGCGGCCATGAGCGCAGCACAGGCAATCGCCGTGGCCGCCCATCGGCGTTGGGTAAAAAGGCACAAAAAGCGCCAGAGCACGCGCGATTGGGTCCCATTGCGCTCGGCCGCTTCGGCCTGCAGGCTGCGCCTGGCGGCCTGGGGGCTCACGCCCACGAAGCCGAGGGTCACGGGGACCAGGATCAGGTTGGTAAAGATGATCACGCCGACGCCGATGCTGGCGATCAGCGCAAGCTCCCGAATCACCCCGATATCGATGATCATCAAGACGGCAAAGCCCACGGCGTCGGACAACAGCGCGGTGAGTCCGGCCAGGAACAGGCGCCGAAACGTGTAGCGGGCGGCAACCACCCGGTGGGTCCCGCGGCCGATGTCCTGCAGGATGCCGTTCATTTTCTGGGCCCCGTGACTCATGGCGATGGCAAAGACCAGGAACGGCACAAGCACAGAATAGGGGTCGAGTTCAAATCCCAGGGTCGCCGAAAGGCCCAGCTGCCAAACGACCCCCCCCAGCGAGCAGAGAACGACGACCAGCGTACTGCGCAGACACCGCGTGTACCAGAAAAGCACTGCGGCCGAGATGAAGACCGCCACGGCAAAAAAGGCCAGGATCTGCCTTACACCCGCGATCAGGTCGCCCACGACCTTGGCAAAGCCGGTGATGTGAATCTTGACAGTGTCGCTCTCATACTTGGCCCTCAACATTTCCAGACTTTCAGAAAAGGCACCGTAGTCAAGAGGGGAACCGGTCTGGGGGTCTTTGGCCAAAAGCGGGACCAGGATGATGCTTGATCGATGGTCCAGCGCAACGAGCTGCCCGACCAGTCCGGAACGCCCCACGTTACGACGGATCTGCTCGGTGCTTTGGGACGAGCCGTCGTAGTCGTTGGGGATGACCGGGCCCCCCTCGAAGCCCTCTTCGGTCACGCCCATCCATCGTGTGGCGGGTGTCCACAAGGATTTCAGATAAGTCCGATCCACACCCGGAAGAAGATACACCTCGTCGTTGAGCCGCTGCAGGGTCTCGAGGTAGGCCGCATCGTATATGCTGGGCGCACTGGTTTCCACCGCGATGCGCATGGTATTGCCCAATCCTCCGAGGTCGGCTTTGTGTTTCAGGTAATTGGCGATGTATGGGTGCCCGGTGGGGATGGTCTTTTCGAAGTTGGCGTTGAGTTTCAGCGTCGTCATCTGAAACCCGAGCACGGCGGTAATCGCCAGGCATACGGCCAGCACGAGTTTGCGGTGGTTGAATACGATTCGCTCGGCCCACGATCCGCTGTGCCGGTCGAAATCGGATAAGCGCCGGATGATGGGTTGCGTGTCACGATTGGTTTGCCGCTTCATGGCCGGCCTCCAGATTTATCCGTCGGCTTTAGCGATACGGCGATCGCCCCGCCCCAACCCACGGTGATTATCTTGTTCGCATCGAATGGAATCAACGCCGCCACCGGTGGCAAGCGCGGTGCATCCAGGGGCGCAAGCCGCCGGCCCTGGTCGCTGCCGGCCAACACAAAGCCGGCCTGGTTGCCGAAGTAAAGCGTGCCGTCATCGGCCCGGCCAACGGCATTCAGGGATACCGGCATCGGCACTGCGATCGGCTCGAAGGTTCGGCCTTGGTTCGTCGACCGATAGGCGTTGCCCCGTAACCCGGCCACCACCACCGTCCCGGTCGAGTCGGCCGTAAGGGCGAAGTAGCTTCCTTGGTAAGGGGTGGGCAGCCTCTCGAAAGTGCTGCCGCCGTCGAGGGAGCGCAGAAACAGGCCTTGTTCCCCTGCGATATAAACGGACCGGCCCGCCACGCGGATGGCATACAGATGCAGTCCCCCAGGATTGTCCAGACGTTCCATCCATGGCTGCCAGGATTGTCCGGCATCCTGGGTATGAAACGCGAGGTTGTAAGCCCCCACGACGAAGCCTTGCCTGTCGTCCGTGAAACACACATCCAGGAAAGGCTTGTCGGGTCCGTCGTCCACGAGTCTCTGGGCATCGGCCAGGCGACGCTGTATGTCTTTCTTTTTCTCGGATCCGGCCGCACGCGCCTTGACCTCGGCGGCCTGGAAAGCGAGTCGTGCGGCGCTCACTCCATCAAGCTGGAATCGCCATGTCCGCCCGCCGTCTTCGGTATGAAGTACCACCCCGCCGTGGCCCACGGCCCATCCCTTTAAAGGGGTCGGAAAGGATAGGGCCGTCAGCGAGACGGAGGTCGGAACCTCGGCCTGGTGCCAGCGTTCACCACCGTCATCCGACCAGATCACCAACCCGCGTTCGCCTGCCGCCACCAGGTGATCGCCGGCCCGGACGATGTCGAGCAAGACGCCGCGCGCCGCATCACGACACGGTGACGCAGGCCGGTGCAGACCGTCCTGAACCCCTGCCGGTCGGGCCGGCAAGGGGAAGGAAACGAACGCCGTAACAACCGCAAGCGCCATTAGAAAGCGGGGCACCGAGCGCTTCGTCCCTTCGCGGACCCCGTCACCGGTTTTCATCGAACCCCTTCGCCTGCCAGGGCATCCGGGGTGAACAGGGCGTCCTGGTGGGTCGGCATGATCCGGTATTGTTCTCTTTTCTCGTTGAACAAACCGTTGACGTACCAGCTGCCCGAGATAAGATCGTAAAAGCCGAAGGTCTTGGCCCCGATGCCGGGCATGTCCGGCATCACGATGGGTACCTGCCAGAGCGTTCGTGCGAGCTGACCCTTGGCGTCCCAGCGGTCGCCGAGAACGGCGTACCAGGAGTCCTCATCGAGATAGTAGCGTGCCTTGGATACGGTGTTGCGCTGCCCCTCGCTGGGAGTGGCCTCGACTACCCACACGCGGTGCAGCTCCCAGCGCACATAGTCGGGTTTCAGGTGCCACTTGGAAAGCACCTCGGCGTCCTTGTCGGGTTGGAGCTGCCGGTTGGAGTTATAGGGAATGATCATCTCCTGCTTGCCGATCAGTTTCCAGTCGAAGCGGCCGATGCGTCCCGAGAAGACTTCCAGTTCGTCGAAAGTCATCAAGCCGGCCGTGGAGGGGGCCGGCGTATCACAGCAGGCATTGGGCAGCTTACGCACGCGACGCTGTCCGGTCAGGTAAACCCAGGTGGCGGACTTGTCGTCATTTAGGTTCTGCTTGCCGACGATCGCCTCTCCGGCGCGGATGGCCGGTCCGGAATTGATGATCCGGATCAGGTAGTAAAACCCGTCGAACGTCTCGGGCGACCCATCTTCGAGATAGTAATGAGAACCCATTTCCGCGGCGCCATCGGTAATCAAGACCCGTTTGCCGCTGGCCGTGATGAGATACTGGGTGGCGTCGAAGTGCCACGATCCGCCCCGCCAGCGCAGCAGGTGATTCCAAATGGCTTCCTCGCCGGTGGTCGGAATGGGGAAGGGGATGCCGCCATAGGCGCCCTGGGGTTGCGGTCCGCCGGCTCCGTCGATAATGCCGGCGCGGGTGGCGTTTTGGAAGGTGTTGTCATAAACCCATTGGGGCGCGGCCGCGGTGCGGTGGGTCGGATAGACATCCACCCGGAAAGTGTCCGGGTACTTTTTCAGCATGGCCTTGACACCGTCGGTCAGCTTGTCGGCGTATCGATCCATGTTCTGCGCCGTAACGGAGAAAAGCGCTTTCTCGTTTGCAAAGGGATCCGGCCGCCGGCCGCCGTTTTTGAAACCGGGACTGACCGTCGTTAATCCACCGTCCCACTCGGGAATGGTTCCATCCGCGGTGCCTTCCTTTTCGCCGCCCAATGGCGTGAGGGTCGTTTTCAGATGTGCGGCTTGCTCGGCGGTGACGGCCGCCGTCACCTGCGCAGCGCCGAGTAGAACGGCGGAGAAGATCAATGTCGTCAATAAAAATGTAAATCGTTTCATTTCCTTGCTCCTATCGGTTCATTAAAAGGTTCGGCTGATAGCGATCGAGACAAAGTCGCGGTCTTTCAGATTCATATCGAACGAGCGGGCGTTGGTGTCATCGAGGAAGGTGCCTTCACTGCCGTAGTAATGGGTATACCTGAGATCGATCTTCCAGGCGTTCAGATAGGTGACGTTGAGTCCCATGCTCATATCGCCGCCTTTGTCCGCTCCGGAGTTGTTGAAAGCCGGCACCACCGACGACCGGCCCTGGGGATTGTATCCAAGGCCCAGAGGAACACCGAGATCGATCCCCGGCAACACCTGGCGGTAGGTCGGCGTGAAGACGAAGCGCAGTCCCCAGGCATCGCGGCTTGAGTTGGGATCGAGTGCCTCCTCGTTCTCGGTGACTTTCAGGCGTCGGTTCCATGCCACTTCGCCCATAAGACTGGCCTCCTGGAAGAGCGGCGTGCGCGGCACCGACCACAGTGCGGATATCTGGGCATGTAGCGATTCACCCACGGCATAGAGCGGATTATCGTCGTTGTCCGCCTCGGTACCCGGCGTCACCGTCTGGGACTTGCTGATCAGCGGCGTATTAAAGCGGGTGGAGATCTCCCCCGCCAGGTTCACCCGCTCCAGGGTCCTGCTGAAACTCACCCCGTAAGCGGTGATGTCTTCCGGGTAGACCAGTTGATAGGTGCCGATCTGGCCGGTCACAAGGTTGGGCGGTCCGCCCGAGGGGCGGAGGTAGACCTGCGCGCTCTTTTCATTGTAACGGATTGCGTACAGGCCGAAGTCGGTTTCGCCATGCGGCAGACGAAATCGCAGTTGAACACCGTACTGGCCGGTGTCGTCCGCCTCGAGGTCGTCCTCCCGGAAGAAAGCCGCCGGTCCACCGCCCGGAATGATCGGAGGGCCTACGATCAATCGCTCGCCGCCCTCACCCACGACATCGCTTCCGGAGAAGTAGCTTCCCACGGCCGGCAGACGGTTCTCCTGCCACTCGAACTGGTAGTACGCGCCGACGGTCACGTTCGACCCGACCTGGAATTGGCCGGATATCTGAGCGACCGGCCGCATCAACTCCTTGAAGGGCGTTCCCGGTACCGACTGCGCCTTTTGGATATCCACCGGAGATTGACCGGCGGCGATGCCGTTGGATCCGAAAAAGACACTTTCCCCCCAAAGGAGTGTGTGTCTGCCGGCCCGGAAGCTCGCACGGTTGCCGCCCATGTTCCAGCCTCCAAAGACAAACGCATCGAGCAGTTCGACCTTTCGGCCGTGGAGGTCCCGCGTATCTTCCGTGAACTCGTTGGCGTCGGTCGATGTATGATTCACCGTCGCCGGTGAGTCGTTGTCGTTGCCGGTATTATAGACCTCATCGTACCAGGCGGCGGCACTGGTACGCGCGCCGAAGCGTTTGTAGACGATGTCGAGTTCCGAAAGCAGGTTGATTCGATTGGAAATCAAACCTTTGTCGAAATTGCGGTCGCCGTCGTCCTGGTTGATGCTGGACGTAAGCTCGTCCGAGGAATCGTTCAGACGCCATGCCGCATTGTATTTGACGGTGTTGTCCCATCTGATCCTGAGATCCGGAATGTTGGTCTTGATCTGGAAGCCCTGCGCGCGATCGAAGTGAGCACTGCACATGATGGTGAGGGCAACGGCAAAAAAATACCTGCACAATCGTATTTTCCTTTTTATATTTAATTGGTAACTGCGCACAGGTTCCTCCCTTCGTTGAACGGGTTGTTAGGTGGATTTATCCGGAAGCGGTTGAACGTTTCCGGGTTGAAAGGCTTGAGGAGCAGCGGGTGGTGACGTCTCAAGCGCACCGGCGGCCAGCAGATAATGCCTTCGCGCGGCAAGCAACAAGACGACACCTACTAAAATGGCTGGGACCGCGACGGCAGGGATCGAATGGCGCACGGCAAGGTCGTGGCCGAAGCCGTAATCGGTGGTCAATGCAACAGCCGTGGGACCGATACCGAGTCCCAAAAAATTGATGACGAAGAAAAAGAGCGCTGTCGCCTGGCCTCTGAGCCAGCCGGGAACGATGTCCTGGACCGTCGTCGGTCCGAGGCCGTTGACGAAACTACTGAAACCAACAGCCAATCCGATGAATGCCAGGGCGCCCCAATCACTGGGCAGGTATACGGCGATGACGATGAAGGGGATCCAGCACAGAGCGCCGATAATCGAAAGGGTCAATCGTGCATCCCCTCGGCCGGAGGAGAGCCACCGGTCTCCCAGGACACCGCCCAGGATGCCTCCCAGGGTACCGAAAACCGCCACCATGGTGCCGTAGTAGATGCCCGCCTGGCTGGGACTCCAATGGTGGATGCGGATGAAAAACGTCGGCATCCAGCATCCCAGCCCGTAAGCCGCGAGAGCGATGCAGGAGTAGCCGATAAACTGGAGTGTGAACGCCTGCCGGTGCCGGGACAGGTAGCGAAATGCATCCTTCAGGGTCGCATCCTCCTGGCGGAATCCCGCCGCGACTTTACGCACCGGTTCGGAGACGGTCAGGATCAGGAGCACAACCAGAAATCCCGGCGCCCCGACGCAAAGAAAAGCGGCCTGCCAGGAGCGGACAACGCCGACGATGGGCAGGGTCACTTCCGCGGCATTGTGGATCATGGCCATGACAAAGCCTCCCAATACGATGGAAACACCGATCCCCATGAAAATGGCACTGGAGTAAACTCCCAAAGCCGTTCCTTTTTTTTGAGGGCGAAAGGCGTCGCAAATCATGGAGTAAGCCGCCGGCGCGAGGGTCGCCTCCCCGATGCCGACCCCGATGCGTGCAATGAAAAGCTGGCCCATGGTCTGAGCCATGCCGCAGGCCATTGTCATCGCGCTCCAGATGGCGATGCCGCAGACGATCAGATTTCGCCGATTATGACGGTCGGCATACCGCCCCAGGGGAAGTCCGATCACGGAGTAAAGAATCGTGAAGGCGAAACCTTGAAGCAGGCTGATTTCCGTATCGCCCACGTGAAGGTCTTGCCTGATCGGCTCAACTAGAAGAACAAGGATCTGCCGGTCCACGAAGGAAAGCACATTGGCGATTACCAGGATGCCGAGCAGATACCAGGCGATTGCCTGAGACGAATAGGGGTCGGAATTGGGTGTCGGGGCGGACTTGATCATAAAACTCTCCTATTGGAAGGGGTTTCAAACAGCGCAACGGCGCGCGTAAAACCGGCCGAGGCCCCCTTGATTTTAAAGGGAAAGCAACTCACCCAGAAACCCGTCGGCGGCAGTTGGTCAAGATTGGCAAGCTTTTCGAGATGACAGAAACCGATCTCGCGGCCGGCCTTGTGCCCCTCCCAAACCACAGAGGGGTCGCCGGTCCGCTCAAAGCGTTCGCGCATATGGACCAATGGCGCATCCCAACTCCAGGCGTCGGTCCCGACCACGCGCACCCCCTGCCTGAGAAGCCACAGGGTCGCCTGCCGGCCGAAACCGCAACCGCGATGGATGTAGTCCGCTTCTCCGAAAGCCCGGCCGGCGGAGGTGTTCATCAATACAATGTCCAGGGGCCGGATTCGGCAGCCGATGCGGGCCAGTTCGTTGCGCAATTCCGCTTCGGTGACGACATGGCCATCCGGGAGATGAGTAAAATCGAGCTTAACGCCGGGTGAAAAACACCACTCCAGAGGCACTGCCTCGATGGATGCGGCAGCTTCTCCGCCATTCATGGTTGATGCATAATGCCACGGTGCGTCAAGATGGGTGCCGCAATGGGTGTGGAGGTTCATGTGCTCGACAGCCCATCCTTCGGCATCGGGCAGATCTTCGGGACGAAGACCGGGAACCATCTCTGAAAGCAGGCGGGCGCCCTCCTGGTGGCCGAGATAATCAATGTGCGGTTCAAGGCCGGGGGGTTCGGAGCAGGCGCCGTTTTCCAAGGTAACCGACAGATCGACGAATCGACCAATTTGCATATCCGAATTCCTTTCATCGGTTTCTAAAAACATCTACTACATCGATATTCTTTATGTCAACCGATAATATAATATTTTATCGATAAAATTATTCTTTTGACAATTTTTTAATATTATCTATATTATGTCACTATATCGACAAGGAGGGTGCTATGAGAAGAAACAATAACGGAGAAACATTGATCGAAACCGCCACCGCGCAACTGACCGACGAAATCGTGCGCTGCGAACTCGCCCCCGGCCAAAAGCTTCTCATTGCCGAACTCAAAAAGCGCTACGAAATGGGTGCATCGCCCTTGCGCGAGGCGCTCTCCAGGCTTTGTTCTTTGGGATTGGTGATCTTTGACAGCGGCAGGGGATTTCGTGTTGCGCCGACCTCCAAAGCGGATCTCGAAGACATCACCACGGTGCGTGAAATCGTCGAAGTTGCGGCCCTGGAGCGCTCCATTGCGACCGGCGACGACGAATGGGAAGTGGGCATCGTGGCGGCTTATGCGCGACTTATACGTGCCGCAATACGCAACGGAGAGGAGGTCGGCCATCTGGCGGAGGAAACCGAGGTGGCACACAAGGGGTTTCACACGGCGTTGGTGTCGGCATGCGAATCGAAGCGCCTGTTCCATGCCCACCTGACCCTTTATGATCAAGCCTGCCGATACCGCCATCAAATGCTGGAGCGAACCTACGAACTCGAAGAATTTCTGGCGGTCCACAAGGAGCTGATGAAGGCAGTTCTTGACCGTGATATCGATGAAGCGCGCGCAAAGCTCATCGCACATCTTCGGATCACCCTGAGTAAGATCTATCCCGAACACGCGGCAGCTTAGCGGAAAACCGGTTGCCTTGCCGCCTATCAATTTGACAGGCATGGACTGAATCGGCTGCAGCCGATCGGGCGTCCATTACAGCCCATGCCCCAGGCTCTCCCTTTTGTTTGAAACATAGACGATGCGACCGGTTGACCAGATATATCACCCAGCAAGTTGCGGGCAAAAAGATGTGTTGGTCGGTGTTGATTGACATTCATTTCCGGGACTCACCTAGTCCGTCTCGTTCAACCTGGCAACAGCGTCAACCAGGACGAAGGCAATAATACAGGTTTCCGTACCGCGGTTCGACCAGGCGTGGTTGGTGCCGCGCTGGATCACTGTATCACCGGCTTTCAAATGGACGTCGCTGTCGTCCAATAGCATATCGATCTCGCCTTGCAGGATAATCGCATAGTCGACAGAATCGGTGCGGTGCATGAAAGGGTGACGGGCGCCATCGACGATATTGGCTCCGGCACCCATCTCGGCGAAAGCGGCCTTGCCGTCAAGTTTGGCCAGGACCTCTGGATTCTCGGGCTCGAATTCAACCGTGCGGAAGATCACACCGCCTTTGGGCGGATGCAATATAAACGGACCGTCGACGGTCTCGACGGCGCCGTCATACTCGGTCGGCACCGTCATGTCCTGCCAGAGGTTCGTCAGTGTCACGCCGGGCCGCTTGGGCCGCTGCAGAATGTGGGTTGCATCGTCATCGGCAATGACCACCGCCTTCCCGTTTTTATCGTGGCCGGTGATGACCCGACGAATCTTTTTTGCCATATTGCGCTCCGTTGATATTGGTTATTATTGAATGCCGGGACTAGCAAACGCCCAGGATCCGGTTCGATGCATCATCCCGCGGCTTGGTAAGCAGCCACATACTGATAAGGATGGCGAGACCGATGATGTTGGTCAGCAAACCCTGGTGCATCAGGGTCAGGCCGGCTGCGAACATCAGAACCCTTTGCCATGCTGCCATGGCAGTGCGCATGAAACCGACGACACTTGTGGCAATACAGAACACACCGACCAGGCCGCTAATGACCGCCATGGCAATAGCCGTCCATTCACCGTTCATCAGCAGGCCGGGGCCGAAGAAGAACATGAACGGCAGGACATAGCTGGTAATACCGTACAAGAAAGCGGTCCACCCGACCTTGTTGATGTCGGCATCGGCAATGCCGGCGGCAACATAGGAGGCCAGCGCCACCGGCGGCGTGATGGTCGATACGCAGCCGTAAAAAAAGACGAACATGTGGGCGGTCAGCAGCGGCACGCCGAGCTCGACCAGCGACGGCGCGACAACTGTGGCGAGGATCAGGTAGGCCGCAGTCGTTGGCAGGCCCATACCGAGAATGATCGCGGTAACCATGGTCAGCAGGAGTGCATAGAAGGGCACCCCGCCTGAAATGTCGATAATCAATCCCGAGATCTTGGCTCCAAACCCGGAGATGCCCAGTGTCCCGGCGATGATGCCGGCTGCCGCACAAGCGATGGCGATCGGTATCACGGCCCTGGCACCATTGGTGATGGCCTGGGCCGTTTTGCGGAATATGGTAACGTCAAAGCGGCGCTCGTACGCCCAGGTCCAGAGAACGTGGCAACCGAGCAATATCAGGATTGAAACGTAAGAGGCTTTGAACGGTGAATAGCCGTAGACCATCAGGCCAACCAGCAGGACAAATGGGATAATGTACTGGCCCCCGCGGAGCAGCAGCTGCCACATCGGCTCGTCGGTTTGCGTTGCCCGCTTCTTCGGCTTTATGCCCTTGCTGACGGCCTGCAGGTGGACGACCATGAAGATGGTGGCGAAGAACAGCAGGGCCGGAATGATACCGGCGGACATGATATTCCGGTATTCGGTGCCGATGATCTCAGCCATGATAAAAGCGGCGGCGCCCATGACCGGCGGCATAATCTGGCCACCGGTCGAGACGACCGCTTCGATGGCGCCGGCCTGGTGCGGCTCGTAGCCCTCCCGCTTCATCATCGGAATGGTCAGCGTGCCGGTAACGGCGACATTGCCTGCCGCCGATCCCGAAATCATGCCGAGCAGGGTGCTGAAGATAACGGCTGTTTTGGCGGAAGCGGCACGAGTTCCACGGGTCAACCGGTCCGATAACTTGAAGAAGAAGTCACCGGCCCCGAATTCGCTGAGAAACGCGCCGTAGATGGTAAACAGAATAATATAGGAAGCGGAAACGCCAATGGGGATGCCGTAAACGCCCTGGCTGGTGGTGGTTAGAAATTCGCTCATGCGCAGCACACTATAGCCGCGGCTTTCGAGAACGCCGGGCAGGTAAGGGCTGACAAAGGGATAGACGAAGAATGTGATGCAGATCAGGGCAAGGACCATGCCTACGCCACGCCGCGCCCCCTCAAATACCAGTATGAGGATGCCCAGGCCGATCCAGGCATCCATCGGTTCGGTCAGACCGCCGCTGAGGGCGATGTCCTGCCATCGGCTCAGCATGTAGAGACCACTCGCGGCGGCGGCGGCAACCAGCAAAAGACTCGCCAGGCGATCGATGATGTTCCCTTCGAACCGCTTCAGGCTTGGTTTGGTCAGGAACATCATCATCAGCATCATCATCAGGTGAAAGATGCGGATTTCGAGCGTCGATCGCACAAAAATACCGGAGACGTTCAGCAGGTGATACGTCCCCACTGAAAAGGCAAGGACCGTGGTTGTCCAGTTCAGCACTTGGTTGATTCTTTCTTTCATTTCTGCCCTCATCGGTTCAAACCGTATTGCGAAATGTCAGGCCGGTTACTTGAAGTAACGGGCAGAGCCGGCATGCAGTGGAATCGTCAGCGTTTTCGAATGTTCCGGTACGATCTGCTTTGCATAGGCGTTGAGTTGTTTGAACTCGTCCATATGGTCGTAGATAGCCCTGGTGACCTTGTAGATGGTTTCCTCGTCCATCGAGGCGTTGGCAATCAGCATGTTGCTGACACCAAGGACGATGCCGTCTTCCGGTGTCGAATAGACCTGCTTGGCGACAACCACTTTGTTATAGAACGGGTACTTCTCCAGCGCCTCCTCGAGCTTGGCATCGGTGAATTGGATGTGCTTCAGATCCTTGGTCACCTGGGCCTGGGTCACTGCGCCCGCCGGATAGCCGGACAGCGCGAAAGCGGCGTCGACGTTGCCATCGGCCAACTGGCTGAACCCGTCGGAATAACCAAGAAAGCTTGGTTTGAAGTCATCGATCTTCATACCGTGTACCGGCAGCAGACGATTGAGGAACCCCAGGGTCCCGCCACCTGCCGGACCCACCGCGACACGTTTGCCTTTGATATCGGCAAATGTTTTGATTGGGGAACCAGCCAGAGTGATCATGTGCAGGATGCTGAAGTGCAGTGAACCCACTGCCCTTAGATCCATTTTGCCGCCCTTGGCGTAGGGGCCTTTGCCTTCGTTGGCGAACAGCGCCAGATTGTTGTTGGTGATGCCGAGGTCGACTTCCCCGGAATGGACCAACCTTGGATTCTGCACCGAGCCTTGTGTGACGATCGGCACAGCGGTCAACCCCTCGGCGTATTTGTTGATCAACGTGGCAATTGCCTGGCCGACCGGATAGAACGCCCCCCCCTGGCTGGCGGTGCCGATCCGCAGTTCTTTTGCCTGGACTTGTGAGGCAATGCTGATGACGACAATGGCGGTAACGGTGATAAAAATCTTCAAGGATTTCATGGCTCCTCCTTAGAATTGTTATTAGTGAAGCAGGCCTTTCGGCAGCTTTTGGGTTGTGATTTAAGATTACTAACTCAGTCTTTTCTCTATGATTGGATCGGCTATGTCTTTAAATTCCTCCAACGTCAATAGTGAGCGTTTTTGAGTTCCCGCAGTTTTAACCCCGGCGAGAATCTCTGTCACTTCTTCGTCTGTGTAATTGTCGACGCCAAGTTTTTCCAAGGTGTAAGTAATGGATGCTTTTCCACTCTTTTTGCCCAGAACGACTTCCCCTGAACGACCAAAAAACTGAGGATCGGTGCCAAACATGGCCAGCGGTTTTTTCATGACAAGGTCCACACCGATCCCTGATTCTCTGATATAATTGCCCTTTCCTATGATGGGTTTGTTGGTTGCAGGTTTGACGCCCGAAAGTTCTTCAGCCAGTTTGCACATTGAAACAATCCGATCAAACTTATAGTCAGTTTCGATGCCAAGCAGCAATTGCATGCCCACCATCAATTCTTCCAGGGCCGCGTTGCCGGTTCTCTCCCCGAGGCCGCTGATGCAGGAATGAACCACGCTGGCGCCTGCGGTGACAGCGGCAAGTTCCGTGGCGACAGCCATTCCGAAATCGTTGTGGGTGTGAATCTCGATGGGTAGGCCGGTCAGCTTTTTCACTTTCCGGACCAGGTACTTGATCGCCTCAGGCAGTGCGCATCCCATGGTATCGACGATACCCACCGCATCGGGGGGGGCCTCGTCCATCAGGCGGGTCAAGAGATTGGTCAGGTCTTCTTCCCGTGCGCGCGTGGTATCGTATGGGAAATAGAGCGTGTGCATCTTCTTGTCTCGGGCGTAGTTGATGCAGGCAACGCTCTTTTTGAGGACATCCTCCCAGGTCCAGCCGAACTGGTGTTTTAATTTCGGATATCCGATGGGGATCTCAATCACGACACCATCGGCTCCGCAGTCGATGGCCTTATCGATATCGATCGGCAAGGCACGCGCAAAGGTAAATATTTTGGCCTTCAAACCCAGTTTGCTGATCTCTTTGATCGCCTGGAAGTCCTCGTCGGAAACAGCCGGCAAGCCGGCCTCGATGCGTTCGACACCGACTTCATCCAGCATTTGTGCGATCCGGATTTTATCTTCTTTGCGGAAGACCACTCCGGGTGTCTGTTCCCCGTCTCTCAATGTAGCGTCGTGAATTTCGACCTTATCAGGAATGTCAAATTCGGCGATAACATCATCGTTGAAATTGTATGGGCTGACCCAATATTTGTTTTCTGCGTAGTATTTCTTTGTCACGTTATTCCTCCATGTATTGCCAAGTGGTTTTAAAGTTTAGTGATAATACCGTTATCGGTATGATGGATATACTTTTGCAAAACCGCCATGGTGCGTTCCTTCTGCTTTTTTGCCAGTTTCTCGGCCAAGGTGAGATCTTTCTTTCTCAGGGCGTCGATAATCCGGAAATGTTCGGCCACGGATTCCCGTGCGCGTTCAGGAACATAGGCGAAGACGCTTTGCGTCCGCTCCACCTTTTCCCAAAGATTCTTGATCAGATTATACAGATAGGGATAGGGGGCGGCTTTGTAGATTTTCAGGTGGAAGTCCCGGTTCAAGGACCCCAGCTTTTCGAGAAGATTGTTTTCAATGGCCTTTTCCATCTCGCGATTCTTTTGATCGAGATACTCAACATCAGTCTCGGTGATATAGGGAACCGCCAGGCGTGTGGCGAGTGCTTCCAGTTCGATCCGGATGAGATAGATTTCGATGAATTCCTTTTCATCAATTTCACTGACGACAGCGCCAATGTGCGGTGTAAATTTGACAAAGCCATCGCTCTCAAGGCGGCGGATCGCTTCCCGGACCGGGATTTCACTCAATCCGAATCGGCGGGCGATATCGCTCATGATAATTTTCTGCCCGGGTTTCAGCTTCCCGTCAACGATGTCTCTGCGCAGGGCTTCATACACGGCAACATTTTTTGTCTTGAAATCAGCGATCATGATAATCCTTTCGATATATTAATTATAACAGCTGATTAAAATATATCCTATAGGATATATAATATAAGATATATCCTATAGGAATTGTTTGTCAAGGCTTTTCCGGGTGTTGTTGAGTGGCCTCAACTTTCCTTTAAAACTTGTTTTTCCCCTTTAGCTGCCGTTTTGTTTTGATAAAATCAGGCCCAATCCTTTTAGGGAGGAGGGAGAGCATAAAATAAAGACGCCGCCGCCTGTTGCGGTCGCCGAGTAGCTGCTGCGGTCAGAACGCAGTATGGGCAGCGCAGGGCCTGTCGTGGCCCTTACTCATGCCGACATTAAGCAGCGGCCTCCTCGTTAATTATCCCTAATGCAGCGTCTGATAATAACCATTCCGTTAACTTTAATATTAAAATTGAGTAGTTGCGTAGTTATCAGGTCATCTACTAATGCATGTAACCTATTGAATTTATGGCGCTGAAAAACAGCCCACCCCCACCAATGCCATATTATGTGAACTTTCCGTGTCAAGATTTGTTCCAACATGAAAAACCGTTGGGTTTATCCATACATCTAAAACAACATTTATCTTGATTGACAATGGTACCAAAAAACAGTACCATCAGTTATGAATAAAAAACAGCGAAAGACGCTTGAAAAAATATACCAGGCTGCTGCGGATATCAAATGGAACGATTTTCTATCACTGATTAAGCATTTAGGTGGAGAAGTCGAACAGGGCGCCGGATCCCGTTGCCGCATCTGGCTTAATAATCGCGCTATCAACCTGCATAAGCCGCATCCGCAGCCGGAAATAAAAAGATATGCGGTAAGGCAAATCAGGGAGTTTTTAACAAATATGGAGATTGAACCATGAAAAATGCACTTTCATTTAAAGGCTATATTGGCACTGTCGAATTTGATCCAGACGATAAAATTTTGTTTGGCAAAGTTTTGGGTGTTAACGACCTGATATCATACGAAGGCAATTCTGTGGCCGAGCTGGAGTCTGATTTTAAGGCCGCTATCAACGACTATCTGGATATGTGTATGAAAAAGGGGCGTGCGCCGGAAAAGACATTTTCGGGAAGATTCAACGTTCGTATTTCTCCGGAGCTGCATGCGCTGGCAGCGATTAAAGCCAGTGCTCGTGGCAAAAGTCTGAATAAGTTTGTCTCTGAAGCCATTGAAAAGGCTGTCTAGCGAAAGGTGCGGTGCGAAAACAGCCCCAGCATCAGTGTCTGATAATTATACCCTATGCAAACTTTTAATAATATATCAATAGGTTATGATGTTATCGTGGGCAAAAGGAGTGATGTTTAAGTTGCTGTATTTATAATGTAAACTTATTATGCCTTAAAAGCCCTAAAGCCTATCCTTTTTGAAAATCCAGTCCTGGTTATTCTTATCGTCCACAAATCCCGAAATTCGGCTTTTCAGCAGACCCATTTCCTTAGCTTATTTAAACGGATTGCAGATACGTAGTTGGTTGTCGATGTTCAGTCCGTCTTGCTTGTCCTCTGAGTATAAGGTGCCGCACCCTCCAATGAGCGCAGCGGCGACGATCATTGCATCGTAAATGCTGAGCCTGTAACGTTCGGCGATCGCCATGCCCTTGTCGTGCGTTTCGACAGTCAATGGCTCAGTGGAACACAACATCCGAATCAGCGACAAGACTTCATTGATCTCCTCCCATGGCATTGCAAGCTTGCGCCATGCAACGTTAGCCACCTCATTGAGCACCTGCACGCTAATCAAACCGCCTTTTTGTATGACTGTCTCGGCCTGATCGGCTTTGCCGGCATCGGCCGATAAGAGATAAATCAGGACATTGGAATCGATAAACGCTTTAGGCTCTGGCATTGGCATCATCTCTGTCGAATTTGAAATCGGCAGGCAGCTTTCCCCGGAACTTTCGCAGGCGCTTTAAAATGGTTTCATTGTCAGGCTTTTTTCTTACTTTAAAGACCCGGTCATCAGCAATGAGCACTTCTATATCGTCGCCTTCGCGCAGATTGAGCGCTTTGGTCACCGCCACAGGCAGCCGGATAGCCAGGCTATTTCCCCATTTTGCAACTTGCATGTTTAACTCCCCCAAATGATATACATAATTCATATGTATATCATTCAACAGGATGTTTCAAGATTTATATCCAGATTTATATTTTTTCTCAAAAAAACCAAACATAACTCTATTCGATCGCCCAAGATCGTCCGATATACGGCCTCTCAGGCGATCGCCTTCATAAAAGCTTGATGTTCGGTCGTTTGCAGGCGATGATAACGGATAATGAGCATGAAATGGGCTATCTAGTTGCCTCCCTTCCCCAATGCCCTACCCTGTAAGCTATTTTTAGCAACGGCCCGATGGATAATGCCCCAGTGTGGCAGCCACTTATAACACAAGATCCGGCAGAAAATCATGGCAAGCACTATGACAAATTGATTGGTTCATGTAGTATTCAGCGTTAAAGGACGCGAACCAATCATTACCGATAGATATCGGGGCAGATTGCATGCCTTTATCGGCGGAATAATACGTCGTGTTAACGCGCAATCACTATCGATCGGAGGCATATAAATGAAGGCCCAAGAAAAGCAATATCTATGCTATTTTGCCCTACCACTCGAATCTGTTCGTTTTTATATCTAAATCGTACCAAATAAATTCTGGAACATGCAGCATCTGCTATAAAACGTAACAAAATGGAGTAAAATGGAGACTGCTATATATCGCATCCGGCGTTAATTGCCAGTAGTAAAATGCCGAAGCCTCAGTCTTGCTCTGTGTGAAGCTACGCGCGAGTGTCGGCGGCACCCTTATAGGTTTTCTGCAGCACGATAGCGACGACCAGCATTGCAAAGCCCGCGATATCCATCCACATATCCGGCCAGAGCAGCCCGGCGGAGGCCAGCGTCAGCAGCGCCGTTTCCCAAATCGTTGCGGGCCGGAACAGGTAGCGTTCGATGGCCGCCGCAAACGCGACCAGTCCCATTAACGTCGTGATCATGGTGAAAAGCACCTGCCAGTCCATCAGGGCATAGTTCTCGCCCACACCCAGCAAGGGCCGATAGGCCATCACCAGGGGGATGATATAGAGGCCTTTGGCCAGTTTCCACGAAGTAAACGCGGTCTGCATCGGATTGGCCCCGGCCACGCCCGCCCCGGCGAAACTGGCCAGGCTGACCGGCGGGGTCACGTTGGCGTCCTGGGAGTACCAGAACACGATCATATGGGAAACCAGCAGGGGGACGCCCATATCCAGGAGCGCCGGACCGGCCAGGGTGGCCAGGACGATGTAGCTGGCGGTGACCGGCAGGCCCATTCCCAATACCAGTGATGCGGCGCCGATCAGCAAAATGGCCAGCGCCTTGATGCCGAAGCTCAACTCCAGCACCAGAGACGAAAATTTGAGCCCCATGCCCGTCAAGGTGACCATGCCGACGATGATGCCGGCCGCCGCGCAGGCCACCGATACCATGATCGCGTTGCGGGCGCCTCTTTCCAGAGCATCCAGTATCTGCCCGCCTTGTTCGCCTGCAAACGAGACAGGGCCCGGCGTCCCTCGCGGATCCGACCGGCGGTTGAGCAGCCAGCGGCCGGTCTCCGCCGCCAGGCTTGTCGCCAGCGTACTGACAA
This sequence comes from Desulfobacteraceae bacterium, assembly GCA_050291625.1. Classification (GTDB taxonomy): domain Bacteria; phylum Desulfobacterota; class Desulfobacteria; order Desulfobacterales; family Desulfosarcinaceae; genus JARRKU01. The sequence goes on from JBNKKC010000171.1 coordinate 27,196, forward strand.
CCGCTACGAATCCGGCCATCATGGGCGAGTAGTTGTTGACCAGGACATAGATCAGAATCAGAACAGGGATGATGAAATGGAGCCCGTTGCGGATGACGCTCAGCGCCCGCGGCAGGTTTTCCTTGGGCTGCCCCTGCAACCCTTGCTTCTGCGCCTCGATATGAACGAAACACAGCACCGTAATGTAGTACATAATGGCCGGAACCAATGCCACTTTGATGATCGTCAAATAACTGGTGTTGGTGAATTCCGCCATCAGAAAGGCCCCGGCGCCCATGATGGGGGGCATCAATTGACCGCCGGTGGAGGCGGCCGCCTCGATGGCGCCGGCCACATGGGGACGATAGCCGACCTTTTTCATCATCGGTATGGTAAACGATCCGGTGGCCACGACATTGCCCACGGCCGATCCGGAGACCGATCCCATAAAGCCGGACGCCACTACCGAGGTCTTGGCCGGGCCTCCCGAAAAGCGGCCCGTCAGGGCATGGGCCAGTTCGATGAAAAAGTTGCCCCCTCCCGTAGTTTCCAGGAAGGCCCCGAACAGAACAAACACGTAGACGAAGGTGGCCGCCACGCCGATGGGCAGGCCGAATACGCCTTCGGTGGTCAACCACAGCGTCGTGGTGATTCGTTCGATGCTGTAGCCTTTGTGAATGATCAATTCGGGCATGTAGGGACCGAAAAAGGCGTACAGGATCGCTACCAGGCAGATCCCGGTCATGATCAGCCCGATGACGCGGCGGCAGGCTTCCAGCACCAGCAGGGTGCCCACGATGCTCACCAGACGGTCGGCCGGTAGCCAGTCTCCCTGGCGTTCGAAGATGGCGGTCAGGTTGACCATGATGTAGATCGTGCAGCCCAACGACATGATGACCAGCAGCCAGTCCAGAAGCGCCCAACCGTTCAGGCGGTCTTTGCTCACAAATTTGAAGGCCGGCTTCAGCAGAAAGGTCAGTGTCAGGATGGCCGCCAGGTGGATGGAACGCTGAACCAGCGCCGTCATGGTGGTGATGCCGGCGGTGTACAGCTGGTAAAGACTGAGGCAGATGGCGACCGTGGCCACCACCCGGGCTGTCAGGACCGAATATACGGATACCCGCTGCTGTGAGTCGTCTTGGGCTTTTGGGGTGCTGCCGGGCATAGGCTGTCCTTCATGAATCTGAATTTAGACGTTCAGATAATGTTTTTGGCAAGGCTAGAGGGAGGAAGCTGTATTTGTCATACCGCGACGACCGAAAACGCAGTCCAAAAACATTATCTGAACGTCTAAACCATTGATGCCAGATTCGGTAGAGCATGCTCACCGGCCGAGCGCTGAAACGGACGGCCGTGTGTGGCGCCAGGGTCGACAGGTTGATCTGGGCTCCATCCCGGATCAGGGTGTGATCGACACCCGGCGAGCCGATGCGCAGGATAAAATCCCCCGTGGGCATGTGCATCTGCTCGATGCATTCAAACGGCCCGCGCTGCACCATCCGCCCCACACCCGGCATTTTGCCCATCCCGGCGCCGAATGTCAGATAGCACTCTTCTTCGATGAATATCCGGCCGTCGGCATCCACGCTGTGGGTCTCCCAAATGGGAGCGTTTTCCACCGAGTGAAAATATCGGATCGTGAAGGTATCGCCGGGGGCCAGCCAGATCTCGGCCAGCGGAATGGTTCCGCGAACCGGGACGACGCTCAGCAGCAGGCCCCCGGATAGATAAAACCCTGTCAAAAACAGCGCCGCAACCGGGACGCAGCAGATCACCGCTAGGCGCATCCAATACTTACCGGCATTGGCTGGACGATGGTGCATCGGCATGGCCCGCTTGCCTGCTCCCTTTAGGCGCCGGCGGCTACGGCATCAAATTTGCCGGAACGGTTATCCCCTTTTCCTTCAGGTACTTGATAGTGCCCGGATGCAGCGGCACCGGGCTGTACTTGACGGCGTTTTCCGGCGTCGTATACGCGGCCGACGGGTGAATTTTAAGCAGGTAGTCATTGTGCTCGAACAGGACTTTGGCCAGATTGTAGACCAGGTCTGTTTTCAGGCTGGCCTGACAGATCATGACATTCCATACGCCGATGGTTGGGACCGGCTTGTCCACGCCCCGATAGACGCCGCCGGCCAGATCGACGGCGGAATAGGTGGTGTTGGCCGCCAGAATTTTTTCCACCTGCTGGGGTGTAAACGCGATGATGTGGATATCGTGGGTGGTGGCCAGGTCAAGAATCGAACTGGTGCCGGGACCCACCGACCAGATCCCCACTTCAATGGTGCCGTCGCGCAGGGCATTGGCGCTCTCCGTAAACGAAAGGCGGCTGTCCTTGTAGTCGCCCTTGTTGATGCCCAGTGCCTTCAGAACCGCTTCGGCCATAAAATTGGTTCCGCTTCCGGGGCTGCCGGTGCTGATGCTGCGTCCTTTGACCTGTTCGATATCGGTTATGCCGCTGGACTTGAGCGCGACGATCTGCAGCAGGTTGGGGTACATGATGGCCATTCCAAGGATATCGTGCTTTTTGCCTTTAAATTTTGATGTTCCCTCGTAGCCGGCAACCGCCACATCGCCCATGACCTCTCCCACGACGGTCTCTCCTTTGTGGGCCAGCTTGACATTTTCCACGCTGGCGCCGGTGACCTCCGCCACCGCCTTCACACCGGGGACGTATTTGGACCAGATTTCAGCCACGCCGCCGCCGTAGGGATAGTATATCCCGCCGGTTCCGCCGGTGCCGATGGACACGAAAGTCGTTCTGGCCATGGCGGGGCATGTCAGCAGAACCAGTGATAATAGCGTTACGATGATAAAAATGTTATAAGATCGATTCGGATGTTTCATATACAACACCTCCTGCTTGCGCTGTCCAAGGGCAGTGCGTTATTCGCTCAATGTCGCCACCCGCACGTGGATCTTTCCCGGCATGTCGGTGGTTTTGATAAACGGAATCTCGACGGTCTTGGTTTCGCCCGCGGCAAGTTGAGGCGGCTTGCCTGTACGCGGGACCAGGTGACCGGCGGCCTTGTCCACATCGAGCAGAAAGATGTTCACGCGAAACCGCTGCGGCTGCGCGGCAACATTTTTGATTCCCACGCTAAAAATGAGCGCCGGGTCCATTCCCTTTTTTCCCATCTCACAGCCGAACTCGGTGATCTCGGCGCTCTTTGCCACATCCCAGTCAATTTTTGCGGCTGGGCAGGTAACCATTTTGACATTGGCCGGCGGCCCGCCGGCGCAGCCTACAACAGCCAGCAGAAGCCACAGCCCGGCGAGCATTAAGCTCAGGCGGCTGGGAATTGTCTTCCAGTGCATAGCTTCCTCCTTGTTTTTGGTTCAACAAACAACATTCATCGGCCGAGTCAACGACCATCCGGTTTGCAAACAACCAAGCATTGACGCCATAAATTGTTCATCAACTACAGGGATCAACGTGCGCAGTCACTGGGGAATCCGCTGCGGCGGCTATCCGGCTGTGCAGTCGCAGCGGTGCCTTCTCAAATGTCACACAGGTGTTCTGAATTCTTACGGATGGGAGCCGGTTTGTCAAGCGCAATGCCAATGAACGATCACGGCCTCGTCGCCGGCCGATGATCTTGACAAAAAGAGAGTCGCGCGGCATGCAGATGTTCATCAACGGCTCTTCTTCCAATTGGTTGGAGAGGATTTAAATTGACATCCCTCTGGAGGCGTGGCGATAATTATCGACTTCATTATAAAAGCACATTGATACCCCGAGGGGAGGGCGGCGCTCGATGAATAAGGAGCCAGACAAAACAATGCCGTTGGACGCGGCTATCCGGCACTTCGTGAAAAATGACGGTCACCTGTCCATTGGCGGATTTACAATCAACCGCAATCCCATGGCCGCCGTCTATGAGATCATCCGACAAAAAAGGCGCGGACTGCACGTATACGCCCACTCCAACGGCCAGGGCGTGGACGAACTGATCGGCGGCGGATGCGTGACACGGCTCGAGATCGCCTATGCCGGCAGCGGCCGGTTTGCACCGACCTGCATCCGATTCCGCAAGGCGGTTCAGGAGGGTGGAGTGGTCGTGGAAGACTACTCCAACTACCAGATGACCCTGCGGTTTGCCGCCGGCGCCATGGGGCTTCCGTTTCTGCCTGTGCGATCGGGAATGGGGACGGATATCGTGTCGCAGTGGGGATTCGATTCCAGAATGCGCGAGGCCGATCCGAAACTGCCGGATCGCAAGCTGTGTCTCATTGACAATCCTTTCGGGCAGTGGGCTCAGGCCTCGAAGATCGTCCTGGTGCCGGCAATCAATCCGGATGTCACCATCATTCATGTTCAGCAGGCCGATAAAGCCGGCAACCTGCGCATCGAAGGATTGCCGTTTGCCGATGTCGATCAGGCCAAAGCGGCCCGGCATGTCATTGTGACCTGTGAAGAACTTGTGGACTCCGGGTATTTGCGCCGGCGGGGCGAAGCCAACCAGCTGCCGTTTTTCTGCGTGGACGCCGTCGTTCAAGTCCCCATGGGCGCTTATCCGACGGCCTGTTATCGCTATTACGACTATGATCCGGAGTTCCTGAAGCGATACCGCGAGCGAGCCCGGGACGATACACGATATGAAGCGTATCTGCAGCGCTTCGTGCACGGAGTGCCCGGGCATGCGGCTTTTTTAAATCTGCAGGACGCCGGGCAGTTGACGCGCATCAAAGCCGACCGTCGAACCGGTTATGCGAAAGGTCTTGATCGAAAATGAATAACAATTACACCTTGCGTGAAATGATGGCCGTTGTGGCGGCCAGAGAGATCGAAGACGGCGACATCGTCTTTTGCGGCACCGGCATCTCCATGCTGGCAGCCATGGCGGCCAAGCACATCAGCGCCCCCCGCAGCACCATCTTTTTTGAAACCGGAGCCATCGATTCGCAACTGGAAGAGGTTCCGCTGGCGGTGGCCGATCCCCGCGTGATGTTTGGAGCGGCGGTCAACGGCAGTTTGGCCGATGCGTTCGGCTATATGCAGAACCGTCATACGGGCAGCCGTGTGGTCGGTATTCTGGGGGCCGCTCAGATCGATCTTTATGGCAATTTGAATTCCACCGTGATCGGCGACTATCGCAAACCAACGGTCAGGTTTTCCGGCAGCGGCGGGGCCTGCGATGTCGGCGCCTTTGTCCATCGCACCATTATTTTCATGCAGCATGAAAAGCGCAAATTCGTTCCGAAGCTGGATTATCTGACCTGTCCGGGCTGGCTTGACGGGCCGGATGGACGCAGAAAAGCGGGCCTGGCCGAAGGCGGACCGTCGGCGGTGGTCACCAACATGGCCGTCATGCGCTTCGACGGCAGCAGCCGCCAGATGTACCTGGCAGGGTGCTATCCGGGCATCAGCGCCGAGCAGGTACAGGACCGCATGGGGTTTGCCGTTGATCTGTCAAGGGCCCGGCCCGTCGCCCCTCCCTCCGAAGACGAACTGGCGGCACTTCGCACTTATTGTGATCCGCAGCGGCTGATTCTAGACTAGTGCCCATCCATAAACGGCATCCCCGAAAAGGGCTCGGGATCTGCGACTTGCGGCCCAGCTCGGCGTTCTCACTCCTTTGCCATCCTTGCTGGTGCGGCAGGTCGGCTGGCCCTCTGACCGGCTCTAATGCGAAACCCCTTATTCTTGTGTCTTCTTTCGCCCGTAGCCCAGGCGCCACACAATACTTCCCTTTTCAGCCACCTCCTGCAGGTCTGCAAACAGGCGTCGCACAAGCTCTCGCCGTGCGTTGATATCGCGCCCCGGAAAGAGCGATGCCGACTGGGCGGGAATCGAAAAAAAGTCAATCAGAAAGCCGGCATCCAGCGGCAGTCGCCAGCCATGCTGTTTCACCGGTCCGCAATGGCGTTCGATGGCCCGGCAGACCTGATGATAGTCGGTGATGACCCGATACTTGGGGGGCGGATGGCCGATCCGTTCAAACAGCCGGAGTATCAGATCGCCGCCGGCGTCCTGAATATCCGGATAGTATGAAAAGCCGATGGTGCCGCCCGGTTTGAGACAGGCCGCCGCTTCCCGTATCGAGCGTGCCGCATCGGGGAAGATAAAGATCGACGCATTGTAGACGACGCAGTCAAACCGGCGCCGGCCGACGATGGAGCGAAGGCGTTCGCCGTCCCCGACCATCAGTTGAATATCATCGGACCGGCACAACGATTTTCCGGCGGCCACCATTTTTTCAGACAGATCCACGCCCAGTACGCGGCAGCCGTATTTGTCATGCAACGCACGGGCGGAGATCCCGTTGCCGCAACCCACATCCAGTACATCAGATCCCTGGGGCAGCTCGATAAACGCGGCAAGGGCCAGCGCCAGGGTCTCGAACAGGCGGTGTTTGGCTTCGAAAGTGTGATAAAGGTGATAGCTTTGGTTGAAATTGTCCGCCACGTTGCGCTTTAGCTTTTTTTCAAAATCCTCCGAAGCCATGGGATCTCTCCTGATGATTGCATTCGCTGAAAGGTAAATGTACAATGGATGACGATGGAATACAATCACCGGGGATACCCTGCTGGAGACAGGCTTTGAAAGAAGATCACCTCGACTTGGGCGGCATCACCATATCGTGGCTCGACGGCGGGCGATTTGAGCTGGACGGCGGAACCATGTTCGGCGCAGTGCCCAAGGTTCTGTGGTCGCGCAAATATCCGGCGGATGCCGACAACTACATCAAGATGGCGGCCTGTCCGCTGCTGGTGCGTACCGGGCGGGCCTGTCTGCTGGTCGATACCGGGCTGGGCAACAAGCTGACCGAAAAACAGCGGAAGATCTTTCGTGTGAGCAGCCCGTGGCGGATCGAGGATGGACTTGCACGCCATCAGCTGCGGCGAGAGGATATCGATGTCGTTTTACTCACTCATTGCGACTTCGATCATGCCGGGGGCGTGGTCATGTACGATGCGGCCGGCCGGCCGGAGCTGACCTTTCCCAACGCCCGGCATATCATCAATCGAACCGAATGGCACGATGCCACTCATCCTGATCGACGATCAAGCCATACCTATTTTTCAGAAAATTTTCTCGGACTCGAATCCAGCGACCTGCTGCAGCTCGTGGAGGGCGATGTCGAAGTCGACGCCGGCGTGGCGCTGCGGCACACCGGCGGCCATACGCGCGGCCACCAGATCGTCGAGATCAGCGGTCACAATGCCTGTGCCGTCCATCTGGCCGACATGATGCCCACTCATGCGCATGCAAACCCGCTGTGGGTCATGGCCTTCGATGACTTCCCGTTGGATGTCATCGCCCAGAAAGAGCGGCTGCTTCCGAAGTATCGGGAGCGCCATTGCTGGTTTACCTTTTACCACGATGTCTATATGAAGGCAGGGCGTTTGAATGCTTCGGGTGAGATAGAACCGGCAGAACGGGAGTGAGGCATGCGCATCATCCAGCTTGAAATCGGCGACATGGGAAATTTCTCTTATCTTGTCGGCTGCGACAAAACCGGCAAAGCGCTGGTGATCGACCCTGGTTATGATGTCCGGCGGATTCATTCAAAAGCCGGGCAGGCGGGATTGACCATAGAGACCATCGTCAATACGCACGGCCACCCTGATCACACCGCCGGCAATGCCGGGTTGAAGGAGCTGACCGGCGCCCGGATCGTCATTCACTGCCGGGATGCCGCTGCCTGTCCCGATGCGGATGAGTGCCTGCAGGAAGAGACATCCCTGATGCTGGGCGACATCCGGTTTGAGGTCATCCATACACCCGGTCACACTCCCGGAGGCATCTGTCTGTACGCCCGGGGGAATCTGTTCACCGGCGATACGCTGTTTGTCGGCGACAGCGGACGCACCGATCTGCCCGGCGGTCACCGGCCCACGCTCGGGGCATCCATTCGCCGTCTGATGGCGCTTCCCGACGATACAGTCGTGTGGCCCGGCCATAACTACGGCCCGACCCCCTCCTCGACCATTGGTTGGGAAAAACGACACAATGTCAACGCGAAGGAGTATGGCTATTTCATCGCGGATGATTGACAAAAATTCCATCCAAAATTAAGATTGTGATATAGATGTTCAGATACGATCCCCATTAAAGCTTGATGCTGCCTCTTTTCCTTGCGTTTGGTTGTCGATTTATTGACCAGCGACTTTCCGGTGAATTCACAACATCAATGTCAACTCTTTCCATCCGTTCAGATATTCAGCTAAAACGGCAAGGTATCCACTGAACCAGTCCAATCCGCTGTTGGCTTGATGCCAGGTGCATGTGATCTGTCCATTATAGGGAGTCATAGGCTCTGCGCCGTATAAACGATGGCGCACCGGTAATATAACCTATTAAAGCAAAGGAGGAAGCCATGTATGACACCATCCTGGTACCGCTTGACGGGTCGAAACGGGCCGAGGCCATCCTGCCGCATGTTCAGGCATTCGGTCGCGACGCCCAATCGAAAATCATCCTGCTGACGGCATTGGAGCACAAGATGTTTGTCAGCGCCGAGGGGATTCAGTCGCAGTTGGATGCCGGTGAGCTGGAACGGCGGATGAAGACCGCGGAAGAGTATCTCAGTAACCTGACGGAGGAATTTCGCCGCATGGACATTGAGACGGAGTATAAGGTGGTCTATGGGCCCGCGGTCGACATCATCATAAAAGTTGCAGAAGAGGAGGACGCAGGCCTGATTGCCATTGCCAGCCACGGCCGAACCGGGTTGGGGCGTGTTTTTTACGGGAGTATTGCCGCCGGGTTGCTGCACTCGGTTGATCGGCCCCTGCTGGTGGTCCGGTCCCGCGGATTCAAAACCGACTCGACGCTGCAATGGGGAAAAGATGTGATTTGAGCAGGATTCGATTCCCAGTGCGCCCGGTCGCAAACCCCTGATACTCGATGGCATGCATCGATGCCTGGTCCAACGGCCGGGCGGATAAGCGGATGGTTCGCCTCAACAGTCGAAGAGCACGTCCACCCTACGATCCTGACACCGGCTGCCGGGCGCAATTGACAATCATTAGCAATTGGGATACTTATCTGTCCATAATGAGGTTGGTTCGGTAATCTCAACATCTAACGTTGGTTAAAGGGGTGGCCAAACGTGAGATGCCCCAAATGTGAAAGCAACAATCCGGAAGGGCATAACTTTTGTGGTAATTGCGGCACGAAGTTGTTGAATATTTGCCCGGATTGCTCTTTTTTGAATCCAGCCGATTTCCGATATTGTGGAAAATGCGGGGCTGCGTTGTCAAGCAACACCGCATACCTGCCCGGGGAGTTCGCCCGTTTCTATAATTATACGCCTAAATTTCTGGCCGATAAAATATTGAGCCACCGCGGCGCCATCGAAGGCGAGCGCAAAATCATTACGGTGTTGTTTGCCGATCTGGCCAATTCGACATCGATCTCGGAACAACTCGACCAGGAAACCATGCACAATCTGATGGATGGCTGCATCAAGATCATTCTGGGTGCCGTGCACCATTACGAAGGCATCGTCAATCAGTTTATGGGCGACGGCGTCATGGCCCTGTTCGGCGCGCCGGTGGCCCATGAAGATCATGCGCAGCGCGCCTGCCATGCGGCGCTTGCCATCCAAAGCGCAATGGAAACGTTCGATAATAAAATTCAGCGCGACACCGGGCTGGAATTCAAGATACGGATCGGGATCAATACGGGGCCGGTCGTGCTGGGCACCATCGGCGACGATTTCCGGATGGACTACACCGCCGTGGGGGACACCGCCAATCTTGGCGCCCGCATGGAGAGCAATGCCAGACCGGGGAAAATCATGGTGTCCGGGAACACCTTTCGCCTGGTCCAGCAGTTTTTCCAGTTTCAACCCCTGGGCAGAATTCAGGTCAAAGGCAAGCGGGCGCTCCAGGAGGCCTATGAACTTGTTCGGCCGAGCGATATCAAAACACGCCTTGGCGCGTCGATTGCAAAGGGTCTGACCGATTTCGTCGGCCGCAATAACAGTTTCACGGCTTTGCTGGAAATGTTCCGGGAAGTGAAATCGGGCTCCGGCTCAGTGGTGGGGCTGGCGGGCGATGCCGGTATCGGAAAATCGCGGCTGCTGTTTGAAATGCGCCGGCAACTGCCGAAGCATGAACATTGCTACCTCGAAGGACGCTGCATTCAATACGGCAACACACTCTCCTACCTGCCCTTTCTGGATATCATCCGTTCTTACCTCGGTGTCAGCGAAAAGGATGCCGAATCAGAAATCCGGAAGAAACTGGAGGAAGGTCTGACCGGGCTGGACAAGTCTCTGGCCGGCGCTGTTGCACCCCTGCAGGCGCTGCTGTCGCTGGATGTTGATGATCCGGCCTATGCCAAACTCGAGCCCATCGAGCGACGGGATCGAACCTATGCGGCGCTGCGCCATTTGTTTGTCAGATTAAGTCAACAAAAAGTGCTGGTCCTTGCCATCGAGGACCTGCATTGGATGGACAAATCCTCGGAACAGTTCCTCGAGTATCTGGTCGAAAGCCTGCCCCAGGCCCGGATTCTGCTCATACTGCTCTACCGTCCCGAATATTCGGTGCCCTGGTCGGGCAAATCCTATTTCAAGCGCATCTTTGTGAATCAGTTGGGTACGCAGTCCAGCGGCAATCTGGTCAAAGCCATTCTTAAAAGCGACCATGTGGATCCATCGCTGATGGACTTGATTCTCAATCGCGCTTCGGGCAATCCGCTTTACATCGAGGAGTTCATCTACTCCCTGATGGAAAACGGCTCCATCGAAAAAATCGACGGCGCTTATAAATTGAGCCGGGACCGCTCACAAATCGAGATTCCGACCACCATCCAGGGCATTATCGCCGCCCGGCTCGATCGCCTGGAGTATCATTTAAAACGCACCATGCAGGTGGCGTCGGTTATCGGTCGCAACTTCGCCTACCGAATTCTGCACACCATCATGGGAATGCAGGAGAACCTCAGGGACAACCTGTTCAACCTGCAGAACATGGAGTTGATCTACGAAAAGAATCTCTTTCCTGAACTGGAGTATATATTCAGGCATGCCTTGATCCAGGAGGTCGCTTATGACAGCCTGCTCTCCGCCAAAAAAATAGATTTTCACCGCAAGGTCGGTGAAGCCATGAAGGAGCTTTTCGATGCGCGTGGCGGTGAATACGCCAGCTTTATCGGGGATCACTTCATGCGCGGGCAGGTATGGAAAAGCGCCTATGAATATCTCGACAAAGCCGGGGATGCCGCTGCGCATATGTTTGCGCATGCAGAGGCCCGCGCCCACTATGCCAGGGCCATCGAGGCCCTCGACCATCTCGATGACTCCCTGGAAAATCGACGGCTGCGGGTGGACACCATTATCAAGCAGACCTTGGCCTCATGGCGTGCCGATACACCGGAACAAAATCTGAACCGGCTGGCCGAGGCCAAACACTTCGCAGAAGCGATCGCCCACGGCGGTGACGCCTCGCAGCAGGATCAGCTGCGGTTGGCCCGTATTCACTTTTGGATGGGGCGGGTCCACCACACGCGCGGAGAGATGGAAAAAGCCATCGGGTTGTTTCGTCAAGTGCTGCCGGTGGCTCAGGCGTGCGGCGACGAAGAACTGCTCTCCATTCCCGCCGGGGCGCTGGGGCAAACCATGGCGGTTTTAGGGCACCTGAGTGAGTCCTCCGGCATGTTGACCAAGGCGGCCGCCATTTTCGAGCGAATGGAAAACTGGACGGAGTGGATCCAGGCGAAGAGTTTTCTGGGGACCGCGGTCGCCAGCATGGGGCGCTACCAGGAGGGGCTGCAGCACATCGAGGATGCCTTCGACAAGGCCGAGTCGCTGAATTTTCTATCCGGCGTCAGTGTCAGTCATAATTGTTTCGGTTATGCCTATCTTTTTGGGGGAGAGCTGAAAAAGTCGGTTCAATCCGCGCAGACCGCTATCGAGATCGCCCGGCAATCGGGTGACCGGATATACGTCTATGTGGGCTTCGGCATATCGGCCTGGGCCGCGTGCCGAAAAGGAGATCTTTCCAGCGCCGCCCAGTACCTGGCACAGTGCCGGGCCATCGCCGAGGAGCTTGGCGGGCGCGTTATCATGGGGGACCTGTTTATCACGGCCGCAGCCGAGACGGCACTCTTTGCCGGTCAGCCGGACAGGGCCATTGAACACGCACGGCAGGCCCTGGGGATCGCCCGGCAGATCAAAGGCATTCTTGCCGAAGGCATTGCCCGGCGAGTGTGGGCGCAGGCGCTATGCGCAAAGGATCCCGGCAATTGGGATGAGGCCCAGGTATTGCTGGAGCACAGCCTCAAAATTCTGAAGGCCGGCGAGAACAATAACGAGGCGTCCCGAACCCGGTTGATCTGGGGCCGGCTGTGTGCAGACACCGGTCGGATGGAAGCGGCCCACGACCATTGGCGGGGCGCCGCCCGCGAGTTCGACGCCGCCGGTTTGGCGCATGAGGCGGAGTCGGCAAAACGCCTGCTTAAAAACTAACGGGCTTATAATATTACGCGGTTCTCTATAAAGCTTAAGTCACGACATTCCTCTCCCCGCTCAGGGGGAGAGGTCAGGTGAGGGGGTGGTCTTGTGCGACGTTCACCCTCACCCTAACCCCCTCCCTCAAGGGAGAGGGAACAAAAGGATGAATACATCTCTCCCTCAAGGGAGAGGAGACCCGTACGAACAAACCGTAAACTTGAGATTTCTGGATAAGCGATTAATTTAATAGCTGAATTGGCGGATGTCTATTTGCTTTTGGACAGGGTGATATCACCATAATAAGCGGTTGCCGA
>JBNKKC010000172.1:0-2077 GCA_050291625.1 Desulfobacteraceae bacterium
ACCATCCGGCGGCTTTGAAAAAAGGCCGGTCAAGACCGGCCTTTCCGATGGCATCAATATCGAGATTGTCAGCGGCTTGACGGCCAAGGATCGTATCAAGGTGCTGCAATAAGACACGGTTAAATTATGAAACAGTCTGGAAGGCCGGAGTCCAGTTGAAAACCCCCTGGATTCCGGCTTTCGCCGGAACGACTAAAAGGAAAATGCCATTCGAATTGAACAACTATTACCAGTCTATTGTTTAGCATCTAAGGTTTAGCGAAGGTATGATCCAGGGTGGTCGTCTCTCCCGCTTTTACTTCGATTGTTTTTTTTACTTCACCAAAACCCTCATGCCAGACCAGCACATCGTATTTTCCAGGCAGTATATCCGTCATTTCGAATTTGCCGTTTTCATCGGTCAGCGCCACGTAGGGATTTGCGGCTGCAAAGATGTAGGCCCGCATCCATGGATGGGCATCGCACTTGACATAGTACATTCCGGTGCGCCGGACCGGTTTTTTGATCTCCATATTCTGGTTGGGCAGCGCCAGATTGTAAACCGTGCTGCGATGGCCTTTCATCATAAACCCCATGTGAATATTGTGAAAAATCGGGTCGTCGTTTTTTATCACAAGCTGCGATCCTTTATAGGCAACAGCTGCCAGTGGATGAATCTGGCAGTTCTTGATATCATTGTACGCATCCTCCTGCGGCATGGTCTTGCCCTTTGCGACATTCTCAAGGGCCACAATGACGTTTTTTACGCCCAATTCGGGAGAAATGACAAATTTGTTCATTTTAAATTCAGTACCGCATATTTTAATCTCCTCAGGGACTTTAGGCTCAATCTTTTGGGTCGGATCAGCGACCATTTCAGCGGCTTTGATGGTTCCCACGATGGAACCACCGTTTACCACATCCACAACCTCATACGTCTTATGTTTGGCAAATGAGCTTGCCGGCACAATAACCGTTAATACCAGAGCCAATAGCAACCACTTTTTCATAGTGTCCTCCTTCAGTTTGAAAACGAAACGCAGTTGGGCATGTTGGAACAATTCAGCGGTACGGTCTTATAGATCTATCGGCCGGAGTCACCCCGCAAACGTATGACACCGTAGTGATCTGGTGCGATAAGCTCAACACGGAGAGCGGCCGGTCTTATTTTGGTAAAAAAATGATGCAACCCTGAAGATGGATATCGTCTGAAAATGGAGGCGCCCGATCGGATCGGGGGGCCTCTTTTTTTTATTATATCGAATTTATGAGTATTTACAAGCTTGTTCCCTTTTTTGACTGAATTCTCTGGCCTCGCTGCGACACTTCCGGCGCTCGGCTTCGCTATCGGTGGCGGTGTCGCACGCTTCCAGGTCCTCTTTGATCCGGACGCGTTCAATAACGCTGCAGTGATGGTCGTCTATATGTCCTTCTGGTTTGTTCATGGCACAACCTCCTTTTTCCCTATCATATGGCATATAGTTCATCCGAAAACGCCGGATGTCAATTCGGTCGCCTTGTCGAGTCAAGTGCTCAACCATGGAAGCCAATTCATTTGCCGATGCGTCATCCGTCATGCGGGACGACCTGCACAGGGCTTACGAAATGGGCGCACGGTTGGCTGAGTAAACGACCGTATCCTGCCTCTTATATGAACCCATTATGGTTTCATGGGTCGAGGTACAGGTTTATGAACCGGTTTCCCCGGTGACATCCACGTTCCGGTACGGGAGAACGGCGAAGGCTAAGAGGAAAAGAATTTCAGCAGCAGCGGCGCTGTGAGAATGACGAATACCACGCGGAAGAAGTGAAAGCAGACCACCAGGGTCGCACTGGCGCCGCTGTCTAAGGCCAGCACGACCAGGGCGCTCATAGCGCCGGGGCTGGTGCCCAGATAGGCGGAGGGCGCATCCAGGATCTGCAACCGGGTAAAGACGATGGATAGCAGGATGCCGACACCCACCAAGGTGACCGTGGAGGTCAATACGGGAAAGAAAAGCTTCTTGAGAACCGGCAGCATGGCCGGCTGAAAAGAAGCCCCGACCATGATGCCCAGGGCGACTTGCAGGACAAAATTGAATCCCTTGGGCATCTCCCA
>JBNKKC010000173.1:0-15150 GCA_050291625.1 Desulfobacteraceae bacterium
CGCATGCGGCAACCGGGGCTTTTTCGCAGGTTATAACCCTGCCTCTGTTCCCTCTCCCTTGAGGGAGAGGGTTAGGGTGAGGGTGACCGTCGCAAAAGACCACCCCCTCACCTGACCTCTCCCCCTGAGGGGGAGAGGAACTATATGATTATCACTGATCTCCCCCTGAGGAGGAGAGGAACTATATGATTATCTTTCCACAATAAAATAAGGATTTAACTGGTTTTCACGATTATAAAGCAACGTACGGCCATCGTCATAAACATAAACCCTTGCTCCCGCGCACTCTGCCACAGCTTGCCCGGCAGCCGTATCCCATTCCATTGTCGGTCCCAGTCTGGGGTATATGTCTGCGGATCCCTCAGCGACAAGGCAGATTTTCAGTGAGCTGCCGGCGGCGATAAAATCGACCTCTCCTTTTTCGCTTCTTTTCTTCTCGACAAATGCCTCAAGCTCCGGAGTGCCATGTGAACGGCTTCCCACAATCGTGTATATCTTTCTTTCGGAATGGGCGACCGGCAATTTTTCTCCCCGATTGAGCAATTCGGTCAATTGTTCATCCATCGGCAACGTCGTATCCTTAAAAAATTCGTCCGGGGCCGAACCGGTGATTTTATAAGCGCCTATCTCGACGGCGGCCACATAGAGCCATCCCGGCACGGGCGCAAACACCACGCCCAATATGGGCTTTTGGTTGACGATAAGGGCGATATTTACTGTAAACTCCCCATTTCGTTTGATAAACTCCTTGGTGCCGTCCAGCGGATCGATGATCCAGGCCGTATCCCATTGTTTGCGCTCTTGATATGGAATGCTCTTTCCTTCTTCGCTGATCAAGGGGATATTCAAATGAGCCAGGCCTGCTTTAATGATCTCGTGAGAACGCTTATCGGCGGTGGTCAGCGGGGATTGATCCGCTTTGGTTTCCACTTCGAACTCAGAATCATAAATGTCAAGAATGGCGTTGCCGGCCTCGATAGCCGCCCGTGCAGCAGCAATCAAGTACTGTGGGTTTTTCATCGTTTTAACATCTTCGGCTTCTGGCATATCATGCATCATGTTTCCGGTGCCATTTCCAAGCAGTTTGAATGATGGTTTCCAACTGCTCGTATTGGGGTTGCCATTTCAATTGATCTTTTATTTTCGAGCCGTCAGCCACAAGGATCGCAGGATCTCCCGGGCGACGCCTTTCTTCTAGCGCATCTATTGTCATTCCTGTAACTTTACCGGCGATGTCGATCACTTGGCGAACCGAGTAGCCAACGCTGTTACCAAGGTTGTAGACGTCACTGGGTCCTCCCTCCATCAAGGCATCGAGTGCAAGCATGTGGGCTTGGGCCAAATCACTGACATGCACATAATCCCTGAGACACGTGCCGTCCGGCGTTTTGTAGTCCGTTCCAAAAATCTTGACGGGACGTTTGGCCATTGCCGCTTTGAGCACTAAAGGAATCAAATGGGTTTCGGGGTCGTGCATTTCGCCTATCTGACCGGAGATATCTGCGCCGGCCGCATTAAAATATCGCAGGCAAATGGATTTTAAGCCATATGCGGAATCACAGTCCGCCAGCAGTCGTTCCACGGTCAGCTTGCTGGTACCGTAAGGGTTGGTGGGACGGCAGGGGTGTGTCTCTGAAATCGGCGTCCTGTCCGGTTCTCCGTAGACCGCCGCCGTGGATGAAAAGACAAAGCGCAGTACATTGTGCCGAATCATCGCTTCGATGAGCTCGATGGTCCTGGCGACATTGTTTCGATAGTATTTGAGCGGCAATTGAACCGACTCGCCCACCAGGGAAAATGCGGCGAAATGCATGACGGCATCGATTCGGTGTTCGGAAAACAAACGATCCAGCAGGATCGGATCACCCAAGTCGCCGTGAATGAACCGTCCCCCGGTGATCAGGCGGCGATGGCCCGTGGCGAAATTGTCCAATACGAGAACATCGTAATCGTGTTCGCTGAGTTCTTTGACCATGTGGCTGCCGATATAGCCCGCTCCACCGACGACTAAAACCGTTTCCCGCATCTTTTAAATGTAACCTTTCTGGCCAAGAAACAATAATATTTCTTGTGCGGCTTCATCAGGCGTTATGCCGGTCGTGTCGATGCTCAACTCCGGGGCCTTCGGTACCTCGTATGGATCATCGATGCCTGTATACCCTTTAATCAATCCTGCCCGGGCTTTTGCATACATGCCTTTCCGGTCGCGCTTTTCGCACTCTTGAAGCGGCGTCGCAACATGAATCTCGACAAATCCGCCATGGGCTTCGATGGCTCTTCGAATTTCAGATCGCGTATGCTCATACGGTGCGATAGGCGCGCAGATGGCGATGCCGCGATTCTTGGTAATCTCGGTGGCGACAAATCCGATGCGCCTGACATTTATGTCACGATGCTCTTTGGAAAAACTCAATTCACTGGACAGATTCTGTCGCACAATATCGCCGTCAAGCAGCGTCACCGGGCGCTTGCCGATCTCCAGCATCTTCGAGAAGACAACCTTGGCAATGGTCGACTTGCCGGCGCCTGAAAGGCCGGTAAAGAACAGTGTAAATCCCTGTTTTGACGGCGGTGGATAGGCTTTGCGCAGTTCGTCCAGCACTTCCGGAAAAGAAGCCCAGCCCGGAACCTTACGCCCGCTCCTGATCCTGCTTCGGATGTCGTTACCGCTCATCGAAATGGTTTTTGTTCCCTTTTCTACCTCATCTTTCAATCGGTGTTCATCTTCAAAGGGTAAATAGACCATCTCGTCAAAATGGAGGACAGACACCCCGAGATCCTTGCTGACCTCATCGATCAAATCGATATAAACCTGACGGTCGGCACTGCCTTTCTTGTTTTCTGGTTCAACATGGTTGGCGTGGTTGTGTCCGACGACGAAATGGGTGCATCCATAATTTTTTGCTACAATGGCGTTCAGAATTGCTTCCCGAGACCCGGCGTAGCGCATAAAATGCGGCAGCAACGACAACAGGTGGGTTTCGGGTGGGTACTGGCGCAATACTTCGCGATAACACCTGACCCGCGTGTAATAATCGAAATCTTCCGTCCGAGTGACACCGACGACAGGAAGCAGCAGAATATTGGCTTTGGCCTCTCTCATAGCTTGAATCGTCAGCTCGAATTGAGGACGATGGATCACCCGGCTAGTTTGGAAACCGACCACTCTCCTCCATCCAAGCTTGTTGAATTCACGCCGCACCTCCCGGGGAGATAAGCGCAGTTGTCTGAAGTCATAGTGCAGCGGCAGACTGATAACCTCCACCTTTCCGCCGATATAAAAATCCTTTGTCTGCTGAGTCAAGTGAGCAACTCCGGGATGCGCTTTATTGGTGGTCTGATAAATCTGACGCATTTCTTTTGCTTTATCAACCGCCCAGATGTCTTCGATATGCATAATTGCCAACAAAAACCCTTCGGGATCCCGAAGGGCGGCGGATTGCCCCGCTTCCAGATTGCGTGCTTTCGTTTCACCGACATCAAGGCATACGGGGATTGGCCACAGTGTACCATCCTGGAGGCGCATGCGATCGATGACCGCCTCATAATCGGCTCGGACCATAAAGCCCTCTAACGGCGAAAACGCACCTGTGGCGATTAGTTCGAGGTCGCACATGTGGCTGTCTTCGAGAGTGATGTCCGGCAGTTTCGAAGCAATCTCCTTCAAAACAGCGGCTCGTCCTGCTGGAACGATCAGATTCTTGAGTTTGCCGCCGTGGGGAGCGATCGTTACGGCATCTTTCATATCGATTTCCTTTGACCGGTCTGCACAGTTCGCACTGCTGCCCAATGTCATAAACTCAATTGCCTTTCATCTCAACATTGAGTCATCCTTTTGTCGGGTGTCGTTCCTCAACCCAACCTACCAATTTGACATTTTCTCGTTAAGTTGATGGCAATATGTCAAAGTCTATAAAATAGGCGAAATTGTCAAATCATGCAATGGATTATGTTAAGACACAGCCTGCAGCCTGGCGACGGCTTCGATATGGTAGGTGTGGGGAAACATATCGACCGGCTGGACCTCGAGGATCCGGTAGCGATCCTTGATCATTCCAATATCCCTTGCCATGGTCGCAGGATTGCAGGAGACATAGACGATCCTATGCGGTTGCATGGCCAGCACTCGCTGCACCACGTCCGGATGCATTCCGGCCCGGGGGGGATCGATGACCATGGCATCGGGCCGCTGTTCCAGTTGCGGTAAGGTTTTGCGCACATCACCTGCGATGAAGCGGCAATTGTCGATCCCATTGCGACGGCAGTTGCGGCGCGCGTCATCCACTGCGCTACATGCCATCTCAAGGCCGGTCACGCTTTTTGCCATACCGGCCAAGTAGATAGCGATGGTTCCGGCTCCGCAATAGAGGTCGACGACATCTTCCGCTCCGGTCAACCCGGCATACGCCACGACGGTATCGTAGAGGCGTTTTGCCCCCAGGGTGTTGGTTTGAAAAAACGAGTTGGCGGACAATTCGAATTCGTACTCCCCGATGCGGTCGCGCAACACGCTTTCACCGGCCAGACCGATCTCGTACTCCCCCATGGCCACACCGGCTTTGCGGGAGGTCACATTGTTTACGACAGAGACGACTTGCGGATAATTTCGCATCAACCGGCTCGCCAACGGCTTCAACAACTCCGGCTCTTCCGAAGCGGTGACGATGTTGACCATCCATTGATCATAAGCGGTCGAATGCCGCAGGACCAGAAAGCGCCAGAATCCTTGATGCGTTTTCAGGTCATAGACCGGCCGGGAGGAGGCCATGATGGCCTGCCGGACATCTCCCAGCAGACGATTGCCCAGATCGGGCTGCAACAGGCAGGCATCGATATCCAGTACTTTGAAATAGGTGCCCGGCACATGCAGCCCCAGCGCCATGCCGGCATCGACATCATCCCGTCCCAGTTCTTCCGGCAGCAGCCAGCGTTTTGTGGCGCAGGAAAACTCCATTTTATTTCGGTAGCCGAAAATACGCTCCGATCCGATGGTCGGATGCACGGCGACCTCCTGGATCTGGCCGATATGAGCCAGTGATTCCAGCACCTGCTGCTGTTTGAATTCGAGCTGGCGCCGGTAGTCCAGAAACTGCCATTTGCAGCCGCCGCACACACCGCTGTAGGGACAAGGAGCAGCAACACGCATCGGTGATGCCTCTATCAGCTCGATGACCCGGGCTTCGGCAAACTTTTTTTTCTTTTTCACGATTCGGGCCAGGACGCGATCCTGCGGCACGGTCCGGTCGACAAACACCGCCATGCCGTCGACACGCGCGATCCCTTTGCCACCAAAGGCAAGATGCGCTATATCAAGCTCAAGTTGCTGGCCCTTTTTAACGCTCATGAAGGAGTGACCAATCGTTTCTTTTTATTGCTCAGGGAGTTTATAGACGTTATGACCAATCCAAAGACTATCGCCTTCAAGGCCGACGGCTTGACGCTTGTCGGCACGCTGCACTTGCCGGATGCTGAAAACGCCCCTTTTATCATCGGATGCCACGGCCTGCTGGCCAACCGCAACTCACCCAAACAGATCGACCTGGCGCAGACCTGCAACCAAAACGGCCTGGCCTATTTCCGCTTTGACCACAGGGGTTGCGGCGACAGCCAGGGCGACTTTCTGGAAGAGACAACCCTGGAGGCGCGCTGCAGAGATCTTGATGCCGCCGTGAAAACCGCATCAGACCACCCGGCTGTCGGCCCAATGGCAGGGCTGTTCGGCAGCAGCTTCGGCGGGACCGTGGTCCTGGCTTACGCCTGCGGCCATGACGTCCCCAGACTGATGACTTATGCGGCCCCTCTCAACAGCCACGACATCCAACACGGTTCGATCCGCGACAGCAAGGGCCGCTTGCATCCAACGGCCAAGTTGCCCCGCAATCTGGCATTTGACCTCGAACCAGACCTGCCATCCATTCGCAACGCATGCGTCGTTCACAGCCAAAATGACGAAACCGTCCCGGTCGCCCATGCCCGGCGCATTTACGCTCTCGCAGATGAACCCAGATCACTGCAAATTTTCGAGGGGGGCGATCATCGCATGAGTGACCCGGATCATCAACAATTATTTCGGGATTTGTTCATCCAATGGTTTGTCCCTGACGCTGCATAAAAAAGCCTCCTCCCTCTCCCCTCCGGGGAGAGGGCCGGTGTGAGGGCGCCAAGGTTTAAAATACGACGATCAGCACACCCGCTGTGACAGCGATCTGGTACATGATTTCGGTGATTCCCTTGGTATAACGCAGCCAGGAGTATTTATCGACTTTTTTGGGCACGATGATCGTATCGCCCGGATCCATGCGAAGCGATGCGAAACCGCCTGCGGTCCAGCGTTTATGGTCCTGATCCCAACTGGCGATGCCGAACAGCCCCTCCTGACGCTTGCTGATAACCGTCCCATTGGCCTTGACGAGATAGACCTGGGCGCGGTCGGCGTCGTCGGTGGGCCCTCCCACCTGATCCAGGTAGTAGCTGACTTTCTTGCCTCGCAGGACCATCATGGCGGTCGGGTTGTGCACCTCGCCCAAAACATTCACAAAATCGGGCGTTTTGCCGACTACCAGCCGGTCCCCCGGCTGCAATTTGAAGTCGAAATCCGATTGGGGTTGCATGAGCACCCGGTCCAGGTAAACCACCATCCGCCCTGAAGGTTCGGAGGTTTTCATCTTTTCCAGCAGCTGTTTCTTGGCTGCCAGCGTCTGGGCCATGATATCGGCCTCGTCCTTGTCCAGCGAGGCCTCGGTGGTTCTGGCCGACAGAGTCAATATGTCGTCCTCTAAATCGCTGATGTAGTCTTTCAGCCGGCTTTGCTGGATGGTTTTCACATCTTCGCGGTGGAATACGGCACCGAACGTGTAGGCATCGGGGGTCAGACCACCGGCCCGCTTAATAACGGAACTGAGCCGTTCGCCTTCGGCATAAGCGTACTCGCCGGGAAACAGGAACTCACCCTCCAACGTTACGCGTCTTTTGGAAGCCAGTGAATATTTGGGAATTTCGCGGATAAACACGCTGTCGTTCGGTTTTAAATGCAAGTCATCCGGCTGATCGCCCGACATGGCTTTTTCAGGCGAGAATTGGATCGTGACCGTGTCTGTCCCCTCCTCGCCCGGCACGACGCGTGACAAACTCGCTTCGGCGCGATAGGCGCGCCGATTAAGATTGCCGGCACGAAAGATCAAATCACGGACCGTCATGTTTTCATATAAACGGTAAAGCCCCGGCGTATTGACGGCTCCGCTGATCGTCACCGTCGGCACTTCCGTTTTCTCGCGATAACTGTATACTTTGATGCGATCCATATCCTGCAGCAGCAGATCCTGGTTCACGTCTCCGTCCAGCATGGCTCCCAGATTGAAGCCGATGATCTCTGGATGTAAATCCGGTTCCACCAATCGGAAAATATCGGCCCGCAGCAGATACGGCTCCGGCAGCAGCACATCGAATCCCGTTATGATATCGCTGACCCGCATGCCGGGCTTCAGTTCGCTCTCCTTGGGATACTTGACATGACCTTCCAGATAAACCACCTCGCCAATTTGTCGATGCACCGGATAGATCTTGAGTACATCGCCGTCGACCACCGGAAGCTGGAGACTGGAGGCCACCCCACTTGATTGTTGGTCGAGGTTGAAGCTTTTCACCACCCGCCGCTGATTGTCCTTGATCCGTTCCACCACGACATTTTGCAGGTAGCCGAAGGGCAGCACACCTCCCGCAAGCTCGATGATGTCACCGACGTTCTGCCGCTCTTTCATCTCATAGATGGCCGGCCGGCGGACATTGCCGGCCACACCCACCACCGGGCCGATGACCGGAATAAACACCGTATCGCCCGCCTGCAGTCGAATATCCCCCTTGCGATTGCCATAAACGAGCAGATCATAAAGATCCACATCGAAGGAGTCGCCACCGGCACGCACCACCCGGATTTTCCTGAGGCTGCCGTCCTTGCTTGGGCCGCCGACGGCAGCCAGTGCGGACATGACCGTCGACAATGCCGATATGTAATGCATCCCCGGCCGCCTGGCTTCACCCACGAAATAGACGTGGATCGATCTCAAGCGACCCATGACGACGCTCAATTCAAAATGAGGATAAAATTCCTTGAACTTGCGTTTTAAAAAGGCTTTGGCCTTGCCGAAGGCCATTCCGCCGACCACCAGATCGCCGATTCGAGGAACGACGATGCTGCCCTGGCGATTGACCTCGACCTCATATGTTTGCTCGACTTTTCCCCACAAATAGATGGTGAAATTGTCGCCCGGGCCTAGAATATAATCGTCACCGACCGGCATGTTGTCCGGCATCTTTTTCTTGGCTGCGCGCGACCTGAAAAAATCGTATCCGAATTGCTTGAGCTGACGATCGATTTTCTGAGGAAAGGCACCCGACAGGATGCGTTCGATGCGAGAGGATGGGGCTTCTTCTTTCTCGATGTCGGCCTCTCGCTTTTTCATATCACGATCGCCTTCGGCAGGCGCCATCTCCCCTTCATCCAGCAATGATTCGAGTTCCGGATACAACAACAGCCACTGGCTGCGTTCCAGCGGGCTGGCCTGGTCCAGGAAAAGCCGTTTTTCCTCGTCATCCAGTTCGTTGAAAACCATGCGTTGCTCGATGTCGTCCAGTCCCTGGAACAGAGCAACCGTTTCTTGAGGCCCTATCTGCTGAAGCACCCAGCTTTTATCTTCGGATGTCAGACACTCAAACACCAGCGGCCGGTCATCGTCCGGCAAACGAATCAACAGCGCGCGCTTTTGATCACTGGGCAAGTTGCAGAACAACCGCTTTTTTTCATCCCGGCTCAGCCGATTGTATTTTTGCAGCAGATCCTCATTGGCTTTCAGTTGCTGAAGGGACTTGCCAACAGTCGATTCACACCAGCCGGCCTCGGTCGAAAACAACATCGATCCCGCAGCAATTGTCCCGCATAACAAGAGAATGATTAGTCGTCTCAAATGAACAATTTCCTTCTCACGCTTAAGGAACTGAAAATTAAACAAGATATATTCCTCTCTGCCCATGGACAGGGCACAAAGCACAACCAATTCCTCTCCCCCTCAAGGCCAGGGCGCAAAGCACAACCTGTTCCTCTCCCCCTCAGGGCCAAGGGCACAAAGCACAACCTGTTCCTCTCCCCCTCAGGGCCAAGGGCACAAAGAACGATCGGTTCCTCTCCCCCTCAGGGGGAGAGGTCAGGTGAGGGGGTGGTCTTTCGCAGGACCCACCCTCACCCTAACCCTCTCCCTCGAGGGAGAGGGAATAAATAAATACGGCTCTCCCTCGAGGGACAGGGAATTTAGGGATTGGCACAAATAGTTACCCATCCAGCCGACACTTCAGGGTGTTTTCTGCCTTATACCATAAGTCTCATACAGTTGCTGAAGCGCTGTACGCCATTTCTCCAATTCAAGCGCCCCCTCCTCGAGCAGGCTGTTTGCCGCTCGAACGACCTGGGCATCCTGCGCCCGTATGCCGCCCATAATGGTCTGAAATCCGCGCAGCCGGTACTCGGCCCCGTTGATAAATGTCGCATGCAACTGTTTAACGGCATCGGTTTCAGGTTCGATCCGATGGAGCACGTTGACAAATTCCGTGAATGTGGGAACCACTTCACGCTTCAATGTGCTGTAAAGCTGCTGGTCCGAAACATAGTTCTCGCCGCTGACGGAAGCATATCGCGCCAAAGCCGCCTGCTCGACGGCTGCGACGCCCATGATATCCTGATTGATGTAGTTGACCAGGTCCTTTTGAACCGCGCCGGGTGCGCATCCCAACAGCCACAGACACATGATCACGACAGCGACACGGCACATTATCCGAATCCAGTGAAACGAGGAGTGCATCGTTCGTTTTGATTGCATCGGTTTTCCAAATAGTGAGCTACCATCCGTCTATTTTTCCGCCTTTTTTTCCTCTCCATTGAGCGAGAGCCATATTCATTCCCTCTCCCTTGAGGGAGAGCCGTATTCATTTATTCCCTCTCCCTCGAGGGAGAGGGTTAGGGTGTGGGTGAACGTCGCACAAGACCACCCCCTCACCTGACCTCTCCCCCTGAGGTGGAGAGGAATATGTTGTTCGACCTGACCTCTCCCCTTGAGGTGGAGAGGAATATGGTGCTCGACCTGACCTCTCCCCCTCTAAGGTGGAAAGGAATATTATGATAGACCTGACCTCCTAAGGAAGAGAGGAATATGGTGCGTGACCCGACCCTCCGCCTGAGGTGGACATAAACACTCCGCTCAGCCGGCCCGTCTCCCATAACAGGTAGAGAGGAAATAGGAGGCATGGCTGTAAACTATTCGCGATTGATCACACAAGGCTGATACCCACATGGAGCAACGCGCAATTTCTATCAGGATACAGGTGAAAATTCAAGCGGATGCGTCCAACAGCTTTTTTATTGGTAATCGCGTGAATATTTTATATAACCCGAAAGGTTCAACCCCGACGTCCATGTCATTGACTTGAGAGCCGTTTATCCAACGTAGGTTGGGTTGAGCGTGCGAAACCCAACATTTGTCTGGTCATCCGATTGTTGGGTTTCGTTCCTCAACCCAACTGCCCATTGGCCATTTTCTCGATAAATGAATGACGTTGTGCCAGACAATACATAAAAGGATAACTATTGGTCTATGGATAGGACGCACATTGAAAATGCACACAATGGTATTCCGATCAAATGAATCGCAATCGACCAGGCCCGTCTAATGCCTATTCATTTATCCTCTATTCCTTAAAGGATAGGTTTAGTTTTATAATATTAAATATTGAATTCATATTATATTTCTCTGTTTCTAATCTGTCGGTCTGCCTTTTGCTGGCCATTTGGGCGCTGGCCCTTCCCATCCATATCGCATGCGCAAGCGACAAGCCCTTTAACGGGCCCTCAAATTGGGGAGGCAGCGGACTGCTTGAAATACCCAATGCCAGGGTCCTGGATGACGGCGACATGCGCTTCGGATACTCCCACGCCGCCCCTTATAACCAGCTGGTGCTCAATCTAGGCATATTGCCCCGGGTCGAGTTCAACCTGCGATATACCGAAATCAACGATATCCCTTCGGGACTCGGTTCCGATTTCGGTGATTACAAGGATAAAGCCTTTGATGTAAAGCTTCAACTGGTCAAAGAATCCAGACACTTTCCGGCTATCGCCGTCGGACTTCAGGATTTTCACGGCACCGAACTCTTTCGGGCCCAATACTTTACCATCAGCCGCCAGATCTATCCCCTTGACTTCACTATTGGACTTGGACGCGAGCGATTGAAGGGACAGGCCGAATTGCCGTTCTGGGACGAAGTGGGAATATTCGGAGGTTTGGAATGGGCCATAAACGATCGATTTTCGGCCATGGTGGAATACAGTCCGGTGGAATATGAGAAAGATCCGTTGATCATCAGGACAACGGATAAGGGCGCCGCCTCGCCATGGAACTTCTGTATCAAAGCAAAAATAACCTCAAGTCTCTCGCTAGGCCTGTCCTATCAGCGAGGCGACACCGTCGGCCTCATGGCGCATTGGACCTTTAGCATGGGCAAGCCGATTCTACCCAAACGCCCGGATCCGCCCAGCTGGAGATTTCTCATCCACGATCCGAACCGCCGGCCGACGCCCCGGCAGCGTGTCGAAAGCGCATTCAATGAAATCAGAAAGACAAATAAATACAGGGATATTAATGTCTATCAAACCAATAATTCTCTCATCTGTGAGATTGAAAACATCAGCTATCTGTCCAATACAAAGGCCGTCGGCAGAGCGATGCGAATCCTGCTCGGCTATGCCGGTCCGGATATCACCACATTGACAGTCCAGTTAAAACGTCGAGGGGTTCGCGTTCTCAGCGTATCAGTGGCACCTCGCCACCTGAGGGACTATTTAACGGGAAAATTGGATGAGTCGCTGTTCAAAGACCTGCTCAAGGTCAAACCGGCGGATGCGAACCGCCACACTTCGAAACCACTGGCGCAACAAGCCTCGAAAAAAAGTTGGATATCGGGCTATGGCATCAAGCCCACGATTGAAACCTTTTTTAACGATCCGAGCGGTGCGCTGAAAGCAAGATGGAGCCTGGAACCCTACGCTACGCTCCAAACCTGGAAGGGAAACGCCTTGATTGCACGGCTCAATGTTCCCATTGCATCGGATATATCAACGGAGACGGAAACTGTAGAGGATGCCGTGCGCAGTGATGCCTGGAAATACGCCGGATCATCGACGAATCTTGAACAGCTGATGGTCGACCAAGTGCTCAAACTGACAGATCGAACCTACGGCCGTCTGAGCATCGGCTATTTAGAGCGCATGTATGCAGGTGCGGGCGGCGAACTGCTCCATTTTTTCGGAGACGGCCAAATTGCGGCTGGTTTGAGCGGCAATCATGTCACCAAACGGGAGCCGGACACGCTGTTCGAGCTGCAGGATTTTGACAGATACACGCTATTAGGAAATATATATTATTATTACAGCCCCTTGAACGTAACACTGCAAACCCAGGCCGGTCGCTTCCTGGCCGGTGATGAAGGGCTACGCCTCGTATTCTCGCGCCAATACGATACGGGTGCCAGGATCGGATTTTGGTACAGCTTGACCGATACAAGCGATTTTACGGGATACAATAAAGATTACCATGACAAGGGCATTCATATCCAGCTTCCCCTGGGCATGTTCACCGATCGCCATACGCAAAGGCAGCTGGACTACAGCATGTCGCCATGGACACGTGACGTGGGAGCGATTGTCCACCATTGGCAAGACTTGTATCATTTCGGGGCGGACTTGACACCTGCGCGATTTTACGACGATATGGAGCAGTTTGCCAGGTAAAGGCGACTGTTTTTTATTGCATTTTCTGTCATAATTTTAGTATAATACTTGGAATACATTCTGATCTGAATGCCATCAAGGAGTTGTTGTGATATGATGACCAATAAACGCAAGCCACCTGTTGCAGCCCTGTGTATGATGTTTTTTGCCTCCGCCCTGTTCACGCTATGTTCCGTCTTACCCGCGTCGGCCCAAGACACGACACCCCCTCCCAAACCTATTGGAGCGTCCCCGGGCGGGGCTGCAGCTCCGGTTAAACCGAAAGCCACAGACACTGACAAAACCGATCAACAAAAAGATTCTGACAAGACCTCGTCGGAAGCCTCCGGTGTCGGTGCATCCGCAGGTGGTGTAGGTGCCGGCACCGCAACCACGATCGGTGGTGTTTCACTTAAAAAAGCATTGATCATCGGGGCATCGGTTGCCGGTGTCGCCGCATTGCTGGTAGCCGGCGGTGGCGGTAGTGACGGTGGTAGCTCAACCCCTACGCATTGATCTAATCGTTATCATTCTGCTGTAAATTTAATGTCGGGCTTGTTTCGATTGACAGGCAATGGGCCGGATTGCTCCCGATTTAACGCGAAATCCATCCAAACAGGGCAACCCTCACCGTTTTTAACATGATGGTAATATCCAGAAGAAACGAAATATTCTTGATATAGTAAAGATCATACTCGAGTTTCGTTATGCTTTGTTCTCTCGATTTGGCGTATGGGTACATTATCTGAGCCCATCCGGTAATGCCGGGTTTAACGGTTAGCCTCTCGGAATACAATGGGATTTCCCATTGATCTTCAGAACTGCCCCCCAAGAAATCGTAGACAAACTCCGGCCTCTCCGGCCGAGGTCCAACCAATCCCATATCGCCCTTGATAACATTGATCAATTGCGGCAGCTCATCGATTCGAAGAGCCCGTATAATACGCCCTACACGTGTAATGCGAGGATCGTTTTCAGATGCCCAGACCGGTCCGGTTTCTTTTTCGGCATCTTGAACCATGGATCTGAACTTTACAAGGTAGAAGTGCTTGCCGTTTCTCCCGACTCGCTTCTGCCGATATAAAACGGAACCACGACTATCTAACTTGATGGCCAATGCCGTCAGCAAGCTTAATGGAGTTGACATGATGAGCAGTGTAGCTGCTATGCAGCGCTCAAATAGTCCCTTGGCGCGAAAGTAGTTATCTTTGGCGCCGGTTTGTTGTGTTATTGTATCAAGATGTTTAGCATACTGGCTCAACGGGATACGGAAAAGTATCTTCTCATATGCTTCGGATAGATTCATTATCTGCATCCCATGCTTTTTGCACCAGAGCATTACTGTGATCATCTTTACCCAAAAGCTGTCATGAACATCTGCAATGATAATATCCGGCTTTTCCGTTTTAATTGCCTGCAATAATGACTTTGCATCTTCATTTGGCAATTTTTCTCCCTGTTGAATTAAATTATCACGGATGTCAAAAGCACCTGTAATCAGAATCGTATTATCCTTTACCGATTCAAATTGTTCGGCAATCTTATTACTATTGCCATGATCAACCAAAAGCACTGCTTTTGTGGCAGGCAGAATACGAAACAACAGCCAGCTATAAAGGCATCTATGACCGGAAACGCACAACACCATGGACAAAATATAAATAAGGAAAATGCCACGGCCCATGGGCGGTTTCCCGACAAAATACAAAAAAACGATCGAAAGCAGACTGGCTAGTATGACCGTTAGAATGATGGTAGCGATTTCATTGCCATCGGAGTATTTGCGTCTGTCATTATATAAATCCATGATGTAAAAAATCGTCAGATAAATCATTATGTTTGAAATATATATAGTCCTGTCCATGATGAAACCACCGATCTTGAAATCAAATCCATAGACAAGGAAAAAATAGATGTAAATCGAACTGATTGGGATGCAAAGGAGAATTGCAACATCACAGATGAACAGTAAAATCCTTTGATAAATATTTGTGTGGTTTCCTGACATCTTAATCCTGCATTTTCCTCCGGGCTGACCCCAAGGTTAAGCCAAATACTTTTCCTAACCAATCCCAGTTCACCACCTTGGCAAGGATATAGCCAGGATCCATGATTTGCAAAAGATCAACCCGAAACAGTTCCATTTGTCGATTTTTATTGGATGATTTGAGTGGTTTCATTTGATGTAATTTGCAAGAAAAGTAGATGGTAAATGCCAAAATCCTGCAAATTCTATATCATATTTTTTACATTTTTTCTTATAATTATTATTGGTTAAGTGATTTTTCAGTATCGACTAAGTTAGCCAAGATTGAAGTAAGCGTCAATTAAAGTACACCAGC
>JBNKKC010000174.1:0-20078 GCA_050291625.1 Desulfobacteraceae bacterium
GCTTCCTCCCTCTGGCCTTGCCAAAAAAATTCTCTGTACGTCTATTGCCGGGGAATAGTTTTGGCCGCGCTATCGGTCGTCGCAGTATCGGGATACGGCTTCCTCCCTCTGGCCTTGCCAAAAACATTCTCTGAACGTCTATAACAGGGAAAATAGTTTTAGACTGCATTCTCGGTCGTCGCGGTATCGGGATACGGCTTCCTCCCTCTGGCCTTGCCAAAAAAATTCTCTGTACGTCTATTGCCGGGGAATAGTTTTGGCCGCGCTATCGGTCGTCGCAGTATCGGGATACGGGTTCCTCCCTCTGGCCTTGCCAAAAACATTCTCTGAACGTCTATTGCGCCCTCACCTAATGTTTTGTCCTACAAATAAGTTAAAAAACGAATGCCACCTCGGCTCAAGAGACAGTGCCGTAATTGGCCCAAACGACGCCATTTGGAGCTGACGTCATTCCGGCGAACACCGGAATCCAGGTATTCCAGTGGCGTACGTGTCTGGATGCCCCCGGCTTACACCATGCCGGGGCAGGCTTATCAAAGCCTGTCCCGGGCCTGATCCGGGATCCGGCATAACGCAGTAAAACGTGCATTTTCTAAATTATGACACAGTCTGGCAAGCTGGAGTCCAGCTGAAAACCCACTGGATTCCGGCTTGCGCCGGAATGACTTGAAGGAAAAAAGCGTTCGAATTGAACAAATATGTTTAACCCAACTTCCGGGAAACAACACTAGCGCGCCCCCACCAGGGGCCGGTAAATCCAGCCCGTCATTTCTCCTGGAGCTTTCACCTGAATCCAAATCCCTTTGTGTGACAGGCCCACAATCAACGTCCCTTTTTCCAGTT
Organism: Desulfobacteraceae bacterium; assembly: GCA_050291625.1. Lineage (GTDB taxonomy): Bacteria > Desulfobacterota > Desulfobacteria > Desulfobacterales > Desulfosarcinaceae > JARRKU01. The sequence goes on from JBNKKC010000174.1 coordinate 844, forward strand.
CGGCTACTATTTCGTGATCCAATCCCGGTCCGGATCGTAGATTGCTCTTCTTCAATACTTTGAGGGGCAGGTGCTGGGCAAAGGAGGCTTCTCCCGAAGAGGGAGGGATATTTTCAATGCTGCTTAGACGATCCTGAGCCGTCCGGACGCGTCCTTTGACCTGGTTGGCCAGATAGAGTGCACCGCCGTAATTTCGCATATTGAACTCCTGGGCACTCATTTCCAGCAAGTGTTCGGCAATGGCTATCTCGTCCAATGCGATCCAGTCAAAAGATGCCGCCCGGCTTTGCAGCGCTTTAAATGCGATCTCGGCCTCTGCGATGGTCGAGGCCGCTTCGGCTTTGCTTTCGATGCTGCGCAACTTCGATTTGGACCGCACGACATCGACAATGGCGGCATCCAGGCGCTTCTGCTGGGCGTCTGATCGACGACGAAGTTCATTGATTACCGCATCCTGCTCAATGACTTGGATTTTCAGCGAGGATAGCTCCTGCTCCAGACGCTGAATGTTCTGCACACCTTTTGACAGGTCCTGCTTAAGCGAGCTGTTTTCACTGCGAAGCGCTGCCACTTCATCAGTGGGGCAAGGGGCGGGTTCAGGCCTTTTCTCTTGTTGCCCTATCTGACAACCGGCAGCAACCCAGCAAATGAAGCAAAGAACGAGCAGTCTCCGCCGGTGCATCCGAAACGGCACCCAAAGATCGTGCATATATCCCCCTTTCATCGGCGTCACCGATTGATGGTTTAAAACAATTGGTTATTCAAATCATCCCCATCATCGGTTTAAGACATGGCTATTGAACAGGTAATCTGGGAGTAGAATCCGAAAAGGATATAGCAGGTTGTTGACTCAAAGCCGTTCAGACGATCGACACAATATCCATACCAGGCATGTTGCGTATAGCCATTAACCAAATACCACGCGAACCAACTGCTGTCAAAGCGGGAAACATGCGGATCTACAAAGCTACACTAGTGAACTTCAGTGGCGGCGTCTTAGCGGCTTGGCTCGTGATGTTGGCTGAGCCTTCAGAGGATCGTCCGGCCAATAGTGCTTCGGATATCTCCCCTTCAACTCTTTTTTGACGACGGCATAACCCGAACGCCAAAAACCGGACAGATCCTGGGTTATTTGCACTGGCCTTCCGGCCGGGGAGAGAAGATGGATCAGCAGATTCCGGCGACCGCCGGCCACCGTAGGTGTCGAAGTCAGGCCGAACAATTCCTGGAGCCGAACAGCCAGCACAGGGACCTTGCCCGAATAGTCGATGGGGATCCGCGATCCGCTGGGAACCTCCAGGTGGGTGGGGGCCAGTTGATCCAGCAGTCGATGCTGTTTGTAAGTAAGCATACCATAAAGAGCCGCCTTGAGATCAAGGCGAGCCAGGTCCTGCAGGCGTATCATACCTGCCAGGTAAGGAGCCAGCCATCGCTCAAGGTCAAGCTCCAGTCCCTGGTCCGAGGTGTCGGGCCAGGGATCTGCATCCGTCTCGAAGCCTCTCAGAAACAGGACGCGTTCCCGCCATCGCAGCAATGCCTTGCTCCATGGCAGGCAACCAAGACCGTTCCGCCGTATACCAATAAGGAAAGATGCGGTGACTTTCCGGGCATCCGGAGATACCAGCGGTTCGCTTCTCAAGGTGATGGCATCCAACGTCGTGACCAGATGTGCCGATACGGCCTTGCGCTGCTGATCCCAATCAACGATCTGCGCATGAGACACCTTTTCCGGGAACTGCTCCAAAAGCAGGTCAAGAGTGTAGGCGGCTGCCCGGAATATGCGCGCTTGACGCTTTTTCCCGTCCAGATCGACGGCAATCAGATAGGACTCGTTCGCCAGTGGATCTGTTGCATCCAGATAGGCGCCACGGCCGCTGGCCAATAAAAAACGGCCTCGACGGCCCTTGCGGCGCTGCGCAATTCGATCCGGATATGCCCAGGCCAACAACCGTCCAGCGGATGGATTCTCTGCCCTGTGGGCATCTGAGCTCAACCGCTTTGTCAGCGCATCGGCCGTGGCGACAACCCGTTGCAGGACAAACCGATCGACCATGGCATCCGACCCGGCGGGCGGTTCACCGCAGCGAGCTGCATGAACCAGATCCAGCCGCCGCTGCATATCGGTATCCCGTTGACCGGGATCAAATCGAAAGATATCGCGCTCGATCAACAGGGCCGCCAGGTCACATGCGACCCCTCCATTTCCCCTGGAATCTGCCTCGCAAATCATGCGAGCCAACCGGGGATGCATTGGCAAGGCGGCCATTTTTCGGCCCTGAGGGGTAATTCGAAACTGATCATCAAGTGCCTCGAGGCTTTGCAGCAGACTGCGTGCGCCGTCATATGTGGTCCGAGGCGGTGGATCCAGCCATCTGAGTCCACCGGGATCGTCAACTCCCCACACAGCCAATTCCAATGCCAGCGAAGTCAAATCGGCCTCACAAATTTCCGGCCTCGAAACCGACGCCAGCGCCGCATGCGCATGCCGAGACCACAACCGCAGGCATACGCCGGGCTCCAGGCGGCCGGCGCGACCGCGCCGCTGATCGGCGGACGCCTTGGAAACGGCTCCGGTCACAAGGCGGGTAAGGCCGCTCCGCAGATCCAGCCGCGGCAGTCGCTGCAAACCGGTGTCGATAACGACCCGAATCCCCTCGATGGTCAGGCTGGTCTCTGCAATCGATGTTGCCAAAACGATTTTCCGTTTTCCTTTCCGGGGCGGTCTGATGGCGCGCGCCTGCTCACTGGCGGTGAGATTGCCGAACAGCGGTGCCACGATCCATTGGGAACCCAGGGATATCCGGCCCAGATGCCGGGCCACCAAACGGATCTCAGCTGCACCGGGCAGGAACATCAGGATGTTGCCGCTTTCCTCACCAACGGTCTGCATCAGGATTCTGATCCAGAATTCCGGTGAAGATTGCGGCATGTGAGCGCCGACATAGCGCGTTTCAACTGGAAAAGTGCGCCCCGGACAGGTAATCACAGGTGCCCGGCCCATTATATCTGCCACAGGACCGGTATCCAGAGTGGCGGACATCACCAGCAGTCGCAGGGAATCGTTCAGTACACCCTGAATATCCATGCAAAGTGCCAATCCAAGATCACCATCGAGACTGCGTTCATGGAATTCATCAAAGATAACCAAACCTGCTGATCCAAGTGACGGATCGCTTTGCAGCATGCGTGTCAGGACTCCCTCGGTCACCACTTCGATCCGGGTTTTTCTCCCGATCCGGCTGTCCATCCGCACCCTGTAGCCTGCAGTGTGCCCAACCTTTTCACCAAGCATCTCCGCCATGCGCATGGCTGCGGCCCGAGCGGCCAGACGGCGCGGCGCCAGAACGATGACTTTTCTTTGCCTGAGCCATGGTTCATCCATAAGCGCCAGGGGGACAACCGTGGTCTTGCCCGCGCCGGGCGGGGCCTGCAATACGGCACAACGGCTATCGGCAAGGGCGCTTTTCAAATCGTCGATGACTGAGCGAACCGGCAAGGTATTTTGAATGGCCTTTAATCTCACAACTGTTTATCCATAAAGCTCAATTTGGACCCGTAGCACATAATCACTGAACACTTAACACTGCGATCAGGATATATCGAGCTTAAACAGTCCGGATTGCAGTCTTCTCATTCTGCCCTGTTAGCGGGCTGATTCAGTTCATGCAAACAGCATCGTACTGCCTGTCTGCAGACAGACAGATATGGATGTCCAGATAATACTTGTCTTCTATAGAAGAATAGTATAATGTACGAATAGATGAATTCTGGTATTTTAAATTATATTGTATAATTTCATACCATTACCTACTATCAAAGAGATTTGAATATGCGAAAATTAGCCATTGCAATGGCCAAAGGCGGTGTCGGCAAAACGACAACCGCAGTCAACCTGGCCCATGCACTCGCTGCAATGGGCCAGCGGGTATTGCTTGTGGACTGCGATACACAGGCTCAGGTCAAAAAATTCCTTGGAGTCAATCCGGTCTATGGCATGTATGAATTTATCACCGGACGAACGAATAAGCAGGCGCCGGTGTCAAAAAAAGAGGCCATCTGCGCCGCCCGCGAAAACTTGTGGATCCTGGATGGCGGTATCAGACTGGTGGAGTTGAAAAGCTGGCTGGGCGAGCAGCCGCCGGAGCGGCGGCATGACTACCTGAGCAAATCGCTAGTTCCCAAAGGTGACGGCCTCGATTTTTTGATATTCGACTGCGCGCCGGGATGGGACGTTCTCAGCGTGAATGTTCTCATGGCGGCAGAGGAGGTGATGTGTCCGGTCGCGTTGCAGGGCCCTGCCCTGGAAGGTCTGAAAACATTCTTCAGTTATCTGATTTCAGCTCAAAAGCAAAACGACCGATTGTCCCTGAATTATGTCCTGCCAACGATGTTCGACCGGCGCACCCGGCAGAGTTACATCATTTACAACCAATTGCGACGACTGTTCGCCAAACAGATTTGCGATCCCATCCGGCACAATGTCCGTTTGTCGGAAGCACCCGCCAGAGGCAAAACCATTTTTGAGTATGCCGGAAGCGCTACGGGTGCGGAAGATTATCGCAAACTTGCAAGGAGATTGATCGATGACGGAATCCGCGCAAAACAAGTCCCCCGATTTTTTTGAAGACCATGGCCCGGATCCTGTTGCAGCTGCTACCGGAACGGGCAGCAGCGACCGGCAGGTTCCCAAGAAGAAGGCTGGGTTCTATCTATCCCTGACCCTGCTGGAGCGATTCAATCGAATGTATCATCAGATGAAACTCGACGGCATTCCCGTTGAGAACAAATCCGCCCTGCTGGAAATGGCGCTCGCTTTCGCTCTGGATGATCTGGATAAGGGGGAAGATGGCCGCCTGTGGCCGGAACTTCACGATAGACGTTAAGATAATGTTTTTGGACTGCGTTATCGGTCGTCGCGGTATTCGCAATACAGCTTCCTCCCTCTAGCCTTGCCAAAAACATTATCTTAACGTCTATCAGATCAGTTACTGTTTTTGGACTGCGTTATCGGTCGTCGCGGTATCGCAATACAGCTTCCTCCCTCTATCCTTGCCAAAAACATTATCTTAACGTCTATCGGCGTGTTGTATTCTCAGTTTTTGCCGAGCGGCTGTTTGAAGGCGGATTTTTCGGATTCGGGTGTGTCGGCCGCAACCTGGTTTTGATCTGACCTCTTTTTACTTCGTTTATCGAAAAGCTTGATCGCTTCCGTGGCTGACAATGTTAAATCAAAGCAGGGGCCCAGGCAGAGATTCAATTCGTGATTATCCACAGCTTCCGGGTTGGAAGCATAGCCATCAATCAGCTCTTCCATTTGACAGCGCCCTCTTTCTTTAATGACACGCGAAATTGCATACCGCTTATTTGCCTGCAGCCCTTATCGGGTCGTAACCGAAACATATTTCTTCCTTATCTACTGGTAATACCGCACAACTGCCATGTCAATCGAATTTCTACTGTTAGGGGACAAAATCCAACCGTCGGTCTGCAATAGACAATATGCGAGCCCGACCACTGAGCAGCGCCCTATTTGGATGAGTCGGAATGAATAGCAAACGAAAAGGCCCGAGGGTTGATAAAGATGTTGCAATACTCCCTCGGGCCAATAAGGAAAGAGCATCCGCGATGAAACGTGCAGACGATCGTCAAACCGACTGTCAACGCGTCACGCTGATGGTGTAGCTTCCGGTCCCCTGACTGGTGTTGTAATGCCGAATCTGTACGAAGTATTCCCCCTGTGCCAGATCCGAAACGATTTTTGAATTCCGACCCTGCCCGCCATCATCATCTTCCGCGATCAACGCGGTTCGGCTGCCTGGTCCGAACAGCTTCATCACTACGTCGGTCTGCCCCCCGGTTTCGATGGTGTAGCGGCCGGCCTGGGCTGCAGTGAATTTGAACATATCCTCTTCGCCGGGTTGACCGATATCGGCAGAAGTTCCCATGGTGTCGATAACAGGAAGTTCGACCGGCTCAGCCCTATCTTGTTTGGGATAAGCCAGCGAGCCCGCAATAAACGCCTTGTCCAGATCCGAGAGAACCTCGTTGGCATGGGTCCCCCTCCCGCTGCGCGTCCAGGTACCGGGGAATGCATAGAGCATAATGGAGTTCGGATCAAATTGAGTCCCATTGATCTGATCCACACTGTATTTGCTGATGACATTATGCCGGGTCTGTTCGGGGGTCCAAAAGTTGGGAGGGCCGGCCAGATCGCGAATGACGACGTCCTCGTTCCACTCGATACCGCCGGCCGGGTTTTGATGTTCGTGCCCTAACCCGATCGCATGACCGAACTCATGGGCGGAAGTCCCTCCGTCCTGAAAGCCGAGGTTCATTGTGGCTTGATGGCTGGGGATGCTCAGGCAATCGGTGCCGACATAAGACCAGGCGCCATCATCGGGATCGAAGCTAATCCGAATTTCGGTGTCGGGATCTTCAGTGAAGTCAAACCGCAGGTTGGCGTGCGCCTCCCACCATCCCGCCTGATTTCTGGCGATGGCTTTCTGCCCGTCCGTTCCCTCCATAAACCGGACCCGAAGGGTCGATCCATTGGGCCACATTTTTCTGATCACAATAATCGCGCGCATGGGATCGCCCGGTGAAAACGTCCGATGGGGGCGGTTCAAATCACGCGGCAGTATTTTATCAAAGCACATTTTTGGATATTGCGTCATCATACACCTCCTTTAGTCTGGGTGTTGTATCCATGATAGAGAGCTGTAATGGTCTAACCCGCAGGCAGGCCTACTCCCTGCCGGATCTGTTCAAGGTATCTTATGCGGATGGGATCTTTTCTTCAGTCCGATTGTTATAGTCCGAATGTCGGCAGGATCAATCGAGTCATCTGCGTCCGTTGGATCCACTTGATCCGATGGCGAAGCGTTTTCGCCCATGGCAGATAAGATCTTCGACGGCCCGATACCGGCCAATTCGTCATCATACCGCTGAAACCAGGGAAGACCCAGCTCGGAATACTGTTTGGCGTTCAGCGGTGTGGGGGGTGGAGGACGGCCTGTGATCTGCTCAAAATGCCCGCTGTTAACAATGAAAATCAAAACGTGTCCAACATTCTCGAGATCCCATGTATCAATCCCGTACGGATCACTGTAGATCTTTTGTGCAATGCGCCCGCCGGTGCGGATCCCCATTGGCTGCATCGGTTTGTGCATCGGACGAAGCGTGTCCTCCTCGCCCAGCAGCGCAGACCCGGCATCGGCTGCCGTGTCCGGAAAGCGACCTCGCTTTGGCTCGTAGACGCTGATCTGAATCCCGCCGCGAATCTCCTTCCCGCGCATAATGGATTCTATGGTCAAACCGGCGCCCAGGGGTGCCGCAACGAACTGGCGGACGCGGCCGGCTTCACAATTGACACCGTCCAGCCAAGGCTGCGGTGGTGCCACAAGGTAATTCTGCGGTGCTGTCTGCAACCGGGTTTCATAAGGCTCACCAGATAACGCATTGATGCCGCCCACCGCCACAACCACTGCATTGGGTTTCCAGGCAGCGCCATTGAACCCGATCCAAAGCGCTTCACATTGGTACATGGGGATAAATGCTGCGTTCGACGCCCGCCATTGGGATGGCAGACGATCGGCAAATTCCGATACCTTGTAAATGGGGAATCGCCCTAAACCGGCCGGCAGAGGGTAACTCTTTGTATCTTCAGGAACGCGCAAGGTGCGATGAAACGAAACACCCATCCTGTCACCAAAGCGAATCATCTGTTTGTCAATGACCACATCTTGCATGGCAGCACCCGCCGGCCTGCTTATATGTCCTGTTTGAGCATTGTAGCGACACCGATGCACAACGACAGTATTCCGTAGTAAGAACGTCGGCCCCAGACCGGGTTGGGAAGAGTTGCGGCCGAATCGGAGGTGAGCGAAACGCGCATCAGTTTGCATTGAACTAGTTAAGACCCGGCAGCTGGGATGTCAAGTTGACTTGAAATACGCCATACTCGATGGGTCGGCGACCATTTCGGTGATGGCTGCTTCCGGATCGCAATGGACCGACTCGGCCCCAACCATTTGTCATTCCATATTCTCTAACTATATTGTATGTAATTTCCATAGCTGTTTGTACCGGTATATATACCCCACTGAACGAATATAGGAGCCATCGTGAAACCAAGGCAGAACCTGACGCTCGCAACCTATGACCGCATCATGGAGATGATGATCAACTATGATATCGTTCCGGGTCAGCGACTGGTGTTTGTAGACCTTGCCGACCGGCTCGGCGTCAGCCGAACGCCGGTCAACAATGCCCTGAGCATTCTATCCATGGAGGGTTATCTGGATTTTATTCCCAATCAGGGCTATACGGTCCATAAACTGAATCGGCGCGAGGCGGAGGAACTCTACGAAATCAGGGAAATCGTTGAAATCGGCACCATCGGCAGGGCAGTCGAGTGCATGACACCGAAGGCAACTGAACGGCTGAGACAAAAAAAAACCGCCTATGAACAGGCGATCAGCGACATCGTGCAACGAAAACTTTTTGTGCTGGACACCGACTTTCACGCTGCAATCATCGAGATGACCGGTAATCCCAATCTGGTGCACCTCTACCGCGATATCTGCAAACGGATCTTCCTCCGTTTTCGGGTCGAGGCGCTGAGCGTCGATCGCGTCCATGATATCGTAACAGAGCACGATCAGTTATTCGAGGCTGTTGCCTTTCGAGATGTGGAAATGGCGCAGGAATTGTTGAGGATGCACAATCAGAATGCCATGGAGAACCTGTTCCGGATTATCTTCGCCCCTGAACAGGCACGCAACAAGATCAAATAACCGATGACGGCTTCGCCCTCACGCTTTCTTGTCCCGCAGGTCTCTTGCGGGGCTTGTCCCGCCGGCTTTTACGTGGCTCGTCCAGTTGGACTCCGGCAGGGTTCGCCCCTGCGATCCTTGGCGGCAGGACCGGAAGCCATCCGAACGGTTCCAATCTCGCGGAACCAGCACAGCCGGCCGCTATTCCGATTTGCGCCGGGAGAGAAAACGGGTTTCGATCAGATCTGCCAGCGCGGCGATATCGTTGATATCGAAGTTTGGGACATCCAGATCCACCGGCACATCGGACATGACAGCGATTATGGCGCTGGATTGGCCCTTGACGCATAGCGGCATCTGGTGAGCCGCGCTGCGGAAAACTTCGACCTGCGGTTTTTCGGCCCGCAAGTAGCCCTCGGTCAATACCAGATCCATATCGGTAAAAAAGGATGAAACGAGATCATCAAGTGAGGCTTCCTGCTCCACATCCTTTATCAGCGACAACTTCCATGGTGAACTGATGGCCACCGTTGCGGCACCGCACTGCTTATGCCGCCAGGTATCCTTTCCTTCATGATCGATATCAAACCCATGAATATCATGCTTTATGGTGCCGACACGATACCCCCTGGAGCTCAGTTCAGGGATCAATTTCTCCAGGAGCGTGGTCTTGCCACTGCGCTTTTTGCTCACAATGGACACGATCGGGGGGGCCATTGATATCCTCCATGAAAATCCAACCAATACTGCGAACTACCGGCAACGCCGATCGAAGATCCCGCCAACAGCGGGGGGCCGGCGTCCTGCGCCACTATGGCAAACGCCGGAGGGCACCGGAATCCCCCGCTAAAAACCAGCGGGACAAGCCCCGCAAAAGCCCAGCGGGACAAGAAGGCGCCGGCAGTGAAGCCGTATTGCCATACTGCGAACTTCCGGCAACGCCGGGTCCGGCGTCCCGTGCCACTATGGCAAACGCCGGAGGGCGCCAGAATCCCCCGCTAAAAACCAGCGGGACAAGCCCCGCAAAAGCCCAGCGGGACAAGAAGGCGCCGGCAGTGAAGCCGTATTGCACATACTGCGAACTGCCGGCAACGCAGAGTCTGGTGTCCTCCGGCGTTTGCCGTTTTAGGATTCGCTGATTGGCGGCACCATCATCACCGGTATCAGCGATTGGCGCATAACGTCTTTGATGGTAGAGCCGATAGAGTTATGAGAAAGAAACCCCTGCTTGGCCCCCATGACAATGAGGTCGCAGTTGTAATCTTTCGATGTCTGGACAATATCCTGAATGACTTCGCCATCTGTCACGACGATTTCACGAGAATGGTAGCCGCAGGCATCATCGTCGATGCCGGCATCACTGCAGAACTGTGCCAGGGCCGCCTGAATCAATTTATCGGAAGATTTTTTGCCGATGAGCTGCTCCCGTGCGCCGGATACCCGAGACTCGACGGTCTCCTGCCATTGCTTCTCACCCAGCAGCCCCACCAGGCGGCTTTCAATATAGTCCGGCATCTTCTCGACCACATGCAACAGAACCAATGTTGCCTGAAACCGTGTGGCGATCCCTGCTGCGAAATCGAATGCCGCCATGCAGTTGGGGGACAGGTTGGTGGCAAACAGAATGTTTTTAACAGGTCTAATCATTTGTTTATCCTTCTATGGAATCAAAATTGCATGCAATGTAACACACGGAAATGGGAGTGTCAACAGGTAAGCAGATGAAAATCTTACAATAACTCCAATCCGAATCAGGGCTTCTTTTTTACAATATTTACGATATTTTTTTTAACTACCTATAATTATTATATAATAAATAATAAAAAGGGGCCGTTTCAATCAGACATCATAGAATCAATGAAAGCAAGAGACTTGAATCTACTCTTTATTACATGTAATATTACATGTATTTAATAGCGCTTGCATTGACTGATGATCCGTTCCAAGATGCGACCATGATCATTCAATTGAAAGGATGCTGCTTTGACAAAACCGCAGGTCGAAGAGCTTGATATTCGCACACCGTATATGCGTTTGGCTGCAAAACGCTGGGGGCCCAAGAGCGGGTTGCCGGTTCTAGCGCTTCATGGCTGGCTCGACAATGCCAACTCCTTTGACAGACTGGCTCCGCTGCTGCCGGATCTGCAGTTGGTGTGCCTCGATCTGCCGGGGCACGGCATGTCGGATCACCGGCCGGCAGGCATACGCTATCACTATACCGATTACGTCGACGAGGTTGTTGCTGCAGCCGACTCGCTCGCATGGGAGCAATTCGTCTTGTTGGGCCACTCCATGGGAGCCGGTATCGGCTGCCTTGCGGCCAGCGCATTTCCGGATCGAATTACACGATTGATCCTTATTGAAGGCCTGGGCGCCGTCACCGGTGATTTGAGTGAGGTACCCAAGGCGCTTCGCAAATCCATCGAAGCCATGATATCCGGGGTGCATCATCAAGATGCGGCCTGCCATGAATTGTCAGTACTGGTTCGAGCCAGAGCAGCGGCGGGAACCATCCGGCGCAGCTCTGCCGATATTCTCGTGCGTCGTTCCGTAAAACGCAGCGGCAATGGTTTTTCCTGGCTTAGTGATCGTCGGCTCATCCGTCCCTACCCACAGTACTTTACCAACGATGTCATGATTGCATTTTTGCAGGGAATCACAGCCCCGGTACTGTTGATTACCGCCGAAGAGGGAACGTTGCTCAAACGCAACTATTTTGGTTCGCGCTGCGATGCCATAACGAACCTTCAGATGGTCTCGCTACCCGGTCATCATCATTTGCATCTGGACGATCCGGCGCCCACGGCGGCAGTGATCAGCAGCTTTTTGGGTCAAAATAAAAATAAGGGTACAACGAAGCGCCACTCCGAAACCACGCCAGATGGCGCGTCAGGAGACACAGATGGATAACGACTGGAGTCACCTCAATCAAACCGTGATCGATCTGCTCCAAGACGGCAAGCTCGACGCCGCCCTGGAACCGGCCCAAGCCGCGGTCGATAGGGCCCGGCAGGAAAAAGGCCATGCCCATCCCGACCTGGCCCTTTCGCTGAACAATCTGGGTGAAATCCTGCATGCGCTGGGCGAATTAACCCGAGCCGAGCCGCTGCTGCGGCAATCCCTTGCCATCTATGAATCCGCTTTCGGCACAGACGACGAGACAGTGGCGGAGACCCTGGTCAACCTGGCTGAATTACATGTTTCACAGCAGCGCCTTTCGGATGCAGAGCCACTGATGAGGAGGGCATTGGCCATCCGGGAGGCGAATATGGCCTCCGATGATCCGGGCCTGGTCCCGACACTGGACGGCCTGGCCATGATTCATCAGGCGCTGGGCGATGCCGGTTCTGCCGAAGAACTGCTGCGACGATCCCTGTCCATTCTCGAAAAATACCTGCCGGACAATCATCCCGATTTGGGACCTGCACTGTGCCGACTGGCCGATATCGTCCACTGTGCCGGCAAACCGGAAGAGGCGGAAACGAATTTTCGTCGAGCGCTTGCGATTTACGAGAAAAGCATTGGCTCCCTGCATCCGGCATTTGCCAAGGTCCTCAGCCAATTGGCGGAAGTTTATCTGGCCAGAGGGCTTTTATCCGCGGCAGAACCGTTGCTTATCCAGTCACTCGAAATCCGCAGGGCCACCCTGTCGGAAGACCATCCGGAAATCGCCGATTCGTTGAATCTTTTGGCCATGCTCCACCAGGCTAAGAATCAGCCTGAAAAAGCCGAATCCTTAATGAAAGAGTCGATTGCGATCTACCTCAGGACGTTTGGGGAAACGCATCCGGCCACGGCCCAGGCCCAAAACAACCTGGCCGATGTCTACTTGAATCAGGGCCGTGCGGACGAGGCAAAGCCTTTACTCGATGTTTCGCTGGCATCGCGGGAAAAAATCTTCGGTCCCAATCATCCCATCGTGGCCCAGTCGCTCAACAACCTGGCTGTATGCCGTGATCAACTGGGAGAGCATGATAAAGCCGAGCCGCTTCACTTGAGGGCGCTGGACATTCGGCGGGCGGCTTTTGGATCGGATCATCCGGCCACAACCCAGTCACTGGACAACCTGGCTGCAACGTACCGTTCCCAATCCCGAGTGAAGGAGGCAGAAAAGCTGCTCAAACAATCGCTTGCAATATGGGAAAAATCAGAGGGATCCGACCATCCGGCCACGGCTCAGGCCTATAACCACTTGGGAGCCCTGTATGTTTCCAGCGCAAGATATACCGAGGCAGAAACAGCCCTGAAGACCGCACGACGTATTGTCGAAAAAACATTGGGGCCCGATGACAGGCACCTGGCCGTTATCTTCGAAACGCTCTCACTGGTCTACGAAAAAATGGGAAAACCCGGCGAGAGCAAAGAGTTTGCCGCCCGGGCCCACAAGATCCGAAAACCCGAACAGATGCGAAAATCCAAACCATTCACCGAAAACGTTGAAAGATGATTTGCTGCTTATTGCTGAGCCGTACCCATTTTGACTTATCAGAACGCCAGCGTATCGGCTCGCTCTTCCTTTGCCAGATGTTCCTCCCACATCTCGCCCCACATATCGGGCAATGTTTCTTCTACTGCAATGATTGATTCGAAGGCAATTGATAGTTCCTTGAAAATATTCTCGAGCTTTTCCCTGTTTGGAGCAAACCATAGACAATAACGCACACCCACCGTGCGATTGAAAAATGTCCGGTCCCATTTGGCTTCTTCTATCTTGGCCAGTTTTCTCCAGTTTTCCTGAATGGTTTCCCACTTGATTTGTGGATCATTATGCACAACCATAAATTTTGTCATGTTTTTCATATTTCCTCTCCTTTTCATGTCTTGGTTGAAATAACCGCGGCAACCCCTCATAAGGCCGCCGAAACCAAGATCTGGACAACATCGATGTTGATCCCTCCTTTCCCCTTTTTTTTGATTAACCTATTGTTATTACAAAAATACAATGCGATTGGAGACAGAAAACGATATCAGCTCCCAATCACTGAAACCGACTCCGAAACAAAGACTGGCTGTCGTGGAAGCTGACTTGGGTTTGCGGCCAAGGAGATTGTGTTCGATCAAAACCAACAGTTCAATTGATCAGCTCAGGAATGAGCATTCTTTGGAGCGTTGAAGAAAGTGCATAGATGTTGATGACATTGCAGAATCGTCGCCAAAAGTCTAATGAATCGACGCTTATTTAAGATAATAGGAACGAAAATAAATGGTGTCAAAGGGGCAATTATAACATCGTAGAAATGCATGGAAATTCTGATTTCAGTCGACTAGGCCACCGGGAAAGATGCCATCATTTTCTCTGCACCCTTCTCACTTGCTCCGCTTCAAATGTTCAGCACCCCGATTGATCGTCATATTGGCCCATCCGGAGAAAATAGATACCCAACGGTCCCAACGCCATAAAGCATCCGGCCGCCACGATACCGACGGCAAACGTATAAATCTGGCCCAGGTAGCCGATCACCGCCGGAATCAATCCGCCGCCAATGAGAAAAGCCAACGGCGGCCCCAAGGCATTGGTCACGCTTCGCAAGGCTGGTGGAGCGATGCGGGACAGGGCGGCAAATGCCGCCGGAAAGAAGGATGAAAGCACGGCAGGCTGAACAAATAGCACGACGATCAGCAGCACGCCTTTGGTCAGACCCAGCAGTATCGTACAAATCGCAGTGGCGATAAGGGCGATCATCATAGTGGTTTTTTGGCCGATCCGATCCGTAATATACCCCGCGACAAAGACCATAACGAACCCTGAGATTTGAGACAGGCCGATCAGGGTGTTGGCCCAGGTCAGATCGAAACCGCGTTCATTGACGAAGAACAGCGGGAGCATGGCATAAATCCCGGCATTGCCCCCCATAGCCATGGCAAACAGAACGACCATGATCCAGAAAGAGGGTTTGGAAACAACCGTCTTGATATTTTGCGGGCCGGGAAGCTGGCCTGGAAAATCCCCTCCCCTACCGCGGAAACTGTAAGCGATGGCCGAGATCAGGGCAAACACCGCCCAGATCGTCAGAATAGATCGCCACGAAAACCAGTTGAAAAGCAGCGCCGCCACCAGCGGCGCCGATACAAAGCTCAGCGGCGGCGCACACTGGTGAACGCTCAAGGCCTTTCCCCAGTCCGCTTTCCGAACCTCTGCGGTGATTGTAGCGATGGCGGACGGCAGATGGATTCCAGCGGAAAAGCCGATGGCGATCAGCAACAAACGAATGGTCCAGATGGAGCCCACCAGGGCAAATGGCGTCAGGGCCAGTCCAATCGTCCAGGCCGAGACCATGAGTGTGCCCCGATGGTTGATCTTCGAAGCGATCAATCCCGAACAGACCGGCGCGAGCAGGTACCCGACCGACATGAACAAAAACAACGAACCGGCCTGGGCGTGGCTGATGCCCAGATCCTGTTCGATGGCCGGCATCAAAGGTGCAAAGATGATGCGCGAGACAAATCCCAGATAGAAGAGCCAGGCCAGAAATAATGTCATGCCGATCTTGGCCCGAAACGGCTCGGGCATCGGGCAATCGTCAACGCCGATGTCTTGCAAAATGAACCTCTTTCGTTGGTCTTCCGTATCGAGAATATGGTGGTTTCACGTTTTGGATCGGAAAAACCCTTTGTTAGTATAACCATTTCCACTAAAAAGTGAATGGGGAGCCGCAGAGGATTTCGGCGTCTTATACCTTATGCCGCAAACCGACCGAAGCTTCTTATCAATCCCCTTTCCCTTGAGGGCCGGATTGCTCCTACATGCTGTCCTTTCCCCCCTTGAAGAGCCGGATTGCTCCTACACGCTGTCCCCTCTCCCTTGAGGGAGAGGGTTAGGGTGAGGGTGAACCTTGCAAAGGACCACCCCTCACCTGACCTCTCCCCTGAGGGGAGAGGAATATTTATCTCCTGCGGCGGCACAGGCCCGGGATCAAAGTAGGGTATCCTGCTCAAAAACTGCAAACGCCGGAGGGCGTCAGAATCTCCCGCTAAAAACCAGCGGGACAAGAACGCGCCGGGGGTGAAGCCGTATTACCAATACTGCGAACTCCCGGCAACGCCGATCGAAGATCCCGCCAACAGCGGGGGTCTGGAGTCCTCCGGCCCTTTGCAGCGACAGGGTTAGTAGGTGATGAGGGATGGCAGCCACAGCGTTATCTGCGGCACAAACAACAGCAGCAGAATGGAGAAAATGTCGGCAATCAGAAAGGGCGTTATCCCTCTGAAGATGGTCGACAGCGGCACATCCCTGGCGACACCCTTGATCACGTAAACGTTCATGCCGACCGGAGGGGTGATGACGCCGATCTCAGTGACGCGGGTGATAATGATGCCGAACCATATGGGATCAAAACCCAACTTGACGGCCACAGGGAAGAAAATGGGAACCGTCAATAGGATCAGCCCCAGCGCATCCATGAAGCAGCCGCCGATCAGATAGACCAGGATAATCAATCCCATGACGGCCATGGGCGGCATGTCCAGGCCCACTACCCATTCGGCCAGGGCGAACGGCAGCCGGGTGATGGCGATGAACTTGTTGAAGATGACGGCACCCATAACGATGATCAGGATCATCGCAGCGGTTCGGGTGGTTGACGAGACCGATTCCACAAAACCCTGCCAGTTCAGACGCCGCATGGCAACGCTGAGACCCATCACGAGTGCGGCCCCCACACCGCCGGCTTCGGTAGGGGTGAACCAGCCGCCGAACAAACCGCCCAGGACCAGGATAAAGATGACCATGGTTTCAGCAGTGCCGCCCCACAGCCCGGCCACTTTGGATTTAAACGGCAGTTTGGGTCCACGAGGCCCAAGCTTGGGATTTAATTTGCATATAATGGAAATGGTGATGATGTAAGTGACCGCTTCCATGATACCGGGGATAAATCCGGCAGCAAACAATTTCCCGATGGATTGTTCGGTCATGATGCCGTAGACGATCAGGATCACACTGGGAGGGATCAGGATTCCCATACTGCCGCCGGCTGCAATACTTCCGGTGGCCAGGGCCGGATCGTAATTGTAGCGCCTCATCTCCGGCAGCGCGACCATGCCCATGGTGGCCGCCGTGGCCGTGCTGGATCCGCAGACGGCGGCAAACCCGGCGCAGGCTCCTACGGTTGCCATGGCCAGCCCACCGCGCATGTGGCCCAGCCATTTGTGTGCAGAATCGTACAGCCGCTGGCTGATACCTGAGGCAAAGGCGAACTGCCCCATCAGAATAAAGAGCGGGATGACACTGAAATTGTAAGAAGCGAATTGATCCCAGCACGCCCGGGCCGCCATGGTAAGGCCGCCAACGGGTGATACCATGAGCATGAAACCTGCCAGTCCGACAAACGCCATGGAATATCCCACCGGCAGTCGGATGGATAGAAGCAGCAGAAGGACCAGGAGTCCGACAACACCGAAAAGCACAGCACTCATGGTTTGAACAACCTCACGAATGATTGAAAGATAGAGACCAGTGATACCAGCGCCAGCATCAGCAGACCGAATGCAACGCCGTATATGAAGGGGTAGAACGGGATCTCCATGGTCAGCGACACTTCCCCGGTTTGCTTCATATGGCTGGCATATTTCGTGACCTCCCATGCCATCACCAGAAAAAGCAATGCGCTGATGATGGAAACCAGAGTGTCCAAAAGAGACCGGATGCGCGGCGGCATATGATCGACAAACAGGGTCAGGGCAATATGCCCTTTGTTGACGGCACAATTTGCCAATGCAAAGGAGATGGTCATGGATGCCAGAAAAGCCGTCACCTCGTATGTCCCCATGATGGGCCGCCAAACAGCACGGCAGAGAACGTTGCCGGATATCAGTGCCATCATGGCCACCAGGGCAATCCCGGCCACCACATCCAGTTTCTGACTGGCCCAGCCAACGACCTTTTCGGACTGCTCGATCAAATTCATTTAATGTTCCGCTTTCACCTCAATTGAGGCGCCTTTCATCCCCCGCAGGTTGGGTTGAGCTCGCAAAACCCGACACGTGCTCATCCTAATGTTGGGTTTCGTTCCTCAACCCAACCTGCACCTTGGCTGTTGTCAATATCGCAAGACAGGCAGCACACGGGATCAATAGGCAGATTTGTACTTCAGTGAATAGGTTTCCGCTGTCTTTTGTACGAAATCCAGCACCTCTTTTCCTGGCAGGCCCTTTTCGTTCATACGGGCCACATAATCATCCAGAATCGGTTGCATCAATTCCATCGCCTTCTTATTGTCGGCTTCTTCCCAGCGAACCATCTTCATGCCTTTTTCCAGGCCGTAATCGATGCCGTTGGCCTTCATCTCGCTGTCCCAAATCTGGCCCGCGGTCATGATGAATTTTTCGTTGACGGCATCGATGGCTTTGCGGACGTCCGCCGGCAGGCTGTTCCACTTGGACAGATTCATCACGCAATAATGCACGCCGTTGTAAACCGGAGGAACAATGGCGATATAGTCGGTCACATCGGCCTGCTTCCAACCTTTGAGCACCTCGGGCGGCGCCACATTACCGGCAACCACGCCTTTGCTCAGCGCTTCATAGACTTCGGGCATGGGCATGGCCACCGGAACGGCCCCCAGGGCCTGGATGGATTTGGCGGTCAGACCGGTAGCGCGGATTTTCATGCCTTGCAGGTCGTCCATGGACTTGACCTGCTTTTTGGTAAACAGGATGCCGGGTCCGACAGAGTAGAACCACAGTACTTTGACATCCTGCAGCTCTTTTGGTTTGAACTTTTTATATCCGTCCCAGGCGGTCAAATTGGTGGCGGTACAGCTACCGAAGTAGATGCCCGGCAGTTCAAAGCCTTCCATCAAGGGGAAACGGCCGCGGGTATACGCGAAGGCGCCGATGCCGATGTCCGCTGTACCGCTGACCACACCGTCATAGGTTTCCGGTGCCTTGAGCAATGTCTGCCCCGGGAAATTGGTGATCTTTACCTGGCCCCCGGTGGCCTTCTCGACCTCATCCACCCACTGCTTGATCACTTTGGTGTTCATAAAATGGGATGCCGGGAAAAAATTGGCCATGTTCAGATTCTTGGCACCGGCAGATGCCGCGCCAAATAGAAACACCATCATGATGGTCATGCAAAGCAGTGAAAAGAATTTACGCTGTACCATGGTTTTGCCTCCTCAAATAAAAAATGTTGAAGCCCTTTTTGCGATCACTTTGTTGGACACCTTGTTTTTCACCTCCTGACGTGTCCCGACGGTTAAAAAACAATGTCATGTTGCCAGAGCGATATCGCCCAGGCTCAGGTCTTTGCTGGTGACGATGTTGCCGATGGTTTTGGTCTTGCCCTCTTTTTCGATGGTCAGAGTAAAGGTGCGCTCGTCACCCAGACCCCGAAACCAGAAGTCGCCGAAGTTGTCCGTTGTGGCCGTAAAGCTGTCGCCGCTGGCATCGTCCCTGAGGGTGCAGGCGGCGCCGATGATCACCTCTTTTTCCACCGGATCGTAGACCGTGCCCGCCACAAAC
>JBNKKC010000175.1:0-38363 GCA_050291625.1 Desulfobacteraceae bacterium
GAAAACCCTCTGGATTCCGGCTTGCGCCGGAATGACTTAAAGGAATAAGCCATTCGAATTGAACAAATATTTTTAGTCCAACTTCCGGGACATGACACTGGTAAAATCGGATAGTTTCCGGTATTCTATAAAAAAACCCGCGGTTGCCCGCGGGTTTTTTTCATGTTTTGGCAATCAGGCATCGGCCGGCGGGCATCAACCCCCCGAATTCAGCTCGCGCCGCTCCCTGTCCTCCATCTCCTGGGTCCAGGCGGTCTTCCATTTGCCGTCAATCTGAACTTCAAACCTGTTGGCCTTGATCGACTTGTATTTGGACGATGTCTCGCCGGTGACGCGCACCTTGCTCATCAGGTGACGCGCCAGCACGGCCCGGTCGACATTGGGGATCAGATAGTAGGAATCGGGGCCGGTGACCACGACAAAATTTTTCTCGGCGGCAATGTGGGGGTCCTGATTGTCCACAGGGCACAGTTTGGCCTCCAAAACACATTGAAGTCCCTGGATTCTCCCCTCGACGGTATTGCCGAACGCCGTTCCTGCGCCCAAAAGGGTAAAAAGGACCAGCGCACTAACTAGACTGATACGATATTTCGATATTTTCATGACAACCTCCTGCTTGTTATACCGGGTGATCATTCGTAAATGTGGCCTATCAGTCGGCCTGGAATGCTGCACCTTACACGTCGAATAAATTTCGCTAAGAGTGGGTGATGTTCAACGACAAATACAGGAGTCAAAGAGAATACTGAGACGAAGTACGTCAATCAGGATGCGATCGGTGGAACAACCTCAATAAAATCAAAAACCAAACGCTAATGACATATTCCTTTTTCGGCGAAGGCCAATCGGCGTGCATGACGCCGAAAAAGGAGACTAACGGGCACATTTAACAAGGTTTGAATAATCTATACACGAAACACTGTCATGCAAGCGAATGAATCAGTATTCATCAGAATAAGGGTGTCTCAATGAACGATGCGCTTGAAGGCTTTTTCCAGGTCATTCACCGTCCATTGAATCCAGGTGGGCCGCCCGTGAGGGCAGTGGGAGGGGTTGTCGCATCGATCCAGCCGGGTCAGCATGCGGTCGATCTGTTCACGCGACAGTCGTTGGTGGGCTCTTACCGCATTGTGGCAGGCCATCACCATACGGCATTCATCCAGAATCTTGTCCAGTCCGGCCGCCGTTCCGATGGCAGAGGCCCGGTCCGCGATTTCCACGACCACGCCGGTGATATCACGGTCATCCAGGACGGCCGGAACCGCCTTGATCACAAAGGTGTTGCCGCCGAACGGCTCCAATTCCAATCCCATGTCACTGAGTCGGGGGACCAGTTGTTCCAGCAACTGCGCTTCGGCATAGCCCAGCTCCACCGTCTCGGGCATCAGAAGCCGTTGCGAGTCGACCCGGCCGGCTCGCTGTTTGAGCTCTTCGTAGACGATCCGCTCGTGGGCTGCGTGCTGGTCGATCAGAATCAGGCCTTGCTCGTTCTGGCAAATAATATAGGTGCCGTGGAACTGGCCGATCACCGCTAACTGGGCAAAGCGGGCGCCGGTCCACAACCCGGCTTGAACCGGCGGTTTGGCCGAAGGCGGCGCTTCGGCTGTCGAAGACTCACGCGGAACGGTTTCAGCAGGCGGCTCTGCCGGCATGGTTGACGCCGGTGCGTGCCGATAGACAAACGGACGCGTATCTTTTTCGGGCAACGACCTGCGACGGTCAATGGCACCGTAAGCGGCCGGAGGATCGGCCACCGCTTCACCGGCGTCGCTATGGGTGTCGACGGCCCACAATCGGCGCTCGGACCGGTTCAGGGCAGCCGCCACCTCACTCTGAACAGCCTCATGAACCCGCCGCTGGTCGGCAAACCGAATCTCGTGCTTGGTGGGGTGCACATTAACGTCCACCCGGTCGAAGGGCAGCTCGATAAACAGAACAGCCAGAGGGAACTGCCCTTTCATCAAACGCCCGCTGTACCCTTCGAACAGCGCATGCTGGATAACCCTATCGCGCACTCGCCTGCCGTTGACATAGAGGTAGATGCCGCGGGAGGTCCTGCGGGCCTGCCGCGCCGGCGCAAGATACCCGCCGATGGCAAGATCGCCGTGACGGGCATCCAGGGCAATCAACTCCCCGGCGGAGATCCGGCCGAAAACTGCGGCGGCCCGCCGGGATGCATCGCCGGTTTTGGTCCATTGTTTGACGGGGTTGCCGTTGTGGGTCAGGTGAAAGTGAACCCCGGGCCGGCCCAGGGCCATACCGGCCACGACATCGGCAATGTGCCCCATTTCGGTGTCGACCGTCTTTAAAAACTTGCGCCGGGCCGGGGTGTTGAAAAACAGCTGCGCCACGCTGACCATGGTTCCTGTCGGCGCTCCGGCGTCCGCCACTTGAACGATTTTACCGCCCTCGATCCGGACCTCGACGCCGCTGTCCGCCGCTTCAGGCCTGGAAATGAGGGTCATTTTCGAAACCGCTGCGATGCTGGGCAAGGCTTCGCCCCGGAATCCCAGGGTCTGAATCGCAAACAGCTCCTGATCGTTGCGAATCTTGCTGGTGGCGAAGCGCTCCAGGGCCAGCAGGGCGTCGTCGTACTCCATGCCATGGCCGTTATCCGCCACACGAATCAGGGACCGCCCTCCGCGCTCGATATCGATCAGAATACGGGTACTGTCGGCATCCAGCGCATTTTCCACCAACTCCTTGACCACCGAAGCCGGACGCTCCACCACCTCGCCGGCGGCAATCTTGTTGGCCAATATGTCGGGAAGGATGCGGATTTTGGGCATGGATAGGTTGGTTCCTGGTTCCTGTTTTGGTTTTAGTCCGCTTCTTTTTTCACCCATCGAGACAGATACTGCGCATCAAGGGGAGAGAGGTTGAATTTCAAACATGCCTGCTCCACAAGTTTATTGGCATCGGCGTCGGGGTCGGTTTGCCGCATTTCGGATATCCATTTGACGGCTTTGCGGATATCTTCACCTTGAGGTATGATGGACATGATTGACTCCCGGCAGTTGAGCTTGCGAAACCCAATATGTGGGTATCCGATTGTTGGGTTTTGTTCCTCAACCCAACCTGCATATTGGCCTGTGCACTGGCCAAAATAACATTATTATATAAATAAAATCGGTAGAATACATCAACTTAACACTTAAAACTTTAAACTTAACACTCCGGCCGACAGGAAACCACGCATTCTACCACGCCCGGACAAATCGAACATCACACCGTCTATGTAACTATTAAAGCGTCGGCCGGTTCTCATGAAACCCGGTAGCTTGTTCGAAATGATGCGCGATTCTGAACAGCAGTTCCTCCTTAAAATGGCCGGCCAGCAATTGAAGCCCTATCGGCAGGCCGGAACCGGACAGGCCGCAGGGCACCGAGATGCCCGGTATGCCGGCCAGATTGGCCGACAAGGTGTAGACGTCGGATAAATACATGGCCAGAGGATCGTCCAGGTTTTCCCCGATGGCAGTGGCCGGCGTGGGAGCAACGGGTGAGACGATCACATCGCACTTCTCGAAGGCGGTTTTAAAATCGGAAATAATCAATGTCCGAATCTGAGAGGCTTTTCGGTAATAGGCGTCATAATACCCTGCCGACAGCGCATAGGTGCCGATCAGGATCCTTCGCTGCACCTCCGCCCCGAATCCCTTTGAGCGGGTGCTGCGGTACATCTCCAGCAGTCGGGATTGAGTATCATCCCGCATGCCGTACTTGACGCCGTCGTATCGCGCCAGGTTGGAGCAGGCCTCCGACGGCGCGATCAGATAGTAGGCGGCCACCCCGTATTCGGTATGCGGCAGTTCGATCTCCACGGTCCTGGCCCCCAAATCGGCAAGTGTCTTGACGGCCTGTCCGATGGCGTCGGAAACCTCCGGATCCAGGCCCGGCAGGTTGAAATAGGCCCTGGGAATGCCGATGGTCAGCCCCTCGATATCATGACGCAAACACGCACTATAATCGGGCACGGCATCGGAAACCGATGTGGAGTCCGCCGCATCGTAACCGGCGATGGCCTGCAGCATCGTGGCACTGTCGGCCACGGTCTTGGTCAAAGGCCCGATCTGGTCGAGGGAAGATGCGAATGCCACCAGCCCGAAGCGCGATACACGTCCGTAGGTGGGCTTTAGCCCCACAACCCCGCAATGGGACGCGGGCTGACGAATCGATCCGCCGGTATCGCTGCCCAATGCGGCCAGGCACATATCCGAAGCCACCGCCGCGCCCGAGCCCCCGCTGGAGCCTCCGGGAATTCGAGTCGTATCCCACGGGTTGCAGGTAACTTTATAGCCCGAATGCTCGGTGGTGGATCCCATGGCAAACTCGTCCATGTTGCTTTTGCCGACCATGACGGCCCTCTGGGCCTGAAGCTTTTGAATGACGGTGGCATCATAGGGGGGGCGAAAATTCTCGAGTATGCGGGAACCGCAGGTGGTCGGGATGCCCCGTGTGCACATCACATCCTTGATTGCCAGGGGAATTCCGGTCAGGGGAGCGAACTCTCCCCGGGAAATGGCTTGATCGGCGGCCTTTGCCTGCTCCATCGCCGATGCTTCGGTAACGGTAATAAACGCGTTGATGCGGGGTTCGACCTCGGCCAGGCGGTCCAGCACGGCCCGGGTCAGCTCACAGGCGCTGATCTGTTTGGCCCGCAACATCTTCCGGGCCTGAGCGATGGTTAGACGATACAATTGCATCCAAATTTCTCCTGGTGGGCTCTGAAGGCTAACGGATGCTCACCTTCCCGGCCTTCGAGCGTTTGGGCCAGGCATTGATCTTTTGAATAATCTCGCGCACAAAGGCGCATTCGCATTGATTGGGACAAGGATTCAGATCGCTTTCATGAAAACAATGTCCGGAACATTCCGGTTCATCGGTCATGCGCTCGGTAAACATGGGGCCGTTGTAAAGATCCGCGAATACCACCGCATAGATCGCCAGAGTTCCCTTGCATTCATGATTGAACAGAAATAATCCTGCCGTAAGCTGCTTGAAATTGACCTGGTAGCCAATCAGGGTAACATCGGGATCGCCGAGGAAGTCATTTCGATCTGACCAGACAAATCCGCATGCCGAGCACTGTTTGAATTCCATGACCATTCCATTTCATCGTAGGATCGCATACAGGTGATCGAAGTTGTTAAATTACTTTCGGTACGACGAAACTCCCCTCTTCCTTGACCGGTGCATTGGCCAGGGCCTCTTCCGGATCCAGATGAGCATGGATACGATCCTCGCGAAACGCATTGGTTAATGCGATGGCATGGCTGGTGGGCTCGATCTCCGAAGTGTCCACTTCTGACAGCTTTTCGACATAACCTAAAATGGTCTCCAGCTGACCGGCCATCGTTTCCACCGTCTGCGGATCGAGTTCCAAGCGGGCCAAATCGGCCACATGTCGCACCTGCTGGACGGTTAATTTCATGACAAACTCCCCTTTACCGCGCATCTTGCACATTGCTGTGGAAGCGTCGTACGCTGGAGGGGACCTGCGCCCCTCACTCCATTTATACAGACCTATTCAAGGTTTATACAACTATTTTGTGCTCACGACCATACCGCTGTGCCGACCGGCTTTGAGTTTGGCCAGCATCCGATCGGCCGCGGCCCGGTTCTCAAAGGCCCCGACGCGTATACGATGCCAGGCGCCTTTTCCCGGCACATCGACACGAACCTGATACGCCGGATACCCTTTACTGCGCAACCGGGCCACAAGCTGCTCGGCATTTCCGGCCTCCCTTACCGCAGCCACCTGGATCGTATAGCGACCCTTGCCTTTGCCCACATCTCCGGAATCGGAAGCGACCGGTTGAGCTGCCGGTCCTTTTTCCGGCCGGTCCGCTGGTTTCGACGGTACTTTCTTGGCCTGAATCGGTTTGGGCTGTTCCCTCTTTTCTGTCTGCACCGGTTTCGGCGGTTGTTTGACCGCCTGCCCGGTCAGCGGCTTATCCTTGTATGGTCTGGCCTGACTCGAGTCCTTCAGGGCTTCATAAAACCCGAGCTGAGGCTTGCCGTTGTCCTTACCAGAGGTCTGGGCATTGATTTTTGCCCGCTCCTTCATGGTCATGGCCGCCTTGAGGTCGGCAAGCTCCTTTTCCAGCTTGTTGGCCTCGAGATTGACCGGGGCCGTTCCACGACCGACCAGTATGCCGAGGACAAACATCCAGGCGGCGATGAACAGCGTCACTCCGCTCCAGATCAGGCGTGTTTTCCGGGGGATCGCTGATTTCATTTTTTGTTGCTTGGCCACAGGTTACCTTTTCTTACCATATAGGCGTTCAGAGAATGGTTTTGGCAAGGATAGAGGGAGGATGCTGTATTACGTATACCGCCACCACCGACAACGCCGCCAAAACTATGTCCCTGTTATAGACGTTCAGAGAATGGTTTTGGCAAGGCTAGAGGGAGGATGCTGTATTACGTATACCGCGACGACCGATAACGCGGCCAAAACCATTCTCTGAACGTCTATCGTTACATCTGATCCGGGGCTCCCACCCCCAACAACCCCAAGCCGTTGCGAATCACCTTCTTAACCGCCATCACGAGACACAGCCGGCCGTGCGTCAATTCGGCATCTTCACCCAGTACGCGATGCTTGTTGTAATAGGCATGAAACTGAGATGCCAGCTCCATCAGATAAAATGCGATACGATGGGGCGCCAGGGACAGCGCGCTGGTGCGAACCACCTCAGGATAGGTCGCCAGAGCCTTGATCAGCCGGACATCTTCCTTTGTACTCAGCCTCAAACCCGCTTCGGGCCGCCAGTTGACCCGGGCAAGGCCCTGATCCGCCGCCTTGCGTAAAATGCTGGCAATTCTGGCATGGACATACTGGACGTAATACACCGGATTATCGTTCGATTTTTGCTTGGCCACCTCCAGATCGAAATCCAGGGGGCTTTCATAATCACGGGTTAAAAAGATAAAGCGCGCCGCATCCTTCCCGACTTCGCCAACGACATCGGCCAGGGTGACAAATTCGCCGGCTCGAGTGGACATGGCCACCGGCTGCCCGCCGCGCAGCAGATTGACCAATTGAACCAAAATTACCTCAAACTGGTCTTTATTGTGACCGGTGGCCTCGACAGCCGCCCGGACGCGGGGGATATACCCATGATGATCGGCGCCCCAGACATCGATAACGCGTTCAAAGCCGCGCTGATACTTGTTCTGATGATATGCGATATCCGAGGCGAAATAGGTGGTTTGACCGTTCCGGCGGACCACCACGCGATCTTTCTCGTCACCAAAGTCGCTGGTATTGAACCACCAGGCACCGTCGCTGGCATAGACCAGCTTGCGCCCCTTCATATCCTCCAGCACCTGGTCCACGTGCCCCTGATCATAGAGAGTCTGTTCGCTGAACCATTCGTCGTAGCGGACCCCGAACGCATCCAAATCGTTCCGAATCCCGGCGATGATCGTATTGGCGGCAAACCGGGCACAATGGGAGATGGCCGCATCTTCGTCTCCGGTGATGAAATCACTGCCTTTTTCATCAATAACGCACCGGGCCAGGTCCTTGATATAATCTCCCTGATAGCAATCCTCCGGGAAATCGACCGCCTGCCCCAGAAGCTGACAAGACCGCAGATAGACCGATCGTCCCAGGGTCTGAATCTGCCGGCCGGAGTCATTGATGTAGTACTCACGCTGAACATCAAATCCGCAGAATGCGAGCAGGTTGGCCACAGTGTCTCCCACGGCTGCCCCGCGGCCGTGACCGACGTGCAGCGGACCGGTCGGATTGGCGCTGACGAATTCCACCTGGACTTTACGTCCCATGCCGATATCTGCCGATCCAAAAGAGTGATCCTGCTGCAGGATCTGTGACACCAGGGGGGCCCAGGCTTCGGGCCGGACAAAAAAATTGATGAATCCCGGTCCGGCGATCTCCGTGCGCCGCAGTATATTATCCGTATCCTCGATATGGTCCACGATCGCCTGGGCGATCTGACGCGGCGCCATTCGCTGCCCCTTGGCCGAAATCATGGCAAAATTGGTGGCAAAGTCTCCGTGGCCGGAAGCTCTCGGTCGCTCGACCTCCACATCGGGAAACGCGTCCGACGGCAGCACGCCGTCCGAGTGGGCCTGCCTGGCCGCGGTCAGAATGATTTGGCGAATCGTATCTCTCATCCGGTTCCTTTTTTCGAATCAAGGGATTGTCGTTAAATTCATCGTTCATAGAGAGTTTTCAAATGCAAGTCAAGGTGACCTTGACTCTGCCTGAGAATTACACTATGCCCCCACACGCTGGAATGCCGTTCTCGCCACGGCCGTCTGCTGCATGAGCCTGATTCTAATTGCCGTTGAAATGTCCGGATAGTTGATCAAACAGCATCTCGGAATAGTGCTGCATGGAAGATCGCAGCCGGGGATCCATAAATGTCTGCTGCGCCAGGACAGCCTGATATTGCGTCAGATCAAGTGTGCACAAAGCCTTCATGCACCCGTTCTGAGGATCCGTCCAATGGTCGACGACAATGGCGCGCTGCATGGCCTGCCGTACCAGCATAATCAGTGATGCCTGCACCTGATCCGCAGGCAGCGACCTGACCATACTCCCTCCTGTCTGAGTTGCCGTTACCGCCAAGGCCTTGCTGTATTGATCGATCACGCCCGCTATTTCACGCCGCGCACGGTTGTCGGCATTGACCCGCTGCAGGGATCGACTTTTTTGAGGCTCGGCGACACCAATGCCGTAAAAAACGTTGCCGGTATCGGTATGATAGGCGCCACTGTCTTTTTCGTACCAGGGGGTGCCGGGAGTTGAAACGGCCGTTGGTGCGGCGCATGCCGCCAGCAGGCCGGCGGTGGCCGCAGCGAGCGCCGCAATGGCGATCATGTGGAGGGAATCGCGTGTATGATGGTTCATTTGACGACCTTATAGCCTATCGATTAGACGTTCATCTATCATTACGATAGAAGAAAAACAATCAATAGACGTATCGCACCATCAAAAACAGTTCCCATGCCACGACCAGGGCAAAGCAGCCGGCAAAGTAGATCAGCAAATCCCGGACATGGGCTCTGAAAATTCGGATAAACACGTAATTGATGAGCACCACGATGGTCAACGAGATGGCGGTCAACAAGTACTTGGCGATCACGAAAGTCGAATCGCCTTTTGAGAGAAAAAACGCCATAACCGGATTCAGTTCGACAGCCCCGTGGGATATCAGCAAAAGGGTCAGCAAGGCATCGACGAGGCTTAGCAGCAGGGTCGCCACAATAATGGCAAATATTCTGGGGCTGTAGTGATCCAGTACGGCCAATCTGCGCCGATCGTCCGCCCGCCGCAGATTACGGCGTCTGCCGCTGAACACCAGCCGCCGGATGCCTCCGAAACGTGTTTTACGCCGATCAGTACCGCTGCGGCGTTCAATAAAAACAAACGGCTGGTCGCCTCTTCCCGGTGATCTCTTGTTCATCAGTATGACCTGTCTTTGGGTATCGATTCGTCGTGACTCGAATCAGAGTAACCAAGAATTGTGCCACCACCGCGTATTTGCGGTTTACTCTCTGATATCCACGTCTTAGGATAATCACCATTTCGACGGACAACCACTGTTGTGAAATCCGGGCCATTGATAATAGGGAATTTAGTTCACAATATTCACTCGAAGTTCCTTTCAGAATCAGGTAGAATGAATGACAGTAGAGTGGTTTTGGCAACACGGCAACACAGATATAGAGGAACCCATTCATAACGGTCAAACATGATTGACTATCCATCTCCCTTAGTACAGGTTCAACCTCCCGGGATATCCGGCGGGCGGACGGTATGGATACCCCGGGAAGAAGTATTTCGCGTTCACAATATCTTCGAAAAACATGAATACGCCGTCCCGCCCCATTACCTGCCATCCGGCTCCCTGACCATCGTCGATATCGGCGCCAATGTCGGCCTGTTCGCGCTCTATATGAAAAGCATCCGCACCGACTGCGATGTTTATTGTTTTGAACCGGCGCCCCATATCCTGAAATTGCTGGAGAAAAATATAAGGAGCCACCAACGCATCAAGGCATTCGCCAATGCTTTGTCGGACCACGACGGCGTGGCCGAACTCTATTTGAACCCATTCAACAGCGGTGAAAACTCATTGAAAAGTGAGGGCGCACAGGGAGGCCAATCGATTCAAGTTGATGTGCGGGATGCGGCAACCGTGTTTCGACAGATCGGTTTGACTTACATCGATATCCTTAAAATCGACACGGAAGGCAGCGAAGTCGAGATTCTGCGAAGCTTGCATCAATATCTGCCCTATGTCGGCATCGTTATGGCAGAATATCATAGTGAGACCGATCGGCGGGCCATCGACACCATGCTTCCAAACCACATGCTGTTCGATGCCAAACCATGCGCCATCAATCTCGGCCTGGTCAAATATATCAACTCACGCCTGGTGGAATCAACGAAATAAAAAAGGGTCTGCAGACCCTATGGCCTGCAAACCCTTTATCTTCTGGTAGGCGCGATTGGATTTGAACCAACGACCTCTTCCGTGTCAGGGAAGCGCTCTCCCCCTGAGCTACGCGCCTGAAAGTGAGGCCTTGTTAACATCGGCCTACGGCCCTGTCAAGCGCAAATCAGACCGGCTAAGCGTCGTTGGGTTCCTGCAAGATATTCATGCCGATGTAAATGTAGTGCAATCCGGAAAGGATGGTCAACGTGGCGGTGCACCACACAAGAACGGGGTGCAAAGTGGCAAGCTTGATATGGTCCGGGTCAAACAGTGACAGCAGGACCATGCCAAGTTGAATGGTCGTGGTGCACTTGCTCGCCAGAGTGGGATTGATCTCATACGGTTTCTCAGTCAGGGTAAAGATGGCAAGACCCAGCAGGATAATCACATCCCGCGCGATGACGATCACCGTCAGCCAGCCGGGTATGACATTCAAAACGGCCAGACTGACAAATGCCGACGTCAGCAGCAGCTTGTCGGCGGCCGGATCAAGATAGGCGCCCAGTTTGGTCCGCTGGTTCAACAATCGGGCGATCAATCCATCCAGTCCATCGCTCAAACCCGCGACGAAAAAAACCAGCAGCGCCAGATGGAACATATCCCTCAGCAATAGAATGACCAGAATCGGGGTGAGCAATATCCGAACCAACGTCAGAATGTTCGGTATGCTTATGGTGGAATTGGATCGATTCAACGAGCGATATGCCTCCCTTTCATGAATAAGATGGACACTGACTGAAAATGCGGCTTGCGGGCTTTCTATGGGGCGACCAGCTGCAGTCGTATCTTATTCTCCTCTATCGCTGAAATATTGAGCCCGAAGGTGTCGAAATTCTGCAGCAGCAGTGCATCGGCAAAGGCCCGCGTCGTACCCTGGTAGTCCACCAGCAAGACGGCCGCATCGGGCATCATTTCCTTGAGCCGCAGATTGTCGACCCCGGACATGTTGCTCAGTGCGCCGCGGAACTTTACAAAACTGGCTATTTTGCCCCCGACACCCTCGATGATCAATTCGGTGCGCGACAGCCCGCTTTGGGGACTGAACCACGCATTGGCAATTTGCAGGGTCAGATCTTCGCCTGACAATCCTGCCGCATTCCGCAGGGCCTCCCGGCTGCCGGCATAGGGCTCTTCAGATGCCGTCAACGCGCTTCTTTGGGTCTGCGCGATCTGCTCGCCTGTATCGACCCGGATCGCGCGTGCGACAAGCGTCCCTTTGAACGATCGAACGGTGCCGGCCATTGTGTTGGGTGCCTCCTGGGCCTCGGCCTGCCCCAGAACGACGACATCGGCTTTCAACTGCTGGGCCAGGGATACGGCTTCGGCTGCACTCAGTTCCGGCGGCAGGTTGGCGGAGCCCACGTTCGACCGCGGTGCGACCAGTCCAAATCCCTTATCTTTGAAAATCTGACGCATGCTCTCTTCGGACACGCCACTTTTGAGCGTAGACTCGGCACCCCACCAATATTCAAAGCTCAGATCGTTAACCAGCCTTTCGGCAATACAAAACAAGACTCGGGGGTAGGGCCGCTTGCCGATGTGAACGCCGATTTTTTTCAGCGCTTCCTTGAGACGCCGGATCGATACCGTCGCCTGCACCACGACCCGGTGCAGCTGGCCATGTGTCGACTCGGTCAGGACCTTGTAATTACGCACATATTCGTCGGTTTTTGAAAAAATTCGCTCACTCAGCAGTTGAAAGTTGCCCACCACGGTTTCCTGGGGCACGACATCGAACAGCACGCGCGAAACAGCGGCCACCAGCCCGTCGGCAATGGCCATTTCACGGCTGGCGGACATGTCATCGCCTTGTATTTGACTGGTGCCGATGACATGCACCGTCTGAATCCCTTCGTTGGCGGCTTGGGCCCATGCCGAGGACCCCATAGCCAGCATAAGCAACATCACAAACGACAGTCGCCTCATGCCTCGACAAGTGAACTTGACGATATGCATCGATCGGTCTCCTTGACATCTTAATGGAATGATTAGGGGAACATTCTCTGAACGTCTATAGCATGGAGTGGCCCAATATTGCACGTTAATTGCGCACTTCAAGCTCTGCGGATCAGGGCGTAATCAGCGATATCCTCCAGAATGGATCGTTCCGGTACATCGCTGAATCCGGCCAAAGCGCCTTTGGCTGCCCGAATATGTTCGCCGGCAAATTGGCGCGTATAGTCAAGGGCGCCGTATTGGCTCAGCAAGTCTATCAGCCGTTTGAACTGTTTGACAGAAAAATCAGCGGATTGGATCAAACCGATGATCCAGCTGCGATCCTTCGTACCGGCAGCGCCGAGGGCATGGATAAGGGGCAGTGTCATTTTACCTTCCCGCAAATCGGCGCCCACCTTTTTTCCGAGAGTCTCTGTATCCAGGGTGTAGTCGAGCAGGTCGTCGGCCATTTGAAATGCAATTCCCAGATGATGGCCAAATCGGGCGAGCCTGTCGACCTGATCACGGGAAGATCCGTTTATCAGCGCCCCAACCTTGCAGGCACCCTCGAACAGGACGGCCGTCTTGCAGCGGATCACCTCCATATAAGCTTCCTGATCCAGAGAGACATCACCCTTGCGTGCCAGTTGCTCGATCTCGCCCTGGGACATTTGCTCGGTGATCGAAGCGATGGCATCAATGACGGCGGCCGAACCGGTCTGAGCGGCCAGAGAGAGCGCCCGGGCCAGCAAAAAATCACCGGTCAGCACCGCTGTGGGCGGATCCCAGGTATGATGGGCGCTGACGGTACCGCGCCGCATCTCGCCGCCGTCAACCACATCATCATGCAGCAGTGTAGCGGCGTGCAGGTATTCAAAGATAATGGAAAACTTGGCTGCGTCGGATCCCTGGTAACCGCACAGGCGGGCTGTCAGCACCATCAGCAGGGGACGCAGTCGCTTGCCTCCGGAAAATAGAATATGGCCCGCCACCCTGGACACCAACTCGAAATGGGGATTCAAATGTTCGGCCAGCGCCGCTTCAATGCTTGCCAGGTCGGGCTCAACGCCTGCGAGAATTTTTTGTTTCAGATCGGTCATACTCCATGGTCCCGGATGAACACATTTGTCCCGTTGATGGTTTCGGCCGCGGCACGCCGCCAGGCACCTGACGCCGGTCCCCAACCGTATAGATTAGATCGGCTCGGCTATCAGATCGTAATGCAGTGTATCGACGATCCGGACCGGTAAAAACACGCCCGTCTCCAGCGCCTCGCCCGTTCGAATCAGCACACAACCATCGACCTCAGGGGCCTGAAACTGACTGCGCGCTGTATAAATCCCGGATTCGGCCTGTTTTTCCACCAGGACGGTCAGTTGCTGTTGATGATAGCGCATCAGACGCTGCTCCGAGATCTCCCGCTGGATACGCATCAGAGTGTCCAGGCGCTCCTGGGCCACGTGCGGCTCCACATGATTTTCCAGACCGTGGGAGACCAGGTCTTCAGCATCCGAATAGACAAACACTCCCAGATGATCGAATTGTACCTGCCGGATCAGATCCACAAGCTGTTGAAAATCGTCGTCACGCTCGCCGGGGAACCCCACCAGTACCGTCGTTCGCAAGGCCGCTTCCGGCAACATCTCCCGAATGTCGGCAAACAAGCGTTTCAGGTCATCGGCTCTGTAGCGGCGCCCCATCGAATGTAAAACAGCATCGCTGGCATGCTGGATCGGCACGTCGAAATATGGGCACATTTTCGGGTTTTGCGCAATGGTGCGGACCAAATCCAGTGTTATCGTCCGGGGATGTCCGTATAAAAACCGGTACCAGACATGTCCGCCGACGTCAGCCATATGCTCCATCAATTCAGTCAGAGTTGTCTGTCCGGCCAGGTCATGCCCGTAAGCCGTCGTCTCTTGTGCCACCAGGGTGATTTCCCGGACACCGTCCGCCGTGAGGGCACGGGCCTCTTCGATGACCACTTCGGGAGGACGGCTTTTCTGCCGGCCGCGCAATCTGGGGATGATACAAAACGTGCAGTGCCGGTTGCACCCTTCGGCGATCTTCAAGTAGGCGGCATGGCGTTCAAAGGGGCGCCTCAAAACCGGCGTTTGAATGTCAATCCCGTCGGGATCCGGCAAAAGGCAGGTACTCCGGGGGATTGATCCACGCACCGCCGCAACCACCTGATCGTAAGCACCGGTACCTAGAAACTGGTCAACCTCCGGCAAGGCCCTGGCGGTCTCTTCCCGGTAGCGTTCCGGCAGGCATCCGCTGACAATCAGCCGCCGGCAGCGCCCCCGGGTTTTGTAGGCCGCCAGCGCCAAAATCGTATCGATCGATTCATCGGCCGCCGATTCGATAAACGAGCAGGTGTTGACGACGATCGCTTCGGCATCGCCCGGGTCATCGCACAGCCGCCAACCGGCGCGCCCAAGCGCTGCGGCCATCACCTCGCTGTCGACTTGATTGCGGGCACAGCCGAGTGTTTCAATGTATACGTTCGGCATAGGTAAAACTCAAAAAGGCCGCCTCCCATGAGGCGGCCTTTTCAGCAGGGGAATGATCATATGGCTTTGCTCCGACGGGAAATCGACGACCTGCCGGGGGGTCACGCCTTGATCTTTTTCAACTCTTCGGTCAGTGCCGGCAAAACCTCAAACAGGTCCCCGACAATGCCGTAGTCGGCCTTGGTGAAAATCGGCGCCTCGGGATCTTTATTGACGGCCACAATCACCTTGGAGGAGGACATGCCCGCCAGGTGTTGAATGGCTCCGGATATGCCGCAGGCCACATACAGATTCGGGGATACGGTCTTGCCGGTCTGGCCGACCTGATCGGAGGCCGGACGCCATCCTTCATCCACCGCCGAACGGGAAGCACCCACGGCCGCTCCCAATACCTCCGCCAGCGCTTCGACAACTGAATAATCATCGCCGCCCATGCCGCGGCCACCGGAAACGACAACTTCAGCCTCGGTCAGATCGATCTTGCCCGTCTCCAATTGCTTGCTCTTGACTTCGGTCTTGACGTCGCCCACATTGGCGGCTGCCTTTTCAACGGCGCCTTCCACCGGCGCTTCTTCGGCCGATATGATATTGGGCCGCAGCGCCACGATGGCCGGTGCGCCTGCCAGTGCCACATCCGCCAGCACCTTTCCACCGTACATGGGCCGGGTGGCCACCACCTGACCGCCGTCCATTTTCAGATCCACGCAGTCGGTTGCCAGCGCCGCGTCCAGACGCGCAGACAACCGCGCCGCCAGCTCTTTGCCCTGGGTCGAGGCGCCGACGATAATGACGTCGGGATTGAGCTGTCCGACAATCCCGGCCAGCACATTGGTATAAGCATCCACGGTATATTCCGCCAAAGCCGGATCATCCGCCACCACGATTCGGGCCGCGCCGTATGTCGCCAATTCACCGGCAGCCGACTCGACACCACTGCCCAACACGGCTGCGGCAACATCGCCTCCCAGCCGTGCGGCCGCACTCAACGCTTCGAATGTCACCTTTCGAAACACACCGTCAACTTGCTCTGCTATCACCAACACCGTCATAATGAACTCCTTTATCCTGAAAGACTATTGCAGCCTTGGAATGATTGTCGTCAATGCGTCATCGTCACCCCATCGTCGTCCAACGATCAGATAACTTTGGCCTCTTCATGCAAGGCCTTGACCAGCGCCGCCACCTTTTCCTGCACCGAACCCCCCTCGATCATCTTGCCGGCCTGGCGTTGGAGGGGCATTTTCAATGCTTTGACCACGACCTTTGCCGACAGATCGGCAGGGTCCAATTCCAAATCGGCAAGGCTCTTGGTCTCCAGCGGCTTTTTCTTGGCTTTCATGATCCCCGGCAAACTGGCATATCGCGGCTCATTGAGCCCGCGCTGGGTGGAAATCAGGGCCGGCAGCGCTGCGGTCACATCTTTGGTGCCGCCTTCCACCGTACATGTACAGGTAATATTGCCGTCACCGAGATCCGCCTTGATGGCCATCGAGATATTGGCAATGTCCAACAGCTCGGCAACGGCAGGTCCAACCTGGAAGTTGTCGCCGTCCACCGCTCGATGGCCGGCCACGATCAGGTCATAAGGCATTTGCTTAATGGCGGCGGCCAGCATTTTGGCGATGGCCAGGCCGTCATAGTTCAACTCGCCTGGATCGATCAGAATCCCCTTATCGGCTCCCATGGCAAGGCCCGTTCGTATGGCTTCCGCCGCTTTGGCCGGCCCCACGGAAAGGATGGTCACCGCACCTCCCTGGGCTTCCCGAATTTTCAATGCCTCTTCAACGGCCAGTTCGTCGTAAGGATTGATGACGTATTTCAACCCGTCGGTTTTAATCGAAACACCATCATCGGCAATCTCGATCATTGACTCGGTAGCGGGTACCTGTTTGAGTAAAACCAGAATCTCCACTGTGCACTCCTTCCTTAGGGTTTGCCTTTGTTCGACCGAAGTCCGCCGCTCCTGTCCGTCCTGCTCATCGCGGGCATCCGATCGGAAAAAAATAACCGATAGCACCCCGGGCTGCCCGTTTAACCGGCCTGAATCTCTCGACTAATTGGGGCGGACGATATAAGTTACTTATATTATTAAGATAGAAAACTTCTCAGCGGCATTTTTATAGGAGCGGTAAAGCAATGTCAACGCCAAAAAAAACATCCTATATCCGAGGAAATCAGCGGTCGCTCGCTTCAAGTCCCTTGGACCAATGGTTCACAAGTGTTCCATCAGGCTTGCGGACGATGATCAAACCCTCCACCCCCTCGAGTCGATCGAGCAGCGCCAGACCCGATTCCGGTCCCATCACCATGATTCCAGTGGCCAGACCGTCGGCCAGGGTGCAACCGGCTGCGATCACCGTGGCGCTGACCACACCGTTGGCCACCGGCCTCCCGTTTCGGGGATCGATGATATGCGAATAGCTGCGGCCGTCGATTTCGATAAAATTGCGGTAGTCGCCGCTGGTGGCCATGGCCCGGTCTTGCAGTGGCACCACCCGGTAGACGGCATCGGCCGGACCGCCTTTGCGGGGGCGGTTGATCCCGATACGCCACGGTTTGCCGTCCGCTCGACGGCCGGCGGCGTAAACCTCTCCTCCGATCTCCACAAGGTATTGGGTGAACCCCCTGCTGGAAATGAGCGCCGCCACCTGGTCCACACCATAACCTTTGGCAATGGACGCCAAATCGATGGTCACCCCTGATTGCCGTTTCGTCAAATGGCCGTCCGCCAGAATGTCGATAGCACTGAAATCCACCAGCTGTTTTGCCCGGCTGATGGCCTGTGCCGAGGGAAGCCGATCGATGGGTCCTTTCTTGCCAAACCCCCACAGGATCACCAACGGCCGGACGGTAGCGTCCCAAGCCCCCTGGCTGAGCCGGTGGACGACGCTGCCGGCCTGCATGACCTGCAGAAAATCGTTTGATACGGCAAAGGGCCTTCCACTTTCGCGCAGTGCATTGAAGCGGCTGATTTCGCTGTCCGGCCGATAGGTGGACATGCTTTGGTTGATCTGCTCCAGCCGTTGTTCGATACGCTGTTTCAGAAGCGGTATCTTATCTGCATCCAAGGCCACCAGCTTGATATGGTAGCGGGTTCCCATGGTGCGGCCGGCGATCGAGTACTCCTGTTGAGCAGCCGCCTGCGCCGCACAGCAGATCAGGTACAGGGACAGGATCCACCCGAGTTTTATGATGATTCGAACCAATTGGTCACCTTCCCATCGCATCAACGACAAACTTGACCCTATGTGTCGGCAAACCATGCTATAGTTGCAGACCGTCCATGTCAATCCATGCCTTAGGATATGGCGGGCATCCATCCAAAGCACCGAGTTCTTTTTCCTCTCCCCCTCAGGGCGAGAGTCCGGGGACCACATGTCCCTCTTCCCCTCAGGGCGGAAAGGCTGGTTCCATATTTTTCTCGACCCCTCAGGGGGCAGACGCCGGTTCCATATTTTCCTCTCCCCCTCAGGGGGAGAGGTCAGGTGAGGGGGTGGTCTTCGACAAGGTCCACCCTCACCCTGACCCTCTCCCTCAAGGGAGAGGGAACTGTGTGTCGGATGCTTCCGGAAAAAGTGTAACCCATGTCATCGGTTTAAAGTGTTAACCATGTCCGGGTTGCATGGGTGAGGGGATGGTTTTTGGTGGGGTTCACCATCACCCCTGGCCCTCTCCCTCGAGGGAGAGGGAATAAATAGCGCATGTGGTTGAATTTTGACATCTTTGTTTTAATTTGCAAGCATGGTGTCGGGACTGCGGCATCAAACCTCGAGGTTGACGTCACGCCGAGCGCCGACTGACATAATGGCGCCATTGCATTGAAGGCATATTTATGGAACAGCAAAGCATCTTCCTATCCCTGGAGGAAGCCGTCGAGGCCATTCAAATCGACTTCCGGCAATACGCCCCGCAGTGGATGCTGTTCAGTTCCATCCTGAAATTGATCACCGCTCAGAAGGCCTATATCGCAGCCGAACCCGCCAATAACGGCGTCTGGCTGCACGAAGAGGGTCGTCCCGCCATGCGCTGGCTCAACGGACCGGCCCTGATCGACCACATGTGCCAGACCATCGCCGGTACCCGCTGGACACCGGAACGTCTGGCATCCGTATGCTCGAGGGTATTCCAAAACCGGGCAACGGTTGACGCCGACACCCGAAGCGGCGCTGCGGGCATCCGCATCCAAACCGGCATGGAAGCATTTGTGTGCAGACAATGCGGCCGGTGCTGCCGAAACCTCGACTACCACGATGAACTGACCGCTGAAGATGTCGCCCGCTGGACGACATTGGGCAGGCACGATATATTAAACTGGGTCGGTATCTTCAAAGCCGGCGCAGAAAAGAAAACAACCTATCGCATCTGGATGACTCCCGGCACACGCGAACTGGCCGAGGTCTGCCCCTTTCTGAAGAAGGTGCCCACTGAAAACCGATGGATCTGCAGCATCCATAACGTCAAACCCTCCATTTGCCGCAACTACCCGGTCAGCCGGAAGCACGCCGTCATGACCGGCTGCCCGGGCTTCGCGTTACAAAAGCCGGAGGACTCCAAATCCCCGCTGTAAGCGGGTCTTCGACCGGCGCCTTCCTGTCCCGCTGGTTTTGGGCGGAAGGCTTTGAAGCCCTCCGGCTTTTTTAACGATAGGTGAATCAACTGAATTTTCGGATTTCGTTATTTCTTCTCAGGAGGAGCCGCCAGCGGGTGGTTTGCGCCATGTCAGCAGCAAATTTTAGTGTCACTTAGGCGCAGCGAAGGATCAGCGCCCCGCACTGTTTGAGCGCAGCGAGTTTGCGGGGTGCCCGCTTGTCCCGTCTGGTCCTCAAGCGGGGCAGCGCGTCTTAGTGACACTTAAATGAAGCTGCGTGTGGCGCAAACCACCCGCTGGCGGCTCCGGCTCATTTGAGCATTTACTACTTTTTCTTTTTCTTCTTCGAGACATATAGACTCTGCCGCCGTGAGGACTGCAGCACGGTTTTGCGCAGGCGGATCGACAGGGGGGTGATCTCTACGAGTTCGTCTTCGCGAATAAAACTGATGGCCTGTTCCAGGGTCAACGGCTTGATCGGGCTCAGCAGGACGGCGTCGTCTTTGCCTGCCGCCCGAATATTGGTCAACTTTTTCTCCTTGCAGGCATTGACGTCGATATCCTGAGGTCGGTTGTGCTCGCCGACAACCATTCCTTCATATACCGGATCTCCCGGAACGACGAACAACCGTCCGCGGGGCTCTAAATTGAACAGAGCATAAGGTACCGCTTTTCCGCTGCGGTCGGCCACGATGGATCCGGTGAATCGGCTGGGGCTGTCGCCGCGATAGGCCTCGTATCCGTCGAACAGGGAATTCATTATTCCGGTGCCGCGCGTATCGGTGAGAAATTCGTCCCGGTAGCCGATCAAAGCGCGCGATGGCACGGAAAACTCGATGCGGACGCGCCCTTTGCCGTTGTTGACCAGGTTGGTCATCTTACCCTTGCGCAAGGAGAGCTTTTCGGTAACCACTCCCAAGAACTGTTCTTCGCAATCCACCATCAGGCGTTCGACGGGCTCCAGTTTTTGACCGTCTTTGTGGCGGTAGATGACTTCCGGGCGTCCCACGCAAAACTCAAACCCTTCCCGGCGCATGGTCTCGATCAGGATCGCCAGCTGAAACTCTCCCCGGCCCTTGACCAGAATGGAATCCCGGTCCCCCGTATCCTCCACCTGAATGGCCACGTTGAGCAGGGTCTCTTTTTGCAGACGCTCCCGCAGCCGGCTGGATTGCACATACTTTCCCTCCTGGCCGCTGAAGGGACCATTGTTGATGGTAAAGGTCATGGAAACGGTGGGTTCATCCACGCTGATGCGCGGCAGGGGCTGCGGATCGAGTTCGTTGCAAATGGTATCGCCGATGGTCACCTCTTCGATACCCGCCAGCACGATGATGTCGCCGGGCTGGACCTGCTCCACTTCCGTCAATTGCATGCCTTCATAGATCTGCAGCTTCGACACCTTCAACGCTGCCGCTGTTCCGTTTTCGCCGATGCAGACCAGCCGGTCTCGCGAGCGGGCAGTGCCGTTGAAGATCTTGCCCACGGCCAGCCGCCCCAGATAATCCGAATAGCCCAGATCGGATACGCGCATCTGAAACGGCGCCTCCGGGTCAAAGGCGGGTCCGGGAATTTTCGACAGGATCGTGTCGAACAGCAAGTGCAGATTGCGGCCTTCATCCTCCAGGTTTTCGACCGCAATCCCGTCGCGGCCGACAGCATACAGCAGCGGGAACTCCAATTGCTCTTCCGTGGCATCCAGATCGATCAGCAGATCGTAAATCTCATCGAGCACCTCGTCGGGTCGGGCGTCGGGGCGGTCGATTTTGTTGATCACTACGATGATTTTCAGTCCGGCGTCCAGGGCTTTGTTGAGCACAAAGCGCGTTTGCGGCAGGGGGCCTTCACTGGCGTCCACCAGAAGGATGGCGCCATCGGCCATGGACAGGGCGCGCTCTACCTCGCCGCCGAAATCGGCGTGGCCGGGGGTGTCGATGATATTGATGCGAACATCGTCCCATACCACCGAACAATTTTTGGCGGCAATGGTAATGCCGCGTTCGCGTTCCAGATCCATGGTGTCCATGAGCCGTTCGTCCAGTTCCTGGTTGGCGCGGAAAAGTCCGCTTTGACGAAACATGGCGTCCACCAGGGTGGTTTTGCCGTGGTCGACATGGGCGATGATGGCGATGTTGCGCAAGGCGTCGTTGATCATTGATGCGGTCATTCAAGCAGCTCCACTCTTTTTTAGATCGAAAGCGGCAATGTAATCATGAGCGTGTCGATTGCAAGCTTTCAATCCGGATCTGAATCAACGCCTGCCGCCGAATATGCCGCCAAGCACGCCGCGCAGAATTTTGCGGCCGATCTGACTGCCGATGGTTCGCGCGGCTTGTTTGGCCATGCTCTCCACCAGGCCTTGTCGACGCTTGGTTCCCCACAACCATTCACCCAGTTTGCCCTGCCTTTCGGGCTCCGGATCTGCCGAGAATCGATCCGGTGCGGCCCCGGGTTCAGGATCCGGCACGGCGCGACGGCTCAAAATCTCATAGGCCGACTCGCGATTGACGGGCGTATCATACTTGGCCCCGATCGGGCTGCGCCCGCGGACCTGGACGCGTTCTTCCGCTGTAAGGGCCCCCAAACGACAGCGGGGCGGGCTGATCAGGGTGCGCTCCACCGGCATGGGGATTCCCTTGTCCTGAAGTGTCGAAACCAGGGCTTCGCCGACCCCCAGTTGAGAAATGGCTTGCGCGACATCCAATCTCGGGTTGGGGACAAACGTTTCGGCAGCGCTCCGAACCGCTTTCTGATCGCGGGGAGTGTAGGCCCGCAGGGCATGCTGAATGCGGTTGCCCAACTGCCCGAGAATCTCATCCGGCACATCATCCGGAAACTGCGAACAGAAAAAAATCCCAACGCCTTTGGAGCGAATCAGCCTGACGACCTGTTCGACGCGCTGACGCAGGGCCTGGGGGGCATCCTCGAACAGCAGATGGGCCTCGTCGAAAAAAAAGACGAGCCTGGGTTTTTCAAGATCGCCCACTTCCGGCAGATTTTCGAAAAGTTCCGAGAGCAGATAGAGCAAAAAGCTCGAGTAGAGCCGCGGCTTGAGAATCAGCTGATCGGCGGCAAGGATATTGATGATGCCGCGACCGCTGAGATCGGTGCGCATCATATCGTTCAATTCCAGCGCCGGTTCACCGAAAAAAGCCTCTCCGCCTTCACGCTCCAGCGCCAGCAGCTTTCGCTGGATCGCCCCCACCGATTGAGAACTGACCAGGCCGTATTGCTTGGAAATCTCTTTGCGGTTATCCGAGACAGCCCCTAACAGCGCCCGCAGATCATCCAGATCGAGCAGCAACAGACCCTGGTCATCCGCCAACCGGAATACGATCTCAAGCACGCCGGACTGCGTGTCGTTCAACTCGAGGATCCGCCCCAGCAGGGTCGGTCCGATTTCACTGATGGTGGTGCGCACCGGATGCCCCGACCGGCCGAACAAATCCCATAGTACAACCGGGCTGGCCTCATGCGCAAAGCCCGCCAATCCCAGTTGTTCGGCACGCTGCCTGATCTTTTCATTTGGACTTCCGGGCATGGCCAGGCCGGCGGCATCACCCTTCACATCGGCCATGAACACCGGTACGCCGATTCGCGAAAAATGTTCGGCCAACACCAGCAGCGTCACGGTCTTGCCAGTCCCCGTGGCACCGGCAACGAGCCCGTGGCGGTTGCCGTACTTCGCCAGAAGATGAACCGGCTGCTCACCCTTGCCAATCAAAATTGTATCCATGCGCCATCTCCCTATAGATTATCAAACACGGTGCCGCATCCAGATATTGGGGTCATGATACCGCCCGACATCCGATGCCACATCGATCGTCACCGGCACAAGCGCCCCGGGTACGACATATTGCCCCGATTCGGGAAACACCATCCCTGTCCAGGTTTGCCACTCGTCCACCGAGCCCTCGACCGCCAGGGTGCTGTCAACACACGCGATCATTTTGGCGCCCAGACGCTGGTGGGTCCTTAACCAGGGATCGTAATAGAGACCCTCCGCGTTTTGCCATGTCACATAGCTTTCCATGCTTTGAAGCGGATATCGCGCCTTCCAGGTCGGGCGAACCGGAACGAGCAGGTCGTCAAACCCGTGCTGCTTCGCCAATCCCTTCATCTCTATCAGGATCCGGGCGCTGAGCCCCTGCCCTCTGAACCGGCGATCGACCAGTGCGGCGATGGCCATCAGCGTATTTGCCGATCCACTGGGCAGTTCCAACCCATGAGTGATAATCGATTCGATGCTGGCAGGCAGGCCTGCAACCGATCCGTCCCAGAGCGCCGGGATGGTAAAGCCGGCGCCGGCCAGGTTTTCGTCGGGATCGATCAACAGCAGGACATGGTGCGGCAGGGCATCGTATATTTTGTTCCAGCTACGCATATCCCCATGAGAAAGAAACTCCGGCCAGGACCGCCGGTCGAGTTCTTTGAGCCTTTCCAGGAGATGGAACCGGTTGGCTAACGTGTCTGTAACAAATTGCATGTTCGAAAAATCGCCTTTACGCTTTCCTCGATATCGGATATCGACGTCACGTGCACCGTGTTCATCCCAACCGCTTGCGCCCCGGCAATGTTTTCCACCAAATCATCGTAGAAGACCATCTGATGCAAACCGACACCTGTTGCATCCGCAACATAATGGAACACGTCGGGATCGGGTTTTCGGCTACCGATATCCGATGAATTGAATACGGTCCGAAAGCGACTCAGTATCTTTCCAAATCGCGTCGACCATACCTTTTTGTGGACGGCGTTGGAATTGGTCAGTGCATATATCGGCAGCTTTTGCCCGGCGAACGCCAGAAGCTCGTCCACTCCCTCTATCTCTCCGATGTATACAGTATTCCAGCCGTCTTCAAATTGACGATCGGAAATGTCGATCCCAAGTCGTTTGCGCAGTGAATCGAAATAGTCTTTCGCCTCGATCTCGCCTCTTTCAAATGCCTCAAAAAAGTGATCGAAAGCGAACCGGGATTGTATCGCTTCCAGACTGCATCTCGAATCGTCAGCCCACCGTGCGAAGACGCGATTGAAATCGTAATCGATCACCACGCCGCCAAGATCGAACAATAATGCTTTCACCGGGCTTAAGAATGAACGCTCCATATATCCTCATTGAAGTGGATTGCAGATACGCAATTGGTTCTCTATCAGCAACCCCTCTTGCATATCCTCCGCGTACAGGGTGTCGCACCCTCCAACAAGCGCAGCGGCGATGATCACAGCATCGTCAATGATTATCCCAATCCTGGAAGAGCCTCTCGTTGGCTTCCATAAACTGATCGATGCTTTCGCTTTTTACGATCTGGGCCCAGGGTGTGTATAAAACCGCATCAAAATCGGGCGAGCTGCTGAATTTGCCTCGGCTGTTGAACTGCGCAAAGATGAAGACGGATGCGAGCAGCACCGCGATAAGGGAACAAATCAAATGGATTTGCAAACCGGGCAGGCGTGTGGCCGCCCGAATGCTCAGGGCAAAGAGCACGCCGATAATGATGATGGGCGACAACATCCCGATCAGATCCCGCAACGCGGCATTGCACGTATTGTAACCGATGAACGTGTTGGCGTACAGCGACAACTCTGTCGCGAACAGCGCGGAAACGGCCAACAGCAGATGGTAGTGAAAATGGGGCTTGTTTTTCAACACGCGACCGACAAACGACCAGCCGGCCGACCAGATAAACACCAGCCCCATGATAACCATTATGGCGATGACGGCATGGAAAAGTTCTTCGGAAGGATTGTCATCCCCCATATCCAGATAGAAATCCCAGGCAATTGTCAGAACGCATGCCAAGGTTAAGGACCAGGCCAGCAGCGGCACCGGGTATCGAGCCCGCGTCCGCTTGGTCATCTGGATCTTTTTGCTCTCGGGCACCGGGTGATCCGCCGACAGGACCCTTAACCGCGTGCGGCCAAGCACCAGCAGATCGCCGCTGGCCAGGGACGCATGTCCGGCGACACTCTCTTTGCGATTCTGTATATAGATGCCGTTTTTGGACACCTTGTCTTCGATGTGCCATCCGGCTTCGGTTCGATGGATCGCTGCATGCCCGGGGCATACGTAAGCATCGGTCAAAATC
Organism: Desulfobacteraceae bacterium; assembly: GCA_050291625.1. GTDB lineage: Bacteria > Desulfobacterota > Desulfobacteria > Desulfobacterales > Desulfosarcinaceae > JARRKU01. Next base: position 25,604 of record JBNKKC010000175.1, read on the forward strand.
AAATCGTTGTCATACCCGCGTCCGATGGTTACCGGAAAGGTGCTGAATTTATAGGTCCGGACAACCCGGTTCCGCGGATTGAGTTTCTGGATAATCAATTCTGCCATTGAATATGCTCGATGAATTTTCGGATAAATGCGTTGCCGTTTTTTTTGCTGACCCCCGCCAGGGCCGCGCTGACGACGATGGCCCGGTCGGTTTTACTCAGGCTGACCATATTCAGGGTAAAATCGTATAACCGATCGTACTTGAGATATTTTCTGACACCGATGGACAGCTTCCATTTGAGGCCGGCATGGTTCAAAAAGGCGGTGCGCTTCCGGTAAGGGCTGCGGTCTTTGCTCGTCGCATTGTTTGGCGAACTGTAGGCGTTGAAAATTTTTTGGACCTTGTTGTAAAATTGCACGCTGTTGAGTTGCTCCGTTTCAAGCCAATAATAGCGGACCTTGAGCTTACCCGTAAAAACCCCATGGGAGACATACACGCCGTCGGGAATGGCATACCCGCTGTAAATGCGCTTATACATCTTCTTCTCACCGGTCACCTTTTCCCCCCAGCCTTTGATGTACTCCTCTTGAATTTTCGGGATACGGGCGTCACCATAAGGTTCGACATCCCATTTGGCGGCCATGACGCCGGCCATAAAGCGCTCCTGGTTATCCAGCAGCTGCTGCTCGATACGCCGGTCAAAATCCGTTACCGGTTCGATGGCGGAGGTCACCATTGCCAGCAGATCGATCAGGAAACGGACGGGCACCAGGAACCCGATCTCGTTACCCTGGGTGGAGACATTGATCCCGACGACCCGCCCCCATTGATCGATGGCCGGCCCGCCGCTCATTCCAGGATTCAGGGCCCCTGAAAAGAAAATTCTTTCGTACAGCCGGTCTTCCAGAAGACCGTTGTAATTGCCTTCGACGATAGCCATGCTCAAATCATACGGGTTGCCCATGGCATAGATTTTGGCGCCTTTTCTCAGGCGGCTCTCCTTCAATTCGAAAAACGTATCGGCAAGGCCGTCGCATTGAACAATGGCAAGATCGTTGACGATATCGATGTTGGCCAGCACCAGAGGACGATGGGTGCCGTCTTTGTCGATGCACTCCATTCGATACGTGCCGGGTTTGTGGATCAGGGATGAAACGACATGGTAATTGGTGGCGATGTGACCCTTTTCGTTAATTTGAAAACCGGACCCGGTAGAATACGTCTCGCCCGAGGTGTTTTCGACCAACAGGATCTGGTAAAGACGGTCCCCGAACCGGTCAAACAGGCTTTGCGCATCCTGAATGCGTTCCGATCGGCAGGGATTTGCTGCAAGGAACACAAAACCGAGGATCAATAAAAAAATTCTATCCATAAACGGCCCCCCGGGCACGTCATCACCATCACAACTATTCAATATGCCACCTAAAAACACTGGCCAATGGCACCGTTCAAGAAGATGCTATGGAAGCCCGCTTTTTTCCTACCGAGGCATTAAATTTATCTGCATCGATGATAAAGCGGTCATGGGTGCCCGAGGAAATGTGATCCCGGTCATCATAGGCTTCCAGCGAGAAGCTCAATTTGCGCCCGTCTACAGCATCCAGACGACCTTTGACAGCCACGGTCATACCCGGGGGCGTCGCAGCGTCGTGGCTCACACTGATATGGATGCCCACACTCTGCTGGCGCGGCCAGTCTATATAGGGGTTGATGAACTTGATGCAGGCAAACTCCATGAGCCCGACCATGTAACCGGTAGCAAATACTTCGGGCATCAGCGTCGCCTCTTCGAAATCCGGATAGAGGTGCGGTACGGTTCTCTCCGGTGTAATGGCGTAACTGAACTCAAACGTCATGCCCGGTTGCAGAGTTTCTGTCATATCGGCCTCACTTGTTTAGGATCAACCACCCAAATTAAGGTATTTGTCAGAAGGCGATGTATCTACATTGATCACAAGAGAGCTTATACTATAATCGATTCAGATCCTTTTCTTAACACTTAAAACTTAACACTTAACACTTTGTGTTTATAGCACATACATTAATAAGGAGCACCCTTGAAGCCACTTTCAGCAGATTCTCGGCAGCTGCTCCCCGGCCAACATATCCACAATGCGTTCGCCCCCGATGCGGGTCTGCATCACAACCCGGCCGGCGTTGGCTTCGGTTACCTCTCCGATGATGCAGGCGGCCTTGCCGTGCGGATCCTTGCGGATGGCATCCAGCACTTCGCCGGCTTGCCGCGCCGGTACGATGCAAAGCAGCTTGCCCTCATTGGCGACATAAAGCGGGTCGAAACCGAGCAATTCGCAGATTCCGGCCACGGCATCGTCAATGGGCAGCCGCTCTTCGAAGATGCGGATGCCCACGCCAGACTGCCCGGCGATCTCGCAAAGGGTGGTGCCCACCCCTCCTCGAGTGGGGTCCCGCAACACATGCACCTGTTGCGTCACATCCAGTATCCCGGCCACCATGTGATTCAACGGAGCGGTATCACTGACGACATCGGATTCAAACCGCAGCCCCTCTCGTTGGGTCAGCACGGTAATGCCGTGGTCGGCCATCGTGCCGGACAAAATAACGGCATCGCCGGGTTGCGCCGCCCGGCTGCCGATATTGACGCCTTCCGGAATTTCTCCGATGCCCGACGTATTGATAAAGATCTTGTCCGCCGCGCCTCTGGGCACGACCTTGGTGTCTCCGGTAACGAGTTGAACCCCGGCGCGCTTCAAAGCGTTTTTTACGCTGGTCAGGATGCGTTCCAGGTCCGACATGGAAAATCCTTCCTCCAGGATCAGGCCCATGCTCAGATAGCGCGGCACAGCCCCGCACATGGCCACATCGTTGACGGTTCCATTGACCGCCAGATCGCCGATGTCGCCGCCGGGGAAAAAAATGGGGTCCACGACAAAAGTGTCCGTGGAAAAGGCCAGCCGCCCGGGGGGCAGGTCAAAAACAGCCCCGTCATGCAACGATGCCAGCATGGGGTTGTCGAACATGGGCAGCAGCAGCTCCTTGGTCAATTGATGCGCCATCTTGCCGCCGGAACCGTGATCGAGAAGGATTTGGTCTGTTTTCATCTTCTTAACTGTATCCATGTTTCGCGTTTTCCGCCCAACCGTATGGTGAAATCGGGGTCAAGGTCGAATCCTGTATAATTCACTTTACACAGCAGGCCCAACGTCCTATCCAGTTTTATCGCATTTCTCTTCCCGGAGAGCGACTGAATCATTCCGACTCCGACCCCGAAGGAAATATCATCACATTCCGGTGCTTTTGCAAACGCCCAATCTCGAGCCCTTTTAACGTGTCGTCACTGCCCCCAGTTGAGTAGTGCGTCGGAGGGCTTTAGATCCAAGACGCCGGCGGCGCAGCTGTAGTTCGCTACCGCAAGCCACCGGCAACGCCGGAGCTGAAGTCCTCCGGCGTGCTAATCAACTGGGGGTCCGGTAGCGGTAGTAGGCTGCACATGTCCCCTCACTCGACACCATACACGGCCCCACCGGATTGATGGGCGTGCATTTTTTCCTGAATAATACGCACTGTTCGGGAGTCTTGATGCCCGACAGTATCTCTCCGCAGGCGCAGCCCTTTGGTTCGGGCGTCGCCTGGGACCGGATATCAAACGCCACCTGGGCGTCAAAGGCGGCCAGTTCCGGACGAATGGCCAGGCCGCTCGCGGCAATGACGCCCAATCCCCTCCACGCCGCATCACAGGTTTCAAAAACGGTATCGAGAAGCTTACGGGCCTGTATGTTTCCCTCAGCGGTCACCGCCCTGGGGTAGGCGTTGACCAGGTCCGGAGCGCGGTTTTGAATCATGGCCGCCAAATCATAGATCCCCTGAAGAATATCCACGGGCTCAAATCCTGCAACAGCACAAGGTAAGCCATGTCGCTGAAAAAACGGGCGATAGGCATCGGTTCCGATGATAACCGATACATGGCCGGGAAGGATGAATCCGTCCAGCTGCACGGCAGGGTTACTCATCAGAGCCTCCAGTGCCGGTGGAACGGTTTTGTGCGCAGAGTAGACAAAAAAGTTACTCAACGCCATTTTAGCGGCGGCGGCAATGGCGGCACCGATGGTGGGTGCGGTGGTCTCAAAGCCGACACCGAGAAAGACCACCTTTTTATGCGGATGCCGGTTTGCCAACTGAACTGCGTCCAATGCCGAATAGACCACCCGCACATCCGCACCGGCGGCGCTCTCCTTTTGCAGGGAAGAGCCGCTGCCCGGCACCCGCATCAAATCGCCGAAAGTGGTGATAATCACATCATCCAGGCGCGCCAGCCGGACAAATGCATCGATATCCGCCTGGGCCGTCACACAAACCGGACACCCCGGTCCTGACAGCAGATCGATGGTGTCGGGCAGCAGCGAACGAATACCGTGGCGGAAGATGGCCATGGTGTGGGTTCCGCAGACTTCCATGATCCGTATCGGCGCACGCGCGACCGCGTGAATGCGGTCCACCAGTTGCCTTGCGATGTCGGGGTCGCGATAGGCGTCCGTGAATTGATCCGCCATTGCATCGTCACCTTTTCTGAATGGACACTAGTTATACCGTAGCAGCCGCGATCATGGCCTGCCCCAGCGCGATCCCGCCGTCATTGGCCGGAACCTGCCGGTGGCAGAACACCTCAAAGCCACTCGTTGTCAACGCCTTTTTCAGACCTTCCAGCAACAGCCTGTTTTGGAAGCAGCCGCCGCTGAGCGCCACCTGGTTGATCCGGTTTTCCCGGCGCAGCGCCTGGCAGAGCATTGAAAAGCCTTCGATGATGGTATTATGAAACTTGGCGCTGATGATAAATGCCGGCAAACCGCGCTGCACATCCTCTACAACACCGGCCACAATCGGTGCAACCGCTACTTGTTTTACGTCCGCCGCGTCCCATGTAAAATCGTAGCGTGTCTTTTCGCCGGAATCGGCAATCATCTCCAATTCCATGGCGGCCTGACCTTCGAATGCGGCATCCAGCCGCAGCCCCAGTATGGCGGCAGCCGCATCAAACAAGCGGCCCAGGCTGGAGGTCAAAGGCGCATTGACGCCCTGGGCGCACATCCGCACCACGACTTGAGCCTGGGCCCGGTCCACATTGCGCATCAGCGGCAGGTCCACATCCCATAGCGAAGCACCAAGGGTGTGGTTCAGATAGGCCAGCGCCATGCGCCAGGGAGCCTTGATGGCCGCAGCAGCACCGGGCATGGGAACCGAGGTCAGATGAGCGGCGCGCCGGTATCCCCCGTAATCGGCCACGAGCACCTCACCGCCCCAAACGGTCTGGTCCGCGCCGAGACCGGTGCCGTCAAAGGCCAGGCCGATGACCGGGCTGTCAAGCTGATGCTCTGCCATGCAGGCCGCCACATGCGCGTGGTGATGCTGGACCTGCATCACGGGATGATCGGATTGGGCGGACGCCCATTGGGTGCTCAGGTAATCGGGGTGCAGGTCGCAGGCAATGATCTCGGGCGTAATATCGAGGATCCGCTGCAAATGGTCGATGGTCATCCGAAAAAACCGTTCCGTGGCCAGGTTCTCCAGATCCCCGACATGCTGGCTCACAAACGCCTGTCTCTGCTTGGTCAGACAGATCGTATTTTTCAACTCGGCGCCGCACGCCAATACCTGGGGCACCTTTGACTTCAAAAATACCGGAACGGGCACAAAACCGCGGGAGCGGCGAATGGGCCGTGTCTTTCCGGCCGCATGCCGAACGATTGAATCGTCGCTGCGCAAATAGATCTGTCGGTCATGATTCAGAAAGTAATCGGCTATCTTCCCGAGGCGTTGAAAGGCCTCGTCATTATCGATGGCGATGGGCTCTTCGCTCAAATTTCCACTGGTCATCACCAGGGCAGTAAAACCGTAGGCCATGAGCAACTCGTGCAAGGGAGTGTAGGGCAGCATCACGCCGTAATACCGGTTTCGCGGCGACACGCTGAAGGCCAGTTTCTCGGGCAATTTTTTTTCCAGCAGAACGATGGGACGCTGGATCGACGTAAGCAGATCGGCTTCCGGCGGTGTGATTTGCGCAAAGGCTTCGACGGCCGCCAGATCGGCCGACATCACGGCCAGCGGTTTTTCTTCCCGATGCTTGCGGGTTCGCAGCCGCTCAACGGCGGCATCATTGACGGCATCCACCGCCAGGTGGAAGCCTCCCAGGCCCTTGATGGCGACAATGTACCCGGCCTTGAGCAATTCGGCGGTCTGAGCGATGGGGTCTGACGATGCAAGCCGATTGCGCCGGTTGTCAAAAAGCGAAACACTGGGGCCGCATTCGGCGCAGGCATTCGGCTGGGCGTGAAAGCGCCGGTTGGCGGGGTCATCGTATTCGGCCTGACAGCGGTCGCACATGGTAAAATGGCGCATGGAGGTTTTGGGCCGGTCATAAGGAATATCGTCGATGATGGTGTACCGTGGTCCGCAGTTGGTGCAATTGATAAAGGGGTAGCCGTATCGTCGGTCGCCGGGATCGAACAGCTCCGACCGACAGTCGGCGCACATGCAGACATCCGGAGAGATGAGGGTGGCCCGGGTGTCGGCGCCCCGGCTCTTGGTGATGTCAAATTGGTTGTAGCCGGCCGTCTCTGATGCCCTGGCATCTATCGATACGATATGGGCCAGAACCGGCTTGCGCACCTGCAGGCTTTCGATAAAGCGGTCCAGTTGCCCGGCCGGCCCTTCGGCATGGATCGTCACTCCCGAAGCGGTATTGGCCACCCAGCCGGTCAGACCCATCTTTTTCGCCAGTTGATAGACAAAGGGACGGAAACCCACTCCCTGAACAATTCCGTTGACTTGTATTGTTATAGCGCTTGGCGAGGAAGTCATTATTTTTGGCAGCCGGGAGATGGTGGGGCAAGACGCTGTTCAATCTCTTTGATGGCCCGGTCCAGGGCTTCCGTATCCAACGGCTTATTGAAAAAGGCACTGGCTCTGAGTTCAAGCGCCTGTTGGGCGAGGGCCTTGTCGCCATGGCCGGTAATCACGACAACTTCCGTCTGGGGTGACAGTGATTTGATCTGGCGAAGCACATCGAGTCCGTCCCGGCCGGGCATTTTGATGTCGGTCAGTACGATGGGCGGTTGTTCACGCTTAAAAATCTCCAACCCCTGGGTCTCGTTTTCGGCGGTCAGCACGTTGTGGCCGCATGCCTCCAGATAGAGGCTGAGCATCTGCAGCGTGGGCAACTCGTCATCGATAATGAGGATGGTTGACATATGACGTCCTATTATTATGGGCGCACTTTCCAGGCACACCGGTTGATGAAACATTGACGGTTACGGGGTCTGACCGACCCACTGTTCAGCTTCGGCCGAGTTGTAAAATATCGCCACTTCTGTCGGAAAGCCTTCCACCAGCATTTGAAACATGCGCGACAAGCCAAACTGTACCTCTGCCTCGACGAGAATGGCAATGCGGGGATTCCATTTGGAGCCGATATATTCGTCGATGTAATGGACGATCTGCTCCATTTCGTTGTAGCCGAAATCATTCGGTGCCAGGCAGCCGCGAAAATCCCACAGGGCGTTGTAGCGTCGCACATCAAAAAGCCTGTTTTCCAATTCGATCGCTTCCATGATCTCTCGGGGCGTGACGACATGACCGCTTTTGAAGGTCACACGCACGCTTCCGTCCTGTTCTTCCATCGTGTAAATTGGCTCTTCCATCGAAACCACCGTCGCCTGGATCATCGCACAGAACCGTAAGAACCGATTTTAATAAAGAAATAATATTGCAGTACACGCGGATCCTATACCATCAAACACCGCCCGGATGCCAGCCCCGCAAGCATCAGGCTGATTTAAATGTAAATTTATTTCTACGCAAACCCTTAGCGCTGGGCAAATCGCAGCGTCATGCATGTGCCGCAAGTCTCACCGGGACTGGCCTCGATGGTGCCGCCGTAATCGCGCACGATACCATAAACAATGGAAAGCCCGAGCCCCATTCCCTTACCGACCTCTTTGGTGGTGTAAAAAGGTTCGAAAATTTTGTCCTTAGCGTCCAGGGAAATCCCGACACCGGTATCTGCGATGGTGCAGACGACGTCTCCCGCATCGGTGTAAGTGCGAACGGCAATGGTACGGGCCCCCGTATTGGTCGCATCACCGGCAAGCTGCTCGATCGCATCGCGCGCATTGCTGACGAGATTGAACAGCACCTGCTCCATGCGGTTGAAATTGGCCAGAATCGTTGGCAGTCCGGGATCCAGGTCGATATCCACATGAATATTGATCAGAAGCAGTTGCTGGCCGATGATATTCAGGACATTGGCGATGACGGCATTCAGATCCACCGGCTCTTTCTGGAAATCGGGTTTGCGGCCAAATTCTCGAAGCCGGTTGATAATATCCGAGGCGCGCCGGACCTGATTGGTTACCTGCAGTGCCACGCGTTCCAATTCTTCGGAGGTGGGTTGTTTTCCCCGTTCGATCATGCGCCTGATATAATCGTTGCCAATCTTGATGGCATTAAGGGGTTGCGTCAACTCATGGGCCATGCCGGCGGACATCTCCCCAAGGGTCTGCATTTTCGTGGCCTGAAACAACTGGGCGTCTTTTTCAATGGCTTCGGTGATGTCCGTCGCTGCCAGGATAAGCGCCGGTTTGCCTTTGTACTTGATAGTACAGGCTTTGACCCGGATGTAGAAGGGCGTCCCGTCTTTTTTATGATGGCGGGCCTTCTGGTCGATAAAACAGCTGTCCGGCCAGTCCGTGTCAGTCAGAGGCTCCAGATCCTGTGCCTGTATCTCAAACTCACCCAGCCGGTTGAAGGGCTGACCCAACATCTCCTCCTTGCTGTAGCCATAGGCCTCGATGGCCGCGGGATTGACATCGACGATCTTGAGGTTTTCCGAATCGAGAACAAATATGGGATTCGGACCGCTGTGGAACAACGATCGATACTTCTCCTCCGAATCATGCATGGCCGCCTCAGCGGTTTTGCGCTTGGTGATATCGAGCATGGCGCCGGTAATAAAATCGATTTTCCCTTTGGCGTCGCAGACGATCTGGCTGCTGGCCTGCACCCAGACAATGTCGCCGTCCTTTCTGCGGATACGGTATTCACGGATGTACTGACGGTCCCCTTTCAGGGCCTTCACGAACTGCTCGTACCGTCCGGTGCGGTCCTCTTCATATACCAGCTCGGGCCATTTGACTTTGCGTGATGAAAACTCCTCTTTGGAATAGCCGGTCAGGGCTTCGATCTTGTCGTCGAAAAAATCGATGGCTCCGTCCGCGTAGCCTTTAAACACAATGTTGGGGATATTGTCGATCAGCAGCCGATAATTGCGCTCGCTCTCTTTCAACGCCTGTTCGGAGCGTTTCTTTTCGGTGATATCCGCAGCGATGCACAGGAATCCGCTGATGGCCCCTTCCGCATCCCGCAAGGGATCGATGGACAGATCGACAGGGAAATGAGTGCCGTTATTATGGACATAGGTCCATTCCAGCGTATCATCCGTTTCTTGCTGGGCGTAGTGAAAAAACAGATCCACGGCGTCGAAGTTCTGGTCCAGGTGGAGGCTCAACGATTCGGCCCTGGATTGGAGCTCCTCCGAAGAATGAAACGCTTCAGGCGTCATCTTTCCGATGACTTCCGAGGCTTGGTACCCCAGCAGGTTTTCAGCCCCTTTGTTAAATACGGTGATGGTCCCGGTCTGCTCAGTGGCCATGATGGCCAGGTGGGCGGCCGAATCGAGGACGGCCTTGCGTTGAGCATTGGCGACCTGAAACCGGCGCAGGACACGCTCGGTTTCTTCAAACTGCTTGACCACCAGCGCCGCCGTAATTTCCGCACTCTCGCGCGAGACTCGGATCTCTTCTTTGAGCAGTTCGTTTTCCTGCACAAGATGCTGGATCGGACAATTGTCGCGATCCTCGCACTGCCTGCAGCGCTTGGGCCACATACAGCGCGTCTGGCCCCACAATGGTTGGTGCGTGATTGGTTCTGCAAGTGTCATGGCGCTACTTTTTTTCTTGGTGTCATCGATTACCGGGACATGCGGATGGCATGCACCGTACAGACCAGACACGGATCAAACGAACGAACAATCTGCTCCACTTCGATCGGATGCTGCGGGTCCCGAACCCGGGTGCCCAATATGGCTTGTTCCCAGGGACCGTGCACCCCATTGGCATCCTTGGGCGACGCATTCCAGGCTGTGGGCGTAATCACCTGGTAATTGTCGATTGTCCCGTTTTCAATGGTCACCCAATGGCCAAGCCCCCCGCGCGGCGCCGGGACCAGGCCGTACCCTCTGGCCGTCACCAGTTTGGTGTGCCCCTCATAGAACGGAGTGCTGCAGGTGCTCATCTCATCGAGCCACTTGTCGATGGCCGGAAGCAATACCGCCGGACGGATCAACCGTGCCAGTTCGCGCAGCAAAACGCTGGCTCCCGAAGCCCTTACCTTCTCGACAAACAGCTCATTCCCGGACAGCAGCATATCGGCCAGAGGGCCGGTCTCAGCCGGCCGGCCATTGTAGCGCGGCGCTTTGGCCCAGGAGTACTTGCCTTCCAATTCTTCGGACACATCGGGAACGGTTCGACCGTCGAACGGATGACGGGCGACCTCATCGTCCGTGAAAAAGGAGCTGCTGATGTCTTCCTTGATCAATTCCGGATCGAAGGGCATCGACCCATCCGGTGAATAGAAACCCGACGGGAAGAACTTGCCGTCGCAGCCGACCACATCCGTCGATTCCGGAAGATCCGGTCCTCCATAGCTGATAAAACAATCATGGCCCCTGCCCAGTTTGTCCAGCCCCATGTCCAGACCGTACCGCAGAAAAAAGCCCAGGTCACATTCGCGGTGCGACTCAGATGCCTCCATCCAGGAGATCAGACTCTCCCAGGAACGGATCTGGAAAAATTGCTCGACCTTACACCCTAAAATGCGTCGCTCATACCACTTGCGAAAGTTCCGCAAAATATGTCGGCAATGGGTGATGTCGCTGGCCGTGGGGACCGATACCACGCCTCCAGGAACCATGAATGACGAATGGGGCCACTGACCGCCCAGAATGGCGATGATTTCCAGCACTTTTTTGGTTTCGCTGACGGCCTGCAGACAGGTCTCGCCCTTGAGCACCTGATACCGCTGCAGGGCCTCGCCATACAATGGCTGCGCTGAAAAAAGCGGACCAATCAAATCAGGCATAAAGAGCAGAACGACATGCCGGATATCGTTTTGCAGCTGCTCGACCAGGAGCGTCACATTGCGCAGCCGCTGTGCGTTATCCGGTATGATGGTGCCGTAGGCCATATCCAGAGCGAGGGCTGCCGCATTCAGGTGGGCCGTGGTGCAGATGCCGCAGATGCGGGGCGTAATCACCAGGCTGTCCATGGGACCGCGGCCTTTCATCAGGTTTTCGATGCCGCGATACATGGTGCCGACGCTGCGCACGTCGCTTACCGTATCGCCGTCCAACTCCAGGTGCAGTTCCAGATCACCTTCGACCCGGTTCAATGGAATGGTTTTATTGAGCTTTGCCACGTTCTTAAATACCTGTTTTACGTTTCAGCAGCCGTTTCGGTGCCGCGGCTGCCGCCATGCCTTTATAGGCCATGTAGTGAGCCCGGCTGACGCCATCCGGCAGTTCAATGGGAATGCCCTCAATATTCCGGGTCTGAAAAAACGGATATTGCTGGGGAAAGTCGGGACGCGTGCATCCGAAACACGGCACACCTACCCGTGTTTTGGAAGAACGCCGGTTCCACAGATACTTGTTGCAGGGGCCGGTCACCAGGGGGCCATGGCAACCCATGTAGAAGAACAGGCAGCCTCGCTCGCCGAATTTTTTTTCTTCCACCCGGTACTCATGATACTCATTGCGCGTGCATCCCTGATGAACCATCACGCCGTACCAGTACAGCGGTGTATTATAATGGCCCAGCTCCAACTCCTTGTCGGCGGCAACGGTGGACAGCGTGCCGACAACGACTTCGCAGTGACACGGACAGCCGGGCAGATTAATCACCGGGAGGCCTTCGCGAGTCCTGAATGTCTGACCCAGCAAACCGCCCATCTCCCATTTGGTAAATTGCAGACCGCTGGCCATGACCTCACTGTCGGCGCCGATACCTCCGAAACTGGCGCAGGTGCCAACCGCCAGTACATAGCGCGCCTTTCCCGCCAAGGCCGCAATCAGATCCTTCTTAGGTCCGCTCGGCAGCATGTCAAACCGCCCGCTGTCGTTGGGACCATGGATCGCGCTGCCTTCCACGCATAAGATGTCCAGGGGTTGTTCATCATTGATAATGCGCTGGTTCAAGCGCTCCAGCTCATCGGCGGGCATCGCTGAAAAGGTCTGGTGCCAAAGCAGTTCCAGCCCCAGAAAGTCAAAAAGCTCTATCACATCGGGGGTGTCTGAATTCAGAAGCGACCAGCTGTCGCCACCGCAGCTGCCGCCTTGAATCCAGTATAGGGTCTTAGCCACGTGAATCCTCCTATAGGCTTTAAGATAATTGATTTGGCCGCGTTATCGGTCGTCGCGGTATCGGCATACAGCTTCCTCCCTCCAGCCTTGCCAAATCAATTATCTTAAAGCCTATTTTTCATCATCATTCATTCGGCAGCGGTATCGGGCGGCGCGGTATCGGCATACAGCTTCCTCCCTCCAGCCTTGCCAAATCAATTATCTTAAAGCCTATATAATATTTCCATGTCAGACAATAGTTTAAAGCTTTTTGGGGGCATCTGGCAAGTCTCCTGAAAAAGTGCGGCATTTCCCTGTTGGCGTGAATTAGTGTGGGAGCGGCAT
>JBNKKC010000176.1:0-39353 GCA_050291625.1 Desulfobacteraceae bacterium
GGAGGAAGCTGTATTTCGAATACCGCGACGACCGATAACGCAGTCCAAATGAATTATCTTAAAGCCTATAGTGCCTGCAGGGGTTCTGCATGCTCATCATACAGAACCTCTCCGATTGCCCGAGGTATCGCCCCTATGACTTCTGTCGCCAGATAGCCCCACGGCATTTTCCTCGAAAGGATATCTGCAGCCAGACCGTGAAGAAAAACGCCGGCAACAGATGCTTCGATGGCTGAACATCCCTGTACCAAAAATGCTGCGATCATTCCGGTCAGAACATCGCCCATACCGCCGCTGGCCATGCCTTTGTTTCCGGTTGGATTGATCCATACATCGCCATTCGGGTCGGCGATCACGGTTCCGGCCCCCTTCAGGACGACGCAGACACCGTTTTCCACCGCGAATGTTCTGGCGATGGACAGCCGGTCCTGTTGAATCTGTTTTGTGGACAATCCAGTCAACCGGGCCATTTCTCCCGGGTGGGGCGTCAGCACAGTAGGCGCTTTTCGGTGCTTGAACAGCGCGGCATGACCGGCAATGTTGTTGAGGCCATCGGCATCGATGACCAGCGGTAACGCCATTTCCTTGATGACCCGGTGGACCAGTTTTTGCGTTTGAGATGCTGTTCCCAGGCCAGGTCCGATTGCCAGCGCCTGTTTGCCCGGCGCTTGCATCATGAGTGTGTCGAACGCCTCTTCCAACATCAGTCCTGTGTTCTGGTCCGGCAATGGTATGGTCATGGCTTCGATAAGTTGCGCCTCTGCTATTGGGTTGAGCGTTTTGGGCAGGCATAGCGTTACCAGTCCGGCTCCGGCTCGCAGGGCTGCGTTTGCGGTCATGGCGGCAGCTCCTGTTTTTCCGGTGGCTCCGGCGACCACGAGAAGGTGGCCGGTGCGGCCTTTATGGTCATCCGGCGAGCGACGGTCGATGATGAGCCTTACCTCATTGGCCGAGATCATACGCTGGCGGACGGACACTTGATTGGTTATAAACGCGGGAATTCCGATGTCGATAACATCGACGCTGCCGCAGTATTGGACTCCTGGGTGGATCACGTGGCCGATTTTCGGAAGACCGAAGGTCGCGGTGGCCGTCGCTTGAATGCATATGCCGCAGACCTGTCCCGTGTCCGCGTTGAGGCCGGATGGAATATCAACCGCAAGTACCGGCCGCCGCTGCGCATTGACAAATTCAATGACCTGACGGAAATAGCCTTTGACGTCGGTATTGAGTCCGGTACCCAGCATGGCATCGATCCAATGGGTCACCTGAATCATATCGTTTTGACATTTGGCGAACCGCTCGGGATTCGGCATGTCAATAACCGGTACGTTCAAGGCTGTCAGCAGTTCTAAATTGGCTGCCGCGTCTCCTTTGACGGCGCCGCGGTCCGACAACAAAAATACACTGACCTCGATATCGCGCTGAGCAAGATAGCGGGCGATGACAAAACCGTCGCCTCCATTGTTACCCCGTCCCGCGACAACGCCGACGCGGCCGGGACCGTTACCGTATACTTTTTCAAGAAACGTCCGTGTGGCGCCCCTGCCTGCACATTCCATCAGAACACGGCCTGGAATTCCAAACGAGTCGATTGTTTGGCGATCCATCTCCTGCATTTGTGCTGCGGTGACGATGTGCATGGTCTACCTCCCGGTCGTGTTGTTATTACAGCGTCCGGATCAAGCCGATCATTTCCTGTATCGCGGGCTCCATGCCTTTCAGCACGGCGCGTGTGATCAAATGACAACCCAGGCTGAATTCGTCTATTTCATGCAGGCTTTTAAAAAGTTGAATCAACCGGTAGTCCAGCCCGCCGCCGACCGCGATCCGCAGCCGCAGCTTGTGGGCCATTTTGATGGTGTCGATGATCTTGTTCAAAGCTTGAGTCTGCGAGGCGGGTGTCGCCGCTGACTGCAGGCGACCTGCATGAATCTGACACCATGTCGCACCGATTTGATGTGCCAATTTTGCCTGTTCCGGTTCGGCCGTTATGCTGACACTGCCGGATATCCCATTGGATTGCAGCGTGTCGATCGTTTCAAAAATACGGTCGCCGTGCATCATCAAATCCAATCCATCCTCGGCCGGACCATTTTCTCCAAGTTCGGGTACGATCACAACTCTTTCCGGTTTGATATCGAGAGCGACGCCGACCATTTCAGATGTCGGCGCCATGTGGACAATCAAGCGTCCGTGAACTGTCTGGCGCAGCAATCTCAGGTCCTGCTCGTTGACATACCGGCGGTCTTCACGCAAATAAGCACCGATCCCGTCTGCACCGGCAAGTTCCGCCACGACGGCTACCGATACCGGGTCCGGCCCAATATAGCGGGCGTTTTCCCGCATCGATGCGATTTGATCCACTAGCACGGTTAAGCTTGGCATATCGATTCCCTCATCCGGCAATTAATTTATTCAGTTTTCTATTCAATTGTTTTGACGAGTTCAAGCAGTTCATCACTCTTGGCATCCATGATGCGTGCTTCTTCATGCGAATGGATATGGTCATAACCAAACAGGTGTAGAATGCCGTGGATTAAAAGCTGATTAAAGCGCAGTTCGAACAAAAGGCCTGCCGCTTGAGCCTCCCTGGCACACGTATCCATTGAAATAACCACATCACCGATGAGATGGGGATTAATATCCGCATGCGGTCCCTCCTGCATGGGAAAGGCGATGACATTGGTCGGGCCCCTGCGCTGAAGATAGGTCTCGTTTAGCTGAGCAATCCGGGTATCATCTGCAATCAGAACCGAAAGCTCTCCATCAGGAAAGTCCAAGGCGTTTAATATGACCTGAGCGGTTTTTCGAACCCTTTCGATCGAGATCGGATGGTTTGATTGCTGGTTTTCGATCAGTACTGTCATGTCTTACGCTGCTGTTTTCCTTGATACTCGTTTCGGTGTACTCGATACGATGGTGGTGAATCCCGTTAAGAATCTTATAAAAGCTTTTGGCGATGCTGTGCAGATCCTTTAATGTCAGTTCGCAATGATCGAGCTGTCCATCGGTAAATATCTTATTGATCAAGTTTTGCACAAGCCCCTGGATTCTGGCGGGTGTCGGGTTCTCAAGGGTTCTCGAAGCCGCCTCAACAACGTCGGCCAGCATCACCAGTCCGGCCTCTTTGGTCTGAGGTTTGGGGCCGGGATAGCGGTAGTCGTCTATTTTGACGTTATCGGCACCTTTCAGATATTTTGCCTTTTCAAAAAAGAAGCTGATGAGGCTGGTGCCGTGGTGCTGCATAATGGTGTCAATGATCGGTTGCCCCAACTTGTCCTGCCTGGCGATATCCACACCGTCTTTTACATGCGCTATCAGGATCAAACTGGACATGGAGGGTGCCAGTTTATCGTGCCGATTGACACCGTTGGCCTGGTTCTCGATGAAATAAAGCGGCTTTTTCACTTTCCCGATATCGTGATAATAACCGCAAACTTTTGCCATTAAGGGGTTCGCTCCGATATCGGCTGCCGCGGCTTCGCCCAATGAGCCCACAATGACCGAATGATGATATGTTCCGGGGGCTTCGATCATTAAGCGACGCAATATGGGACGATCCAGGTTGGCCAGCTCCAATAACGTGATGTCCGTTGTATATTGAAAGCTCATCTCCAGCAGCGGTGCAATACCGATCGTGACAATGGCGCTGACGACGCCCCCTATGAAGGACAAGCCCCAGTCCCAGAGCAGCTTTATACCGGCATAATCAGCTGCATAGATGCTGGTTGTCGTGGCCAGAACGATATTGAGCAGGCCCAATTTCATACCGGCGGTGATCAGGATTTTACGCTCTCGGCAATGCTTTACCCAATAGGCGGCCATGCTGTTGTTGACCAGGAAAAAAACAAATATCTCGATCCGGCTTCCTGATAGAACGGCGGCGCAGAATGCTGCCACCATACTGAACGGCAGCGCGGCTTCAAACCCCAGAAACAAGCAGATCAGCATTGCGCCTGCGGCGGTAGGGGCGGCGTAGATGATGGAAGCTCCGGGGATGAGTATCGGCAGATTCGGGATAAGCACACCCGAGAAAATCGCCGATGTTTTTACAATGATAAATACCAGTGCCAGAACGAGTCCGAGGAAGATAAGATTTTTAGTTTTATCCAGATGAGCATACCGCCGTTGATGAAAGTAGAGCCGGTGGATCACCATCAGCAACATCGCCAGAATGACAGCGGCACCAAAACCGGATGAGGCAACCTGTTGATTCTGTGCCTGCAGCGCCATCGCTCTAAGAATCAGCAGATGTTCGGCATTGATACGTCGGCCTTCCTGTGCGATCAATTCCCCGGCTTTAAATTTGAGCATGACCGGTTTGATGCCGGCTATGGCCTGTTCCTTCCGTTTTTCCGTTTCGTTGCGGTTCAGTGTAATGTTCGGCTGAACCAGTCGTTGGCACAGCTCGACGATCAGATTGATCAGGTCGTAGTTCAACTCCTTGACCAACGGTCCTGCGATAATACGAACCATGATTTTTGCCTGTTCAGGGCCGTAGTACTGTCGCAGAGCGGTTACAGTTCTCTCTTTTTGATCGGCGACATTGCGCAGAGTAATGCCGTGATCGATCTCTTTGAGCATGATCTCCTTGTTGGCCACAACGCCATTGGACTGGATGCCCTGAATGATCTTTATCGTAGGTTCGGAAACGCTTTTGGAAAAGCCGTCATCGGCAAGCAATTGGTATGCGCTGTCGCTGATTTCGATGCCAAGTGTTTTTTCAAAATTGTCTTTTTCTGCGGCTAATAATTGCGTTCGGGCCTGCTCCAGTGTCGGCTCGGGAGTTGGGTTTTCTCCGTCAGTCGGTTTCAGATTCGAATAGCGTGTTGTCAGGTCCGCCAGTTTAAGGCGCATGTATTCAAAGCTTTTTCGGATGCTTGAAGCCGTCTGGGTCGATATGCTCGGGTCGAAATCATAAACCGTCAACACTTGGGCGATGGCTTTTGCCTGAATGTCTTCTGTGGCAGCCTGATCCTCGACAAAGAAATCGCGTGGAGCCTTGATATTGCGTTCGGCGATGTCCCCCAATTGATAAGGATGCGGCCGGACAACCAGGTTAGGGTATAGCAGTACCATGAAAACAGCGATAAGGGCTGCAAGCACCAACCAACGAAGATGCGTGCCAACCGGGCGTTTGGAGCCCTTGGATTTCTTTTTGCTGTCGGTGCTCATGATTCGATGGGTGTCCCGGATTGACCGACCGATTCTCGTCGGGAGTGGTTGTTGCCTGACTTTTTTAGCGATATTGCCGTCTCGTAGGCTTGTATGATGTTCTGGACCAGCTTGTGACGAACAACATCGTGCTGCGAAAAGTAGACAAATTCAATGCCTTTGATATCCGCCAGAATCTCGTTTGCTTCCACCAATCCCGACGATTTGTGAGGAGGTAGATCGATTTGTGTAATGTCGCCGGTAATGACCGCTTTCGAGTTAAATCCAATGCGCGTCAGAAACATTTTCATCTGTTCGGATGTGGTGTTTTGGGCTTCATCCAGGATGATAAACGAGCCGTTCAGCGTGCGGCCGCGCATAAACGCCAGGGGCGCGACTTCAATCACTCCCTGCTGCATCAGGTTGGACACTTTTTCAAAGCGCATCATATCATGCAGTGCATCGTACAAAGGGCGCAGGTAGGGATCGACCTTGTCGGTGAGATCACCGGGCAAAAAACCCAGCGCTTCGCCGGCCTCGACCGCCGGGCGGGTGAGAATGATGCGGTCGACATCGCTTTTCGACAGGGCCGCCACGGCCATTGCCATGGCCAGGTAAGTCTTGCCCGTTCCGGCCGGGCCGATGCCGAACACAATATCAAACTTGCGCATGGCATCGATATAGGTTTTCTGGGTCCTGCTTTTCGGTGTAACCGCATTTTTTTTTGAGGTGATAAATACGGTATCCAGGAAAATTTCCTTGAGTCGGACCCGGTCGTCCGCGCTCAGCAGGCGAATCGCATAATCGATATCGTTGGCATAGAGAGGGTAGCCGGCCTTCAGAAGTTCGTAAAGCTGTGTCAGGACGTTCTGCGCCAGACGCACGGCAATGGGGTCCCCCTGCAGATGAACGGAATTGGCCCTGGCTTTGATTTGCAGCATCAGGGCCAGGGCGATTTGCTGTAAGTGCCCGTTGTGCTCACCGAACAACTGTCTGGCCAGTTCATTATCGGTGAATGTCAACTTTGTCTGGTGTTGCTCTGGACTCATAAATCGGCTTAAACTGCCTTGCTCCTTTTGTGACATTAGCAGCAACTGTTTGCCGCTTATCAAGGCCTGCCCATGCTAAGGGACAACCATTAGAATACTCAACCTTGGCTTGGAATGCAAACGCCAAATGAAAAACCCGGTCATTCCCGATCAATATGATCGAGTGTGGGTGCGGCGTCTCTCCGCGACCCGAAAGCGACCCAGCAGAGGGATATATCGCGGCGAGACGCCGTTCCAACAATTGGCCATTGCGCAAAATTCGTTTTGCAGCCGTTGAAAAAGCCTTAGAGATTGAAATCAATCAAATTCACTGAGAAATGCCATGAAAAACCTGAATGACGAATGAAAAACGGCCGAGGAACGTTCTTGACGCTGTCAGACCCCTTTGTTAGAAGCTATTCCAAATCATTTCAGGTGGGCCATGAATGCTTTGGATTACACATTGATTGCTGTATTCGGCTATTGCCTCGGGCGTGGCGTTTTTAGAGGCCTGGTCAAGGAGCTCTCATCCATCATCGGCGTTTTGGGTGGGTTTTACGGAGCCTATTCGTATTATCCGCTTCTGGCAAAACCTCTCGCCAATTGGATTGCCAATCCAGGTTATTTAAATATTTTCAGCTTTTTATCCCTTTTTGTCAGCATATATCTTATGGTCAGTTTCACCGGTGTGGTGATCAAGCACCTGATGAATATTGCATTTCTCGGGTGGACGGATCGGGTATGCGGCGCATTATTTGGATCCCTGAAAGGGCTCTTGATCATCAACATCATGATATTGATGTTGACCTCCTTTTTGCCGAAAAATGCCAAGATCCTGCAGCGTTCGATTGTCACGCATAACATGCTGAACGTCAGCGCAGCCTTTGTCGAGGTTGTCCCGGAGGATATGAAAAAGGGCTTTCAAGTGAAAATGAAGGAGCTGAAAAAGTCATGGCGCACGAAGTGATGACAGATTCCCGGGCTCATTTTGATGCGTTGCTGCAATTGATCGCCCGGTTGCGGGCCGAAGACGGGTGCCCGTGGGACCGGAAACAGACCCCGCATACCCTTTCCGCATATCTGATCGAGGAGATGTATGAACTGGTCGAAGCCATAACGGCCGACGATACCGACGCAATTTGTGAGGAATTGGGAGATGTCATCTTCCAGATCCTTTTCCTTGCCATAATGTATCAAGAGCAGGGGCGCTTTACGCTGAGCGAGTCTCTTGAGCAGATACGGGAAAAGATGATCCGACGCCATCCCCATGTTTTCGGTCGAGAGAAAGCGGACAGTGCCCGGATGGTCAAACAGCGCTGGCGGCAGATTAAAAAACGAGAAAAAGGCAATTCCCAGTCCCTGCTGGCATCCGTACCAACGGGAATGCCGGCCCTGATGCGGGCCTACCGCATTTCCGAGCGCGCCGCAGGCATCGGTTTCGATTGGGAAGACCTTCCATCTGTTATGGCCCAGGCGGAATTGGAATGGACTGAGTTTAAAGAGGAAATCGATCGCGCGGCGGACTCACTGGATGAGCACCATACCGATACTGCGATGGAATTCGGTGATGTGCTCTTTACCCTGGTCAATGTGGCCCGCCTGGCCGGGGTTCATCCTGAACGCTCGCTGATCCGCTCCATTCAAAAATTTATCAGTCGCTTTCAAAGGATGGAGATCATGGCCGCCGAGCAGAAGAGGGATTTAGAGGCGTTTGAGCGGCAAGACCTTGAACGGATGTGGAAACGGGTCAAAGATGAAGAAAAACGATAGAACTGTTGCGGCATGCGCACAAAACAAACCGGCACAAAGGCCGGTTTGCTTGGATTCGTGGGCGGGGGATGCGAGGTGCCCATTCAGGCCATTTTGTCCACCGGTGTATCCGAGGGCGGCAGTCTAAATATTAAGTCTCCGTTTTTATTGTACTTTTCAAATACAATTCTGTCGTCTTCCATCAGATAACGCGATGAATCCTTGTTTTTGCTTTGGTTTTCAGTCTCCAATTGATTGCCGGCCTCGCTTTTTTCTATGGGCCGGGCTTTACGCAACTCTTTCGACTTCTGTGCGGTAACCTCCTTGTCGTGGATGGCACCACTGGGATCGATCTTCGATGCGACCCGCAAAGTGGCTTCGCTGATGTTATTAATCATAATGATCCCCCTTTCCGAGGCTGCAGCCAATTCTTTGAGCAGCCATGCTATCCGTTCAGCAGATCCCTCTCATCATCGTCGGCCAACATATCGTTCGGCAGTTGTGCCATCCCGCTCTCGCCGGCCGACGGCGGTTCGATGGGATGGTTGATTGGGTTAATCTGTTGGATATCCAACGTACTGGTCGATTTGCGGTTGCGCTCATCAATCGTGGTATACGTAAAATCGACTGCAGGAGCCTCCTTGCCAGCGTGGCGAGACTCATTCTCGCCGTTGAACCGCGACAACTGATCGGCCAACGCCTCGTCGAATTCTGACTTGGGGCCGAACGTTGTAATGCGGTCGATAATTTGCGAAGAGATATCGTCAAGCAATTTAGTCTTTTGTCCTTCAGCCGAAATATTGATTCGATCGCCGGATTGCACTGCAGGACGCTGAGCGGGACCATCGACTGAATTCTGACTGAGCTGCTTTCGATAAGCATTCAGCACATTTTGAATTTGATATGTGTGAATATACATACCGGTACCTCCGGTCATTATATCGGTCCGGTGCAGGATATCTTGAGCTTTTTTTCTCAAGAATCTTGTGATATTCAACATAACTATCTATTATTAAATGAAAATTTTGTTTGAAGGTCTTTTGCTATTGGCAGGTACGCTCAGTTTTTGCGGCGGGCGAGGTCGTGAAAATAGAGATCAATAAAAAATCGGTGACTGTTGAAGGCAATCTGCGGCAATCGATCGCGGTCGAACCACTGAACATCGTCTGCATCATCCCCGGCAGCGACCTTTCCTTGATATCCGGCAATTGAAAAGGCGATCATCAGAATCGACTGGTATTGCTGCGATGGGGTGGTACGCACCCCCAGCAGTGATTCAATCTCACCGCTCAAACCGGTTTCTTCGGCAAGCTCGCGCAACGCACCGCTCTCAGGCGTTTCACCTATCTCGAGAAATCCGCCGGGAAGGCACCACTCGCCGATTTTCGGCTCGACACTGCGCCGAACCAGCAGAATATGCTTGTCTGAATTGACAACCACACTGCATGTAGCGGGTATGGGGTTCTCATAGAGAGGCCGCTCGCATGTCATGCAGTAGAGGCGGTTGCGGCCTTCTATGAATTTTTGATTCAAACGATTTCCACAGAAGTGGCAATGGGTTTTCAGCTCCATGTCTAGTCGTCAAAATCTCCCTCAGGGCCTTTGTCGGATTCGATCTTTTTTCCCCGTTCGATAATTTTCTCCCGGGTCCACTCCTGGGGATCCTCGATGCGCTGCGCCTTTGGTCCGGGATCATAACCGCCCGTTTTCAAGATCTGTTCGATCGCCAACCCGGCCGTGTCCTGGGCATTGAAGACGTCTGTTATCATGGAATAGACAAAATCCTCCACCCGCTTGACCATCCGTTCGCGCACGTCGCTGGTTTGTCCCAGGAGCCGGTTTTCAAACGGGAGATTGAGCTTTTTGTAATTGCCGCCCGTCCAATTCTGGCTTTCTGCGTAGGCCGTCATCCGGCTCCACATTTCCTCGGTGACACCTTGATCGGGCACCTTAATGAATTGGCCGGCATCGTCGAGCAGGGCATTGCCGTAGTCGTTAACTTCCAGCCCCCACGAAATCATTTGCAAGGCTGTGGCGACATTGGCTTTGGTGGTGCGCGTTTGCCTGGCGATCTGGCGCAGGCGATCTGAATTGTTGCCGGATGTGCCGTGCTGGGCTCCTGAGACTCGATAATCGGTCAGGGCGTTGTGAATATCCGCAGTCAACTCGACCTGGATGCCCTGTCCACTGGCCTCGATCCCGTGTGTGGTTCCGTTGTTCAGTGCGATCCAGTTGGGGAATATGTTATGAGCGTTGAGGCCTTGAATTAAAAAGAGCGCTTCCTCTCGCGTTGATAATCCAAGTTTTCCTTTTATTTCACCTACTTCTGTTTCGAGCCCCGCCCAGGCGGGCACCGATGGATTCAATTCCAGATTGGCCAGAAGATTCTGGTCATCCGGCATATGGGATGCATCGATGGCGATTGAGGTAATGCCGGCATCAAATATCGAAGGGATTTCGGTTTTGGCGGCCTCGATATCTTCGGGACTTTTGATTCCGTAGTGATCGGCATGCAGTGCAACGGGGATCGTGATATTCAGTTCGTTGCAAAAAGCGTCAACCCTGCGTGCCATATTCCAAAAATTGGTGTCGCAATAGGCATTGGCGCCGCCTTCAGATTTGGCTATTTCAATAATGAGGGTCGAGTTGGCGCGCTGTGCGGCTTTAAGGGCGCCTCGGATGACAAAACTGTTTCTTCCGTTGGCCGCTATACAAATAGACTGGCCTTTGGCCAGCATTGCCAGATCGATATATTTACCGCTAACCAGCAGTGCCCTGGAGTTGGGAAACAACTTTTGGATATTTGGGGGGCGGCCGACGGTCAGGGCTTTGTTAAAATCGGCTTCGTTAATTTTCGACATGCTGATTTCTCCTTCTTTGTCGGTTCGTGCAAGCGTAAGGCTGCCTTCACCGATCAGGTTAACATTTATCGTACTGGAATGTACGTTGCGAAGGTGGCGCCTGAATCTGAAGATAAGCTGTGCCGACGGCTGCCGTTCAAACGTCAGGGGATATCGTCTGTATATCCGCAGCAGCGTCCGCTATGGCTCATTTTGTTTGGCTTTTTCCTGAGCTTTTTTTTCAGCATTATATTTTTCCACTTCAGCGGCAAAAACCTTCTGCTTTTCTTCATATGCCTGAATTCGGGCATTGAAATCGACAATACTTCGGTTGTATTCTTTGATCTGCTGAGGAGTCACCGCTTTTTCTTTTTCCTGATTCAGACGGTCTCTTTCTTCTGTCAGAGCATCTCTTTCACGATTCAGCGCCTCTTCCTGCCGGCGCAAGCGGTCATATTCTTTGTCCCCGGCACCAGACTCTTCCGCTTTTCCCTGGGCCTCTTCTTGCTTTGGTGCAATTGGAGGGCGATACACCGATTCCTCATATGACTTGACTTGTTCCCGCTGGTCGAGTGGAACTTTATTCAGATCATCCGTGTAAATGACATTACCGTGTTCGTCCTTATATCGATAAAATTCCGCTGATACCGGCAGCGCCATTGCAACAAGAAATAACAGTGCTATCGTGATTATGCATCTCATCGCAGTCACCTTTTAACAGGGCCGGTTCGCAGGCCCGGGGTGGATGGGCGATTGACGTTCAATCGCTATTGGCCATAAAATACATGCTAATATACGGCCTTAACATTATCTCTGTCAAGACGGAGACTATCGATTGACCCCTTGCTTCAACATCGATATAATGCATCCCCGAGTTTCCAAAGGTGTCTAACCTTATCAACGCCGCGAGAATGTGCCGTCGGACAATTGAACATCATGCTCCGGCATACCCTAAAACGATCAACCCGTTGAGCTGAAAATGTTATCCAATAAAATCATCGTCATCATGTTGCTTGCCGCATTGCTCGGTGCATGTATGCCGCAGGTGCCTCAAGTACCCACGGGTATCGGGCAATCGGCCGAAGATCAGTTTTTCGGTAAGGCCGAAGAGGCGTTTCAGCAAAAAGAATTCGAGCAGGCTTTGAGTATTTACAGCCAGTATATGTCGCAATACCCGCAGGGGACGCACGCCGATCTGGCGCTGAACCGGATCGCATTTATCTATAAAGCCCAGGGAATTTATGATGCATCTCAGGCGTTTTACGAGCGTCTGATACGCGAGTATCCCGAAAGTCGTTTTCTGGACGAGGCGCGTCTTGGCATCATTGATCTGTATATTCTGGACGAGCGCCCGGCAGATGCCATAGCGTTGGCCCAACAGATGCTTGCCACGGATTTGAATGCCGACACAAGACATCAGCTTTGGCAGCGCTTGACCCAACAGTACCAGGTGGACGGATCTATGCCCAATTCCGCGGCCTATGCGTATATGCTGTACAAGAGCGCTCCGGAGCAGGACAAGCAACACTGGGTCGAGCAGCTCAAGCAGACCATCGAGCAACTCAATGCTGCAGATATTGAGATGCTTTGGGACCAGTTGGATGATAAGCGGATCCGAAGTTTTCTGATGTATCGTTATGCCGTGCTGCAGGTAGTGGCAGAGAATTATGATGATGCGCTCGAGTTGCTTTCCGCGTTTCAGGCAACCTATCCGGAGCACCCCGATGCCGAGGAAGCCGCCCAGTTGGTTGACATGCTTTACCAGCGACTGACCTTTCGTCCCTTAACCGTCGGTTGCCTGCTGCCATTGAGCGGTGCCTACCAGCTCTACGGTCAGCGTGCGCTGTCGGGAATTGAACTCGCCCTGAGCATGATGAAAACCGTTGAAGGCGCTCTGCCTTTGCACTTGATCATCAAAGACACGGCCTCGGAGGACAGCAGCGCCGTTCAAGCGGTCAGGGCTCTGTCCGAGGAGCAGGTGGGGGCCATCATCGGCCCTATCATCACGGCTCCGGCTGCAGCCAGAGAGGCGCAGCGGTTGAACATCCCGATGGTGACTTTTACGCAAAAACCCGGAGTCACCGACATTGGAGATTATATTTTTCGACATTTCATAACCCCTCAAAGCCAGGTGAAGGCATTGGTGAACTACTTCGTTCATCATATCGGGCTTCGGGATTTTGCCATTATGTACCCCCAGGAAGTATATGGCCGAACCTTTATGACCTTGTTTTGGGATGAAGTTGTCCGGCAAGGCGGGCGGGTTCGGGGAGTTGAAGCATATGAACCCGAGCAGACCGATTTTGCCGGGACAATAAAAAAACTGGTGGGCTCCTTTTATTCGATACCCAGCGAACTCCAGGCGCGTACGGTTGTGCAAGTTGAAGAGGATCCCTACTTTCAATCCCAGGGAGCTGGAAAAGGACGGCTGGATCAGATGCTTGCCGATCCGGTCACGCGTCTGACCGGGCTCTTTTTTCAAGATCCTGATCAGGATCGCATCAAGGGGCCGGCCATCGGCAGGGTCCAAAAGCGTGAGGGGCCCAGACCGGTCATTGATTTTGATGTATTGTTTATTCCCGATGCTCCAAAAACGGCAGGATTGATTCTTCCCCAACTGGCGTACCATGATGTCAAAGACATCTACCTGGCCGGCACCAATTTGTGGCATTCGGATCAATTGATCGAAATGACTCATGCCTATGCTCAAAATGCCGTGATTACGGATGGCTTTTTTACGGAGAGCAAGAGCCCTGTCGTTCAGAATTTCGTAAATGCCTATCAGAAAATTTATGAGCGACGCCCGGGCGTTATCGAAGCCTTTGCCTTTGATACAGCCACAATGCTTTTCAAGCTTGTATCCCAATCGGATGCAACCTATCGGCATATCTTGCGGGACAGCCTGCAACAATCTTCGCAGATCGAGGGTGTTACCGGCCCGACAGCGTTTGAAATAAGCGGTGAGGCGATCAAAACGCTGTGCCTGTTGCGGCTTAAGGGCGGTCGGTTCATAGAAATTTCACAACCATGAACTCAGGCTATCTGATATACCGCATGCTGACCACCGCAAGTGCTGCAGTGGTCATCCCGCTGATTTGGCTGCATCACCGCTATCGCGGCACGGATTTCCGTCGATTTTATCACCGTCTCGGCAATTATCCCGATAAATTGACCAGGGGCTTGGTCGGTAGTCCGAAGATCTGGCTGCATGCCGTATCTGTCGGAGAGGTCGGTGTTGCGGCGGCAATCGGAAATGTGTTGCTGCAGCAATGGCCGGAATGCCGCCTGATGATCTCAACCACAAGAGAGCAGGCATATGTCCGGGCGCTTGATCTGCTGGGGGATCGGGCAGCCTGTTTTTTTGCTCCATTGGATCTGGTTGGGGCCACGCGCAGGGCGCTGCACTCAATTCAACCGGATGTACTGGCTTTGCTGGAAACGGAAATCTGGCCCAACCTGATTGTAGGTGCGAACCGTTTCGGTGCGCGGACCGCCATCGTGAACGGCCGTTTATCCGTTCGTTCAATCAGCCGCTATTTGAAAATTCGCTCGCTGATGCAGTATACGCTGTCCCACATTGATGCATTCAGCATGATCAGCCAGGATGATGCGCTGCGTATGAAATCCCTGGGCGCACCCGCCGAGCGACTGGCCATCAATGGGAACGCCAAATTTGATAACCCCGGATCCGCAAAGGATTCCGATGCGAGGCAGTGGGCTGCGAAACTCCTTGAGTTGAATTCGGCGATGCCCGTCATCGTAGCCGGCAGCACCCGCCATCCCGAAGAACAGTCCGTTCTGGATGCATACATTAAAATTCGGCAGCGGCTTCCCGATTGCCTGCTCGTCATCGCACCGCGCCACATCGAGCGCGTTGATCAGGTCTCGCAGTGGATTGCCGAGCGGGGATTGGCGTTTCAGCGACGCACCGAATTGGAGAACCAGGGGAGCCGGCGCACGGCCCCGATCGTCATCCTGGACACCATCGGTGAGCTGTCAATGGTCTATCATGCGGCCGACGTCGTTTTTTGTGGAGGCAGCCTGGTGCCCAAAGGGGGGCAGAATCTTCTCGAGCCGGCTGCTTGCGGTAAACCCGTTATGTATGGCCCATCCATGGAGGATTTTGCGGATGCGCGCGATTTAATTCAACGCGCCGGCGGCGGTGTGACGATTTACGACGCTGCAACGTTGAGCGTTAAAGCATTGGATTGGCTGTCGAATCCGCAGCTGGCTCAAGCCGCAGGCAAGGCCGCGCGCAAAGCCATTCTGCCTCATCGAGGGGCAGCCAGAAAACATGCCGAAGTGATCAGTGAACTGCTTAGACGCTAATTGGTAAGCGATCCCTGACCGGTCGCCTCAAGAACCGCGGACCAAAGCTCTCCATCGGGGTGAACATTTTTGCGATGTTGAACGGATGCCTCCATCGGCACGTGGACAAAGTGGCTGTTCCAGCGGCCGATAAGCAATTTTGTCTTTCCGGCCATGCCGGCGTGAACGGAATTGCGACCCAAAAAACCACAAAAAACGCTGTCGTTGGCATTGGCCGGCAGACTTCGAATGATATAGCTTGGGTCGATATATTTAATGTTGATTTCGATGTTTTTTGATTTGAAATAGTCGGAAATGGCGTTCTTCATGAAAATACCGATGTCTTTGAGGCGAATATTGCCCGATTCATCCCGTTCTTCCGGGATGTCCTTAAAATATTTCTGTCCGGCACCTTCAGCCACCACGATGACCGCATGGCTCCTGGAGGCCAGTCGCTTTTCCAGCGCGCTTAAAAAGCCATTGGGTCCCTTCAAGTCAAAATCAACTTCCGGGATCAGCACAAAATTGACGTCCTGCTGGGCCAGCGCCGCTGTTGCGGCTATGAAACCGGAATGGCGTCCCATCAGCTTAATCAACCCGATGCCGTTGGGATAGCCTTCGGCTTCGTTGTGCGCACCAGTGATGGCCTGGGTCGCCACTTCCACAGCCGTGTCAAATCCAAAAGATCGCGATACGAGATATATATCGTTGTCGATGGTTTTGGGAATACCGACAACACTGATTTTCAATCCGCGCTCGTTGATTGCATCCGCAATTTTAACGGCCGCTTTCAAGGTGCCGTCTCCACCGATCATGAACAGGATGCCGATGTTCATTCGGTCCAGGCAATCCACCACCTGCTCGATATCTTGAGGGCCGCGCGAAGAGCCCAGGATCGTTCCGCCCAGATCCAGAATATTGGTGACACTGGAAGGCTTCAGTTCCAGGGCTTCATGTCCGTATTCCGGTATGAAGCCCTGCAATCCGTAGCGCATTCCATAGATCGTTCGAACGCCGTAATGATAATACAATTCCAGCACGATCGAACGGATAATGTCGTTCAGGCCGGGGCACAGGCCACCGCAGGTCGCCAGGGCGCAGCGCAGCTTGCTGGGGTCGAAATATATCTTTTTTCGCGGGCCGGCCAGTTCGAACGAGGGAGGTGTCTGATTGTTTTTGCAGTATGTTTCAATTTCGTGGGGATGAATATGAATCAGTACGCTTTCATTATCATCGACGAATTGTTTCTGTTTTGCGCGTCCACCACTTGCCAGCGGCGATGTGACACCAGCCTTGCCAAGGCTCAGGATGTCTCTGTCTATGCGTTCTAAAGGCATGCAGTCTCCTCTGTGGTCGTGATATCTCAGTTGCCGTTAAACTTGAATTCACCTTTCCCTAATATATCGTGCAAATGTAAAATGCCCTTTACCTTTTTTTCATCGTCGATGACGGGCAGTACGGTGATCTGGAAACGTTCCATGACATTGAGGGCATCGTAGGACGGTGAGTCCGGATGGGTAAAGTGGGGATTGGTGCTCATCATCTGTTCAACCTGCTGGGATGTGAAGGGCTGCTGTCGGGCGATCGCCCGCCGGATATCGCCGTCAGTGATAATTCCCTCCAATTTGCCGTCAGCGCTGAGAATCAGGATGACTCCCAGGCTGTGTCGATTCATCTCTGCGATGGCATCTGCGACCAGGCTTCCGCTTTCTATGGACGGTATGCTGGTTCCGGTCAGCATGAAATCGCTGACTTTGCCGGCCAGGCGCTGACCCAGGGCGCCTCCCGGATGGAAGCGTTTAAAATCATCGCTTTTAAATTGTTTTTGATTGATCAGCACGACCGCCAGGGCGTCGCCCATCGCCAGCATGGCCGTCGTGGAGCATGTCGGTGCGAGCCCAAGGGGGCAGGCTTCTTTTTCAACCCCGACATCGATAACGAGCCGGCTAAGCTGGGCAAGGGTGGACGTCGGGTTGCCGGTAAACGCAATGATTGGACATCCGATGCGGTCGATGCTTGGTAGTATGATGTTCAATTCGTCAGTTCCACCACTGGACGACAGTGCCAGAAAGACATCATCGGCGCTTACCATTCCGAGGTCACCATGCATGGCTTCCACGGGATGCAAGAATAGCGAACGTGTGCCGGTGCTGTTGAGCGTTGCGACGATCTTGCGGGCGATGCTGCCCGATTTGCCGATGCCGCTGATGATGACCCGGCCCTTGCAATGACAGATCAGATCGACCATTTGGGCAAAATTTTTATCGATACGATTGACAAGGTGCAAGATACTTTCCGCTTCAAGCTTTAAAACTTTTGTCGCTTCATCAATAATTTTCGCTACTTCTCGATCCTGCATAGAACGCTGCCTGCCTTTTGTCATTCCAGCCAATTGGTGCCGGGTCCAAAGAATGCATCGAACTTATACCACCTGATGTTAAATTTGCAATGAAGGTTTTAACACCCAGGCCCCATACTAAACGCAAAGAACATGCAAGCCAAACGGCGCAAGAGTTTTCTTCCTACGTCATCGTTTACGTTCTTGACAAATTTTGATTTGCCGTTATGGTGTCAGCATAAATGGCTTGGCGCGCATTTACTACCCGCTTGCGCCTTCTGCTGGGCATGCATTCCAGAACGATATCGTTAAAAATCGAATTCTTTTTTTTAGATCAACGCTACAAAATAAGGAGAGGGGTTATGGAATTGAACAACCTGACCGGCAAGATTTGGGAACTTGTGACGATATACGGTATCAGAGTTCTGGCGGCGATTGCCATCTTCATCATCGGTCGTTGGATAGCCAAGGCATTTCGGGGGCTCGTTCACCGCATGATGCGCAAAGCCCAGGTGGATCAGACGCTGCGCAAGTTTGTCGGCAATCTGACCTATATTGCATTGCTGGCCTTCATCATCATTGCCGCTTTGAGCCAGTTGGGAATTCAGACCACCTCGTTTATCGCCGTCCTGGGCGCCGCTGGTCTGGCCATCGGCTTGGCATTGCAAGGCTCGCTGGCAAATTTTGCCGCCGGATTCCTTATGATCGTCTTTCGCCCGATCCGTGTCGGGGATTACATCGAAGGCGCCGGAACCGCCGGTACGGTTGAAGAGATTCAGATATTTACAACGACTCTTGTGACACCTGACAACAAGACCGTGATTATCCCCAACGCCGGTTTGACCGGCAGCAACATCGTCAACTGGACGCTCAAGGGAACACGCCGAGTCGATATGGTGATGGGGATCGGGTATGATGACGACATCGACAAAGCCAAACAGATCATGGCTGACGTACTCGCCGAGGACGAACGTATCCTGAAGGATCCCGCACCGCAAATATCGATGATTGAACTTGCCGACAGCAGCGTCAATTTTGTCGTTCGACCCTGGGTGAAAGCCTCGGACTACTGGGGCGTCTATATGAGTACGACTGAAAAAATCAAAAAAGCATTTGACGCCAACGGCATCAATATTCCCTATCCGCAAAGGGATGTGCATGTCTATCAGCATTCGGCGGGCGATTAAAAATCGCTAATGCGTCAAGGCAATGATGGCGATATAGCCTATATATAGTGATCCAAAATCTGCAACGACCCTGGACTGGAGTTGACAGTTTTTGCTTGACAACCTTCGGCACCTTGATTATATGGCGTGCCGAAACGATGAATAGTGTGTGATAATGGCCAGATCAGGACCATGCGCTGGCCATTTTTTTTGTCAAAATATCTTAGAACGAAAAGGGGGTGATACCCATGATTTGCCAAACGATCCGCAAAGGGAATGAATGTGCATTTATGACCGCTCAAGGCTGCAGTTACAACGGCGGGCTGTGCCACGAAATCGTCGAAGCGTGCAAAGGATGCAACCGCGCTTCGGAGATTGAATCCGGATGGTACTGCAGTGCCTGTCCCGAGCCTTCCGCTAAATGGAAAAACGGCAATTGCAACCTGGCCACTCACGTCTCTACCGTTGCAGCCACCGCCAAAGCCAAAATCAATCCGCTCAAAGCATCCAAGAGAGGGAGCCGCTAATGCCGACTCGCATCAGCATGAAAAGCCCGCTCTGGTATCAGGGCGGGCTTTTTTTTGACGTTCAGAGAATGTTTTTGGACTGCGTTATCGGTCGTCGCGGTACTGTCAATACAGCTTCCTCCCTCTGGCCTTGCCAAAAACATTCTCTGAACGTCAAAAACAGAGTAATATTCTAGGGCCGCGTTATCGGTCGTCGCGGTATTCGGAATACAGCTTCCTACCTAATTAATAATCTCACGCAAAGACGCAAAGACGTAAAGTAGGGCAGGGCTGCGCCCTGCCGTTCGGTCGGCATCTGCGCCGACGTTATCTGGAATGATGCCGCTCACGCAAAGGCTCAAAGAATTTCAAGTAATATTAATCGGTTCTCCATAAAACTTAAGCCACCGACAATCCTCTCCCCCTCAGGGGGAGAGGTCAGGTGAGGAGGTGGTCTTGTGCGACGTTCACCCTCACCCTAACCCTCTCCCTCAAGGGAGAGGGGACCTGTACGAACAAACCGTCAACTTGAGCTTTGCGTGAGATCAATTTTCACCCCGACGGCCCCCCCACTGCCTGCCGAGCGTCCGCTCCACCCAGCTCCGCTCGTCGGTCCCACCCCTAAGCCTCTCTTATCCTGTTGTTATCGAACTCGGGCTTTCAGCTTTAGACTTGACAGGGTTCGGCAACGAACTGTATGAGTTGCCACACAATACATTTCGGTCGGTACTGTCGATTTCTTTCATAGAGGCCAATGCCATGAATCCGCTAGCTGAACAACTCAATCAGACCATTGCACAATCAAATCCCCAATTATTTGAGATGCTTTCCGGAATAGGGAGACAACTTTTTTTCCCAAAAGGCATTTTAAGCCAGAGCGCCGAAGCCAAAGAAAAGGCCCACCGCATCAACGCCACCATCGGGATCGCAAAGGAACAGGGTGGAATCATGCGCTTTGACACTGTCATGAACTCCATCGACGGCATCCCTGCGAGCGAGTCGTTGACCTACGCGCCTTCATTCGGGATACCCGCCCTGCGCAAACGGTGGCGCGAGGAGCTGTACGCAAAAAATCCCTCTCTGGGCGGGAAAAAAATCAGTTTGCCGGTCGTCACCTGTGGTGTGACCCACGGTGTCAGCATCTTTTCCGATATCTGGCTGGATCAGGGCGATGTCGTGATTCTGCCCGATTTGATGTGGGGCAATTACAGCATGATTTTGAATGTCCGTAAAGGGGTGCGGCTGCGCCAGTACAATCTGTTCGACGCTGATGGGCGGTACAATCTGTCAGCCTTTGCCGAATCGCTGGAGCAGGAGGCCCGACAAAATAAAAAAATTACCGTCTTGCTGAATTTTCCTCAAAATCCGACCGGTTATACGCTGTCAGAGGAGGAAGCCAACGCCGTTGTGCGCTTGTTGGTAAAGACTGCGGAAGCCGGCACCCATGTTATCGCCGTAACGGACGATGCGTACTTCGGTCTGTTCTACGATGCCCGGAGTATAAAAGAATCGCTGTTTGCACGCCTTGGCGGCCGGCACCCCAACCTGCTGGCCGTCAAACTGGACGGCGGCACCAAGGAGCATTACATCTGGGGCCTTCGGATCGGTTTCATTACATACGCTGCCGGCTTTGAAGGCGATGCGGAACCGTTGTACAGCGCATTGGAGAAGAAAACCGCCGGATGCGTGCGCGGCAACATCTCCAATGCTTCTCATTTGAGCCAGTCCATCATGCTGAAGTCTCTGCAGGATCCACGCAACCAGGCGGAAAAGGATGAAAAGTTTGCGATTCTCAAAGCCCGTGCGCTGAAAGTCAGACAGGTGCTTGACAATCCTAAATATGATGCCGCCTGGGATCCTTACCCGTTCAATTCGGGGTACTTCATGTGCATCAAGCTCAAAACCGTCGACGCCGAAGCGCTCCGGGTGCACTTGTTGGAGCAATACGGCGTCGGCCTGATATCGATAGGGAAAGAGGCCTTGCGAATAGCGTTTTCGTGCATTGAAGAAGATCAGGTTCAGGAGTTATTCGATACCGTCCTTCAAGGAGTCATCGACCTAGAGGCGACATCGTAAAATGGCATTCTCTCTGCGTCCCATTGCATGGTTCAGGTCATTTAAGACCAATCATGCCTTCGACATTGCACATGCCGGTCGATGGGCTTTCTATTTTATTGCCATTGGAATCATCGCCGGTCTGGGCTCTATTTTATTCCACTATTTGTGCCAGCTGGGAATCCACTATTTCATGGATGCCATGGCCGGCTATCGCCCGCCGCCGCCGGCCGGTGAACACCACCTGCTGCCCCCGACAACCAGAGCGTTCAATCGTTGGATCCTGCTCTTCCTGCCCGCGATGGGAGGCCTGATCAGCGGCTGGCTGGTCTACACCTTTGCTCCGGAAGCAGAAGGGCATGGCACCGATGCGGCCATCGACGCCTATCATAGCAAGGGGGGGTATATTCGAGGACGCGTGCCCATTATAAAAACCCTTGCATCGGCCATTACCCTGACCACCGGCGGTTCCGGCGGCAGGGAAGGCCCTATCGCGCAGATCGGTGCCGGATTCGGATCTTTTCTGGCTACCAAACTCAAGCTGTCGGATCGCGACAGGCGCATCATGATGGCGGCAGGGATTGGCGCAGGTGTCGGAAGTATCTTCAGAGCGCCACTGGCCGGTGCACTGTTTGCTGCAGAAGTGCTTTACCGGGATCCCGAATTCGAGTCCGAGGTCATTATACCGGCGGGCATTTCATCGGTGGTGGCCTATTGTCTTTTTTGCCTGGTTTTTGGATGGGGGGCGTTGTTTGAATCGCCGCCTTTCAAGTTCCAAAATCCTTTGGAGTTGGGGCCATACCTCGTCCTGACGCTGGTGCTGGTCGGAACGGGAGCGATATACGTCAAGACCTTTTACGGCACGATCCATTTTTTTGAGAAAATTAAAAAGATACCGCCTCATATCAGACCTGCCATCGGAGGCCTGTGCACCGGCATGATCGGTTTTTTTTGGCCCCAATGCCTGGCATTCGGATACGGCTTTGCCCAAAAAGCGCTCAAAATGGGGGATTTCCCTGAGATTACGATTGGCTTCCTGCTGATATTGGCATTTGGGAAAATTTTAACGACGTCTTTTTCGATCGGCTCCGGCGGCAGTGGCGGTGTTTTCGGTCCATCTGTTGTGATTGGCGGTGCCATGGGGGGGGCCGTTGGAAAATTCTTCCATCAAATAATGCCCAACGTGGTGACTGAACCAGGCGCTTTTGTCGTGGTCGGTATGGCCGGGTTTTTTACCGCCGTTTCAAACACGCCCATATCCACCATCATTTTTGTCTCTGAAATGACAAATTCCTATCATTTGCTGCTTCCCAGCCTGATGGTCTGCTCGGTTTCCTATCTGATGGCCCGGCGCTGGACTATCTATCATCGGCAGGTCAAAAGCAAAATCGATTCACCGGCCCATACCGGCAGATTTTTTGTCGATCTTCTACAATCGTTTACCGTTGAGGACGTTTTTCCCAATGTGAAAAAGGTACAGCAGATACCGCAGGATATGCCCTTTCTTGAATTCAAGCACTATTTTTCAAAAACCACCCAGCACTATTTTCCTGTCATGGATGCACAAGAACGCATGGTGAGCATTTTCTCCATCAATGATGTCCGGGGCGTACTGTTTTCCCCGGAGATAGAGCATCTGGTGGTGATGAAGGATGTCGGCACATCGGATATTATCGTGACAACGCCATCGGAAGATCTCAACTCCGTTTTGAAAAAATTTACCACCAAAAACATCGACAGTCTGCCCGTGGTTCGAGAAGAGGATCATTCCCGTTTGCTGGGGATGCTCAATCGGCGGGAAGTTATTGCCTTCTACAACCAGAAAGTGGCGCAGATGAAATCCGGTTCAAGCCACAGCGCGCCCGACCCGAATGCGTGAGCAACTGCAGGTTACCAGAACTTGAAATTGAGGCGGCTTTTGGATTGAATCAGAGCCGTCGTCGTCTGACGCAGGCGACGTGACAGGATTTCCGACAGCAGGCGATATAGAACGTAGCCAAATGCGATTTTATCATTTCCGGTGAGTTTTTCCAGGTAAAACATATCCGTGGCCAGACATACCGTGTCTGTTTCCGCAAAAACGGAGGCGGATCGCCTCGCGCTGTTCAGCGCCCCCATTTCACCAAATATTTCTCCCTTGCGATCCAGTACGGTGACCTGTTTTCCGTTCTTGCTGATCTTGATCCGGCCGAACATTAAAATGTAAAGCCATGTGTCTGTCTGGCCCTCTTGCACGATACACTCACCGGCTGTAAATTTGCGGATCTTGCTCATTTCGAGGAGCCGCTGCATCTCCTGATCTTCGAATGGTGCCAGCACATCGATATTTTTCAAGTTGTCCAGCATGGAGTCATTGTTGTCCAGAAAAGCTGTTTCAATCATTGGTGTTCCTTTTCGTCGTTGCTCAACGTTACTTTGTAATGTGCCTCCTGGTATTGGACAACGACGCCGATTTTTCATCTTACCAGCAGATACACTTCGATTCCAATCAACATCCTTTACGGTTGTTGCCATAAAATGAAAAGCAATTTAGGTGCCAACGGCCGACAGTGAACATTAGCTCAGGTTGTTTTCATCGGGATCGACATCGCTATGGGGATCGCTGCCGAAAGGAACTATATTACAAGCATGTTCGAATCCGATTCCGATCCCGATAGCGATCCCGAAAAGAGATTTGAAACGCATCAAACGTCGCAGTTCATGATATGGTGTATACAATTGTAAACAAACAGGAGCACGAAAGGGGACAAACAACTCCAAAGACGTTCAGATAATGTTTTTGGCAAGGCCAGAGGGAGGAAGCTGTATTACGAATACCGCGACGACCGATAACGCCGTGCAAAAGCGATATACAATTATAGACGTTCAGATAATGTTTTTGGCAAGGCTAGAGGGAGGAAGCTGTATTACGAATACCGCGACGACCGATAACGCAGTCCAAAAACATTATCTTAACGTCTATAGCTTACTTTTATCAGGAAGAGGCCATGCGCCGGCGCCGTCGCCGCCGCCTTGCTGCGATCTTTTGACAGGAGGATGGTCTTGAAGCGGTGCGCATCGATGTCGCCGCGGCCGACGGCCACAAGCGTTCCGACGATGTTTCGCACCATATATCTCAGAAATCCGTCCGCCTCCACACCGAATCGTACAATGCCGTCCGGCTGATCGGTAAGATCGGC
This sequence comes from Desulfobacteraceae bacterium, assembly GCA_050291625.1. Lineage (GTDB taxonomy): Bacteria > Desulfobacterota > Desulfobacteria > Desulfobacterales > Desulfosarcinaceae > JARRKU01. The sequence goes on from JBNKKC010000176.1 coordinate 24,327, forward strand.
CTGCATGATATGACGGATGGTGTGCGAACGTGGACTGCCGGCGCCTTCAAACGCCTTGAAATCGTGCCTGCCCAGAAGGTGATGTGCCGCCTCTCTCATCGCATTCAGGTCCAACGGCCGGCGAATCCACCAGGCATATTGGCGACCGACTGCCGCCGGCAGCGGCCGGTTTAAAATATGGTAGTGGTAACGTTTGCTCTTGACGTCAAAACGCGAGTGAAACTCGGGGCGGACCTCATCGCACGATCGGATCACGATATCGTCGGGCAGGATACTGTTCAATCCTTTTTGAAACGCATCCGCTGCGATACGCGTGTCGCATCGAAAATTGGCCACCTGGCCCAGGGCGTGAACCCCGGCATCGGTCCTCCCGGAGCCGATTAATGTTACCGCCTGGCGCGTCATGCGCTTTAAGGCATCTTCGATGGCGGACTGAATGGAGGGTCCATTGGGTTGCCTCTGCCATCCCTGGTATTCTGAGCCGTCATATTCGATGGTCATTTTGAAATTTCTAAGCATTGAGCCACCATAGAACACATGACAGGGAGATAAACGACAATGCCGTGGACAGGACAATAGCCGCGCTCGCGTAATCTGTATCGCTGGATAACTGGGCGGAGAGTACATAAATAGAAGTGGAGGTGGGCAGCGCAAAAAAGATAACCCCGATGGAGATGTACGATTGGTCCACGTCCAGGAACCGCATGAGCAGAAAACCGACCACAGGCAACATCAGCAATTTAAGCGCCACGCCGACGGTTGCCAGCGACAGGTGCGTTTTCAGCGTGCCCAAGGTGAGGCTGCCTCCAATGGACAGCAGCGCCAGGGGCAGAGACACCGTAGCGCCCAGGCTCAGCGTGTTTTCGATAAAAGGCGGCAGCGGCCGCGCGAATCGAGCATACAGCAGACCGCACAGGCATGCCAGGATCAGCGGATTGCTGATCAGGGCTTTGCCGGTGATGGCCATCCGTCGTCTCCAGTCGCTGGGTTGTTCGGAAAACCATATCAGCGTGGTGACTGCCAGCAGGTTGATCATTGGAATCATCACGCCGATCAGAACTCCGAAGCGGGCAACACCCTGTGTTCCGAACAGATTCAGGATCACCGCAACGCCGATATATGTGTTGAAGCGATAGCAGCTTTGCGAGAAAGCACCGGCCTGATATCCGGGGACTTTGAGCATAAAAATATAGAGAATACTCACAAGGTATACGATGAGGACGGCCGCCGCGACGGCCAGGTAGAATCGAAACAGCTGAGGCGTCATTTCGATCCGGGTGCCTCCGATTTTCCAAAACAGCAGCGCAGGAAAAAAAATGTAGTAGATTAAACGATCTGATGTGGCGAGAAACTGTTGATTCGTGAGTCCATAGTGTTTGAGCAGGAGGCCCAACAGAATCAACGAGAATACCGGGAACAGATGCTGCAGGACCATACCGCTCTTATATCCTGTCGCAATACAGATGGGCCAGAGCGGCTTCCACCTGGTCATCCATCTGGTCGACAAGATCTCCCAGCTCATAGTTGTGGCTGCACTCCGTGCAGCGCCAGCGGATGTCTCTTCAACTGCGGTGCATGGTCAAATTCCGGCGGCATTGCGGGCAGATTAATTCGGGTGTATTTATGATCATGTTGCTCTCATCCGATTATAATGGTAATATTTCCGGTCTATCTATTGGAATTACATATTGTTGGCAACAAAAATCGTAAACCCTATCGTTGGAAGTAAAAAGGTTCAAAAGCCTTATGGACATTAAGACATCATTTCAGTGCCCGGGATTTAAGGCGGCGGGGATTGCAGCCGGCATCAAGAAAAAGGGTGCACTTGACTTCGGACTGATCTATTCTACCGCCGAGGCCGCTGCGGCCGGCGTTTATACCCGCAACCAGGTGCAGGCGGCTCCTGTCTTGCTGTGCAAAGATCATCTGGCCGATGGCAGCGCCCGGGCAGTGATCGTCAATTCGGGCAATGCCAACTGCTATACCGGAACTGGGGGCCGGGATGATGCCTATGCTACCGCCTGTGAAACAGCGACGGCATTGCAGGTGAATACCAGGCAGGTTCTGGTTGCATCGACAGGAGTCATCGGCGTCCCCTTGCCCATGGATCGCATTCGGTCCGCCATACCGGACGTGGCTGCAGCCATGCACGATGACGGATTCAGCGATTTTGCCCGTGCGATAATGACCACAGACACCGTTCCGAAATTGGTCCAAAAGCAAGGGCTGATTGATGGTCGTGAATTCACTCTGCTCGCAATTGCCAAAGGCGCCGGGATGCTGCGCCCTGATATGGCCACCATGCTATGTTTCATCTGCACCGACGCGGATCTGGACAGCGCCCTGCTTCAGAAGGCTTTGGGTGACGCGGTGAACCAAACGCTGAACCGCATCACGATCGACGGCGATACCAGTACCAACGATACCGTTCTGGCTCTGGCCAGCGGGGTGTCAGGTGTGGAGGTGCGGACCGCGCCTCAGTTGGACATTTTCAAAACAGTGCTGGCCGAAGCCCTACAGGAGATCTCCCGAATGTTGATCAAGGACGGCGAAGGGGTAACCAAGGTCGTGGATATAAACGTGCAGGGCGCATCTTCCAACAGGGAGGCGCTGCAAATCGCCGATACGGTCGCCCATTCCCCATTGGTGAAGACCGCTTTTTTCGGGCAGGACGCCAACTGGGGACGAATCATCGCCGCCGTCGGCAGAGCCGGCGTCCCTATCGATCCGGATCGAATCGATCTTTACTTCGATCATGTGAAACTGGTTTCTCAAGGCAGCTATTGCGGCGCCGATGCCGAAGCGCGGGCCGCATCGGTATTGCAGCAATCCGAGTTCTCGGTTACGATCGATCTGAATGCCGGATCGGCAGCCGAATCCATCCTGACCAGCGACCTTTCAGTAGAGTATGTCAAGATCAACGCTGATTACAGGACTTGAGGGACGTGGAAGAAACATATCACATTCCGCCCGGGCGGGATGCCACATATGTCGCTCCGTAACCCTAGCGGAACCAGGGATATGCCGTTCGTTCGTTTGCAAAAATATCTGGCTGATGCCGGCGTATGCAGTCGCCGGGCCGGAGAGGGCCTTATCCGGGAGGGCAGGGTCAGCGTCAATGGTGAGATCGTCACCCAACTGGGCACGAAAATCGATCCTGCCGCAGACCGTGTCCTGGTTGACGGCACGACCGTCAACCGCGTTTCCGGGAGGGTTTACATTGCGCTGAACAAACCCAAGGGTTATGTCAGCAGTTGCAAACATCCAGGCCAGCAGGTGGTCGTCGATCTGATCGATCTGCCCGCGCGCCTGTTCCCTGTCGGCCGGTTGGATAAGGAATCCGTCGGACTGCTGCTGCTGACCAATGATGGAAGACTGCATCATCAGCTGTCCCATCCCGGATTCGATCATGAGAAAGAGTATGAGGTGTCGCTCCAACGCCCCATTACTGACGCTGAGTTGAAACAGATGGAAAAGGGCATTGTCCTGAAGGGGCGCCGGACGCGTCCGGCAGTCGTCAAGCGTCTTTCGGGAAGACGCTTTCGCATCGTACTGAAGCAGGGCCGGAATCGCCAGATTCGGCGTATGGCTCGTCACCTGGGCCATCATGTCAGTCGCCTCAAGCGAATTCGAATGGCAAATGTCAAATTGGGAAAACTGCCGCCCGGTGCCTGGCGGTACCTGACCGAAACTGAAACAAAACAGTTGTTGAAAGGATTGTCGGATTAAACGCAACCATTCATCGTCTTGTGTTGAATGCGCAATAGGTATATAACGGGCGGAACGAAAAGGAACTTTTTTCTGACAGGCATGTTGTATCGCAACAGAATTCAGGAGTGCTTCGATGGTAACAATTGAATCGTTGACGTCGCGCAAAGACAAAATTGCCGTCGTGGGATTGGGATATGTTGGGCTGCCGCTGGCGGTGCATTTGGCTGCTCATTTTGATGTCGTTGGATTTGATCTGAATACTCAGCGTCTGGATGAATTGCGCAGCTGTCATGACCGCACGCTTGAAGTCGATAAAAAGGATCTGGCCGCTGTAGAAATCCAGTTCACCAATGCAGAGAAAGACCTGGCCCGGTGCAGATTCATCATTGTGGCGGTACCGACGCCAATTGATGAATACAATATCCCGGATTTGGCACCGTTGCGGAGCGCCTCGGTGACCACCGGTCGCTGTCTGCAAAAAGGGTCTTGCGTTGTCTTTGAATCAACTGTTTACCCCGGCGCAACGGAAGAGGTATGCGTTCCGCTGATGGAAAAAGAGTCCGGGCTCGGCTTTGGCCGCGATTTTTCGGTAGGATATTCTCCGGAACGGATTAATCCCGGAGACAAGGTGCATATGCTGAACTCGATAGTAAAAATCGTATCCGGTTCCGACAGTACAACCGCGGATCTTCTGGAACAAGTCTACGGTCGCGTCGTATCAGCCGGCATTCATAAGGCTTCTTGCATCAAAGTGGCGGAAGCGGCAAAAGTTATCGAAAACACCCAGCGCGATTTGAACATCGCACTGATGAATGAACTGGCCATGATATTTGACATTATGGGCATCAGTACCCTGGAAGTGCTTCAGGCGGCCGGTACGAAATGGAATTTCCTTCCGTTTCGACCGGGCCTGGTCGGGGGGCATTGCATTGGCGTCGACCCGTACTATCTTACCTTCAAAGCCGACTCTCTGGGATACCACCCCGAGATGATTCTGGCCGGTCGTCGGGTAAACGACGGTATGGGAAAATATATCGCGGAACGCACCGTCAAGCTGTTGATCCAGCAGGGCAAGGCCGTAAAAGGCGCGAAAGTAGCATTGCTGGGACTCACGTTTAAAGAAGATGTGCCCGACCTGCGCAATACGCGGGCAGTGGATATCGTCGATGAATTAAAGGAGTATGAGGTTGAAGTTGCCGTACACGACCCTCTGGCCGATGCCGAAGAGGCAAAGCGCTATTATGGATTGGAATTGACTTCCATGGACGCGCTTGTGGACGTCGATGCGGTTGTGGTCGCCGTCATGCACAAGACCTACACGGCCATGGGAATAGAAGGTATCGCAAAGCTCTGCTCGAAAGGCAATCCCATCATTGTCGATGTCAAAAACGCGCTTGACAGCGCTCATGCCCGTTCCAAGGGTATCGTTTATTGGAGTCTTTAAAAGCGTTTCCCTCCTTCCCGGCTATCACCTTGATAGCCGCCGGTTATACAAATCTATCATTATGGCCGATCGGCCGAACAAACCCCGAAGGGTCTAATCGCCTTTTAGATATAAATTACAATTAGTTGTATTTTATTTGTATGGTTTGGCACATCAATTGCTGATTTTTATGACCGTGTCGTTTGAAACCTTGCGAGTTCAACGATTTTTAGAGCAGAATTCAAAGGAAGGTCCAGCTATGCAAATCAAATCACCCAAGCCGCTGCCCGCAGATCTGCAAATGCCGTGCTATGCTTGCGAAAACGAACCGGCAACACATGTATGCCGATATCATATTGGTGAGTTATCCGTTCAGGTGTGTCTTTGTCAGGCATGTATGAAAATTGATACTGAACGTTTGCTAAAAAGCACGATCGGCATCCAGGCTAATGAAGAGGAATTTCCGGATACTCATCGTATTAAGGAGTTTACCAACGATCTCTAGCTGGGGCTGAAAGCCCCACATCATCATTGGATCATGTCATGAACCAGGGCCTTTGTTTAAAAATCGAACCCCCATGCCATGAGGACGTATCCAGGTAATCCTGGCTTTGACCGTCAATTCATTCTTTTTCAAACCATAGGGGATTGTCATCAGCAGCTCGTCACCTATCTGTGATCTGATCTCCAACGGTGGTTCGATCATCGCGCCGCCAGGCGCCAAATCTCTGAGGTGAGCGGTATATGAGCTTCTTGAATCGATGACTCCCACCATCCGGGAGCACGATTTGCGCTCGTGCAGTCTGCGTTCCCCAAACGGCATCGTGCTGTCGACCATATCCCCTCCTTTGGACGTCACACGAAACGTGAATAGATGTTACAGCGCATAGCAAAAGCCTCCTCACTTCCCGCTATCTAAGACGGCACTTCAATTCAGCGACCGCTTGCAACGTCCGGCCTGGCTCACAGCTTCCGATTCCGCTGATGTATGGTGGCCGCTTCCGGGTTGGGAGGGCTGCATGTGTACTTTCCGTACTACTCGTGACAGCAGACCGATACTAGCCTGAAGCCAAATAAAAATCAAGGGGGCAATTGAAAAAAGGGGATAGGAGATTTTGCAGCCACGTTCCGGGAGCGGTTTCAAAATCTTCCCTCCACTGTCGGCAGGATCCTCGACAACCGGACCCAAGATTTCCCCCGCCGCAGATCAGCGGTACAAGCCCCGCTGCGGATCAGCGGGACAAGCCCCGCTACGAATCAGCGGGACAAGAAGGCGGGGAACATGCGTCTTGGCGCCATATGAGCGCGCCCACAGGGCATGCATCGATGCAGTGGCGGCAGGCCTGACACACTTGACTTGTATCGCCGTTCAGGGCGTAGTGTCGGATGACGGTATCGATACTGCGGCCGGCAAAGCTGAGAACCGCATGTTTGTGTCGAGAGCGGCAGATTCGGACGCATTTGCCGCACAATACACAGCGGCCGGGATAGTAGTCGATGCAGGCATGGCGGTGGTCTACTTCCACTGGCCGTGCAATCCGGGCCAACGGCTCGGGTTTCAGGCCCAGCTTGAGGAACCGGGAGATGTTTTGGAGTTCACATGCGCGGTTGGCATGGCAATGCCGACAGTCGATATCATGGACGGAGAGCAATAGCCGTAAAGCGCCGCGCTGCAGACGGCGGACGGCCGGTGTGTCGGTGGCAACCTGCAGACCGGGAGAGACATTGACGGTGCAAGCCGCCACAGGCGTTCCCTGGATCTCCACAAAGCAAAGCCGGCATGAGGCTTCCGGTCGGAGGTCGTCTTCCAAAAAGCAGAGGTGCGGAATGTAGATGTCGTTTTCCAGACAAACGGAAAGCAGGTTTCGGCCCCGTGGGGCGGTTATTTTTTGTTTGTCCACCTGTAATGCAACCATAAACATTCTCTGATCATCTTTCCTTTTCAGCACGAAGACTCAGTGGTTCGGCGGTTTCGCGGGCCGCTCCACCCGTGGAGCCAGCTCCGGCGGCGAGACTTTTCGCACGGCGTCGTAATGGGGAGGGCATGCCGCCGCACATTCGCCGCACTTGACGCACAGCTCCTGGTCAATACCCTTTTTGCGTGTGCTGGTGGTAAAGACTGCTTCCACCGGGCAAGACCCCACGCAAGCGTCACAGCCCCTCGCGCACTTTTCCAGGTCGATATAATAGGCGGTCAAGGCTCGACAGGTCAGTCCGGGGCAGCGTTTTTGATCCAGATGGGCGCGGTACTCCTGCTCAAAATACCTCAGTGACGTCAATACGGGGTTGGGAGCTGTTTTGCCCAGACCGCAAAGTGATCCGGCCTTGACCTCTTCGCTGATCTGTTGCAGCAGATCCAGCTCTTCGGCAACAGCTTCACCCCGGGTGAGTTTTTCCAGGATAGTGAGCAGGTGGCGGGTGCCGATGCGGCAGAAGGTGCACTTGCCGCAGGATTCCTTCTGGGTGAAATCGAGAAAGAAACGCGCTACGTCCACCATGCAGCGGCTTTCATCCAAAACCACCAGGCCGCCGGATCCCATCATCGCCCCGGCATCGACCAAAGCGTCGAAATCGATGGGCGTATCCAGAAAGTCTTCGGACAGGTATCCACCGCTAGGCCCGCCGATCTGCACAGCCTTGAACTGTTTCTTGCGGGGTATTCCGCCGCAGACATCGAAGATAAGATGGCGAAGGGTCACACCCATGGGGATCTCCACCAGGCCGGGATGGTTGACATCGCCCACCACGGAAAAAATGGCCGTTCCCGGGCTTTTGGATGTGCCGATACCACGAAACCAGCCGGCACCCCTGGTGACAATGGGGGGAATGGCGGCAAAGGTTTTGACATTGTTGATCACCGTGGGCCGATCGAACAGACCGCAACTTGAAGGATAGGGGGGGCGGTATCGAGGCATGCCGCGAAATCCTTCGATGGAGCGGATCAGGGCGGTTTCTTCGCCGCACACAAAGGCTCCGGACCCCTGGAAAATGTCGATCTTCAGATCCATATCGCTTTTCAGGATGGATCGCCCCAAAAGGCCCGACCGCTTTGCCTGATCGATAGCCTTTTCCAAAGTGGCCACCGCCAGAGGATATTCGGAACGCACGTAGACGATGGCGTGGTGTGCCCCTACGGCATAAGCGGCGATGACCATCCCCTCGATCAGCTGGTGTGGATTGCTTTCGATGATGGTGCGGTCCATGTACGCCCCGGGATCACCTTCGTCGGCGTTGCAAATGACGTATTTCTCATCTTCAGGGTTTTGGGCGGCCAACTCCCATTTGCTTCCGGTGGGGAATCCGGCACCGCCTCTGCCGCGCAGTCCCGAGTCCTTGACGATATCGATGATTTTCTGTGGGGGTTGTGTCAAAGCAGCCGCCAAGGCCTGGTATCCGCCGTCGGCAATATACTCGTCCAGGGATTCCGGATCGATCCGTCCGCATTTTTCCATGACCACCCGTTTCTCCAGATTGAAACGGGCAAAGTCATTTACTGCGGGCAGTAGATCATTGGCCTCCATGGCCCCCATGACATGCTCCAGACAGGGGTCATGGCCCAGCAGGAAATTGTGCACCAGCATATTGACTTTCCCGGGATTGACTTCGTGGTAGAAAAGAGCCGGCAGCCCTGAAGCGGGGTGGTCGATTATCACCACTGGCTCCGCATAGCAGTGTCCGCTGCAGCCCACGGTACGGATTCTGGCTTGCAGGTCGTGGTCGGCAATCGCACGCATAAAAGCGTCCCGGGTCTCCAGACCGCCGGCGGCAATGCCGCAGGTGGCCAGGCCGATGGTGATGTCGATGCCGCCGGCAGGGGCGTCATTCCGGCACCTCAGTTGGGCGTCGTCGCGGAGCTTCTCCCATGTTTTGCCCGAAGTATTCCGGCTATTGACCTTCATGCTGCTCATTGCGCCGCTGCGCTTTTTCAGCCTTTTCTTTCTCGATTTGAATACGCAGGAGGATTCCCTCCACCTTACTGGTCATCATTTTTCCGTGGAGCGTATCGCCGACCAGGGCCACCGGGGCCAATGCGCAGCATCCCACGCAGGCCACCCGGTCGATGCTGAATTGCCGGTCGGGTGTGGTTCCCCCTTCCCTGATATCGAGTTTTCGTTCAAAGTGTTCCAGAATGATGTCGCTGCCTTTGATGTGACAGGCCGTTCCCAGACAGATCCGAACCGGATGACGTCCTGGCGGATTGAAGCGGAACTGATTGTAGAAGGTGGCTACACCGTAAACCTCGGTGGGGCTGATATTCAGCGATTGTGCGACCAGTTCGATCGCCTGGGGCGGTAGATAGGAGAAGATGGACTGAACTTTCTGCAGCACGGGAATCAGATGGCGTCGCTGAGGGGCTATCGTTTTCAATTCCTTGCGGACATATTCCAATCTGGCCCGGTCTTCAGCAGTGTGGTCAGGTGTCATATTCACATCTTCATCGTTGAGACGAGACGGCGCAGCGCAGGTCGTCGATCACTCGAGAAGTTCGTATGCCGTCAGCAACCGATTGCCCAGTGCGCTCGCCAGTTGTTTGTAAAAGATCGCAGCACTTTCAGGATCATGATCCAGTAGATACTGAATCGTTTCCTTGTAAAACTTTAGCACCATGGTTTGCTTATCGCAAATGACGGTGGCGCTGTAGCCCTTACGGCCGATCAGGGCAGACCAGCCAAAAATTTCTCCCACCCGCTCGCTGCAGTAGACTTTGCGGCCGGTTTCCCGCAACACCAGCTTGACCCTTCCTTTGATCAGTACATAGAAGCAGTCGGCCGGATCATCGGCCATGAAGACCGTGTCGCCCGCTTGAAACTCCTGCTGGACGGCTTTTGCGGTGATGGATTGGATGACGTTTTGGCTCATTCCCCAGAACAGATCGGATTGTTTGAGGTACATCCCGAACCCTCCTTTGGGTAATGTATTAATACTGATTCTATTGATGTTCTGATCGGATTGTCAATTGTGTATGTGCTCGATGCAATGTCGAAGCGCCGTCGGAGCCGTTGGTCAGGGAGTGCAACGCGAGATCCGGATTTTCCGTTTTGGTAATCTTTAACGACAAATGGTCGCATGGGAAGGGGAGGCCGGTACCGAGAACATCCCACCCCCCCAAATACAATATGGCACGGCATAAACACAGCCAGAGTGCCGATGAAGCCACTTGTACCATGGCCGAACGGCGCGTGGCAAACGAAAAAAACGGGAGCAAAAGTAGGGACGTCCTTAAGTAACACAGTAACTTGCCTTTTTTAGTAAGACTTTGTTCAGACACTGTTGAAAAAGGCTAATGAGAGATTAGAGCGTGGTGCAGAGCTTCGACATAGCAAAATCGACTTGCAGGCGCTTGCCCAAAACGCCGCCGTACTTTTTGAGATTGCACCCAAGGAGATTTTTCTTGGAAGCCGGATAAAGCGCCGTGCCGATGCGAGGGCGCTTTATTGTTATTGGGCTGTCAGGGAACTTGGATATTCTTTGGCGGAATTGTCGAACCAGCTGAAGATATCGACGTCGGGAGTCGGGTACGCCGTGAGCTAGGGAGAACAATTGGCTGAAAAGGGTGGATATGAACTGCCCGAATCGTTACTGAGTTACTTAAGGACGTCCCCTGTTTGCACCCGAATCGTTACTGAGTTACTTAAGGACGTCCCCTGTTTGCACCTATTTGCAAAGTCATGACCAAAACAAGCGCATAAACAAAAAGGCCCGAAAAAATGCTGTCAGTGACAACATCGTTTTCGAGCCGTCTGCTCAGTTGGTAGCGGGGACAGGATTCGAACCTGTGACCTTCGGGTTATGAGCCCGACGAGCTACCAGACTGCTCCACCCCGCATCAAAATTGAAAGCCGTTCTATAACCTTTTCGCGATATCCCGTCAAGGTGTTTTTATGGACGATCATCGCGTTTCCGCTGTTCTTCGATGAGTTTGCGCATAAATGCAGGCGGTCTGACGACGCGGCCGTCATGATTCGTAAATGCGTGCAGGGTATACCCGGTGGCGTGCACGTTTTTTCCATCTTCGCTCAATACGCGATAATTGATTTTAAGGCCGGCCTTGGTTTGCGGATCCAGGGAGGCCTCGATGTTCAGCACATCATCGTATCTCGCCGGCGTCAGATACTTGCAATGAGCTTCGGCCACCGGCAGCAGTATCCCCCGGGATTCGATCTCACGATACGGCAGTCCCCAGGATCGGAACAGTTCGGTCCGCCCGATCTCGAACCAGCGCAGGTAGTTGGCATGGTAGGCGATCCCCATGTTGTCGGTATCGCCATAGATAACCCGGCAGGCGGTTTTAAAGGTCAGCATCCGTTCAGTCCCTGTCAGATTGGCCGTTGATCGGGATTGAGGACTTTCGACAACTCCCGGCGAAGCGCATCGTATGTTTTGGTGACCGGAAACTGCGGATACTCGCCGCTAATCGATTCCGGCGGTCGGAACAGGATACCATGATCCGCCGCCTCAAGCATGGTGATGTCGTTATACGAGTCGCCCATAGCCACCACATTGTAATTCAGGCTTTGAAAGGCCTTGACGACATGCCGCTTCCCGTCGCGCTGCCGCAGGTGATAGCCGCTGATGGTACCTGATGCGTCGATGCTCAGGGAGTTGCACAACAGACATGGCCAGTCGAGCTTTTCCATCAGCGGTTTTGCAAACTCCTGATAGGTGTCGGAGACGATCACGACCTGGGTGATCGATCGCAGCCAGTTCAAAAAAGCCAAGGCGCCGTCCAGCGGCTCCATGGTATGGATGACATCGGTAATGTCTTTCAGTTTAAGGCCGTTGGAATCCAATATGTCCAAGCGCTTGCGCATCAGGACGTCGTAGTCGGCGATATCCCGAGTTGTCAGTTTCAGTTCTTCGATCCCTGTTTTGCGGGCGACGTTGATCCAAATCTCCGGGACCAGGACGCCCTCCAGATCTGTACAGACAAGTTGCATAGTACCTCTCATTTGCCCGTGATTTGCGTGATCGGGCACAACATTAAGACCTTGACAGCCTTGCCGGCGGTGGTTGATCCCGGCAATTACTGCTCTTGATCGTCATCTTCGATGCGAATCAGGACCGGCGCCGCCCCGACCACATCCAGGGGCGCTATCTCTTTTACGGCGGCCTGAACGTCGGCTTCCTTGGCATAGTGGGTCAGCATGACAATCGGTACGGTGCCGTTGGTTTTTCGCCCTTTTTGCTGCACCATTTTAATGCTGATGCCGTGATTTCCGAGTATTCCGGAAATGGTCGACAGTACGCCCGGCCGGTCCAATGCGGCAAAACGAAAATAGTAATGGGTCGTGATCTCGGTAACCGGCAATATCGGAATCGTTTTGATTTTGTCGGCCTGATAAGCGGCCACCGGAACACGACCGGCGGCGTCATAGCGTATATTTCGGGCCAGGTCGACGATATCACTGATCACGGCACTGGCTGTGGGCATCATGCCGGCCCCGTGGCCCGACAAAAACAGATTGTCTACGGCATGTCCGTTCACGGTAATCGCATTCAGCGATCCGGCCACATTTGACAGGATATTGTTTGCGGGAATCATCGTCGGATGGACCCGGGCTTCGACGGTATTGTCGTGGAATTTGCTGATTCCCAGCAGCTTTATGCTATAGCCGAAATCGGCGGCCCATTGGATATCCAGCGGCGTGATGTGCGAAATCCCTTCCGTATAAATATCGTTGAAATTAATGGCCATCCCATACGCCAGGGCCGTCAGTATCGCCAGTTTATGCGCGGCATCCAGGCCTTCGATGTCCAGCGTGGGGTCCGCCTCCGCATAGCCGTTGTCCTGCGCTTGAGCCAGTGCCGCTTCAAATGGGGTGCCGGTGTCGGACATTTGCGTCAGGATATAATTGCAGGTCCCGTTCAAAATGCCGACCATCGAGCGGATTTCATTGGCAACCAGGGCTTCCCTGAGCGATTTGATGATCGGCATGCAGCCTCCCACACTGGCTTCGTATGCCAGATCGACACCTTTGGCGTTGGCCGCACCTTGAATCTCGTTGCCGGCGGTGGCCAGCAGCGCTTTATTCGCCGTCACCACATGCTTGCCGTTTTCGATGGCCGCCATGATCAGGTCTTTGGCAATCGTTTCGCCGCCGATCATTTCGATAACGATATCGATATCCGGGTCGTTGACGACCTGCCAGGCATCCCGGATAAAAACGCCCTTTTCGAATGAAAGCCCCCGGTCTGTTTCGTGGTCCAGATCGGCCACTGATTTCAGAACAAGTTCCATTCCCAGACGGGCGGACAGCAACTCCCGTTTTTCGATCAGCAGGCGCGCTACGCCCGTTCCAACAGTTCCCAGGCCCATGAGCCCCAGATTAACGGCATTCATGAATCTCTCCTGTATCCGCGCTGTTAAGTAAACGACAACTTCCAAAAGGGTTGGCTTTCATTGTCACAATGCCTTTCGTATCCCCCGGATGGCCTGGTTGGTGCGCATATTGTTCTCGATCAATGCGAATCGAACAAACTCATCTCCATATTCGCCGAATCCCAGCCCCGGTGAGACGGCGACCTGAGCTTCCCGGATCAAAAACTTGGAAAATTCCACCGATCCCATGTGACGGTACGTTTCCGGAATTTTGGCCCACACAAACATAGTGCCTTTGGGACTGGCCACGTCCCAACCGATGCGGTTCAAACCGGTGATCAACGTGTCTCTCCTTGAGCGATACGTGTCTCGAATGTCGGCGACGCACTGCTGGTCGCCGTTCAATGCTATAATAGCAGCTATCTGAATCGGTTGGAAGATGCCGTAGTCAAGGTAGCTCTTGATGCGCCGCAGCGCAAAGATGGTCTCGCGATTGCCGACGCAGAATCCAACCCGCCAGCCCGCCATACTGTAGCTTTTCGACATGGAAAAAAATTCGACTCCCACATCCCTGGCACCACGGGCCTGAAGCAGGCTTGGCGCCTGGTAATCGTCGTAGACCAGGTCGGCATATGCAAAATCGTGGATGACCATCATCTTGTTTTCGCGCGCAAAGTTGACAATTTTTTGAAAGAAATCCAAATCCACTGTCTCAGTGGTCGGGTTGTGCGGAAAACTGAGAATCAACAGCTTGGGTCTGGGCCAGGATTGCCGCGTGGCGTGGACCAGGTTCTCAAAAAAGTCCTGGCCGGGTCCCAGCGGAATGCCCCGAACATCCCCTCCGGCGATGATGGCCGAATAGGGATGGATAGGGTAGGTGGGGTTCGGGGTCATGACCACATCGCCCGGTCGGATCGTCACCAGAACCAGATGCGACATGCCCTCTTTGACGCCAATGGTGACGATGGCTTCTGTTTCCGGATCGAGCTCCACATCGAATCGCCTTTTATACCATGCACATATGGCGTGCCGCAACTTGGTTATTCCCATTGAAGCGGAGTATCGGTGATTATGATCTTTCTGGGCCGATTCCACCAGTTTGTCGACAATATGCTGCGGTGTCCCAAGATCCGGATTGCCCATTCCCAGATCGATGATATCCTGGCCGGCACGTCTGGCTTCCATTTTGATCTCATTGACCTGCGCAAAGACATACGGCGGCAGGCGGTCGAGTCTGGCAAATTGTGTCATGATGCTCCCAAAAACATTGTGAAAAGATTTCGGTCCAATCCTGGTGCCTGCTTGAAATAAAGATGCTGACCCTTGGCGCCAAGCGACTCCTGATCGGCGCTAACCGTATAAAAGGATTTAGGAAATGTCAAAAATTTTGTTTTGACTTTTAAATGGTGTCAGTTTATGGGTAGCTTGTTTCAAGAGCGTTCGAGCGATGTACCAGTGACATGCATGCCTTTTCTCTCCACCCACCGGTTGAATGCTTTCGGATGGGATGGCGATTGGGAGTAAATATGGATAAGCCCTTGACCTATGCCGATGCCGGCGTTGATATCGATAA